>JAKLJY010000156.1 GCA_023150895.1 Myxococcota bacterium | reverse complement strand
CCGCGGCCGCCACGGGCTCGGCGGGTGCCTGCGCGGCCTGCGCGGCCGCGGGCTCGGCGCCGGCGCCCTGCGGTCCGAGCGCCCCGACGAACTCCTGCGATTGCAGGCGCGCCGGACGCGAGACCGTACCGGTGCCGCCGTCGGCGAGGGCGGGGGCGGTCGCGTTGCTTTCGGCGGGTCGCGCCCGCTCGGGCCGTTGCTGTAAGTGGGTCCCCATCTCTCGGCGCTCCGGGTCCTCGTGGCTGCAGGGGTGCTCGGGTGATGCCGGAGGGTAGCCAGGATCTTCCCGGAATGCGCGGCCCTCGCGCGCGTCCCGGCCGGCAGTCGCGCGCTTTACACCCCCCGCCCCACCCGGCATCCTGCCCGGCGATGGAACACCTGACCGCCGACGGCCGCCGCCTCCACCTGGGCTACTGCACCAACGTCCACCCCGGCGAGTCGCTGGCCGAGGTCGAGGGCGTGCTGCGGCGCGAGGTCGCGGCCGTGCGGGATCGCGTTGCGCCGGGGCGGGCGTTCGGGCTCGGGCTGCGCCTGGGCAATACGGCGACGACGGCGCTCGCCGACGACCCCGCGGCGCTCGAGGCGTTCGCCGCGACGCTCGACGACCTTGGGTTCTACGTCTTCACGGTCAACGGCTTTCCGTATGGCGACTTTGCGGCGGCAACGGTCAAGGCCGCGGTCTATCGGCCGGACTGGCGCACGGACGCGCGCCGCACCTACACGCGGCGCCTCGCTGCGGTGCTCGCCGCGCTGCCCGGACCCGAGCGGCGTACCATCAGCACCGTCGCGGGCGGCTTCAAGTCGGAGACGCCCGATCCGGGGGCGCTGGCGGAACAGCTCGAAGCGAGCGCGCGCGACCTCGCGGCGCTGGCGGACGCGAGCGGGGTGCACATCCGGCTGTGTCTCGAGCCCGAGCCCTTCACGACACTGGAGACGACGGACGAGGTCCTCGAGTTCTTCGCGCGGCATCTGTTGCCCCGGGGCGAACACGTGCGATCACACCTCGGTCTGTGTTGGGACTCCTGTCATCAGGCCGTGCAGTTCGAGGACCCCGTCGCCGCGCTCGACCGCCTCGCCGACGCGGGGATCGTGATCGGCAAGATGCAGGTGTCGAGCGCGCTGCACCTCGACCGTCCCGGTGACGCGGCCGCCCGGGCCGCGCTGTTCGCCTACGACGAGCCCCGCTACCTGCATCAGGTCGTGGGCCGTTTCCGGGGGTCTCCGGGATTGCCCCCGACGCTGCGGCGGGCGGTCGATCTGCCGGCCGTGCGGGCGGACGAGACCGTCTGGCGCGACGCGGAGGCCTGGCGCTGTCACTTTCACGTGCCCATCGGCTGGGAGGGCGAGAACGAGGTCGGCCTGGGCACGACCCGTGCGGACTGGGTCGCCGGCGTGCGACACGCCGTGTCGCAGGGCCGAGTCGAGCACCTCGAGGTCGAGACGTACACCTGGGACGTGTTGCCGGCCGCGCTGCGGGCCGAGCGCCTGGGCGCGGCGGGCGGCGCCCTGACCGACGCCCTCGCCGCGGAGATCGACGCGCTGCGGGCCGAGCTCGGCGGGGGCCCGGCGTGAGGCGGCCTTTGGTCTATCTGGCGCTCGCCGGGTTGACCGGCGTGCTCGTCCACGTCTCGCACCGGCTGGCGCAACGACGGGAGGCCGAGGTCGCGGCGGCGGCGCGCGAGAATCCCAAGGGCCGCGTGCCCGGGTTCCGGCGGCTGACGGGCATCACCGCGCTCGCCCGCCTGCCCGGCGACCGCCTCGCCGTCGGGGACGCCACGGGCCGCGTGTTCGTGCGGGATCTGCATGCCCCGCCGGGCACGATGCCGGCGTGGTGGGCCGCCCACGACGCCGCGGTGCGCCGGCTTTGGCCCCTCGACGGCGACGGGCTCGCGACCGCGTCCGCGGACGGCAGCGTGGGGCGCTGGGGGCTCGACGGGACGCCCCGCGGCCGGATGCGCCTGCCGGACGCACACCTGAACGACGCCGTGCCCCACGCGGGGGAGGGCACGGTCTACGCCGCGGCGGATCGCGGCACGGTGGCGCGGCTGTGCGATCCCGAGCCCTGCTGGAAACACCTGGGCGTGCACGGCGCGGCCGCCTACGCCGTGACGTTCTCGCCCGACGGGACGCGCCTCGCCACGGCCGGCATGGACGGCCACGTCGCCCTCCGCGACCCGCTGACCGGCGAACGCACGGCCCAATGGCGCGTGAGCCCGAAGTGGGTCACCGCCCTCGCCTGGACACCCGACGGCCTCTTCGCCGGCGACAACGGCGGACGCATCATCTTCATCCCGGGCGGGGACCCGGAGGCGGCCCCGGCGACGCTGCCCCCCGGCGCCGCCCCGGTGGTGATCCTGCGCGCCGCCCCCGAGCTGGCGCCCGGCGGGCTGCTGCTCGCCGGGAGCGAGGACGGGCGCCTCTCGGTCGTGGGGCTCGGGGAACCGGACGCCGCGGGCCTGCGCGCGCCGGTCATCCGCGCACAGGCCGAGACCGGCGCGGCGGTGCGGGCCGTCGTGGCGGACGCCGGCATGATCTACACGGGCGGCGCCGACGGCGTCGTGCGACGCTTCACGCTGTCACCGGACGGCCGGTCGCTCGCCGCGCAGGGCCCGCTGGAGATCCTGCCCGAGGGCGCGGCGGGCGCGGTGGACGTCGACGCGGGGTTGTAGGGGCCGAGCATGAGGCGCGGGCCCGCGAGCGTCAGTCTTTGATGATCTTCGCGGTCGCGATGTGCGCCGGGAAGATGATCGTGCCCTCGTCGACGGTGAAGGACCGCAGCTTCTCCGTCGCGAGGCTGAGTTGAGCGCGTGCGTCCTGGAGGGTCATCGGCCCGTCGCCGCCGTAGACCTGTGTCGACAGGGTGTGAACGGTGCCACAGGTCATCGTGAAGACAATCTTCGCCATGTCGCTTCTCCAGTTCCTTGGGGGTGGGTTCGGGTCGGTCGCGAGCGCCACGCTCGCCCCTGTGGCCCTGACCGACGGGGGGACTGCGGCACCTTTGGGGCGCGTTCAGACCTGCAGGCTGCGCGCCGATGTCATCCGGGACAGAAGTCGAACGAAAGCACGGTCCGGCGCAGGGCGGCGCGGACCGCATCGGGTCCCGCGATCGTCCCCCTCACCGCAAGGTCGCGGCAAACGTGCCGGGCGCTTGCATCGAGCCGCAGTCGCGGCCGTCGACGTAGACCGTGCAGCGGCCCGTCGAACTGTGTTCGACCACGACGCGACCGTGGTTGTCGGTGAAGCAATCCTTGGTCATGCCGGACGAGAAGCCGAGGACGACGCGCTTCTGGCGGCCGGGGCTGCCGTCTTTGTGCTGAACGATGACGGTGGATGCGGGCATGGAAACCTCCTTGGGGTGGCCACTACGCAATGCCGGCCGCGTCGGGCGGGAAAGTCGCCTCCGGCCGCCACGCCAGCGTCAGGACACGGTCGCACAGCGCACGAAACGCCGCTTCGTCCAGGGCGAGCTTCTGCGCCAGGTAAAGCGACACGAGACCGTGGATGTGAGCCCAGAGCGAGAGCGCGAGGAGCTCGGGGTCGCCCGGGGGCATGAGACCGGCGGCGGTACACTCGGCGATGCGATCGACCAGGAACCGGAACGTCGCGGCGTCCCGCCAGGCGGGGGCGCCGGCGCACGGGTCGCCCGCGACGGACTGCATGAACATCAGCGCGTAGTCGCGGGGGTTCTCCAGGGCGAAGTCCAGGTAGGCGCGGCCGGTGGCGGCGAGGCGCTCGCCCGGACCGGGGGCGGCGAGCGCGTGGTGCATGCGGCGCAGGAAGTCGTCGTGACCGCGCTCCATTACGGCGTGCATCAAGGCTTCGCGGCTCTCGAAGTGGCGGTAGGCCGCCATCGGCGAGACCTTCGCCCGGGCGGCGACGGCGCGCATGGTCACGGCGGTCTCACCAGCCTCGACGAAGAGGGCCCGGGCGGCCTCGACGATCCGTTCGGACGCCGTCGGGGCGCGCTTCGTGGCGTCACGCCGTTGCCCGGCGCTCAAACGTCGCTCCGCGCCAGAGCGGCCGCCTTTTCGAGCCAGCGGCCCCGCTTCTCGGCGTTGGCACTCCTCATGGAGCCGAAGTGGCTGACCCGCACGGGTCTGATGCCACAGAACCCGAGGACGGCGCGGCGAATCTGTTTGTCGCCGGGGGCGCCGACGATCCAGCGGTAGTACCAGGGGGGCGAGTCCATGGTGACGAGGACGCGCGCGCTGCGGCCCGTGAGCAGCTTGTCCCAGAGCGCACCGCCGGGGCGGTACTTGAAGGCGAAACCGGGCAGGAAGGCCCGGTCGAAGAATCCCTTGAGCAGCGCGGGGAGGCCGCCCCACCAGTTCGGATAGACGAAGACGAGGTGGTCGGCCCACTTCACGTCCGCCTGCGCGGCGTCCAGCGTGGCTTCGAGCGGCTGCGGCCGGGTGTAGCCCTCGTGCAGCACGGGGTCGAACGGCAGATCGGCCAGGGCGAGGGTGCGCACTGCGGCGCCGGCGTCCTTGGCGGCTTCCGCGTAGGTCTGGGCCAGGGCAGCGCAGTAGCTGGCCTTGTTGGGGTGACCGAGGACGACGAGGACCTTCTTCACGGGAACTCCGGCAGCCATGTGTTGTTTACAACGTAAACATCAACCGTCTGGCCGTCAAGCACTCGAGCATTAGATGCGGCGAGCATCGGCCGTGCGAGACCGCCTGCCGAATATCGAGGCGCCGCTAGTCACGAGAACAGCGTACGCACTCGGCTCCCGTCACCGACAACCAGTACGGATCGCACGCGCCCGCACGACCGCCCGGTTCACCGCACGGCGGGGCTCACGTCTCCGACGCAGGCCGCGAGCGCCTCGGGGAGCCGGGGATAGGTGAACTCGAAGGCCTCCTCGGCGAGGCGTCGGCTGACGACGTACCGACCGTACAGAGCGAGTTCTGGGTCGGTGCGCAGGAAGAGCGCCGCCCCGAGGCGGACCATCCACTCGGCCGCGGGCAGGCCGAACGGCGCCTTCGGCGACGGCGCGACCCGGCGCAGGGTGCGCATGAACTCCGCGTTGCTCACCGGGTTCGGCGCCGTGGCGATGTACGCGCCCCGCATGGACTCGAGGGTGAGCGCCCGGGTGAAGAGCCGGTTGAGGTCGTGCTCGTGAATCCAGCTCATGCCCTGTTTGCCCGTGCCGACCTTGCCGCCGAGGCCGAGCCGGGCGAGGGGCAGCAGGCGCGAGACCGCCCCGCCCCCGGCGCCGCGGTCACGCCCGACGACGAAGCTCGTGCGCAGGACGACCCCGCGCTGACCGGGGAGCACGGCGGCGGCGAACGCTTCCTCCCACGCCCGGCCGACGGTGGGCGCGAGACCGTACCCGAAGGGGCTGTCCTCGTCGCAGACGGCGCTCGGCGGGTCGCCGTAAATGTGCGCGGTCGCCATCTGCACCCACACGGGCGGCGGGGTCGACACCGCCCGGCAGGCGACACCGAGCACGCGCGTCGACTCCACCCGCGACCGCAGGATCTCGTCGCAGTGGTCGGGGGTCTTCACGCAGTCCACGGTGCGCCCGGCCAGGTTCACCAGGCCCGCGCGCCCTCGAGGCAGGTGGTCCACGCGCCCGCGGTGCGGCCATCCCATTCGGCGAAGTCCCACGGGCCCGCGCAGGCCGGCCGGTGGCGGGAGAGCAACGTGACCGCCCGACCCTCCGCGGCGAGGTGGTGGGCAAGCGAGACGCCGAGGAAGCCGCTGCCCCCCGCGATGACGATGCGATTCGAGGGCAGGACCGGGGCGTCGAGGGTATTCATGCTCCGTTTGGACGCGTGAGCGCGCGGTTCGGTCTCACGGCGTTCGCGCGGGACCTCTCCGATGCGGGCCGCTCTTCGGCGCACACGACGCGAAAGGGCGGACACGCCACGAAGTACGAAAGGTCGCAACCTATCCAAGGAGCGACCCGATGACTTCCCGAAAGACGTTCAATCTCGGCTTCCTCGCGATCGTGCTCTCCGGCTGCCTCGGCGACGAGGGGTCCACCGCGGCGACGGCCACGACCAGCGGACCGGCCACGATGGATCTGCCCGCGGCTGCGCCGTTGACGCGCAGCGAGTTCTGCCCCGCCGTGGCCGACGCGTTCTGCCTCGGCCGCAGGACGTGCTGCGCCGAGCGCGGACGCGCATCATGCCTCGAGGACGTCGAAGACGAGTGCCGATCACTCTACGCGGAACTCCTGAGCAGCCCGGCGTTCGAATTCGACGAGGCGCGTGCGGGCGGGCTCGTGGAGCTGATCCGGCGAGACGCCGAGGCGTGCCGACCGTCCATCATGTACTACCCGATGCCCCACCCCGGCATCGTGCTGTCGCCCGCACTGCAGGAGGGCGATCCGTGTCGTGACGACGTCACCGCTTACGGCTGCGTCGAGTCGACGTTCTGCGACTGGCGGCTCACGGGACGCTGCCAGCCCCGAAAAGCGGTCGACATGCCCTGCTTTCGCCCGGAGGAGTGCGAGGTCGGGCTCGCCTGCTCCTTCTCCGACGACGGGAGCGCGGGGCACTGCGTCGCCCCCGCCGGCCGAGGGCAGTTCTGTCGTGATCGCCCCTGCGAGGATGGCCTGACCTGCTCCGCCATCACCCGGCGCTGCGAAGCGGACTCGGCGGTGGGGGAGCGCTGCGACGACCGCCCCTGCGAACGAGGACTCGCGTGCGTGTGGCCGGACGAAGGCGTGACCGACGTCCCCCGGTGCGAATGGCCCCTGCCGGACGGGTCCCCATGCGAGCACGAAAGGTCCGAACTCTGCGGCCCGGAGGCCCTTTGCATCGGCATGGGAGCAGACGGCCGCGGCGTGTGCTCGTTCGACCCGGAGACCGACTACCCGGCCCCTCGGGATGGCGTTTGCCGCAGCGGCTTCGTGCTCGACTCGGTCGGGGACGAGCCGACCTGCGCCGCTTACAACGCCGCGGACGCCTTCTGCCGGTGAGAAACGGCAACCGAGCGTCGCCCCCGCAACCGAGCTACCCTGCCGGCGCCCCCACTCACCGGAGCCAACCATGTCGAAGTGCCTGCGTTTTCACGGAGCGACCCGGGACCGGACTGCAATCGACGGCTGGTTTGCGACGCGCGACCCCGCGCTCGCGGCCCTTGCCCGCGCATGGTTCGCCGAGATGCGTGCCTGCGGTCCGGACGTGACCGAGCTGGTGCACGACGGTTACCCCACGGCCTGTGTCGAAGACGCCGCCTTCGGCTACGTCGGTGTGTTCACCGCCCATGTGAACATCGGGTTCTTTCAGGGCGCCTCGCTGCCGGACCCCGCCGGTCTGTTGCAGGGCGACGGGCGATTCATGCGCCGCGTACGGGCGCGCCCGGACGCCCGTCCGGACGCCGATGCGTTGCGCACTCTCATCCGGGCCGCCTACGACGACATCAAGGCCCGCCTCGCGAGCGAAGCGGCGGGTGAGGCCCCGCGGGTGTGACGATTCACACCGGCGGGTCGAACCGGGTCCCGGCTCACTGCGCCCTCGACGTCCCGGGTCGAGGCTGTCTCCCGAGAGAGCACCCGATCCCGCGCGGGCGGCAAGTCGATGGCGTCCGCCGGGAGAGGGGCGACAGGCTCCTATCGCCGGCCGAGCACGACACGCCCCCGCGCCGCGCCACTCGTGAGGTGAGCGAAGGCGTCGGCGAGCGCCTCGAACGGGAAGACGCGGTCGATGGTCACCTGAAGGCCGGCCCCCTCCGCCGCGCGGGTCAGGCTCTCCAGACCGGCGGCGCCGGGCACGCTGAGGATGGGCACGAGCCGCGCGCCCGCCCGGGCCGCCAGGCCGCGGGGTTTGCGGGTCAGGAGGGGCAGCAGCGCGCGCAGGAACCACGGCGCGCGCAGGCCGGCGGCCCGGAGGGCCTCGGCGGAGGGCGGGACATGCAGAGAGGCGACGACGCCCCCTCGACGGACGGCGCCGAACGACCGGGTCAGCGTGTCGCCCCCGACGGTGTCGAACACGAAGTCCAGCTCGCGGGCGGCGTCCTCGAAGCGGGATTCCCGGTAGTCGATGGGGTGCGTCGCGCCGAGCGCACGGGCTCGATCGAGGTCGCGCGGGCCGACCGTGGCGTAGACCTCGGCGCCGCGCTGATGCGCGAGCTGCACCGCGAGACCGCCGACGCCACCGACCCCCCCGTGGATGAGCACCCTCGCCCCACGGCCCACCCCGGCCGCGTCGAGGGCCTGCAGCGCGCACAGGCCCGGCAACGGCAGGCAGGCGGCGATCACGGCCCCGAGGTTCGCCGGGCGCCGCGCGACCCGCGAGGCGGGCAGGACGACGGATTCGGCGAAGGCGCCCATCCGGTCCATGCCGGCGTAAGCGTAGACCGGGTCTCCCGGCCGCAGATTCGCGACACCGGCGCCGACCTCGACCACGGTGCCGGCGAGGTCGCTGCCGAGGACGAAGGGGGGCGCGAACGGCAAGAGCACTTTCGGCTCGCCCTCCCGGGTCTTGACGTCCACGGGGTTGAGCGCCACGGCTTCGACGTCGATCCGGACTTCGCCCTGGCCCGGCGGGCGGAGCGGATGCTCGACGAACCGCAGCACGTCGTTGGTCTTGCCGTATTTCGTGAGGACATGGGCGCGCATCGGGGGGCTCCGGAGGGTGGGTCCGGCGGCGAGGGTCGCGCCTTGAAGCACCATGATGGAAACGAATAGTCTTCATCACGCATGCACGAAATCGATGTCTCCCAGACCGATCTGAATCTCCTCGTGGTGCTCGATGTCCTGCTCCAGGAGCGGAACGTGACCCGGGCCGCCCGGCGCCTGCACCGCACGCAGTCGGCCGTCAGTCACGCGCTCGGGCGGTTGCGGGCGCAGCTCGGAGATCCGCTTCTGGTCCGGGTCGGCGGTGAGATGCGCCCCACGCCCAAGGCGGAACGACTCGCCGGCGAGATCTCGCGCCTTCTGCGCTCCATCGGTCGGGTGCTCGCGCAGGAAGGCGCGTTCGACCCCG
This sequence comes from Myxococcota bacterium, assembly GCA_023150895.1. Classification (GTDB taxonomy): domain Bacteria; phylum Myxococcota_A; class Bradymonadia; order UBA7976; family UBA1532; genus CAINDO01. The sequence continues at coordinate 9,929 of JAKLJY010000156.1, read as the reverse complement.
CGACGACGGACCGCGTGTTCACCCTGGCCGGGCCCGATTTCGTCGCCGCCGTCCTGCCGACGCTGCTCGCCGGCATGGCGACGACGACCCCGACCGCGGGTGTGGAGCTCGTCCCGGCCGTTCGGGGCATGCTGCGGGACGTCGCCGATGGTCGGGTCGATCTGGCCATCGCACCCGCAGGTCTCGCCCGGACCGAGGGCTTGCGCAGCCTGTCGCTCGCGACCCTGGAATGGGCCGTTTACGCCCGCGCCGACCACCCGGCGGTGGGCGTCTGGGGCCTGGAGGCGTGGGCCGGTCATTCGCACGTCCGGGTGCGGACGACCTCGGGCGAGGAGAGCCCGGTGGAGACCGCCGCGCGCGCCGCGGGGCTGCATCGACGGGCGGGCCCCTACCTGCCGCACTTCCTCCTGGCGCCGCCCCTGCTCGCCCGGACGGACCTTCTGATGACCGTCCCGCGCGCGGTGCTGGCCGACGTCGCCCCTCGCTTCGGGCTCGTCGCCCTGCCGTGCCCGCTCTCGCTTTCGCCCATCGCGCTTTCGATGTTCTGGAGCGCGGCGCTCGACGGGGATCCGGCGATCGTCTGGTTCCGTCGTGCGGTGGAAGCGGCGGCGCGGGTGGCGTTCGCCTCGACCGGAGAGGCCCTCGAACTCCGCCCTCGAACGTCGCGCGCGACGGCTGGACGCGCGTCCCGGAAACGATGACGCTCACGGGCGGGCGAGCGCCCGGCGTCCCCCGCGCCCTGCGACTCGGGGCGCGGCGCTGCGTCAGGGCTTCAGGCTCTTGCAGGCCTTCAGCGCGTTCTCCTGCTGCTCGGGCTGGCTCGCGGTCGTCTCGCACCAGTAGGCCTTGCCCCCGATCTCGCGGCGGACCATGACCCAGTAGTTCTTGCCCATGCCGCCCTCGTTCTCGAAGGAGATGGCGTAGCCGTCGGCGAGCTTCTCCTCCTTGAGGTTCTTGGGCGTGTACATCTCGGCGTCCTTCTTGGCGTCCTCGATGGTCTTCGGGCGGGTGTCGCTCGAGACCTCGACCGAGACGATGAGCCCGGGACCCTGAAGCATCACACCCTCGCCCACGATGGCGTCCTTGGCTTCGGTGCCCGCGGGGGCCTCGGCCTTCAGGGCGAGCTTCGTGAGCGCGACCTCGTTGCCGCCGGCGGCGGGGGCGGCAGCGGCGGTCGCCGGGGCGGCGCTCGTCGGCTGCGACGTGCTGGCGCCCTTTTCGGTGGTCTGCGCGGCGGGCTTGTCGGCGGGCTTGGCGGCCGGTTTGTCACCGCCGGAGCAGGCGAGCAGAGCGAGGGTCGAAGCGGCCGCGGTCAGGATCATCGTCGTGCGCATTCGGGTCTCCATCGGGCAGTGGTTCAGGCGGGGTCTCTGGGCGGGTGCCGGGCGCCCCACCGCGCCCGGATCGGGCGCATACCAGACCTTTCGCGGCCCGAACGCAAGGGGTGGCGCGCGACCGCGCCTGTTACACTGGCGTCTGCATCACGAACGACGCGACGGAAAGGCCATCGCCATGGGATTCATTTCGCGACTCCGCAAGGTCACCGGCAAAGAGGCCGAGGCGCAGGAGGCCCGCATCAAGGCCCGAGATGCGGCGGAACGGGCCGAGTTCGAGGACCTCGTCGAGAACGAACTCGACGAGACGCCCGCGCTCAAGGCGGCCCGCGCCAAAGTGCGCGCCCTGCAAGAGGCCGCGAAGAAGGGCGAGGGCGACGCGGGCTGACGAGCGGCCGACTTCTCAGGGGGGCGACGTCACCCGGTAGAGCACGACCCCGCCCGTGACCCCCTCCGGTGTAGACGTCTCCGGCGCGCCGACGACGAGGAGCCAGGTGTCGTCGGGGTCGCGCCGCGTCGCGACGGCCAGCGAGCGGCCGAACCCCGCGACGTCCGGCGGCGCGTCGAGCGCCAGCGCGTTGACCTCGGCCCCCGCCGCGCGACACTCGACCGAGCCGGCAAGCCCGGGTGCGCCACCCGGGGCGCCGATGCACAACAACGGCGTCGCGTCCGCGGGCGGGGCGAGCAGCGGGGCGAGGGCGAGGCTCCAGCCGAAGAGCGAGGCCGGTCCGAGGGGTCTCATCTCCAGGAGAGGGTCCCCGTTGGCGCCCCCGTCGCGGACGAAGACCGCAACCTTGCCCGCGTCGCGCCCCGGGGTGCCCACGGCCAGCCAGGGCGGCGCACCGGGCAGCTCCAGCAGGCTCGTGCCCGTCGTCAGGTCCGCATCGGGCGTCACGTACTCACCCCGGAACTCGGCGGTGCCCGCGCTGCGATACCGCATCACGCGGCGCGTCGCGATGATGCCCGACTCGCCGACGGCGACCACGTCGTCGAGGCCGCCCCCTTGCGGCGTCGGGATGCCGAGGAGGTTCACGCCGACGTTGCCCGCGATGAGGACGTCCGCGTCGACGCGCAGGCGTTGTTCGAGGGTGTAGTCGTCGTGGCCGTCCGCCCGGAGGCCGTAGATGGTCAAGCGCGGCGCGATGACGATTCCGGGCGTGGAGACCATCACGAGCGGCCGGCCGTCTTCGAACGCCGGCGTCACGGTCTGCCCCAACTGCGCGCCGGCGACCTGCCCGTCGACGACGTCGAGGCGACGAAGACCGGGCAGTGCGTAGGCGGAGAGGCGTCCGGCCCCACCGTTGGCACCCTTCGCCCCGGCGATGACCTGCCACGCGTCCCGGTCGTCGGCGAACGGGGCGGCCACGAACTCGGCGCCGAAGTCGTTCGGATCGTCGCGCTCGACGAAGGACGACAGCGCGGCCCCCGTCCGGCCGTCGAGCAGGTGCAAGGCGCTCGAGTCCGCGCCGCCGCGGGGACCGGTGCGCGGCGCGCCCACGAGCAGGTCCGCGAAGCCGTCCCCGTTCTGGTCGGGCACGATGGCCACGGCCGATCCGAAGCGGCGGCCGGTCACGGGTCCGGGGACCGTAAGCGCGACGACCTCGGGGACGGGCAGGGCGTTGGCGTCGGGGACGGGCGGGGCATTGGCGTCCGGGATGGGTGCGGGCCCGGCGGCGTCGGGCACCGGTACGAGGCCCGGGACGTCCGGTTCGGTCCCGCCGGTCTCGGCGACGCGTCCGGCGTCGGGCTTCGAGGCGGCGGCGTCGAGCGCGGCGCCGGTGTCCCCCGGGGCGGCGTCCCGGGGCGAGAGCGTGGCGTCGGGCAGGGGGTCGACCTCGACGTCCGACCGGCGTCGAGCGTCGGCAGGCGGCGGGGCCGCGTCGACTTCGCCGGAGGCGTCGAGCGGGCCCGTGTCCGCGGGCGCCTCGAACGCCAGCGCCGGCACGTCGACGCAGCCGCCGAGGCCGAGAACGAGGGCCCACGTCGGAGTCCGCCGCCGAGACACCGACCCGAGGTCACACCCCTTCGGTGCGCGCGGTGCATGACTCGTGTCGGCGGCAGTCGGCATCTCTGCCGGTGTGCCATATCCCGGCGGCCGGCGTCGAGGCCCACGGGCCCATCCCGCCGACCCTCTCAGTCCCACACGGCGACGAAATCGACCCAGCCGCGGGGCGTGTCGGTCGCGCAGACGTTCACATAGTCCCCCGAAGCGCGCAGATCGACCCGGCCCCCGTCGAAACGCGTGAGGCCGAGCGTCTGTGCGATCACGGTCCGCGGCGGCTCACCCCCGCGCAGAAGCGTGAGGGGTTGCAGGTCCTGCACGCCGAAGTCCCACGGCATGCGACAGACCGGCGCACCCGGCGTGGCGGTCAGGTTCGTCATTCCGGCGAGGACGCTGCGGTCCCCGGACAGCGCGGTGATGCGCAGGCCCCCCGCGTCGTGCACCTCGAAGGTGCGGTTCCAGTGCCACGGGGTCGTCAGCCGCTGCCGCAGCGTCACGGGCGGCACGAAGTCGGCCGGGAGCGCCATCGCCACGCGCAGGTCCAGCGGCCCGAAACCGGCGTCCGCTGCGACCGGCGTCAGCGTCAGGTGGCCCGGATCGGCCGGGTCCTGCGTGACCACGACCTCGTCCGTCCGGTCGACGTCCATGCCCTCGTTCGCCGCGACGATGGCGCCGGCGGCGTCGGTCATCGCGAACGCCGAGGCGTTCTCGCCCGGGACGCCGGCGCCCGGACAGGCCGGGACGTCCGCCCGCGGCAGCACGACGAACTCGACGCGGGCGTCTGCGCCGGGGTCGCCGCGGCAGCCCGTCACGCGCCCGGCCCGGAGTTGGGCGTCCAGGGTGTCGACGCTGCGGCCGGGGGGCACGGAAACGCCCTGCCACCGGAGCGCGTACTCGTCGGGGCAGCCGGCGCCCGCGCCGCCACAGTCGACGGTCGGGTCGAAGAGATCGTCGACGGGTCCCCAGGTCCGTTCGAGCAGCGGCCGCGTCGCGTGCACGAGCATGAGGGCGGTGCGATCACAGCCCTGCAGCGTCGCAATGAAGTCCTCCCCGGCCCCGTCGCCGACCCGAATGCTCAGCGAGTCGAGGCCCGCCAGCGCGGCCGGGTCGAGCGTGGCGAACGGCCCGTGGAACGTGAACGTCTGCTCGCTGCCCTCCACGATCGCGACGACGGACAGCGTATCCGGCGCGAGGTCGACCCGTCGGATCGCGCCGATGGTCTCGGGCGAGGGCGGGTCCTGCCACAGGCCCAGCGACCGGGGGTCACAGGTGGCGGGCGTGCCGGGGGGCGGCGCCGGCGGCGCAGGCGACGCGGGGCAGGCCGGCCACGCGGGCATGAAGAACTCACCCTCCTCGCAGTCCGACCACGCGCCGGGCAGGCAGTTCCCGCTCGGGATGCCGAAGCGGGCCCCGTCGGCCCCCCGCTGGACGCAGAAGTACGCCGTCGAGCCACCGGGCATGAAGGTCACGCACGAGATGGGCTCGTCGAACCCGGCGCCGACACACTGTCGGTCGACGTCGATGCGCCGGCCCCGGACGACCTCGATCGTCTCCGGCGGGCACACGCCGTCGATCGGAGCGACGCAGACCGGGGCGGGGACGTCCGCCTCCGGGGGGCCCGCGTCGTCGGCCCCGCGCACGCACACTCGCCCGCCGGGGGCTTCTCCGCACGCGCCCGCCGCCGAACACATCGCGCCTGCCTCGAGACCCGTGCAGACGGCGTCGTCGTCACAGGCGGCCGAACACACACCGCAAAGGCACGCGAGCGCCCCCCCGCACTCGGTCTCATCGGCGCAGGCCCGCAGAAAGTGCGACTCACCGGAGGCCGCGGGGACGGGCGAGGCCGGATCGGCGGCACAGGCGGACAGGGCGAAACCGACGAGCACGGACGCGAGGGCCGACCCGCGCGCGCCGACGAAGGGGGAATGGGCGTTCATGGGCGCGACGGTACCACGCAGGCCCGCGGCGTCCGGAGTGTGGGAAATCAGGCGGGGGCGGGCTCACGCGGCGCGGCGCGGCGCGGCGGCGGTCGCCGTCCGTCAGAGACAGCGCTCGGTCGGCAGGGTGTACGGCACCGCCGGGGCGCGCCCGACCTTGACCGTGACCTCGCCAGTGTCCGGGGTTTCGGCATCGAAGGTCACGACGACGGTGGGCTCGTCCCCGCGATTCAGGGTCGCGGCTCCCGCGGACGGGTAACAGTCCCCCCGTTGCCAGGAGAAGCCCGCGTAGACGACCGACGTGCTGACCCCTGCGGCGTCGACGGCCGTCGCCTCGCCTCCGAAAGAGACGAGACCCTCGGCCCAGGTGGCGGCGCCCGTCCAGTCGAGCGCCCGGCCGTCGCTGAGCTGCACCGAGAGCTGACGCGAGCGCGCGCCGCTTTCCGCCTCGAGATGCACGGTGCCCGTCGCCTTGACCTCCGCGCCGAACTCCATGAGCGACACGTCGAGGCTGCGTTGCGCCTCATCGCTCGAGACCTCGAGGTCGAGCTGGCCGCTCACGGTACGCCCCGAGCCCGGGAGTGTGCAGCCATCGCCGAGGTCGATGCTCAGTTGGCCATCCTCGCGCTGGATGTCCGCGCACGGCGAGCGCTCGGAGACCAGCGAGCGCAAGGCGTCGAGGACCTTGGGTCGCCCGCCGAAGCCGGCGAGCAGGGCGTCGACGTCCAGGCCGGTGCGCACGTCGTCCAGCGTCTGTGCGGACAGGGCGGCCGAGGCCTCGACCACGGCGGGGTCCGCGGTTGCCCCGGTGGCGTCGTCGGTGTCGTCGTCGCCTCCACAGGCGCCGAGCAGCACGGCAGACGCGAACACGGCGAGGCGAAACGAGGTGCTCTCGAAGGAGGCGCGGGGGTGAGACTTCGGGTTCATGGGGTCGTCCTTGTTCTGGTTCGAAGGTCGGTTTCGAAGTGTCATCGGCTTCGATCGCTCCAACCCGCCACTCGCCCGGAGGTTGCGCGGTTGTGCGCAAACGCCCCGGCGCTCGACCCGTCGTGGGTGGATACTCGGGTTGCCAGAGGACGCCGCCTGCACGGCCCCGAAGGTCCTCGGGAGCATGGTGCGAATATTGCTACGGGCGCACCGATACCGATGGAGATCACCATGTCGAACGCGCTCGCCCGAAACCTTCTCCCCGCTACGCTCCTGCTGCTGGCCGCCTGTGGTGAAACCGACACCGCCGCGCCCGCCTCCGAGGCCGCACTGCCCGACGCGCTGGCCACCTGCGCCTCGGCCGTGGACCACCTGAAGGCCTGCTTCCCGGAGCAGCCCGTGGCGACGCCCGAGAATTGCGACCCCGACGCCGCCGCGCGGGTGACCGCCTCGAGCTGCGAGTCCCTGGCGGCCGGGAAGTCGGACGACCCCTGGACGTGTTTCTGGGCCCCCTGGCTCTGCGGTGGTGGCACGTCGGCGACGGCCTCCGGCGCCGGTTTGCGTGTCGCCGTCGACGAGTGCGGCGCCGATCCGACGGAGAGTTGTCGTTACGTCACGAGCGCCCCGTGCGCCCTCGTGGTCGTCCGCCGAGGGGACGCCGAGGTCGCCCGCGGTTACACCAACGGGGGCGGCGCAATCGAGTTCCCGGAGCTGCCCGCCGGCGCGTACACGGTCTCGGTCCTCGCTCGGGACGGCGGGGTCGCCGAGGCCGACTTCGGTACCTATGCGGCCGATCTGCGTCCCGCCGAGGTCGAGGTCGAGGTCGGCGGGGCCGAGGTCGCCTGGGCCCGCTTCTCGCTGGCCACGGGCCAGGGGGACGACGTGCAGGCCTGCGTGCGTTACGGCGCGACGATCACCGTGGAGACGGCGGACGGTGCGCTCGTCGATCGCCATGAGGTCGAGTGGAGTTGGGTCGTCGCGCTCGACCGCGGTGAGGACCTGGTCGAGTACACGCGCCCCATCTTCATCCACCACGAGGCGACCGCCTCGGGTGAAGACGAGAACATCATCGGCTTCTTCGAGATGTACCCGGGGACGCACCTGGTTCGGTTCTTCCGCGTCGACGTGCCGAGCTCGGCCCGGCGGCCCAACCCCGACTACGAGCGTCTCCTGCGGCTCTATGCCGTGGACGGCGTGGAGCACATCGAGCACCGCATCGTCATCGAGGCGGACGACGTTCCGGTCGAGCAGAAGGGCCAGCTGACCCTCACGGATCCGGTGGAGTGAGCGAGGCGCGGCGAGCCTCGCCCGGCCCCGCGCGGCGCGTCAGCGACACGTGACCTTCGTACACTTGGTCTCGGGCGGCAGCCCGCCGCCGTCATCTTGGGGCTTGGGTGTGTAGTGCTCCGGCGGGGGCGAGTAGTGCTCCGGCGGGGGCGAGTACGTGCCGGAGCCGTGACTGATTTCGGCCGCCCGGGCGCCCTGGGGCACGAGCCCGGTGGAGAGGATCGCGAGGCAGAGGGACAACGTCTTGGTGCGGTTCATGGGGTGACACTCCTGGGCGTGACTCTTCGGTGGATTCTTGTTTCGGCCCGCGTCGTTGCGAGCACGAACACACCTATTTCAAGGGTCGTGCCATCCCTCGGCGGCGTCGACGCGCCGCACGACCGGCACGTCGTCTCGGCGCATGATGATGCGCGTATCATACTGAAAGTGTTCGTGTTTCGTCTGGTGCGCAGCGGCCGCATCTCGGCGCGGGCGACGACCGGGCGTATGCCTGCCAACCGCCGGCGGTGGGTGTCACCGTCGGCGGCTCGGGCCCGGATGTGACGCCACCGGTGACACATGCCGGTGCGGGCGACCGGCTCCGCGGACCGTCGGGGGCCACGCCGATGCGATGGCAACCACCTCGAGGTCACTGGGGCGTGACGCACACCGTCACGCGTCGGCGGCCGGCACCTCGCCCGACAGGAGTGCGCCCAGGCTCTGCAGGGCCGAGGCCAAGGGCCAGAGTTCGATGCCGGGCTCGCGGTACGTTCGCCGTTCGACGCCACACAGAAGGAGGGCCCGCGCCATCGGGTAGTCCGCCTTGAACGCACGGAGCGCGCGAAGGTCCGACTCGCGGATGTGGGCCGAACGCTTGATCTCGAGGGCGACGAGGCCCGCCTCGCCGTAGAGAACGAAGTCGACCTCGAGACCGTCCACCGTGCGCCAGAAAAAGAGGTCGTACCCGAGGGACCGCGCGGCGATGTGCGCCCGCAGCTCCTGGAAGACGAGCGTCTCCAGGCTGGCGCCGTCGATCTCTTCGGGCGTATCGAGCGGGCCCTTGGGACGGAGACTCCGATAGACGCCGACGTCGAAGAAGAAGAACTTGGGGTGCTGGGACACGCGTCGCCGGGCGCGCCGCTGGAAGACCGGCACCCGGGCGCCGAGGAGCAGGTCTTCGAGCAGGTCGAAGTGCGACGATACCGTCTTTCGGGGCAAGGCGCACTCTTCAGCGACACGGGTCAGATTGAGGACGGCGGCCTGGGAGAAGCTCGCCGCCTGGAGGAAACGACCGAACGCGCCGACGTTCCGGACGAGGGCCTCCTGCATGACTTCTTCACGCAGGTACGTGCCGACATAGGCTTCGAGGTAGGGGCCGGGATCCGGCGCAACATAGACCGTGGGCAGTTGGCCGAACCGCAGCGAGTGCGAGAGGGAGTACGCCGGGCCGAGTTCCTCGGCCGTCAAAGGGTGCATCGTGCGGATCCGCGCGCGACCCCCCAGCAGATTCGCCCCGCCGCGTTTCAGCTTCCGCGCGCTCGACCCGGTCAGGACGAAACGCCAGCCCCTCGACTCGATCAGGCGGTGGACCTCGTCGAGCAAGGCCGGCACCTTCTGGACCTCGTCGACGACAATCCAGTCCGGGTGCCCCGGCGGTACGAAGTGGGCGAGGCTCTCCGGGCGCGCCGACAGCGCGCGAAAGACGGCGTCGTCCAACAAGTCCAGGAAGACGGCCTCCGGAAAACAGGACCGTAGCCATGTCGACTTGCCGGTTCCGCGCGGACCGAGGAGGAAGAAGGAGGCCTGCGGTACCGGGCCCGGAAGACGGTTGAACATGGGTGAAGCGTAACGATTCGGCGGCTCGGTGGCCACTTTCCGGAGTGAAGAGGCGGACGTGATGCCAGAATTCGTCGAAAAACGGCAACTCCACCGCCGTTCGTCCGTGGTCGGGTTTCGGGGACCGCCTGCGGGTGCCGCCGGCGAACGGAGGCGAGGCCATCCCCGAGTCCCGTCGCGGGGTGGTGGGTGGGGACGGGGACGATCACGCCCGACATCAACGCGGGGGGCGGGATGCCTGCTTTCGGGCCAGAGCAGCACGAGCTGCCCGCCGATGATCGTCCAGTCGCGTAGCACCCGCCGCAGCGCGCATCGCGCCGAAGCTGACGCCGGCCGCGGCCCTGGGCCTCGTGGTGGTGATGGTGCTCGCCGCTGGCACGCACGTCGCGTACGGCGAGTTCACGGGGGTCGCGCCGAACATCGTGCTCGCCGGCCTCGCGGGCTTCGTCGCCTGGGGGCGGCTGAAGCGCCACCCGATCGCCCCCCGGGGCTGAGGCTCGAGCCTCCCGGCGGGGGCGTGATCCTGGCCACGAGGCGTTTCGATGCTCCCGGGTATGCGTTCGACCAGCGACGCCCTACCGCCTGACACCAATTTCCGCGATGTTCGCGTGAGAGCGGATGGACCGC
>JAKLJY010000155.1 GCA_023150895.1 Myxococcota bacterium | reverse complement strand
TCCAGTTCGCGCCCGGGCGTGACGAGGGCCGCGAACGCCGCCGGGTCCACCTCGAAGTGAACGTCGTTTTCGAGCCCGTAGACGACCGTGTCCGCCCGAGCGCGCAGGAAAGCGGTGCCGTCCCCGTCGAGGTCCCCGTTTTCCGCGGGCGCGACGACGAAGACGCCCTCACCGGCGAAGTCGATGGTCGCCACGTCGACGTCGAGGGGGAACCGCACGTGCAACACGACCCGTTCGGGCGGGCAGAGCGCGTCGAACGGCGCCGGGTCGACGGAGAGGGCCGCCTCGATGGCCGGGTGCTCGCCGACACCGATGAGCCGGACGGCGCGGTTGTTGAAGCGGGGCTCCGGGAAGTCCGGACGCACGATGACCTGGACGAGGTGTGGCCCGGTCGCTTCGTTCGTCCACGGCGCGGTCACGAGCACCGGGCCGGTGTCCCGCCCGAGGGGGAAGCTCACCGTGGACGCGCCGACCAGCTCGTCGACGAGGCGGCCACCGACGGGCCGGTGCACGTGGAACTCGACGGGCAGATCGGCGCGCGGCGTCAGCCCGGCATAGTGGATCTCGGCGCCGAGCGTCAGCGGCTGGCCGAGGGCGGGGTTCTCGGTGGGCCAGAAATACAGATCGGACGCGTAGATCCAGACATCCCCCCCCGGATCGCCGGGCTCGCCGGGCTCGCCGCCCGGTCCCGGCGGGTCCTCGCACAGACCGCGGCCGCCGCAGATCTGGCCCGCACCGCAGAAGTCGCCGTGGATGCGGCAATCGGGCACGCAGAGACCGGGCACGGGATGGCAGACCTCCTCGCCGCCACAACCGCCGCCCGCGTTGCAGCAGCTCTCCTGGACTTCGACGGCAAGTTCGAGACGGCCGAAGACCGCCGTGTCCGTGACGTCGACGATCAGCGCATGCCGACCGAGCGGCAACGCCGGGCCGAGCGCGAGATCGAAGCGCCCGTCGTCGTTGGTCTCGCCCTCGAAGGTCCGGTCGAGCTCGGAGAGCGTCACGGTGACGCGCCCGCCCTGAACCGGGAACGAGAAGTCCCGCCCGTCGGCCCGCACCGAGAACGTCGCCGTACCCCGCAGCCGCGGGGCGATCCCGTCGCACCCCACCGAGGCGACCGCCTCGACCAGAATGTCGCCCCAGTCGGCCGGGGGCACCTCGATGCGCAGGAACGTGCTCGCGGCGTTGTTGTCCTCGGCGATCTCGTCGACCTCGGCGTCCGGATCGACGACCGCCTGCAGGATCTCGAAGCCGGTCTCGTCGGCGGTGGTGTGCTCGAAGACGACCGTCTCCGATGCCCCGGCCGGAATCGTCGCGATGGCGATGCGCCCGACGACCCGACCCTGCGCCCGCAGCTCGACGACGACGTCCGTCGCGCCGGCGTCCCCTTCGTTGTGGACCGTGACGGCGACCTGAATCGCCTCGCCACGGCCCGGTTGCCGATCCGACGGCGCCAGATCGGCCGCCGTCACCACCAGGTCCGGTCGGCCGCCGGGTGCGTCGCAGGCGTCGCCCATGCCATCGCCGTCCAGGTCGGACTGCGCCGGATCGGCGACGAGAACACAGAGATCGACACAATCGGCGATCCCGTCCGCGTCGGTGTCGGCATCGGAGACGCCGCAGCCGCACGCCCCCGGCGCGGCCTTGCCCGGATCCGCCGGACAGGCGTCGCGGCAATCGAACGTGCCGTCGGCGTCCGCGTCCGCATCGGCGACCCCGCAGCCGCACGCCCCGGGCACGGTCTTCATCGCATCGGCGGGGCAGGCGTCGTTGCAGTCGGGCGTGCCGTCCGCGTCGCCGTCCGTGTCGGCGACGCCACAGCCGCAGATTCCGCCGGCGATCTTCCCCGCATCGGCGGGGCAGGCATCCTCGCAATCGAGCCTACCATCCGCGTCCCCGTCGTCCTCGGGCAACCCGCAGCCACACACGCCGGGCTCGGACTTCGCGCCATCGTCGACGCAGAGGTCGAGACAGTTCGCCGTCCCGTCGCCGTCGGTGTCCTCGTCGGACGTGCCGCAACCGCAGAGGCCCGCCGCCGTCTTGTCACCGTCCGCGGGACAGGCGTCGTTGCAGTCGGCCGTGCCATCGGCGTCCGTGTCCGTGTCCGCGAGGCCGCAGCCGCACTGCCGCGGCAGCACCTTGCCGGCGTCGTCGGGGCACTCGTCGAGACAGTCGGGGGTGCCGTCGAGGTCCGAGTCCGTGTCCGGGATGCCGCACCCGCAGGCCCCGGCGACCGGCTTCTCGATGTCCCCCGGGCACTCGTCGAAGCAGTCGGCGAGGCCATCCCCGTCCGCGTCGTCGTCGGGGGTGCCACAGCCACAACTGCCCGGCGCCGTCTTGAAGGGATCGGCTCCGCAGGCGTCCTGGCAGTCGGGCGTGCCATCGAGATCGGCGTCGGTGTCGGACGTCCCGCACCCGCAGCGCCCGGGCTGCGTCTTGGCGGCGTCGGCCGGGCAGCCGTCGTTGCAGTCCGCCGTCGCGTCGCCGTCGCCATCGGTGTCGGCGACGCCGCACCCGCAGCTGCCGGCCGCGATCTTGCCCGGATCCGCCGGACACGCGTCGACGCAGTCCGGCGTGGTGTCGCCGTCGCCGTCCGTGTCGGCGACCCCGCAGCCGCACCGCCCGGCCGCGAGCTTGGCCGGATCCGCCGGGCAGGCGTCGAGGCAGTCGGGGGTGGCGTCGGCGTCCCCGTCGGTCTCGGCCACACCGCAGCCGCAGCGGCCGGGCGCCGTCTTCGTCCGGTCGGCGGGACAGGCGTCGATGCAGTCGGGCGTCGCGTCGGCGTCCGAGTCGGTGTCGGCGACGCCGCACCCGCACGCGCCGACCGCGATCTTGCGGGGATCGGCGGGACAGGCGTCCCGGCAATCGGCCGTGCCGTCCGCGTCCCGGTCCGTGTCCGGGACGCCGCAGCCACAGACGCCCGCCACGATCTTCAGCGGATCGGCCGGGCAGGCGTCGGCGCAGTCGGCGGAGCCATCGCCGTCCCGGTCTGCGTCGGAGACGCCGCAGCCGCAGACCCCCACCGCGATCTTCAGGGGATCGGCGGGGCAGGCGTCCCGACAGTCCGCCGTGCCATCGCCGTCGCCGTCCGTGTCCGCGCGCCCGCAGCCGCAGATCCCCGGCGCGATCTTGTTGCGGTCGGCCGGGCAGGCGTCGATGCAGTCGGGCGTCGCGTCGCCGTCGCCGTCGCGATCGGGGACGCCACACCCGCAGGTCCCGACGACCGTCTTCGCGGGGTCCGCGGGGCAGGCGTCGATGCAGTCCGCGGCGCCGTCCGCGTCTCCGTCGACGTCCGCGACCCCGCACCCGCAGACGCCCGGCTCGAGCTTGGTCCGGTCCGCGGGGCACGCGTCGTTGCAGTCGTCGACACCGTCGAAATCCGAGTCGCCATCCGGGACGCCGCAGCCGCAGATGCCCGGCACCGTCTTGCGCGGATCGTCGTCACATTGATCGCAGGCCGCCCCGAACGGATCGCCATCTTCGTTGGCCTGATCGGCGTTCGGGACGTACGGGCAGTTGTCGCACCGGTCGCCGCGCAGGTCGCCGTCGATGTCGAGCTGATCGCCGTTCGCGACGCCCGGGCAGTTGTCGATCGCGTCGTCGACCCCGTCGACGTCCCCGTCGGCGCCGAAAGCGAGTGCAGGGAAGAACGCGAGCGTCATGGCCGAGAGCGCGGCGGCGAGCTTGCCACGCGGGGCCTGCGGGGCGGGGGTGGCGCAAAGAGCGCGGACCATCGGTTTGCCTCCTTGTTCGTCGGGAGCCCGGGGCTTGGCGCGCATTGTTCCAGAGTCACCGCAACTTTTCGAGCAGAACGAAGCCGTCCCGCCCGCCGGGCGGGCTTCCCCCTCCCCGTACGGCCTCGACCTTGCTACAGTTTCGCCCCCATGGCGCGCGACTCCACCGAAGGCCCCGATCCCTCGCGGCTGCACCCCATCGACGCCCGATATGTCCGGGAGCAGGAGATCGGGCGCGGCTCCATCGGGATCATCTATCGGGCGCAGGACCGCCTGCTGAGCCGAACGGTGGCGATCAAGCTCATGCGACCGGAGCTGCGCGGACAGGAGCGCCAGCACACGCGGTTCATCCGCGAAGCGCAGCTCTGCGGCCGACTCGGTCACCCCAACATCGTGCCCATCTACGACGTCGGTCTGATCGAGGCCGGACCGGCGCTGGTCATGGCGCTGCTCGCCGGGCGCTCCCTGCGGACGATCATCCGCACGACGCAGGTGCGCATGGGCCGCATGCTGAGCTGGTTCACGCAGGTCTGCAACGGACTGGCCTTCGCCCACGACCAGGGCATCATTCACCGCGACATCAAGCCGGCGCACATCTTCGTGGGCGACTTCGGGCAGGTCGTGCTGACCGACTGGGGGCTGGCCAAGTCGATGCGGGCCGGCCAGCCCGCCGAGGACCTGCCGCCCGGCTTCGACGCCGGCGAGGTGACCCGCATGGGCGACGTCGTCGGCACGCCGGCCTACATGGCGCCCGAGCAGGCGGAGGGGCGGGTGCGGGCGGTCGACCACCGGGCCGACATCTACGCGCTCGGCGCGATTCTCTACGAGATCCTGACGGGCACGCGCCCCTACGAGGCGTCCCGGTCCGACGAAGTGCTGCGCGAGGTGCGGCGTGGAAAACCCGAGCCTCCCCGGCAGCGGGCGCCGCACCGCGACATTCCCGCCGCGCTCGAGGCCGTCACCCTCAAAGCGATGGCCCGTGACCCGGCGCAGCGCTTTCAGAGCGCGCTGGACCTCGCGGCCAACATCGAAGCGCAGTTCGAGAGTCGGGCGGTCGCGCGGGAGGGGCGCCGCCCATCCAACTCGCCCGAGACCGTCCCGCTCATGCGGCGACCGACCGACCGCCCGCCGTCGTCGCCCCCCGGCCCGGTCGCCCCGGAGCCGACGGCCCCCGGGGAGGTTCGACCGAAACCCGCGCCGGGACGGGAGCCCGCGGCCCTCGCGAGCGTGTCCCTGGTCCCGGATCAGACGGCCTCGGACCCGGAGACGGCCCTGGCGGAGGGCCGCGCCGAAGCGAACGCGTGGCTGCGGCACTGGCAGGAGGCGCAGTCCCTGGCGGCCGAGGCGCGTCGCCTCTTCGCCAACCTGCCGCCCGAGCCCCACCGGCGGCTGCTGTCGGACCTCTGGCGCATCGAGAGCCACTCCCGCGACGCGCTCGACCGCGCGGCGCACCACTTCGTGCAGGCCATCGAGAGCCTGGGCAAGGCGGGTGCCGGGGCCGAAGCCCGCGTGGCGCTCGCCCGCCTTCACCGGGACGCCTGGCGCGCTGCCGAGGCCCACGGCGATCCCGTGAGCGCCCAGTACCACCGCGTCCGCGCAGAGGCCCTCGACGACGGCGCGCTGGCCGGCGAGCTGGCCCGCCGGTCGGCCCTGAGCGTTCACAGCGAGCCGACCGGGGCCGTGGTCGACCTCTCGTCCGTCGACGACCGCGCCACGGTCTGGACGCCTGGCGCCCGCCTCCGCCTTGGGACGACGCCGCTCTCGAGCCGCACCGTCAGTGCCCACCGGGCCTGGCTGCGTCTGACGGCGGCCGACGGACTCGCCGCGCGGATGCCGCTGCGGCTCGAGCCGGGGGAGTCGCGCATCGTCGAGGTGCACCTGCCCCCCAGCCATCGGGTGCCGGCCGGGTTCCTCTTCGTGGCCGGCGGCCGTTTCCTGATGGGGGCCGACGATCGCGCGCCCGGCGCCGGGGCGCCCCGCGAGGCGGACGTGCCGAGCTTCTGCATGGCGCGCGCGCCCGTCACGTGGGAGGACTACTTCGAGTTCATCGAGGACCTCCTCGCCGTGGGCGGGCGGGCCGAACCCCACTTCCCGCGGCGCAACGGACGCCCGGTCGTCCGGGTCGAACACCACCGGCTCGCCTGGCTCGACGACGTCTTCGCCCCCCCGGGGTCACCCGTCCGCTTCGTCTCCCAGGACGACGCGCTCGCCTACGCGACGTGGCTCGGTCGCCGCCTCGGCACGCGCCTTCGCCTGCCGTCCGAGGTCGAATGGGAGTACGCGGCCGGCGCGGCCGACGGGCGTGCCTATCCCTGGGGCGACCGCTTTGCGCCGGGCCTGGCCGACAATCGCTGGCGACGCGCACGGGGTCCGGCCCCGCTGGCCGGGTTCCCCGAGGACGAGAGTCCGTTCGGCGTGCGCAACGTCGCGGGCGGCGTGAGCGAGTGGACCGGCACCATCGCGGACGAACCGGGGCGGGTGATCGTGCGCGGCGGTTCGTGGCGCTCCCGACCCGATCAGTGCCGAATCTGCGCCCGCGCCACCATGCCCGCGACCTCGACGCACGAGGGGATCGGGATTCGACTGGCCGCCGACGCCCCGCCGTCCGACAATCCCGGCGTCTGACGCGCCCACGAGACGAGGCCCATGACCGACCTGCCCCTCGACAAGAAACTGGAAGGCCGCATCTTCGACCTCCTCGAGGTCCGGGCGCGCGTGCCCCTGGGCCAGCTCGTCCAGCTTCGCCGGCGCAGCCGCGCCGCCAAGATCACGCTGCTCGACGCCGCGGTCCAGGCCGAACGCATCACCCGTCCGCAGGCCGCTGCCTTGGCCACGGAGCTCGGCATCGACGATGGCCGGTACGATCCGCCGCCGGATCCGCGGGACGAGACGGGCGAGATCGTGTTGGCCCGCCGACCGTTGCCGCCCGCTGCGGCGTCCGCGCCCGCGGTACCGCCCCCCCCCCGTTCACCCGCCCCGCCGCCGGCCCCGCCAGCGGCCGCGCCCGCGGCTCTGGGGGACGACGACCTCGAGTCCATCGAGGCGCTCGACCTCGTCGACTCCATCGAACTGCCGGGAGGGGGAGACGCCAGGACGCCTTCCTCGACCGACGGCCGACGCACCGCCACCGAGCGCGCGACGGTCGACGCGCCGCCGGCCGCCGACGACCCCTTCGACTTTTCCGACCTCGAGGACGAGATCGCCGCGCACCGCCCGGCGGAGGCCGATCACGCGACGCCGCGGCCGACCGCGAGCGGCCCCGTGCCCGAGCCTTCGGTCGAAGAGCCCCTCGTCGACGCGGAGGCCCTCGCCCTCCTCGCCGCGCATGAAGCGGAGCGCGGGCTCGCCCACACCGACGCGGCCGAAGACGCGCTCGACGACGCCGACGAGAACACGGGCGAACATGGCGCCGTCGGCCCGGTGACGATGCTCGGCGGCGCCGGGCACGACACTCCGTGGCGAGGGGACACCTCTCCCCCCCAGACCGCCGGGGCGGCCGCCCCCGAGGCCGCCGCCGACATCCCGGTCGCCGGGCGCCGGTACAGCCTCGGCCGCGAGCTCGGCCGCGGGGGTATGGGTCAGGTGCTCGAGGCCCGCGATCTCGCGCTCGAACGGTCCGTCGCGCTCAAGCTTCTCATCGATCAGGACGACGTCGCCCTCCGGGTCCGTTTCATGGACGAAGCCCGGGTCACCGGGCAGCTCCAGCACCCCGGCGTGCCACCGGTCTACGAACTCGGCAAGCTCGGCGACGGCCGCCTCTTCTTCGCGATGAAGCGGATCGAGGGTCGCACCCTGCGGGACGTCCTCGAAGATCTGAAGTACGGCGAGGCCGAAGTCGAAAAGCAGTTCGGCCGCGTTCGCCTGCTGACGGTCATGAGTCAGGTCTGCCGGACCATCGCGTACGCGCACAACCGGGGCGTCATCCACCGCGACCTCAAGCCCGACAACATCATGCTCGGCGAGTTCGGCGAGGTCACGGTCATGGACTGGGGTCTCGCCAAGCCCATCGGCACCGCGGGGGGGCGGGCGGAGATCTCCACCGCGCGGCAACAGGACGGCGGACGCTTTTCGACGCAGACGGGCGAGGTCACCGGCACTCCCCAATACATGCCGCCCGAGCAGGCCGTCGGACGCATCGAGGAGCTCGGCGCCCACTCGGACATCTACAGCCTCGGCGCCATGCTCTACGAAATCCTCACGCTCGAACCGCCCTTCGACGGGCCGAGCGCGCGGGCCATCCGCGACGCGGTCGTCAACGCCCGGGTCATCCCGCCGAGCGAGCGCAACCCGGACCGGCCGGTCCCCCACGCCATCGAGCAGCTCTGCCTGCACAGCCTCGCCAAGGAGCCGCGCGCCCGCCCGAAGAGCGCGCTGGTGATCGCCGAGCAGATCGACCGCTACCTCGAGGGCGAACAGGACCGCGCCCGCAAAGAGGGCGAGCGCAAGAAGCTCCACGAGCTCGGCAAGGCCGCCGCGGAGCAGTGGTTCGAGGACTACGCCCGGCTGAAGCAGCTCCAGACCCGCACCGCGCAGATGCGCGCGCGGCTCGAACCCTGGGCCACGACGGAGGAGCGCGATCCCCTCTGGAAACAAGAGGACGACGAGCAGCGCGCCCGCCTCGAGGCCGCCCGGCATCTCTCCGAAGCGCTGGCCCACTATCACGGGGCCCTGGGGGTGGCGGGCGACAACGCAACGACCCGCCAGGCCCTCGCGGAACTCTACTACAGTGCCTTCGAGGCGGCCGATCGGGACCGGGACGCCGTCCAGGTGGCTCACTATGAGAACCTGGTGCGCGCCTTCGACGACGAAGGACAGTTCCGCAGCCGCCTCAAGGGCGACGGGCGCCTCGAACTCGAGACGTTGCCCCGGGGCCTCCAGGGCACGCTGTATCAGATGCGCGTCGTGGATCGCGTGCTGACCCCGACGGCCCCGCAGGCCCTCGGGCAGATGCCCGTGCGCCTCGATCCCCTGCCGATGGGCAGTTATCTGGTCAAACTGCACGCGCCCGGGCTCTCCGAGGCGGTCGTGCCGGTGTTCATCAGCCGGCAGGAGAGCGTGCGCCTTCGCTTGCGCGTCTTCCCCGACGCGGCGGTCGGCAAGGGCTTCGTTCACGTCGCGGGCGGCCCGACGCGGGTCGGTGGCGACCCGCAGGCGCAGCTCGCGACGCCCGCCCGAACGCTGGAGGTCGCCGATTTCTTCATCGCTCGCCGGCCGGTGAGCTGCGCCGAGTACCACGAGTTCCTGCGGGCGCTCGCCGATCTGGACGGCCCCCGTGCGGCCGCGGCGCGCGCCCCGCGGACCGCGCATGGCGGCCCAGCGCTCTGGCCGGTGGGTCCGGACGGCGTGCCCCGCATCCCCGAGCGGGACGCCACCGGGCAACTCTGGCATCCCGAGTGGCCGGTCGTCGGGGTGAGCTGCGAGGACGCCGAGGCCTATTGCGCGTGGCGCGGCGAGGTCACCCAGCAGCGGCATCGTCTGCCGACCGAAGTGGAGTGGGAGAAAGCCGCCCGTGGCGCCGACGGTCGCCTCTTCCCCTGGGGCGACGCGTTCGAAGCGACGTTCTGCCACATGGGGATCAGCCGATCCGGCGCCCCCGCTCGGGGTCCGGGCGGCCAGTTCCCCGCCGACCGCAGCCCGTACGGCGTCGAGGATCTCGCCGGCGGGGTGACCGAATGGACGAGCTCCTGGCTCGACGAGGGTGCCCGCCAGCGCATCATCAAGGGCGGCAACTGGGCGAGCAGCCCCACCGAGTGCCGCGCCGCCAGCCGCTTCACCCAGGCCGTCACGGCGGTCCTGCCCACCCTGGGCTTCCGCGTCGCCCGCGACGCGCCGGCCTGAACGAACTCGGGAGAGGCCCCGCCCATGACGACGCCGCGCGATCGGTTCGACCTTCTCTTCGTCCCCACGGACGGCGGCCACGTGCTGCCCGACGCCGCCGCCCGCTCGCTGTTGCGGCAGCTCGCGACGCTGCAACTCGCCGTGCCCTTCGACGAGGCCGTGGCGGCCACCTGGGTCGAGGTCTACCTGCAGCCGGGGCCCGCCGCCCATCTGCTCTTCGTCGAGGGCCCCGCCCCGGACGTCGGGCCGCCCTTTCTCGAGGGCGTCTTCCGCTTCAGCGAAACCCGGACCGAGCCACCGTTCGGCGACGCGCCCGCCTGCGCGGTCTCCCTCGAGCTGCGGGGAGCGGCCTTTCCGGACGTGCTCGGGACGTTCCGGCAGCGCATCGCCGAGGTCCTCGGCATGCGGGTGGCGTTGCACCGGCGATCGCACGAGGCGTTGCCGCCCCACCGGGTCGTGCCCGATTCGGAGAAGCGCGTCGTCCCGGAAAAGGCCCCCTCGCCGGGCAGCACACGGGGCGCCGTGGGCGTGCGCATCGAGGAGTTCTGACGGCCCGCCGGGGCGACCCCCGCGCGCTCAGGGTCGAACGAACTCGGCCCAGGTCCGGTAGGTCCAGAAGCCGAGCTTCTGCGTCCAGGCCAGGGCGTCCTCATCCGCCTGGGCGACGCGGAGCGTCACGCCGACCCCCTCCATCGCCGCCACGCGCATGAGGTCGACCAGAAGCTGACGCCCGACGCCGGCTCGCCGGTGGGCCGCCAACACCGCCAGGCCATCGATCTCCCACGCGTCGCGCTCGCGATGGGCGAGCAATACGCCCGCCGGCGCGTCCCCGCGCAGCGCGAGCCGGCGGTAGCCGAGGGCGGCGCGCTCGGCCGTGATCGTCGGCCGCGGCCAGCTCTGGGCGCTGGCGTCGGCCAGGAGGCTCGTCGCCTGCTGCGCGTCCGCCGGCTCGACGAGCAGCGCCGAGGCAAAGGCCGCCGGCACGTCGCGCGGCTCGCCGTCCCATCGCTGGTGAAAGACGACGCCGTGCAGCGAGAACCCCCGGTGAACGAGGAACCGGCGCACGCGCGGGTGCGCCGCGTCACACCCGGCGCGCAGGGTGCCCGCCCCGTCGGCGACCGCGCCGAGCAGCGCCGAGCCGATGCCGTGTCGCCGCAACCCCGGTTGCACCCGGACGTCGACGGTGAGCCCGTCCGGATGGGCCACACGCCAGGCGAGCCCCTGGATCTCACCGGCCGATCCCATCGCGACCGCCACGCGCTCGGCCTGCTCGAGCTCGGCGCGTTCGGCCGGCAGGGTCAGCGGATCCCGCGCCTCGATGACCGCCAGGCAGCGCTCGACGGCAGCCCTGGAGATTTCTTCGGGCCATGAGCCGCCCGCGGCACCGGCCGCGCGGCGGTCGAGGGTCACGATGCGCATGCCGACAGACTCGCAGAAACGGAACGACGGCGTCGACGGATCAAGCATGGTTGGCCTTCGACGCACACTTGATGCACATCCGCGTGGTGGGCACCGCCAGGATCCGGGCCGGCGCGATGTCGCGCCCGCACTCCAGGCACTCACCCCAGGAGCCGTCGTCGATACGGCCGATGGCGGCCCGGATGGCGTCGATCCGGGCCCGCGTCTTGAGGTCGAGCGCCTCGACGACCTCGTCGTTGGACAACGACGTCCCCCGCTCCTCCCAGTCGTCGGGCAACGCCTCGTCCTCGCGACGGAGATGGCGGGTGAGACGACCCGAGCGCGCCTCGAGCGTGTCGAGCTCCGCTTTCAGTTTCAGTCGGACTTCCTGAACGTCCACGCGCGGCCTCCGGGCAAAGGAATCTCCGTCCCGCAACCAGCAAGGGGCGGGCCATGAGCGCGCTCGGCCTGCGGCGCGCCCGCGCGACCTTCGACCGGCACCCTTTCGGGAGAAGAGGCGTCCGCCCGGCTACCGCCCGGTAACACCCCCCGGCGGTTGACACCGGCCGCCCGCGCGGGGAAGAGTGCCGCCATGCGTGAACCCGCCCTCCCCGTGCCGCCCCTCTCGTTCGACGAGCCGGCGGCCGCCCCCGCCCGCCGACGGCCCCTCCCCGTCCGGCCCCTGCACGTCCGCCTCGACGTGCGCCTCGACCCCGCTCGCCCGGTCGTAGACGGCCGGGTCGATCACACCGTCGAGGCGCTGCACCCCGGGGTCCACCGGATCACGCTCGATGCCGCCGATCTCACGGTCTCGGCCGCGTGGCAGGACGGCGTCCCCGTCGCCTTCACCCACCACGCCGAAGGCGTCGATCTCGAGCTGACCCGCCCGCTGTCGCCGGGTCAGAGGTCGACACTCTCCCTCGCCTACCGGGCGCACCCGACCGTGGGGCTCTTTTTCATGGGGCCGACGGCCGACGCCCCGGATCAGCGCCCGCAGATCTGGACGCAGGGCGCGATGGAGGACCACCACCACTGGTTCCCCTGCTTCGACGCACCGCAGCACCCGGTGACGACGGAGGTGATCGCGACCGTCCCCGAGGACTTCGTCGCGCTCTCCAACGGCGAACCCGTCTCCCCGGCCGCGGAGGACCGCCCGCCCCCGTCGGGTACGCGGCGATTTCACTTTCATCAGCGCCTGCCGCACGCACTGTACCTGCTGACGCTGGTGGTGGACCGGGTCGTGACGGTCGAGGACCGCGCCGGCGATGTCGTGTTGCAGCATCACGTCCCCCCCGGTCGCGCGGCGGACGCGGCCGTCCTGTTCGAGCGCATGCCGCAGATGCTCGCCTTCTTCGGCGAAGCCACCGGCAGGCCCTACCCGTTCGGGCGTTACGGGCACGTCTTCCTGCAGGGCTTCATGTGGGGCGGCATGGAGAACACCACGCTGACGAGCCTGACGGACCAGGTGCTCGTCGAGGGACGCCACCGGGGCGAGGAGGACGTCGAGCGACTGTTCGCGCACGAGCTCGCCCACCAGTGGTTCGGGGATCTCATCGCGCCCCGCGGCTGGCCCGAGATCTGGCTCAACGAGAGCTTCGCGACCTACTTCGAGGTGCTGTGCATGGGCGCCCTCGACGGCGAGGACGACGGCCTGCGCCGACGGACGACGCTGCGGGACAACTACCTGGGCGAGGCGCGCACGCGCTACGCACGCGCGGTCGTCACGCGACAGTACGCCCACCCGTACGTCCTCTTCGACAAACACGCCTACGAGAAGGGCGCGCTGGTGCTGCACACCCTGCGCGATCAGCTCGGGGACGCCCTCTTTTTCGCCGGCGTGCGCCACTACGTTGCACGCCTGGCCGGTCAGGCGGCCGAAACGGCACAACTGCGGCGCTGTTTCGAGGACGTCACCGGCGCCGATCTCACGGACTTCTTCGAGCATTGGGTCTACGGCGCGGCGCACCCCTGTGTGACGGTCACCTGGCAGTTCGACCGGGAGACGGGCCTCGCGGTCACGCTGACCCGCACGGACTCGACCCGCGCGGCGCTCGACGTCACGCTCGAAATCGGCGGACCGGGGGACACGGTGACGCGGCGGCGGCTCCCGGTCGGCCCGGGCGTGCGGACCTTCGTCGTCGACGTCCCGGGCGCCCCGCGTTGGGTGGCCCTCGACCCCGATCAGGCCTGCCTGCTCGAAGTCGACGAGAGCGCCGAGTCGGATGCCGCACTGCGGGCGCGGCTCTTTCCGGCGCCGACGCGCGCCGCCCTGCGGGCGCGGACGTGCCGACTGCTGGGCGAACGCCCGACCCCCGCCAATCGACTCGCGCTGATCGACACGCTCGTCGCCGATCCCTCGGAGACGACGCGCCTCGAAGCGGCTCGGGCGCTCGGCGAGCATCGTCACACCGAGGCGCGAACGGCGCTCTTCGCCGCGCTCGACCGCGAACCCTCCTGGCGAGTCCGCGCCGCGGCGGCCCGGGCCGTGGGCATCGGGGCCGACGAGTCGCTGCTCGCCACGCTCGAGCCCCGCCTCGCCGACGAGCCCAGCCACCGGGTCCGTTGCGGTTTCCTGCGTGCGCTCGGCGATATTCCCAGCGAGGGCGCGCGGGCGCTGCTGCGCCGGGACCTCGAGACGCCCTCCCCGCGGGCGTGCGTCGCCGCCGCGGCGGTGACCGCGCTCGCCGCCCACGAAGACGCCGCCGTCCTCGACGAGCTCCTGCAACGCACCGGACCGCGTGCGCCCCGCGCCGTCCGCACGGCGGCGTTGTCCGGCATCGCCCGCATCGCCGCGGCCAATCGCAG
Source organism: Myxococcota bacterium (assembly GCA_023150895.1). Lineage (GTDB taxonomy): Bacteria > Myxococcota_A > Bradymonadia > UBA7976 > UBA1532 > CAINDO01. The sequence goes on along the minus strand of JAKLJY010000155.1, from coordinate 5,106 downwards.
CGACGCCAGCCTGCTCCGCCGCGTCCGCGCCCGCCTCGAGGGGCACCTCACGGATCCCGTCTTCGCCGTCCGGGCGTCCGCCATCGACGCCCTCAAGGAGCTCGGTGATCCGGCCGCGCGGCCCGCACTGGAGCGCGCGCACGCCGGGGAAGCCTTCGCGCTGCTGCGCCGGCTGATGCGCGAGGCGCTCGGCGCGCTGGGGACCGGAGCGGGCCGCAAGCCCTGAGCGCGCCCCGCGACGCGACGGCGGGGGCCGCCGCGCCGGCCTGAACGGCGTGCCATCGAGTGATTGAACATGAACGCGGAGGGGGATTCCGTGGCCACCGCACGCACCGTGCTCGACATGAACCGTTATCAGTGGACCGTGCTGTTCGCCGCGTGGCTCGGCTGGGGCTTCGACGTCTTCGACGGCCTGCTGTTCAACTTCGTGGCGCCCAACTGCGTCCCGACGCTGCTCGGCATTCCGCTCGGCACACCCGAGGCCCGCGCCGCGACGATGCACTGGACCGGGGTCATCTCGGCCGTCCTGCTCATCGGCTGGGCCATCGGGGGCATCGTGTTCGGCCGGGTGGCCGACCGGATCGGCCGCACGCGGACGTTGCTGCTGACGATGGCGCTCTACTCCATCGGCACGGCGGCCTGTGCCGCGGTCCCGGACATCTGGTCCCTCATCGCCTGCCGGGCCATCGCGAGCCTCGGCATCGGCGGCGAGTGGGCGGCCGGCGCCGCGATGGTGGCCGAGGTCGTTCCCGAGAAGCGACGCGTCGAGGCCGGCGCATTGCTCTACACCGCTGCGCCGCTCGGCCTGTTCCTGGCCGCCGAGGTCAACCTGGCCGTCGCCGGGAGCTGGATGTCGCACAGCCCGGAGACGTCGTGGCGCTGGGTGTTCCTGACCGGCCTCGTCCCCGCGCTGGTGGCCTTCCTGGTGCGTCTCTTCGTCAAGGAGCCCGAACGCTGGCACGCCGTGGCGTCGAGTGCCCCGCCCCCGCGCATCCGGGACCTGTTCACGCCCGAAATGCGAGCGATGACCCTCAGCGGCGTCGGCATGGCGCTCACCGCCCTCATCATGTGGTGGAGTTGCAACGCGTTCATCCCCGTCGTCAGCGGCAACCTGGCCGTCGTGCAGGGCAAGCTGGACGGCCTGAGCGGCGCCGAGCTCGCGCATCTCGTCGAGACGTGGAAGACACGGGGCACGAATGTGTTCAACATCGGCGGTCTCATCGGCACGTTGCTGACCATCCCCGCGGCGAAACATCTGGGCCGACGCACGATGTTCGCCCTGTACTTCGTGGGTGCCGCGGCGGCCATCATGTGTGCGTTCGGACTGGACCTCTCCCCCGAGGTCCGCCTCTGGATGTATTTCCCCATCGGGCTGACGGTCTTCGGTGTGTTCGGCAGCTTCACGTATTACCTGCCCGAGTTGTACCCGACCCGGCTGCGCGGGACGGGCGCCGGCTTCTGTTACAACGTCGGCCGCTTCGTCGCCGCCGCCGGGCCCTTCCTGGTGGGTGCCATCGCCGCGCGGGGCGCGGACGCCCTGACGGCCTCGCTCGAGGTCCTGTTCTGGGTGGGTGTCGTGCCGATTCTGGGGCTGCTGCTGCTGCCGTGGGTCGTGGAGACCCGCGGGCGAGCGCTCGCCGACTGAGACCCCGCCGCCGGCCTTCTCAGGGGCCGACGCTCTCGGCCATGCGCGCCGCATAAGCGGCCATGACCCGCCGCGTCACCGGCCCCGGCGGGCCGTAGGGCCGGTGGTCGATGCGGCACACAGGCACGACCCCGCGCACGGTGCTCGTGATGAAACACTCCTCGGCCGTGTCGAGCTCCGCGAGCCCGATGGGTCGCTCGTCGGCCGGCAGACCCAGGCGCCGGGCGAGGCCGAGCACCTGCCCGCGCGTGATGCCGGCCAGGATGCCCGCCGCGAGCGGTGGGGTGACGATGACACCGCCGCGCACGAGAAAGAACGTGCTGCTCGCCCCCTCGAGAACCCGGTCGTCGGCCGTGACCCGCAGCCCCTCGTACGCACCGGCCGCGCGGGCCGCGGCTTCGGCCAGGACCCCCGTGCGCTTGTCGCCCGTCTTGGCCCGCGGGTCGAGGCCCGTGACGTCCGTCGCCGGGAGGCGAAAGACCGCGAGCGCGCAGCCGTCGGCATAGACCTCGGCCGGCAAGAGGGTCAGCGGCCGCGCGATGATCACCACCGTCGGCGGCCCGTGCGGCCCGGCCAGCGAGAGATCCCCCACGCCGCGCGTGACGATGACGCGCAGGTACTTCTCGACCGACGGCACGGCGGCGAGGGTCTCGTCGATGCGGGCGCGCAGCGCGGCCTCGTCGAGCCCCGGCCCGAGTTCGAGCGAAAGATACCCCGCCGAGGCGACCAGACGCGCGTGGTGTTCCGGCCAGAAGAGCGGTCGGCCGCGCAGCGTGCGCAGGACCTCGTACACCGAGTCGCCGAACAGAAACCCCCGGTCGAAGACCGAGATACGCGCCTCGTCACCCGCGTACAGGCGACCGTCGATCTGAACCACCGCGTCGTGCATGGCCGGGCATTGTCACAGACAGGCGCCGCCGATGCACGTCAGACCGCTGCCGCACGGGACGCCATCCGGGAGCACATCGCGCAGGCACTCGCCGGTGTCCGGCAGACACTCGGCCGACGCGCAGGGGCCGGCGGGCGCGCAGTCCGCCGCGACCTGCCCGACACAAAGACCGGCGCCGCCGCAGCTCGCCTGACCCCAGGGGCCGGTCGCACGAACCCGCTGATCAGCAGGCCGCCGTCACCGAGCGCCGCCAGTGCCGCGGCCTGGACCAGCCCCGCGGGCACACCGGCCACCGCATACTCGGTCAGGGCCAGCGGGGCGCCGAACCCGGTCAACCGTCGCACGGAGAAGTCCTCGGACAGCACGGCGAGGCCCTCCGGTGTGGTCACCAGCGCGGCCGGTCGGGCGTCGCCGACCTCGACCTCGCCTTCGGGGCCGCCGGACGCGTTCGAGAACCGAATCCAGGCGCGCAGCGGCGCCGTCTCGTCGAACCCGAGCACGGCCACGCGACCGTCGGGCATCAGGGCGTGGTCGACGACCTGCCGGAAGACGCCGGCCGAGGCGCCGACGGACTCGGCGAAGGGCAGGCCGTCCGGCCCGACGTGGTAGGTGACGCTCCAGGTCTCCGGCTGGTCGGTGACCGTGCCGGAGAGGACGAGCGCCCCGTCCGGCGCTTCGGTCATCGCGACGAGGTCGACCTCGAGCGGGAGCGTGATGACCACGTCGTCGAGGACGGTGCCGTCCGCGTCGATGACCAGCACGTGGTGCACCGGATCGGGGGCGACCGCCCCCTCGACCTCGGTCAGGATGCCATAGGCGCCCCGGCTCGGCAGCGGCGCCACGGCGATGGGGAAACGCCCCGGAAACCCGGAGACGTCGAACGCCACCTGCCCGTCGGCGGAGAACCCGAGCCGGCGCACGCTCGGAACACCCGCCGTGCGCGCCTCCGCCGCGGCCAGCACTCGCCCGCCGGCCAACGCCAACCCGACGACCTCCGTCTCGCCCTCGGACTCGAGGGAAAGGCGGCGTTCCCAGACGAGATTCGCCGCCGCATCGTACCGCGCCGTCCAGGGCACGAAGTCGTTGCCGTCGTCGGTCCGCCGCAGACCGCCGAGCTGGAAACCGCCGTCCGGCAGGGGCAACACGACGCGGCCGAGCCCGAAGTCGGCGCCGTCTACGATCCCGGCGCCGAGGGCGCGCGTCCCGCCCGGGCACGGCGCGAGCGGATCGACCGGCGCCGCCGCGCCCAGGTTGTCGCCCGAGGCACCGCGCGACCAGGCCGGGGCCAGCCCCCCCAGGAACGTCTGCTCACGAAGCAGCACCGCGTCGGGTGAACCGGGCGTGACGATTGCGGCAATCACGAGGCCATCGGACTCCACGACGGGGCTGCCCACACAGCTCTCTGCACCGGCGACCCCGGCCGCGAGCGGAGCGATCGCCGGCGCCGCCCCCCCGTCGACGGCCATCATTTCGAGGCGGTATTCGCTCGTCCCCGGCAACCAGTGGCTCCCGCCGTTCATGATCCGGCCGTCGCGGGTCATGGTCAGACTCGTGACCCGCAGATCGAGCGGCGCGTGCGTCAGCACCTCGACACCGTCCGCGAAGCGGAATCCGCGGACCCAGCCGTCGCCGCCGAGGGCTACGAGCCCGCCCGGACACCACCAGTGCGAGCCGCCGTTGGCCAGCGGGTTCTGACAGTCCTCGCCGCCGACCGGCGAGGCGAGCGCGGGGCCGGGGAGAAGCTGCGCCGGCCCGAGGGGCGTCACCGTGAACGTTTCGGGCTCGAAGGCCACCCGCAGCAGCGCATCGCCGACGCCGGGAATGTCGGCGGAGGTACGCCCGGTCAGCACCAGGGAGCGCGCGTCGAGGGCCGTCAGCACCGCAGGCAGCAGATCGGGCACCTCGAGGCTCGCGACCACGGCCGGTGGCTGCGCCCCGACGTCGAGCACCCAGAGCGCGTCCTCGGTGGTCACCGCCGCCAGGGACTCGCTCAAGCGGACGAGCGACGCCCCCCAGCGCGCGCGAACGTCGAGGCCGGGCCTCGCGTCGCCATCGTCGGCCGACCGGACGATCAGACGACTCGCATCGGGTCCATCGACGGGGAGCAGCAGGCGATCATTCGCCAGCATGGGCCGATGGCAGGTCGAGGCGGCGAAGCTCTCCGTCCACAGCGGATCGCCCGCCAGCGACCGGGCCTCGACCCGACAATCGACCGGGCCCTGCACGACCAGGAAGAACGCGGGGCCGCCGAGGGCGACCGGGCGCGCGAGCAACCCGATCGGGCGTTCGTCGGGACCGAAAGGCGCGTGCGGTCCGAGTGCGGTCGGCACCGTCGGTGTCGCCGGTGACAGGTAGAATCCGGCGGGCCCGGCAAATGCAGCGACTCCGAAGACGCTGACCGGCTCGCCGCCGCGGCAGATGGCCGCAAGTTCGGCCGACGTCGCCCGCGGCGGGTCCACGGGCGGCAGCCCGGCGTCCGGCTCGGGCGGCGGGGGGTCGATCGCGGCGTCGGGCTCGGGCGGCGGCGGCGGGTCGATCGCGGCGTCGGGCTCGGGCGGCGGCGGGTCGATCG
>JAKLJY010000154.1 GCA_023150895.1 Myxococcota bacterium | reverse complement strand
GCCTTGGGCGGCACGGTCGGTTCACTCAACTGCAAGGGCTCTGCGGCGGGGGTAGTCATCCTTCTATTCGATCATGCATCAGAAATAACGTCAATGGTTACGGGTTGATAATTCAGCCGACCCTCTCAAGCGCACCAGCCGCCGTGACACCCGTTTCCGCTTCGCCGGTGAATGTCAGCCAGGTGCACGCGTTCGCGTCCTCGAGCGTCAGTTTGGCACAACGAAGGTAAATCATCGCTTCTGCGACCTCGTCGCGCCGGGCCGCGGCCATCTCATCCGATGTCGGCTCGGTCTCCGGGATGGCGGCGATTCGAGCATAGAGCGTCTTGTCGGGCAGCGGCGTAGGGGCCCCGGTGTACCCGACCGCGTGACCGGCGCCGAGCACCGGAAGCGCAATCAGAAGAAGCGCCGCGAGACGTCCGTTCATGGGCAACTCCAGCGGGGGATGTTCACGCCGGGGCAACTCCAGTCGGAGTGGCGGAAGGCGTCGGCGAAGACAAGCAGGTTGAAGATCACTGAGCGTGAAGATCGTTGCTGTGAGTGTCAAGATAGTTGCCGCACGAAGGCTTCTCGCGTCCGGGCCTCCGCGGTCCGCCATGGCGTCCCGATCGCTGTCCGGATCGCCGCAGGGATACGCCTCGTCGGGCGCGAGGGCCATGTAGACGACTGCGAGCGCGAAGGTGGTCAGGGGTGTGGCGCGCATCCGACGAGATCGAGGGCTGCGGCCCGCGTCGAGGCGTCCGTTCGGGCGCGGGGGGCCGCGAGGCCCACGAGGTAAGACGCGGCGCTCCACGCCACAAGAACGAATCCGACGGAGAACGACGGCGGGGCCATCATCTCCGCCGAGTCCACGCTTGATTGGCCCACGACAGCGACGGCGGGGGCGCGGCGCGAAATGCCCGGCCCATACGCGACGGGCACCTCGCACATCAAGGCGATATGGCCGTTGAGATCGCCGAGGACGGACAGACTCCGCCGACCTTGGCGCCGAGCGGATCATCGCAGAGCGTGTCGACGTGAAGGGCGCCGCCGCGCTCATCGCGCTCGTAGGTCAGCGTCAGTGCGGGCGCGCGGAAATCGCCGGGCCGCCGAGGGCTTGCGCCGTCGTCGGCACACCGCGGAGCGTCTCCGCCAGTGTGCTCTGCGGGAGGCCGCCAATCTCGAGCGACCTGCCACGATCAGGCGCTCGCGTTCACCGAGGACCGCCCGATGTCGCAAGGCTCGACCGGCCGGGTCCACTTCTGCAATACCATGAGCCTGACCAACGCCGGATATGTGTCGGCCCTGACCTGGGCGAGCCGCCTGGAAGACACGCGCCTCGAACGTCTGCGCGCGGAGCCCTGGTGCCTGGCGTTCTTCTCGACGAGACGAGCTTCCACAACACCGGCCTCTACAACCTCGGCCCGGACGGCGCCTACCCGGCGGTGGACACGGGGCTGTCCCGCATCACCCTCGATCCGGCGGAGATGGGGCGCTTCCGGGCGCCGACGCTGCGCAACATCGCCCGCACCGCGCCTTACTTCCACGATGGCAGCGCCGCGACGCTCGACGACGTCCTCGATCACTACGACCGGGGCGGCCGGCTGATCGAAACGGGTCCGAACGCCGGGGACGGCGCGGCCAGCCCGTTCAAGGACCCCTTCGTGCATGCCATCGACATGACGGCCGACGAGCGGGCGGCCCTGCGGGCGTTCCTCGAAGCCCTGACGGACGAACACTTCCTGACGGATGCCCGCTTCGCGAACCCGTGGCCGCCGGGCTCGCCGTCGGGGCCGAAGTCGAACGAGTGACCGGGCGCGGGCGTTTTTCGGAAAAGGAACCGCGGCGCGCGTGCGTAGAATCCGGGTGAACCTCGAAACCTCTCCCGAAGGAGTCCCATGCGCCGCTCGCCGTCCTGTGCCCGGTCGTTTCTTTCGTTTGCCACGCCCCCGATCGCCGTGCTCGCCCTGTCGCTGTCCGCCTGCGGCGGGGGCGGCGGGGACGACGGCGCCGACGGGGGGGTCGGTCCCGGCGGGGGCGGGTCGGGCGGCGGCGGCAACGGGGCGGGCGTCGGCGTCTGCGAGCCGCCCGCCGGTGCGACGGTGCTGCTCGACTGGGCCGTCCGCGACCGCGAGGACGGCAGCCCCGTCTATCAGCTCGCCGTCGAGGGCGAGTATCTCTACGTGCAGCACCTCGACAACATCGAGCGCGTGCCCGTGACGGGCGGTCCCGCCGAGCGCGTGTTCGACAACCGCGCCGAGATCCCGATCACCACGCCGTTCTGGCTGCGGGACGACGGGCAACTGCTCGTCATCGACGGCGAGGGCCCCGTGCTCGTGCCCGAAGGCGGCGGGGCGCCGACCCCCGTGATGGTGCCCGACGACGCGTGGTTCGCCAGCCCCTTCGGCATGGGCAACCCGTACGACCGCGCGACGGATACGCTCTACGGCGCGCGCTTCACGAGCGAGAGCGGGACCCAGAAGACGACGTACTTCGCCATCGACCTCGACGCCGGCACGCAGACGATCATCGCGGCCGATCTCGAGGTCGAGGATCCCGGCAGCTTCGACTTCTCGGACGGTCTCTTCGCGTACCAGCCGAGCCGGAACGCCCTCACGCTGCAGACGACGCGCGACGCCGGCGCAAGCTGGCAAGCGGCCGAGTTCAGCGCGCCCGCGGGGACGACCGCGACCTTCGCCCGGCTGCACGAGGGCTCGGCGTGGTTCGTGGTCTCGAACTTCGACCCGCCGTTCAACGGCATCGCGCGCGCCCCGGTGGCGGGCGGCGCCCTCACGCTCGTCGTCGACGACTATGTCTTCCTCTCCGGTCTGCGCAAGTCGCCGGGGTATGTCGGCGTCAACACGGCCGAGGAACTCTGGGCCGTCCCCACCGCCGGCGGCGAACCGACGCACGTGCCCCTCGCCATCGGCACGGACTGCACGAGCCACGAAATCGGCATCGGCGGCGGTCGCGCGTTCTCGTCGTTCTACCGGTCCAACACCGGCGAGACGCTCGTCTTCTCCGTCCCGCTGTGAGGGGCGCGGCGGCGCGGCGCTGTGATACCCTGCGGGCCCGCTGCCCGAAGGAGTCCCCATGCCGCTCTGCCCGCCCGCCCGCGTCGAACGCCCCGCCCACCGGCGGCACTGCCTCGCTTTTCTGACCGTGACGGCGACACTCCTCGCGGGCGCCTGCGGAGAGGCCGGTGACGACGGCACCTCCGGGGCCGTCGATGCGGGTGGTGGCGGCGCGATGTCGGCCCCCGTGCCCGATCTCACGGGCAAGGCCGACGGCACGGCCCCCCTGAGCGAGCGCGGGCGGCTCGTGCTGCCCCTCGCCGCGAACACGCCGGTCGAGATTCCCGCCGAGGTCACCGACCGCCGCCTCGCCTGGCGCGTGCGCGGGTACGCCGGCATGGTGCTTCGACTCGACGTGCGCGCGCCCGATGGCGTCGTCGATCCGTACGTCGCCGTCGACGGCCCCCTGCCGGGCGGGGCGGGCCGCCCGGTGGCATACGCAGACGACGGGGGCGCGCCGAGCACGCGCGACGCGGCCCTCGAGGTCGCCTTTCCCGAGACGGGCGCGTATCGCATCCAGCTCGGCGACGCGGCGCACTTTTTCGGCGGCGGCGGGGGCGCGGGCGCTGGCCGCCTGACCCTCACGGCCACCTGTCTGTCCGGCTGCACGCCGCGGGAGTGGTCCTTGAACGAGGTCCTCGCGGACGTCGAGGCGAAGGTCGGCCGCGAACAACTCCGGGCGATGGTCTCACAGGGCATCGCCGCGCTTTTCCCCGACGCGGAGACGGCGGCGAGCATTCAGGCGCAGGCCGACGCCGCGCTCGCCGGGGACGCCGCAGGCGGCGCGCCGCTCGCCCTGCCCGAGGCCTTCCCCATCGTGCCCATCGCAGCCATCGGCACGGCGCAGGCCCTCCTCGAGCGGCCCGGCGCGCCCGTGCCCGCGCCCGGGGCCGTGACGTTCGACCTCGGCGCGCTGCTCACCGAGGACTGCCGCCCGGCACGATCGTCGTTGAAACCGCTGCATCCGAGCCTGCCCGATCTGCAAACGGGCAGCGCCCCCGATTACACCTTCGACGACTGCCTGCTGCAGCGCGCGCAGGACTTCGCCAACGTCCTCAACAATCTGTCCCTGGAGAACGGTTCGGCGGTGGTCAGCGGAGCGACCCGCTATGAGACGGTCGAGGATGTCTTCACCGCCCTCATCGACGGCGGGCATCACATCGTCGTCCAGAACAACCGCTACTTCGCCGACTTCCTCGGCCTGAGCTACAAAGGCGAGCCCGTCGAGGCGCCGGTCTGGCTGGACACCGGCATCCCGCTCACCACGGGCGGCACTTTTCCCCTGCCGGCGCCGCACACGCATCACACCATCATCGTCTCCGGCCCCGTCGTGAACGCGACGATCATGTATTACATGGGTGTGTCCGGCGGCGTCAGCTTCCGGGCGGTCGAGGGCGCCCGCCCCGCCTGGAGCGGCGAACGCACGCTCTACACCTACGACAGCGCCGTCGACCCCGACGCCGTCGTGCGACTGATGGTCGCGGCGGCCGATCTGCGCCGCAAGTGGACGACGGCCGGCGCCGGCCTGCCCGCCCTCGGGTACGGGCAGCTCGGGGTGTGCAACGACTCGACGGCCGTGCTCGAACACATGGCACAGGGCAGCGTCACCATCTTCCCCCTCGCCCACCCCGCGTCGGACGCGACTCAAGGGGCCGACGGCGATGCCATCGACCGCGCCCTCGCCGCGCTGCCGAGCGACCTCGCCGGGTTCGACCCGACGGAGGCCGCCGCCCGCATCCGCACGACGTTGCCGTTCGCCGATGCCGCGTCCCTGCCCTTCCCCGGCCTCGCCGCCGCCGTCGGCGCGCTGCCCTGAGCCCGGAGGGACCCGCGCGATGCTCGACTCGATGATTCGGGGTGTTCTCAAGCCGTTCGACCGCGCGTTGCGGCAGGCGCCGCCCCCGCCCGATGGCCCTCCGACACTGACGCTGCGCTCGCTGCACACCGCCGGTTTCGTGCTCGAGCACGCCGGACACACGGTCGTCGTGGACCCGTATGTGTCTCGCCCGAGCGCATGGGAGACCATCGCCGGTCCGTTGCGCCCCGACGTCGAAGCCATCGCCCGCCACATCCCGAAGGCCGACGACGTGCTCATCGGGCACGCGCACCACGATCACGTCCTCGACGCGCCGGATCTCTGCAAACAGACGGGGGCGCGTTTCATCGGCTCGCCGGACGCCTGCAACGTGGCCCGGGCCGCGGGCCTACCCGAGGCGCAGATTCTTCCCACCATCGGGCGCGAAGACATCCCCTGTGGCCCGATGACGGCGCGCGGGCTGCCCTCGCGACATGGGCGGGTCTATTTCGGGCGCATCCCGCTCTCGGGGCCGATTCCGGTGCCGCCGCCGTGGCCGCCCCGCTTCCGCGATCTGAAACACGGGCTGGTGCTGAACTGGCTGGTGACGGCCGGCGACCTGCGGCTCGGACACATCGACTCGGCCGACTTCATCGAAGACGAACTCGCCGGACACACCTGCGACGTGCTGTGTCTGTGTGCCATCGGTCGCAAAGGTCGACCGGGCTACACCGAGACGGCGATTCGCCTGCTGAAGCCCCGTTACGTCGTCGCGTGTCACTGGGACCTCTTCTTCGGTCCCCCCGAGCGGCCCTCCGTCGAACTTCCCGGCTGCGACCTCGCCGGGTTCCTGGGCGAGATTCGCGCCGCGGGCGCGACCCCGGTGGTGCTGGACTTCGGCGACGTCCTGGCCTTGTGACGAACGCGGCGCGTCCGTACACTCCCCAGACCTTTCACCGGAGAGTCCCCGCATGCCGCCGACGATGGTCCTCTGCCCGACCTGCGCCCGTCACGCGCTCGTCGCCCCGACCGAGAGCGCCTGTCCCCACTGCGGGGCCGGGCTGGGCCCCACGTCCGGCGCCCGCACCGCGCCCCGCCTGCGCCTGACGGGCCGCGGGGCCGCGCTCGCCGCCGCGCTCGGCGCGTTCGGTCCGCTCGGCTGCGACTCGTCGGAGGACGCTTCGGGGACGGACGTCGAAGACGCCATGCCCCGGGACATGTCGGCGCCCCGCCCGGACGCGAACACCGCGGAGCCGGACGAGGGCGTGGTGATGCCCCTCTACGGCATTCCCCCCTCCGACGCGGACCTCCCGCCGCCCCCGGCCGATGCGGGGCCGACACCGGATGTCGCGATCGACCCCGACGCTGCGCCGACGCCCGATGCCGCCCCGACGCCCGACGCCGCGCCGACGCCCGATGCCGCGCCGACGCCCGACGCCGCGCCCGATGCCGCGCCGGAGCCCGATCAGTTCGTGCCCATCCCGCCCTATGGCATTCCCCCGTCCGAGGACGCCGCCGTGCCGCCCGCAGACGCCGCCCTGCCCCCCGATGGCGGCGTGGTCGTGCCGCTCTACGGCATCCCGCCGGCGAACGAGTAAGGGCCCTTGCCCACCGAGAACAGCGCTCGGCTCGCCCGCACGCCCTCGCCCGCGCGGCGCGCCGAGCCCGCGCCGCTCTACGCCGTCTGGGAGATCACCCTCGCCTGTGACCTCGGCTGCCGCCACTGCGGCTCGCGCGCGGGGCCGAAGCGAGAGACCGAACTCACGACCGCCGAATGCCTCGACGTCGTGGCGCAGATGCGGGACCTCGGCTTCAAGGAGGTCACGCTCATCGGCGGCGAGGCCTACCTGCGCGAGGACTGGGACGTCATCGCCCGGGCGATCACCGACGCGGGCATGGTCTGCGGCATCACCACCGGCGGGCGCGCGTTCACCGACGAGCGCGTCGCCCGCGCGGTCGACGCCGGGGTGACCGCCATCTCGGTCTCCATCGACGGGCTCGAGCGCACGCACGACGCGCAGCGCGGTGTGAAGGGTGCGTTCGCGTCGGCCCTGGATGCGGCCCGGCGCATTGCGGCCTCGCCGATCCGTCTCTCGTTCAATACCCAGATCAACCGCCTGTCGCTGCCCGAACTGCCTGCGCTCGCCACGCTCGCCGTCGAGACGGGCGCCCTGGCCTGGCAGATCCAGCTCACCGTGCCGATGGGTCGGGGCGCCGACCGCCCGGGGCTCATCCTGCAGCCGTACGAACTCGTCGAGCTGTTCCCGCTGCTGGCCTGGCTGAAGACCAACCGCCTCGAACCCGCGGGCGTCCAGGTCTTCCCGGGCAACAACATCGGGTATTTCGGGCCGTGGGAGAGCCTGCTGCGCTACGGCGGCCGCAATGGCGCCCACTGGAACGGCTGCGGCGCGGGCAAGTGGTGCATGGGCTTCGAGGCGGATGGCAAGATCAAGGCCTGCCCGTCCCTGCCCTCGGACCAGTACACCGGGGGCTACCTCCAGTCGGACCGCCTCGGCGAGGTCATCGCCGGCGCCGTCGAGGTCACGCATCTGCGCAACCGCACGCGCGACGACCTTTGGGGCTACTGCGCGACGTGCCACTACGCCGACGTCTGCAAGGCCGGCTGCACCTGGACGTCGCACTGCATCCTGGGGCGGGCCGGCAACAACCCGTACTGCATCCACCGCGCGCTCGAGTTCGAGGCCCGCGGCGAGCGCGAGCGCCTCGTCTTCCGCGACGCCGCGCCCGGTCGCCCGTTCGACTTCGGGCGATACGACCTCGTGGTCGAACCCCTGCCCGCCGAGGCGCCGCCGGCGGACACGCTCGCCGGCCGAAGCCTGGCCACCCTGCTCGCGCTGCCGCCGTCGAGCACGGGCTTGTGGTCCGAGGCCGAGCTGCGCGGCGTCCTGGCCAGCGCGCGCAGCGGACGTGAGTTGCCCGTTCTCGCCGAGACGGAATGACCGTACGATGCGCCACTCGATCCAGGTCAAGTTCAGCGGGAGGCTCGATTGACGCCGCCCCCCGCGTGCCCACAGTCCCCGTCGGCAGCTCCGACTCGACGTCCTTTCCGGAGGGTCCCATGAAGTTCGCGTCCCGTTTCTCCTCGCTCATCGCCGGCGCGGGTCTCGCGCTCGTCCTCGTCGCGCCGGCCGCGGCCCAGCCCACCGCATTCGCCACGGACCGCGCGCGCATCACGTTCCACGCCGACACGCCCATGCAGGCCATCGACGCGACGAGCACCGAGGGTCAGTTCACGTACGACGCCAAGACGGGCGAGTTCAGCGCCCTGGTGCCCATGTCGTCGTTCAAGTTCCAGAACGCCCAGATGGAGTCGAACTTCCAGACGGGTCACGTCGCCGTCAACGAGCCCGGCCCGAAGGACAAGAACGGCCAGCCGACGTACCCCAACAAGGCCGCCGTGCTCAGCGGCAAGCTCGACCGAACGATCGACACCGCGAAAGAGGGCACCACCGAAGTCACGCTGAAGGGCAAGCTCACGTTCCACGGCGTCACGAAGGACGTCACCGTGAAGGGCACCGTCACCGTGAAGGGCACCGATCTCGTCCTCGCCGCCAAGATGGACATCGCCCCCGCCGAGTACAACGTGCCCCTGCCCAAGCTCGCCGGCAAGGAACTCGGCGCGCTGATGAACATCATCGTCGACGCGACCCTCAGCGCGAAGCCGTGAACGTCGCGCGGGCGCTCCGCCTCGCGCTCGGCGCGTGCGCACTGTTCGCCGGGGTTCTCGCCGTCCCGCACGTCGTCGGCGCGGAGGTCGCCCCCGGCGACGCCGCCTATGCCACGCAGGCGGGTGTGGTCCGGTTCCGGGCCGAGAGCTCGGTGCAGACGGTGACCGCCGAGAACCGGCGCGGCCACTTCATCTACGACGGCCACGGCGGTTTCGTCGCGACCGTCCCGATGGAGGCATTCACCTTCTCGAACGACCTTCTCCGCGACCACTTCAACGAAAGTTACGCCGAGACGCACAAACCGGGCCCCCCGGACGCGCGCGGCAAACCGACGTTTCCCAACCGGACCGCGAGCGTCACCGGGCGCCTGCTCGCCCCGCTCGACCTCTCGAAACCCGGCCCCGCCGAGGTCACCCTCTCCGGCCGTTTCACGTTTCACGGCGTCACGGTGGAGCGCGTCTTCACCGGACGCGTGACGGTGCATCCCGACCGCCTCGACCTCGCCTGCCGGTTCGACCTCGCGCCGAAGGTGCACGGGATGCCCCTGCCCGAAGTCGGCTCGTCGGCCCTCTTCGAGACGGTCGAAATCACCGTGGAGGGCAGCCTGCAGCGTCAGGGACCACCGGCGAAGGCCTCGGCCCCCCGAGACTGACACCGGGTCGCACGGCCGCGTCAGGGGGCGAGCGCGCGCCCTGCCTCCCGGGCCCGGGCCAGTTCGGCGAGGCCGTAGGCGACACTCGTCAGCTCATTGCCCCCCGACAGACGCCCGGGGCCGAAGCGCGTCTCGAAGAGGCGCCGGACGGCGGGCACATAGGCCGTGCCCCCCGTGAGAAAGACGCGCCCGATGTCGTCGGGCCCGCACCCCGCGCGGGCGAGCGCCTCGTCGATGCCCGCGGCAATCTGACCCAGCTCCGGTGCAATCCACGCTTCGAAGGCTGTGCGCGTCACCGTCTCGCGAATGTCGACCTCGCCGTGGGCGAACACGAAGGGCGCCTCTTCCCGGGTCGACAGGGCGATCTTCGTCCGTTCGACCGCGCGATAGAGGTGGAACCCCAGGTTCTCGCGCACGAGCGCCATCAGCATCTGGATGGCCTCCGGCGCGTCGCTGCCGCGGGCGATCTCGCGCAGCAGGTGCATCGTCTCCGTCTCGCGCAGGAACGACAGGTGGTGCCAGCGCTCCAGATTCTTGTAGATCCAGCGGGGCACCTCGATGGGTTTGTCGCCCGCCAACGCCCCGCGGCGATAGTGGCTCCCCAAGCCGAGGTGCGGTGCGACGACGCGGTGCACGATGCGCGCGTCGAAGCGGTCGCCGGCGAGGGGGACACCCACCGTCGAGAGAACCCGGCCCTCCCCCTCGACCTCCATCACCGAGAAGTCGCTCGTGCCGCCCCCGAAGTCCCCGACGAGGACCCGATGCGCCCGGCCCTCACCCGCGGCACGCCGACCTGCGCGGTACGCCAGGGCCGCGGCCACCGGCTCCATCTCCAGCGTCACGTCCGTGAACCCGGCGAGCGCGAAAGCCCGGCGCAGACGGTCGATGGCCAGGGCGTCCGGGTGGTCTTCGTCTTCGGCGTCCTTGACGAAGCGCACCGGCCGCCCCACGACGGCCCGCGAGCCGAGCGGTCCCACGACCTGCTCCGCCGCCGCGCGCAGCCGTCTGAGGAACGCCCCGATGATCTCCTCGAGCGCATACGTCCGCGAGTAGACCTGGGTGCGCGTTACGAGCTTGCTCGGCAGAAACGACTTGAGCGACTGCATCAGCCGCCCCTCGTCACCCGCGATGTAGTGGGCCATCGCCTCGGGTCCCGCCCGGACCCCAGGGACTGCCCGCCCGGGCTCGGGCGGCTCGAAGAACACCACCGAACGGAAGTACGGCAGCACCTCGCCGAACGCGGGGAACCGCACGACGTCCACGGTACCGTCCGGGCGCGCGACGGAGATCGCGCTGTTCGTCGTGCCGAAGTCGACGCCGGTGCCGACACCGGTCGGCGGGGAAACAGAGCGGTCCATCATGCGCGCATGATCGACCGCCCGCCCGGATTTGATACCGAAAAGTGAATCCGTGGCCGGGCGACCGAGCCACGGCCGCCCTTACAAGAGCGCCCCCAGGATGCCGGTGGCCACCCCGGCCAGGGCACACGCCCAGTAGAGCGGGGTCGCCGGGGGGGCGTCGGGCAGCGGGTCGAGCGCGGCCGCCTCCGCGTCGGCTGCGTTCACGTCGGCCGGGGCGGTCGCAGAAGGCCCGGCCACGGTGGCCGGTGCATCGGCGTCGATGTCCCCGTCCGCGGGCTCGATCTCGTCTCCGGGCATCGCCGTGATGACGGCTTCGGGCGCCGTCCCCTCCGTCGGGAGTTCCTCGGAGAGCGGTTGCGCGACGGAGCCCGGAACCCGGGGGGTCGGCGCCCGCAGCGCGTTCTCGAGCGAGATGAGCAGCGCGGCGGCGTCGGCGTACCGCTCCACCGTCGACTTGGCCATCGCCCGGCCGATGACCGCCTCGAGCTCCGGGCTCAGCGTCGCCTGCGGTACGAGCCGGGACGGTCGGACCGGGGACGCGTTCTGGTGGAGCCACCGCACCCGCGAGACGGGATCGCGATCCGCGCGGTTGACCCGCGGATCCTCGGGTCGATAGGGCAGGTGTTGGGTGAGCAACCGGTACGCCAGGACGCCGAGCGCGTAGACGTCCGAGGCCGGCGAGCGCGGCTGCCCGGCCAGGCACTCCGGCGACAGGTAGGCCACCTGCCCCGCGGCCCCACCCACGAGGCCCATGTTCAGGACCCCGGGAACGCCGGCGTCGACGAGTTTCAGCACCCGCAGGTCGGAGGGCTCTTCGCCGGCCATCTCGATGAGCACGTGGCTCGGACGGAGGTCGCCGTGGACCACGCCGCGGGCGTGCAGCGCGGCGCACCCGCGCACCGTCTGAAGCAGGATCTCCAGACTCGTCTCGGTGGGGAGGCGCCGTCGTCCACCCAGGACGCGCTCGAGGGAAACCTGCGGCAACCACTCGGCCACGACGAACGGGCTCTCGTCGGGCAGGTGTCCCACGTCGAAGACCCGCTCCACATGCGGGTGATCGGCGTCGCGCAACGCCCGGATGACCGTCCGCAGGCGCTCGGCGACGTCCGGCTCTCGCGCCTCGGCGACCGTGATGACCTTCAGGGCGCGGCGAAGCTGCCCGACCCCGGGCGGTTCGACCTCGTACACCACCCCGCGCGGCCCGGAGTGCTTGACCGAGAGCACCCGGAAGCGTCCCGACACGACCTCGCCGACCAGCGCATACGGATCGTGGGCGCCCAGACTCTCATGGCTCTGCATACGTTCGAGGGGGAAGGCCATCGCAAGCTCCTCACCCCGGCCTATCGGTCACCCCGACCCCGGTGGTGAGTGGCCGGGGTAAGCGAGGACTGCCCGCCCCAGGTCGGCCCCCCCGCTCAGGGCGCGTTGAGCCGATGCACGAGGGCGTCGACCGCAGCCTGACTCCCGGGGCGGCCCGCCGGATCGGCCAGCACCAGCGTCACGGCGTGGGTATCCGGGCGCGGACCCTTCGGCGCGTGCGCGTCATAGGTCGCCGGTGTCAGGAAGACGTAGCGGGCCGGTCCCAGGCTCGACGCAAAGCCCTCGGCCGGCCGGTCGACCTGCAGCACCGAATCCGCGAGGACCAGCAACCGGGCCGCCGTCGTCTCTGCGACCGACGCCTCGACGGGATAGAGGGCGATCTCCGCCGCCCCGAAGCTGAACAGCCCGTGGGAGCACAGCGCACGATGCGAACCCTCGCCCGTGATCTCGATCTTGATGTGGGCGGCCGCCGAGAAGTGCCGCTCGGCGCGCAGGGCCTCCCAAGCCGCCTGCGGGTACCAGATCTCGAGGACCGGATCATAGACGAAGCCCTTGGCGAGCGTCGCGACCGCGTGGGTGACCTGAATGGCCACCTGGGCCGAGAGAATCAGCGACGTGCTCGGCACGCAGGCGATCTCCACGCTGCCCGGCGCCGCGTCGATCTGCTGCGCGTCGGCCTCGGTCAGCCCGAACTTCGCATACTCGGGCTCGATCTTCGGCGAGGGCAGGACCTCGTCGCCGAGGCGCGGGCGGGGCTGAACCGAGCAGCGCACGCCCTGGGACTCCACGACGTGCCCGTCGTCGAGGCCGCCGACATCGGCCACGAGACCCGCGCGCGCCAGCGTCGACTCGAGCGTGTCGTTGTCGGGCAGTGGCCCCGGCAGCGTCACCAGGTATCGCCGCGACGCTTCGACCTTCGGGGGGGCGGCCGCGGTGGCGGGCGCGAGTTCGGCCCAGGTGGCCGGGCCGACCGGCGCGGGGGGGGCGGGCGGCGGCGAGGCTCCGCAGGCAGCGGTCAACAGCGCGCAAACACTGGGAAAAACGACGGTCGCGGCGGGGCGCATGGTCGATGGGCCTCCTCAGAGGGAAGGGTCAACGAATGGCCAGCGAGACGTCCGCGAAAAGTCGTTTGCCGTTTTTGGCCGAGACGCGGTCGACGACGCCGGCGAGCTGGCCGATGGTCATCTCCGGGTTGGGGTAGACGAGGGCGCGTTTGACGCCCGGTTGGGCGGAAAGAATGGCTTCGATGCGGGCCACGACGCCGTCCAGATCCGGCTTGGTGCCGTCCTTGTGCGGGACCGCGACGCCATCGGACAGTTGCGTACCGTTGGCGTCCTGGGCGTCGACCTTGACGCTGATGCTGCCGACGCTGATCACCATCGCACCGCTGGCCGGCAGCGTCCCCCCGGCCGGCTGGAGCGAGAAGGGCAGGGCGACCCGGCCTTTGCCCTCGCGGTCGACGACGAGGCCGAACTCGCGGAAACCCGCCCGGTGGGCCGAGTAGGTGATGCGCACCGCCGTGCGGGCGTCCGCGCCCTCGTCGAGGGCGAGGTCGAGCCGGCTCTGATCGGGCCCGCGATTGCCCTTCAACAGCGCCTCGAGGGGCTTGACCCACTCGCCGCCGGAATCGCGGTCGATCTGCGGCTCGGGCAGCGTGAGCGAGGGGAGCCCGGGCACGCCGCCGAAGCTCGTCGACAGACCCTCCGGACCGCCGACCAGGAACGCGACGCCCTCGTCGAGGGGCTCGCCCCCGGTGGCCGCGGGCAGCTCGGCCTGCGCGTCGCCGAGCGCGGCTGCGAGCGGATCGGCGGGCTTCGCGCTCGGGGCGGCCGAGGCGACTGCCCCCCCCGCCCCGGTCGCCTCGCCGGGCGCGACGGCCGGAGACCCGCCCCGGGTGAGGAAATACGCGGCGGCCGCGCCACCGCCGAGGACGACGACGGAGAGCGCAATCACGAGGGGCGCCTTGCCGCCACTCCGGCGCGACGCCGATGCCCCCCCGGCCGAGACGGCCCCCGAAGGCCCCGCGGGGGTCGGCCCGCCGACCTTGACGGCGGGCATCGCCGACGTGCGGCGCGCGTCCCCCTGTGCAGGGGGCGCAACGGTGCTGCGGGTCGGGGGTCCGCCGATGGGCTGAAGCGGCGGCGGTGGCTCGACCCGAGCGACCGGCGGGGGCGTCTCGACGGGCGAGACGACCGGGGCGGGCGGGCCGATGGGCGCGTCGGCGATGGGCAGGCCTTCGATGCGCGTGTGCCGCCCGCTGGCCTTGGCCGGCGTGTCGAAGCGCGACGCGGTGCCGGTCGCCGTGACCGCCGGGGGCGCCGCCGGGGGTGGCCCGAGATCGGCCGCCGAGACATCGAGGGCCATCGTTCGTTGATCGGCCGCGGCGACGGGTTTCAGCTCGGGCTCGGCGCCCGCGACCATCGCATCGATCTCGGCCTGATTGGCCGAAATGTCGAGGATGCGGGTGGCGTTGGGGCCCTTGCCGCCGCCCATCGGGCCGACCTGGCCGATGGGCCCGCCCTGGGGCGCGGGCGTCGGGACCTGAGCCGTCGGCCGGGCCTGGGCCATCTCGCTGCTCAGGCTGGCCTGCCGCGCGGCGAGCTGGTCGCGCACGGCCTGGGAGAGCCCGTCGAACGCGTGCGTGGCCACGATGGCGGGGTTCACCGGCGCGGGGACGGACTCGCCGAGCAGCGTGGATTGCTGGGCTTCCGCCTCGCCGTAGAGCTCGCTCTCGAGGGCGTTCTCGTCGGGTGGTTGGTACGCCTCGAGGGGCTGACCGCACTGCGGACACGGCATGGCCTCCGCAGAGGTCGTGTCGTCCACGTCGAAAAGCAGCTCACAGTGGTAACAGGCTCGGTAGGCCACGGCGCCGGACGATAACACGCCTTCTCACGTTCCCCAACATCGGAACCGGCGGTTGCTCCCGCCGCCGTGCGCGTTTACCTTCGGGACCGATGGCTCTCCCTCGCAGCTCGCGGGCCTCCGCCGGCCCCCCCCGTCCCACCGGCCGCGCCGGCCGCGCGAGCCGCTGGCTCGTCGGTCTCGTCGTGCTCGTCAGCCTGGTCGTCTCCCTCGCCGGTCACACACCGCTGGGCCCCGAGGCCGCCGCCTGGCTGGTCCTGACCCCCGAGACCCTGCCCGGCCTGCGCCTGACGGCCCTCGTGACCAACGCGTTCGTGAACCTCTCGGAGCACCCCGGCGCGCTGTTCATGCCCATCATGCTGCTCGCGCTGTTCCGGATGCGGGACCTCCCGCAGCTCATCCAGCGGCAGTGGAAGACGCTGCTTCTCTGGTTCGTCGGGCTGCTCCTGGGGGGCTTCCTCGTCAATCAGTACCTGGTGCCGGGGGTGTGGGGCATCTTGGGGGCGGTGCTCATCACCGGGCTCATGGCCCCCACGGTCGAGCGCATGTTCGGTTTCCGGCCGTTTCTGTCGTTCTGCGTGCGCGTGCTCGTGGTGACGCAGGCCGTCGGCGCACTGCTCCTCTGGCTCTGGCCCGGCAGCGTCGCCGCCCTCTTCGCCCCGGTGGCGGCGAGCCCCGCCGGCATCGGCCCGCTCACGGGCGCGTGGTTCCTGACGTTCGCGCTGGTCATGGACCGTCGCACCCTCGACGGGCTCGACATCGCCATCAACGGCCGCGCGCTCGCCTGGGTGCTCGTCATCCTCGACGTCTACCACCTGCTCTTCTCGGGGTTCCTGTCGGGGCTGATGGACCTCATCGGCCTGGGCCTGGCCTGGGCGAACATCCACGGTGTCGGCAACCCGATCCATCTCCTCGACCGATTCCGTCTCTGGCGTCTCGAGCGCCGCCGCGCGCGCTTCCGCGTCGTCCGCGGCGGTCGGGACGACGGCCGCATCGTCCACTGACGGACGCCGGCCGCCTGCCGCGGTCGCGCCCCACGCTTCGCCCTCCGAGGAGGCCCGCTTGTCCTTGCCCGAGCGCACCTGTCCCATCTGCGGCCGCCCGTCCGCCCCGCCGGGCGAGCGCTCGCCGCGCCCGTTCTGCACGCCACGGTGTCAGATGGTCGACCTCGGCCGCTGGCTGAACGAGGACTACGTCGTCTCGGTCCCCACCGAGCCACTCGCCCTCGGGCCGGAGTCCGGCGCCGGGGACGACGACGGCGACGGCCATGATGATCGCGAGCGCTGAAGCAAGGTTCTTTGTTGCCGGAATCGGGCCTGTGTTAGCATCGCCGCGCCGCGGACCCCCTGCGGCCTCGCCCCCCTGCGCTTTCCCGGTAACGACACCGTGCATTTTCGTCGCCGACTCCGCCCCCTGTGCGCTCGTCGCCCGGGTCTCGCCTCGGTCGCCCTGACCGTCGCCTGGGTTCTGGCCGGCGCGGGCTCGGCCGCGCGGGCCGACGAGACGCCCGCCGCCGCGGAGACGCCGGCCAAGGCCGCGTACCGCCAGGGCGTCGAGCACTTCAAACAGAAGCAGTTCGCCGACGCCATCCGCGAGTTCAACAAGGCCTACCGCCTCGACCCCAACCCGGTGCTCGTCTTCAACATGGCCCGGGCGTTCGAGGAGCTCAAGCAGTACGACTCGGCCATCGAGTACTACCGGAAGTATCTGGAGATGCTGCCCGGGGCGCCGGACCGCAAGACGGTCGAGGAGTCCATCCGCACGCTCGAGATCCTGCAGAAGCAGGCCGCCACCCCGGTCCTCGTGCCGCTGAACGTGACCTCGAAGCCCGACGGCGCACGCGTCCTGGTCGATGGCCGCGAGGTCGGCACCACCCCCCTGAAGACGACGATCCCCGCCGGACACCACTACCTCGCCGTCGAGGCGGACGGGCACGAGCGTCACGCCTCGGAGTTCGACGCCACCCCCGAGGCGCCCTTCGAGCGCGAGATCCTCCTTTTGCCCCGGCCGGCGAGCGCGAGCGCCGGGGCCGCGGAGTCGGGCCTCAGCCGGCGAACCTGGGCGTTCATCACCATGGGGGCGGGCGGCGCCGTGGGTGCGCTCGGCGGTGTCTCGGGTCTGCTCGCGAGCCGCAAGGCCGACAAACTCGACGAGATCGACGCCGATCCGCGCAAGGCCTCGGAGTCGCAGTACGAGGACCTCAAGAGCGAGGGCAAGACCTACGCCCTCGCCGCGGACGTCCTGATCGGCGTCGGGGCCGCCGGCGTCGTCACCGGCCTCGTCCTGCTCCTGACGGGGGACGACCCCGCCCCGGCCGAAGCCCCCGCGACGGGCGCAATGGCCTCGCCCGCCGCCGGCTGGAGCTTCTGACGCGCGCATGAGCGGCAATCTCCACACGGGCGACTCGCTCATCGGCATCACGGTCGACCACGGTCGCTACGAGATCGTCAAGCTCATCGGCGAGGGCGGCATGGGGCGGGTGTTCCAGGCCCGCCAGGTCTCGATGAACCGCATGGTGGCGCTGAAGCTCCTGCGCGCGCAGCTCGCCACGGACGACCACCTGCTCGCCCGGTTCCAGCAAGAGGCCCACGCCGTCTCGAAGCTGCGCCACCCGAACACGATCATCGTCTACGACTACGGCAAGACCGAAGACGGCTATCTGTTCATCGCGATGGAGCTGCTCGGGGGCAAGAGCCTCGCCTCCATCCTGTCCGCCGAGCAGCGGCTGACGCAGCTGCGGGCGCTCCACATCATGGAGCAGGTCGCGGGCGCGGTCGCGGAAGCCCACCAGTTCGGCATCGTCCACCGCGATCTGAAGCCCGAGAACATCCAGATCGACAAGGTCGCCAACGACCCGGACTTCGCCAAGGTGCTCGACTTCGGCATCGCCAAGATGATCCACGGCGAGGGCGAAGGCGGGGAGCACCGCAAGACGCTGACCATGGCGGGGGCCGTCTTCGGCACCCCCCACTACATGAGCCCCGAGCAGGTGCACGGCCAGAAGGTCGACCACCGCACGGACATCTATGCCCTCGGCATCATTCTGTACGAGCTCCTGACGGGGAAGCCCATCTTCGAGGGCGCGACGCCGATGGCCGTCATGATGGCGCAGGCCAGCAAGGCCCCGCCGGACATCCGCGAAAGCCACCCCGAGCTCGACGTCATCGATACGGTCGCCGATCTCATCGACGACTGCCTCGTCAAGGACGCCGACCGGCGCCTCGGCTCCGCCAACGAGTACATCGACCGTGTCAAACACGCGATGTTCCAGCTCAATCAGGACATCACGGGCAGCGCGAGCGGACGCCTGTTGATCGACCCGAGCATGTTGAGCGAAGAGAAGCGGGCTGCCCGGGCGCGCTCGGCGAGCCCGCAGAACATGGCCGTCGCGGAGACGGTGGTCCCGGTCAACGAGGCCTCCACGGCGCCGCTCGGCCACCCCGTCGCCGGCAAAGCCACCGCGCCGGCGCCCGCAACGCCGGCCGCAGCGGACGACGAACCGGTCGGCCTCCCCAAGCGACGCACGGGCCTCTGGGTGGGCCTCGGTGCCGCCGCGGTCGCCGCCGCTGGGGTCGCGATCGCCCTGCGTCCCGGGGTACCCCCGCCGCAGCCCCAGCCCCCGGTGCCCGCCTCGGACGCGGCGAGCGATCTGGCCGCCGAGAAGATCCGCCACGAGATCGAGTCGATTCCCGCTCGCGCCACCGTCACCCGGGACGGCGCCGTCATCGGCAAGACACCGCTGCGGATTGCGCTGAAGCCGGGCGAAGTCGCCAAGCTGACGCTCTCGCTTGCGGGCTACCAGGACAAGACCGTCGAACTCGCAGGCAACGGGCCGACCGAGCAGAGCCAGGTGATCGACCTCGTGGCGGCCCCCCCCGTGTCGCCGAGCACCGCGGCGGCCACGACGGCCTGGTTTTCCATCACGAGCACGCCCCCGGACGCCGAGATCTGGGTCGGCGACAAGCTGGTCGGCAAGACGCCCTTCGAGTGGAAACCGCCGGTCGCAGACGCGCCGGTCGAGCTCCGCATCGGCAAGCGCGGGTTCAAGCTCGATGTGCGCACGGTGAAGCTCGCGGCGGCCGGTGCGACGGCCGAAGAGGAC
Source organism: Myxococcota bacterium (assembly GCA_023150895.1). Lineage (GTDB taxonomy): Bacteria > Myxococcota_A > Bradymonadia > UBA7976 > UBA1532 > CAINDO01. Next base: position 118 of record JAKLJY010000154.1, on the reverse strand, counting down.
CTTGCCGACGGGGGATTCCACGGAGATTTTCTTTTCTGCGGGGTTGGCTTCGCGCGCGCCAACGAGGCGGTAGGTTTCCTGTTTGCCGGTATCGAGCCTTGTTACTGTTACCACGGAG
>JAKLJY010000153.1 GCA_023150895.1 Myxococcota bacterium | reverse complement strand
GCGAGGGCGCGCAGGGCGGACGCGGCGGCAGGCGCGAGGCGGCTCTGCAGGCGGTCGGCGGCGGCGAGGGCGTGCTGGGTCGCGGTGGGGGTGAGCACGCTGCGGCCGCCCAGGAGCAGGCGGCCGAGGCGCACGCGCAGCGGCTCGAAGGGGTCGCCGGACGAAGTGCCTGGCACCTCGGACGACGTGAAGACGACGCTGACGTTCGAGAGCGTGCTGCCGCCGCCGCCGGAGCCCGATTGGGACGACGAGTTCCCCGGGGCCGAAGGCGGTGACGGCGCCGGTCCGCCCAACGAGGGCGGCGGGGGCGCCGGTGGCAGCAGCACCGGCGGCGACGAGAGCGGACCCCGCGTGCGCCGCAACTTCCCCGAGACGCTCTTCGTCGAGCCGGCCCTCATCACCGACGGCAACGGCGACGCCGAGCTGACCATCGGCCTGGCGGACAGCATCACGACCTGGCGCATCAGCGCATTGGCCAACAGCGCCGACGGCCTGCTCGGCAGCATGGACCGCGGCTTGGTGGTCTTCCAGGACTTCTTCGTCGACCTCGACATTCCGACGACGCTCACGCGCGGCGACGAGGTCGGCTTCACGCTCGCGCTCTACAACTACCTGCCCGAGCCGCAGACGGTGAACCTGGAGATCGCCGCGGCCGACTGGTTCACGCTGCAAGGCGATGCGCGGATCGCGGTCGAACTCGAAGCCAACGAGGTGCGCGGCCTGCGCATCCCGCTGCGCGTCGAGCGCGTCGGCACGCACGAGCTGCAGGTCACCGCCCGCGGCACCTCGCTGTCGGACGCGGTGGCGCGGCAGGTCCGCGTCGAGCCGGACGGGCAGAAGGTCGAGTCCATCGCGTCGGGTCGTCTCTCGGCGCCGGCCGAATACACCACACAGATCCCGCAGGGGTCCGTCGCGGACTCCGGCGCGCTCTTCGTGCGCCTGTATCCGGGTCTGATGTCGCAGGTGGTCACCGGCCTGGACGGGATTCTCCAGATGCCTTCGGGGTGTTTCGAACAGACGAGCGCGAGCACCTGGCCGAACGTGCTGGTCGCCCGTTACATGCGCGAGTCCGGCACGGTCAACCCGGAGCTCGAGGCGCGGGCGATGGAGTACATCAACACGGGTTACCAGCGTCTGTTGACGTTCGAGGTCACCGGTGGTGGCTTCGAGTGGTTCGGCTCGCCCCCGGCGCACGTCGTCCTGACGGCTTACGGGCTGCTCGAGTTCACCGACATGGCCGCCGTGCGCACCGTCGACGCGGCGATGCTCGACCGCACCCGCGCCTGGCTGCTCGCGCAGCAGCGCGACGACGGGCGGTGGGAGGCCGGCGAAGGCGGCCTCGACGAGACCGGGCAGCTCCGCGATCCCGTGACCATCACCGCCTACGTGGCCTTCGCCCTCGCGACGGCCGGCGAGGCGGGCCCGGCCCTCGACGCGGCGAACGGCTATCTGTCCGCGCACCAGAACGCGATGGGTGAATACACGCTGGCGCTGTACGGCAACTTCCTGGCCGCCTGGCGTCCGAACGACGCTGCGACGCGCCTCGTAATCGGCACGCTGGCCGATCGCGTACAGGCCGAGCTCGATCACTGGGAGACGGACGAACAGACGACCACCTATGGCAATGGCGAGGCCGCCTGGATCGAGACGACCGCGCTGGCGACCCACGCACTCATGCTGGCCAACGCCCACCCCAATGTGGTGCAGGGCGCCCTGGGCTGGCTCGTCACCAAGCGCAGCCCCGGCGGCGCCTGGGGCAGCACGGCCGGCACCGTCTGGTCCATCAAGTGTCTGTTGCGCGCGCTCTCCGGCGGGCGCGACGAGAACGCCGATGGCACCGTGCGCGTCCTGTTCGACGGCGTCGAGCGGGCGAGCTTCCGGGTGACGGCCGAAAACAGCGACGTCATGCGGCAGGCTGAACTGAGCGAACTCCTCATGCCCGGCGGCGCGCAGCGGGTGGAGGTCGTCCTCGAGGGCGAGGGCAACCTGGCCTATGACATCGTCGAGCGGTGGTACATGCCGTGGGACGCCGTCCCGCCGCCCGAGGGCCCGCTGAGCATCGAGGTCAGCTATGATCGGACCACGCTCGCCGTCGACGACATGGTCACGGCGCAGGTCACCATCGCCAACAGCGATCCGGACTTCGCCGACATGGTGATGGTCGATCTCGGCATCCCGCCGGGCTTCGCGCTCGTCCGCGACGATCTCGAGGCCCTGCGCCAGGCCGGTGTGTTCGACCGCTACGAGAACACCGAGCGCCAGCTCCTGCTGTACTTCACGGTGGTCCCGACCGGCGAACCCATCGTCTTCGAGTATCGACTGCAGGCCACCGAGCCCGTGCGGGCGCAGGCGCCTCGCAACCGGATCTACTCCTACTACAACCCCGACGTGGGCAGTGAAGCCGCCCCGGTGGAGTTCGCGGTGGAGTAATCACCGTCACGGCGCCGGCGCCGCGCCCTCGACCTCGATCTCCAGCAGATTCAGATACGCGAAGCGCCCGGCCTCGATCCGGACGTCTACGTGCAGTCGTCCGCGGGCGTCCGGACGCAGCCCGCTCAGCACCACGAGTGTCCCGGTGTTCCCGTCGGCCCCCGCGAACCCGATGCCATCCCCGGTCGTCGTCACCGAGCCGACCGCCGGGGCCTCGGGGTCTGCCCCGTGGACGACGAAGCCGGTGCGACGCACTTCGTCCGGCGACAGACGGCTCGCGAAGAGACGCAGTGTATGGGTTGCCCCCGGCGAAAGACCCCCGAGCGTCAGCGCGCCCGGATCGTCGGGCCCCTCGGTATAGAAGAAGTCACCCGTGGCTTCCGGCACCGCCAGGGTGCCCAAGTCCTCGAAGCGGGGCGCAGCGAGCCCGCCGTTGCGCAGGCCGTTGGCGCGAAAGCCCCCCGCCACGACCACGGATACGGGCGTCGGGCGGCCCGTGGTCGTCACGAGCCCTCGCAGGGCGCGGCCGGCGAGGACCTGCTCACCCCCGACGGCGCCGCGCCAGGCGTTCCAGACGATGCCGAACGCATCCCGCGCCGGCACGGGGCGGCCGTCCTCCGGGTTCTCCGGGCCGAGGTCCACCCGAAGATAGCTCCCGGGCGGCGGTCCCTCCGGCGGGGCGGCGGCGGGACGGGGCACCGCAGCCTCGACCGCCTCGACCACCGCCCGCTCGAAGAGCGCGTACCCCTCCGTCGAAAGATGCAAACCGTCCTCGACGAACAGACGCGCCGCCGGCGGGGCGCCCGTCGCGAGGAACGCCGGCGTCGTGTCGACGAAGTGCAGGCTCGGGTGCGCGGCCGCCAGCGCGGCGATCTGCCGATTCACCGCGTCGGCCGAGGCCCAGATGGCCCACCGGGCGGGCGTCGGTGTGATGGACACGTAGAGCAGCGGTACCCCGGGCGAGCGCGCGTGCAGGCGGGTCGCGAGGCAACGCCAGGCATCGACCACCGACGCGATGGAGCGCCCGTCGGCGAGGTCGTTGGTGCCCGCGAAGACGACCACACCCGCCGGCGCGTGGCGGAGGATGAGCGCCTCGGCGTGGTGGGCGAGATCCGCGAGCCGGGCGCCGCCGAGGCCCCGCTGCACGGGGTCCCAGGGCGAGAGCACGCGCTGCGCCGACGCCCACCGGCGAATCGTCGAAGAGCCGGCGACGACGAGCCCGCCCGGCGGCGGCGGGGCCGCGTCGTCCTCGGCGGCGAAGGCGCGCACGACGGCGGCGAAGGGATCGTTGCCGACATCGACCGTCGCGCACGGATCGTCGTTCCAGGGCAGGGGCGGCAGGGGAGCGGGGCCCGCGTCCTCGAAAACACCGGCGGCATCCGCGGCCGGGGCGGGCCGCGCGTCGGCTTCGGCCCCTGTGTCCAAGAGTCTCGCGGCGTCGACGTCTGCGTCCGGACGTCCCGCGGCGTCCGGGCCCGGGCGCGGGCCTGCGTCGCCCGACGGAAGGCCGATGGCGTCCGGCTCCGGGGTCGCCCGGGCATCCGCTGCGGCGCCGGGGTGCGCCGCGGCGTCGAGGCGACCGGCATCGGCCAGCGGGGCGTCCCGGCCAGTTGCACCCGCACCGCAGCCCGCGAGCAGCAGGGCGACGGCGACAGAGCAGCGCCGTGAGGCGCGGAGAGAACGGCGGTCGCGGCGAGGCATGGCCCCTTGTACGAAAGCACTGCGCCCCGCGCAACGGGCGCTACGCCGGCCGGGGGTGTCGTTCAGCCCCGCCGGCTGCGTCGGCGGCGCAGACCGAGCGTCGCCAAGGCGGGGAGCAGAAGCCACGCGGCCGCGGGGGCGTCGGTGCCCGCGGTGCGGCAGCCGCAGCCGCTCCCGGCAATCGTGCGCGACTGCGGATCGCCCTCCGCCGGGCCCGCGCCCGAGTCACCGCCGTTGAAGGTCAACCCGGCGTCGTCACCGGCAAGGCTCGCGTCGGTCTCGGAGGGCGTCGCATCCGGGGTCGCCACCGCCCCGCCCATCGGGGGCAAGGCGCCCCCGGCCGGCGGCTGTGCGCCCCCCGTGCCGCCCGCATCGGCGTCGACCCCCGCGTCGGCGGCGCTCGGTGCCGGATCGTCGGCGTCGTTGGGATCACTCTCGCCGGGATCGAGCCGGCCATTGTGGTTCGCGTCTTCGGTGCCGTCCGTGAGCCCGTCCCCGTCCGTGTCCGGGCGCAGCGGATCCGTCGGGTTGTCGCCACCGATTTCGGTGCCATCGAGCAGACCGTCGTCGTCTGTGTCCGGGTCCCCGGGATCCGTCCCCCACGAGATCTCGGCGAGGTCATTGAGGCCGTCGCCGTCACTGTCGATGCCACCGTCGTCCGTCGGATCGGTGGGATCCGTGTCATCGAGCAACACCTCGGCGCCGTCGTCGATCCCACCGTGATCGGTGTCGCGTCGGGTCGGATCGCTCTCGTCGGCGTCGCGGTGCCCGTCCCCGTCGAGATCCTCACCCGACTGACAATCGGGCAAAACCGACTCGGGCCCGTCGCAGAGCCCGTCCCCGTCCGTGTCCGGGTCGAGCGGATCGGTGCCCGTCTCACCCTCGACCTCGAGGCCGTCGCGCAGCCCGTCGCCATCCGAGTCCGGTCGCGCGGGATCCGTCCCGAGGGCGCGCTCCTCGGCGTCGGTCAGCCCGTCGCCATCGGCGTCGTCGCCCGTGCGATCATCGCTCGGATCGCGGGGATCCGTGCCGTCGATCAACACTTCACCGCCGTCGTTCACGCCCCCGTCGTCCGTGTCGAAGTCGGTCGGATCGGTCTCGCCCTCGTCGCGCTCGAAGGCACCGTCGGCGTCGACGTCCTCGGCACCGTCCGAGAGTCCGTCGCGATCCGTGTCCGGATTTAGCGGGTTCGTCGGGTTGGCACCGTCGACCTCGATGCCATCGGTCAGACCATCGTCGTCGGTATCCGGACGGGTCGGATCCGTCCCGAGCGCGACCTCCCGGGCGTCGGAAAGACCGTCCCCGTCCGTGTCCGGGCCGGCGAGATCGTCGGCGGGGTCGAGCGGATTCGTGCCGGCGCGGACCTCGTCCCCATCGTTGACGCTGCCATCGTCGGTGTCCGGGTCGAGCGGATCCGTGCCCCGGGCGAGCTCATCGATGTTGCGCAGGCCGTCGCGGTCCGCGTCGCCCAAGGGATCATCGCCGTTCTCCCGGATGTCGTCGTTCGGATCGAGCGGGTTCGTCCCGTCCGCGAGCACCTCGCGGCCATCCGGCGTTCCGCCCTGATCCGTGTCGGCGGCGTTCGGATCCGTCTCGAGTTCGGGCTGCCGGGCCCCATCGGCGTTGGCGTCCTCCTGCCCGTCGAGCAGGCCGTCGCCGTCGCTGTCCGGGTCGAGGGGGTCCGTCGGGTTCTGCCCGCCGATTTCCGTGCCGTCGGCAAGGCCATCGCGGTCGGAATCGAACAGACGCGGATCCGTCTCCCCCTCGTCGACGGTCCCGGAGAGGTCCGCGTCCTCCGTGGCATCGCGGAGGCCATCGCCGTCCGTGTCGGCGCGGGTGGGATCCGTCTCGTCGAGGCTGCGCAGACCGTCCGCGTTCTCGTCCTCGACCGCGTCGCCGAGGCCGTCGCCGTCGGTATCCGTGCGGTTCGGGTTGGATTCCGCCGCGTCGAGCGCCCCGTTGCGATTCGAATCTTCGATGCCGTCGGGGAGGCCGTCCTCATCGGTGTCGGCGCGATTGGGATCCGTCGGGTTCGCGCCCGTCAGCTCGAGGTGGTCATTCAACCCGTCGTCGTCGCTGTCGGGGTCGAGCGGATCGGTCTCACCGGGATCCCGCACGCCGTCGCGGTCGCTGTCTTCGGCGCCGTCGCTCCGCCCGTCGTCGTCGGTGTCGCGGTCGAGCGGGTTGGTCTCGCCGGGGTCGACCATGCCATTCCCGTTGCGGTCCTCGATGGCATCGGTCAGCCCGTCACCGTCGCGATCACGGCGTTCGGGTGGGATTTCGTCGAGATCGCTGATCCCGTCGCCATCCGTATCCGGCGTGTTGGGGTCCGTCTCGCCGGCGTCGATCCGGCCGTTGGCGTTCGCGTCCTCGACACCATCGAGCAGGCCGTCGTCGTCGCTGTCGGGATCCGTGGGATCCGTCGGGTTGAGGCCGTTGACTTCGACGCCATCCGGGAGGCCGTCGTCGTCCGAGTCCGGATTCAACGGATCCGACTCACCCGGATCGACGATCCCGTTGGCATTGGCGTCTTCGTCACCGTCGAGGCGTGCGTCGTCGTCACTGTCCGGATCGAGGGGGTCCGTCTCGCCGGGGTCGACGACGCCGTCCCCATCCGGGTCCTCGAGACCGTCGGGCAGACCATCGGCGTCCGAGTCCGGATTGTTCGGGTCCGTCTCTCCGGGGTCGACCATGCCATTGCCGTTGCGATCCTCGACGCCGTCGCCGAGGCCGTCGCCATCCGTGTCCGGGGCGGTCGGATCCGTCGGGTTGGGCGCGGTGACCTCGAGCCCGTCGCCGAGTCCGTCGCCGTCGGTGTCCGGCTGCCGCGGATCCGTTTCGCCCGGATCGAGCCGCCCGTCGAGGCTCACATCTTCGGCACCGTCGGTCCGACCGTCGCCGTCCGAGTCCGGATCGTTGGGATCCGTCTCGCCGGGGTCGAGGCGACCGTTGTGGTTCGCGTCTTCGATCCCGTCGGGCAGGAGATCGCCGTCCGAGTCCGGATTCAACGGCTGCGTCGGATTCTGTCCCCCGACTTCGATGCCTTCGGTCAGGCCGTCGTCATCGGTGTCCGCATCCCGGGGATCCGTCTCGCCGGGGCCGACCGCGCCGTCGCCGTCGACGTCCTCGGCGCCGTTCTCGAGGCCGTCGCCGTCGATGTCCGGATCACACGCGTCGCCGGTGCCATCGCCGTCGAGGTTCTCCTGACCGGGATTGAACACACCGACACAGTTGTCGCACGCGTCGGTGGCACCGTCCTCGTCGTCGTCCTCGCGGTCGGGGTTCTGGGGGCAGGCGTCGCAGGCGTCGCCGGTGCCATCACCGTCCGTGTCGACCTGGTTCAGGTTGGCCGTTTGCGGGCAGTTGTCGCGCTCGGAGCAGATGCCGTCGCCATCGACGTCGACACAGACGCCCCCCGTCGAGCCCTCGAGCGTGAGCAGCGCGTACGCCTGATCGGCATACTCGTTCCACGAACCGGCGACGGGGAACTGCCCGTCCGGGCGCTGCTGCGCGAGGAGCGTATAGGCGTAGTCGTATCGCCAGCCCGGGCGCGAGGTGTCGTAGTAACCGCGCCCGTTCACGCCGGCCGCGTCGGGGCCGCGCGGGGCCGGGCGGGGGTCGGCGGTGGGGTCTCGACGCCCGAGACGCGCCCCCGCCGGGGCCTGCCGACCCAGGTCCCGGGGAGACAGATTGCCCTGGCCCGCGGCCTGTCGCGAGCCCTCGATGAATCGGTACGCCTTGGCGCTCGCCCACATGTAGTAGAGATACGCCATCGGCCAGTCCGTGCGGACACCGTCGATGGCCTGGTAGTTATAGCGGTCGTCGAGCCAGCGCAGGCTCGCCTGGAGCGAGGGGTCACGCAGCGGCACCCCGCCCACCGTCTTCACGAAGACCGCCGTGGCCGTCTGCTGGTAACTCGACGGCGAGCCGACGCGGTAGCCATGCCCGCCGTCGCCGTTCGCCGTGAGGGCATAGCTCGCGGCGGTGCGCTGCGTCGCCGCTGCAATGGCGACGACCTTGTCGAACGCGGCGGCGTCCGGCTGCTGGATGTACCAGGTGCGCGCGGCGCCGAGCCCGGCGACCACGAACTGGGTCGTGGACGAGTCGTCGCCGGGACCCTCGTAGCCCCAATAGCCATCGTTGCGCCCGCCTTGCTGCTGCGCCGCGAGCACGCGATCGGTCAGCCGATCCATCGCCTCCCGGATCGTCGGCCGGCCGTCGATTTCGGGGCCACCGGTCAGCGCGTAGCGGGCGATGGCCATGAGACATGCGCCGTCTTCGTACGCCGTGAAGCCGCCCCGCGCGACGCCGAAGCTGGCGTCGACCAGCACGCGGTCGAGCCCCGCCTGCAGGCGGTCTTTGTCCGCCTGGAGTGCGTTCACATAACCGCGCCGGGGCGATGCCTCGCCGGCGCCGATCCGCTGTTCCATCACCGCGGTCATCGTCAGGCAGCGCGCCCGGGCCCGCTGCACGCCATCCCCCCCCAGGGCGTCGGTGTCGCGGACCCACTGCACCCCCGCCTCGACTGCGGCAGCGATGTCTCGGTCGAGGTTGCCGATGGCCTGTGCGCTGGCCAGTCCGGGCGCCATCAGGGCGAGCAACGCCGCCACCGTCGGCCGGCCGCGGTGCGACGGTCGGGGTGCCGAATTCGGGGCATTGGGGGCACGACGAGCCGTGGGCGAGGGGGGGCGCGGCGACATGGCGGATGCTCCGGGTGAACGCTGTGAGGAGAATCTACGGAGGGGTTGCAAGGCCCGGGCCACGGTCGAGCTCGCCCCGATTCGGCGGTGGCACGGATCTCGCTTGGGGCCGCGCCATGCTCGCATCCGGACGTCTGTCTGCGGTCCCCTTCACCGTCGCGCTGGGCCTTGCGCTCGGCGTCGTCCCGGCCGGACTCGCCCTCGCTCAGGACATTCAACGCTTCCAACCGGCGCCCGGGGTGAACGGAGGCCTCGTCACGCACGGTTCCGGGACCCCGGGGCACCTGAACTTCGTGCCGGGCGTCTGGCTCGACTTCGGCCGGGATCCGCTGGTCGAGCGGGATGCGCAGGGCGCGGTGCGCCGTCGAATCGTGGGCACGTTGATGAGCGTGCATGCTCAGGGCGCGCTCGGCCTCTTCGACCGCTACGAGCTCGGCATCGAGGTGCCGGCCCACTTCGCCCGCGGCGACGCGCTCGTCGGTCACGGCGGCGACGTCAATGCGTTGGGTGACCTCCGCGTCGTCCCCAAGGTCCGGCTTTTCGGCCCGCTGAAGCCCACGGAAGACGGACTCGGGCTCGCCCTCGTCGTGCCGGTGAGTCTGCCGACCGGCTCGTCCGAGGACTTCCTGGGAGAGGGACAGGTCACCGTCGGCCCGCGGCTCGCCGGTCACCTGCGCGTCGGCATCGTGCGCGCGACCGCTGATCTCGGCTACGTCTGGCGGCCCGAAACGCGCCGGTTTCAGACGCTCGACGTCGGCAGCGCCCTCGCCTACGCGGGCGGACTCGCCGTCGACCTCGGCACGCCGGAGGTGGCGCTGGTCGGCGAAGCGTTCGGACAGGCGCCCGCCGGGGGGGCCCCCTCGGACAGCCGCAGCAAGCCCCTCGAAGCCCTCGGCGGCCTGCGCTGGTTCAGTGACGTCGGCCTCGTGGCCACCCTGGCCGGCGGTCGTGGCATCATCGCCGACTACGGATCGCCCGACTGGCGGATCGTCACCGGGTTCGCCTATGCACCGCGACCGAAGCCGAGGCGCGACACGGACGGCGACGGGATGCCCGACGCCATCGACGGCTGCCCGAGCGTGGCTGAAGACGTCGACGGATACGAAGACACCGACGGCTGTCCCGACGAAGACAACGACCGCGACGGCGTGCTCGACGACCGCGACCAGTGTCCGAACAAGCGCGAGACCAACCCGCGGGCCGCCGGTGCAGACGGATGCCCCGATCCGGAGAAGCCCGCGGACACCGACGGCGACGGCGTGCGCGACGACGTCGACCAGTGTCCGACCGTGCGCGAAGACAACGACGACTTCGCCGACGAGGATGGGTGCCCGGAGACCGACAACGACCAGGACGGTCTGTCCGATCTCGAGGACCGTTGCCCGTTCCAGGCCGAGGTCATCAACGGCGTCGACGACACCGACGGCTGCCCCGATCAGGGACCCACCCTCGTCAAGGTCACCGGCGAGAAGATCGAGATCCTCGAGAAGGTCTTCTTCGAGAAGAACCGCGACACCATCAAACCGGAGAGCTTCGACGTGCTCGACCAGGTCGCCGCCGTCATGAACGCGCGGCGCAGCATCAGCCGGGTTCGCGTCGAGGGACACACCGACGCGGAGGGCCCCGACGCCAAGAACCTGGCGCTCTCGCGACGGCGCGCCGAGGCCGTGCGGGCCTATCTGATGCGCAAAGGCGTCGACGCCGGGCGCCTCGAGGCCGAGGGATTCGGCGAGACCGTGCCCATCGACAGCAACGACTCGGCCACCGGACGGGCCAACAACCGACGCGTCGAGTTCCGCATCCTGAAGACGGGCACCGACCTCATCGAGTGAACACTCACTCGCCGTGGCGGTGATCCTCGTCGTCGTCGTGGTCACCGCTACGACGACCGCGGCCCTCGCCGCCCTCACGGCCCTCGTCCTCGGTGTCGTGCTCACGACCCGTCGGGTGGCAGCGCGCGCAGGCACTCAGTTCGGCGGCCGTGCGGATGCCCGCCTCCCCGCGGTGCTTGCGGAGCATCCGCGCCTCGGTGTGTTCGTGGCAGCCGTAACAGGTGTACGCGCGGTTCGAGACGGGATGACACGTCTTGCACGGACTCGGAGACGCCGCCCCGTGGTCGAGCGGGAAGCGGTGGTTCTTCAGGTCCGTCGCCGTCCAGTCCGCAGTGCCGTGGCACTCGCCGCAGGTGGTCCCGTACCCTTCGGTCGCGTGGCTCGCCGGCGCCTCGTGGCAGGTGGCACAGGCCGGCTCCGCACGGGCGAACCCGGCCGCGTCCCGGACGTCGCGATGGCAGAACTCGCACCCCGTCTGCACGTGACGTCCCTCGAGCGCGAACCCCGTTTTCGTGTGGTCGAACGCCCCGCGCGCAAAACGGTCCACCCCGTCGTGGCAGGCGAGACACCGATCACCGAACGCCGCCTCGTGAGCACGCATGAGATCCGGCGCGTCGCGGCGGTGACACTCGACGCAGCCCGTCGCGTCGAAACGCGTCAGCGTCGTCGCGTGGCAGTCCTGACACTCGAACGCGCGGCCGTCCCGGGTCTTCTCGTGGCTCGCCAGCGCAAACCCCACGGCGTCGTGCGGAAACGAGCGCGGGTCGACGTGGGTGATCTCGGCGTGCGCGCCGATGTGCTCGGAGTGACAGCGCATGCAGTCCGCCACGTCGCCGAGGCGACTGTGGAGCCCGGTCGGATCACGGCGCTGCAGGCGGATTTCGTCGTGGCACTCGAGACAGAGCGTCGACACCGACTTCGTCTCGGCGTCGGCGCCCTCGGGGTGACAGGCAGCGCACCGCGCTTCGAGCTCGGCATGACTGCGGACCCCGCCGCGCACGGCACCATCGCCGGTGCGGGCCGACAGCGGGCCCGGGCTCGCCTGCAACACCGATCGAACGAACCAGAACGCACCGCCCAGGATGGCGGCCGCAGTCAGTGCCAGGGCCAGGTAACGGATGAGTCCGGGGGCCGCCCCCGGCGACGGCGAATTCGAGCGGGTCTCAGTCTGCGACATCCGTCAGCACCTCCGGCATCCAGGACTCCGGGCGGGGTTCGGGCGGGGGCGTCCAGAGCCGCGCCTCGATCTCCGAAAGCAACGGGCGCAGCGTCTGTCGCTGGAGCGCGCACACGCCCATCGCGCCGTGAAGCCGGCACAGATTGTCCGCGACCTCCGGCGAAAGCCGATCGATCTTGTTGAACACCTTGATGCGCGGCTTCGAGGCAAGCTCGAGGTCCGTGAGAATGCGCTCCACCGCCGCGCTCTGCTGCTCGAAGCGCGAGTCGCTCACGTCGATCACATGCAGCAGGAGGTCCGCCTCGTTGAGCTCTTCGAGGGTCGCCTTGAACGCGGCCACGAGATCCGCCGGCAGATCCCGGATGAACCCCACCGTGTCCGTGAGCACGAGTTCACGGTTCTCCGGGAATCGCATGCGCCGGCTCGTCGGATCCAGCGTCGCAAAGAGCTTGTCCTCGACGAGGACGGCGCTCTGGGTGATGGCGTTGAAGAGCGTGCTCTTCCCCGCGTTCGTATACCCCACCACCGACACGACGCTCACCTCGCGATCCTGCCGGCGGCGCCGCAGCGTCTGACGGTGGGTGCCGAGCTCCTTGATCTCACGCTCGAGCCGGTGGATGCGCTCACGCGCACGGCGTCGGTCAATCTCGAGCTTCGTCTCGCCGGGACCGCGACCGCCGACCCCACCCATCAATCGGGACAGCGCCGTCGACTTGTGCACGAGACGCGGCAACGTGTACTTCAACTGTGCCAGCTCCACCTGGAGCTTGCCCTCGCGGGTGTGGGCGCGACGCGCGAAAATGTCCAGGATCAACTGGCTCCGGTCGATGACCTTCGCATCCGTCGCATCGGCGATGGCGCGCACCTGATTCGGTGAAAGATCCTGATCGAAGATCACCAGCTCGCAGTCGAGCTGCATCGAGCGCAACAGGAGTTCGTCGAGTTTCCCCTGGCCGATCAGGTACTTCGGATCGAGCTGCTTGCGGCGCTGCACCATCTTGTCGACGAGGATGACCCCGGCCGTCGAGGCGAGCTCGGCCAGCTCGCGAAGGCTCTCGTCCGGGTCGAGGCCGTCTGCCGTCGTGACGTGTACGGCGATCGCACGCGTCTGCCCGGCCGTCTCGATGGCCCCCGTCGTCGTGCGGCTGAACTCCGCCTCGAGCCCCTCGATGAGGGCGGCGAAGTCCACCGCCGTCTCAATCTCGTGCGCCCGCGTCCTGACCGGTGCGGCGTAGGGTGGATCATTGCCCACCGGCAACAAGTGCGAGTGCTCGACGGTACCGGGGCGGCCGTCCGGCATCACCGTCACCGCTGCGATCAGGTCGAGCTGAAGACGCGTGAGGTCCGTCAGGTCGTCGTGCGTCAGCGGTTCGCCCCGCAGGTGCGTGTGCACGAGCCGGATGCCGCGGAAACGGCTCTTGCCCGCGCGCGCACGACCCAACTCCGGGAGGAAGACGCGGTCCGGTTCGCCCACGATGACGTGCACCACACGCCCGTTGCGGTCCAGCGTGAGCGCCACCTGCCGTCCGAGTTCCTGGGAGATCTCGCACAAACTCTGGGCGACCGGCAACGACACGACGTGCGCCGCTGCCACCTTCCGATGATAGAGCCGCTCGAGGCGCTCCTTCTGGCTCGCCTTCAGGCCCGTCAGGTTTCCATGAACTCGCAGTTGCTTCGCTCCGCAGCGGGGGTCCAGTCGAGGCGCACCGTAGTCACTGGCCCGCCGCCAGCGCAAGGCCCCCTGCCACCCTCCCGCTTCTGCCGAGGTGGTTGGCACCTCGTGGTTGCTCTTCCACGAGAGCCATGACGGGAGGCGCGAGCACACCGCCGGCCGGCAGGACCTGAAGGAAGTCCCCCCCTCGAAGGCGAGCGAGTCCTGTTCGCCACCGGTCTACGAAGGAACGGTAGGCCTCGAGCCACTCGAATCTGGCGGCGTCGCTGGTGGCGTGCACGCGCGGCGCGGTGGTCCGCTTCGACCACTCAGGTCGATGGTGCGGGTCCTGACTGAGTATCGCAGCCGCACCGAGGACGTTGGCGTTGGACTGGCTGCCTCCCGCATCCCCGGAGGTCACGGGTGGGTGAATCTGGTCCACGATTCGCTGGAATCGGCCCCGGCGTTCCGTTTCGCTCAGCTCCGACCAGTTCGGCAGCGGGGCCAACGTCACCTCCTTCTCGTCCCCGAAGTCGGCCAGTTTCGGTGCTGGCGTCCCGTCCGGCTTCTTCCGGCGGGCCCAGGCTCGGGCCCGGTTGTAGTAGTCCGTCCGCCGGTACCAGACGCCGACGAGGCGTTTTCCTTCCGTGAGCGCGCGCACCCACGGCGGACCGGGCCAGTCCTCCGGGCGCGCGACGAGACCTTCCTTGACACCGTGGGCCAGGAAGTACCGCACACGCTCCAGAAGCGCCTCCTCGTCGAGGACCGGGATGTCGCGAGCGCGGCGCCCGAAGAGGTGCTCCGACCAGCCATGAAGGTCTCCGAGTTCTTTGGAGATGTTGGTCTTCAAGTGAGCCTTGAATCGGGCGCGCCAGGCCGAGTCGCGCGAGGAGACGAGGAGGTGAAGATGATTCGACGTCCCCGCAACCATGTGGAGCCGCACGTGCTCGCCATACAATTCCTGGGCACGCCCGAGAACCCCGAGCAAGCGTCGGTTGGATTCGTCGCCCGGAGTCAGCAGGAATCGAGCCTGGATGCACCGACTGGTGATCTCGAACACCTGCCAGGGCGTAGATTGAAATGAGAGCGGGCGGGGCATCTTCGACTCCAAACGCGATCGGGGCTCACAAAGAGATCTTCGGCCGGTGCTGCCGCGTGTCGCACGATTCGCGAAAGTTTCTCGCCGAGGTGGTTGGCACCTCGTCAGCACCTCGTCAGCCGAAGTGGTTGGCACCTCGTCAGCACCTCGTCAGCACCTCGTCAGCCGAAGTGGTTGGCACCTCGTCGGGGGCCGCATATCCTCCGCCCGTGCCGACCCCCATCACAGAATCCCGAGCCGCGAGTGCCCGTGCCCTTTGGGTCCTGCTTGCCGTCGGAGTGCCTGCCGCATTGTTGCTCATGCATGCGCAGGTCTTCGACTTCGTCAATGACGACGCCTACATCAGCTTTCGATATGCCGACAATCTCGTGCGGCATGGCGAGTTGGTCTACAACCCGGGCGAGCGCGTCGAGGGCTACACGAATTTCTTGTGGACGATGACGATGGCCGCGGTGCTTGGCCTTGGGGGTGACCCGGTGGTCTACAGCCGGCTCCTCGGGGTGGCGTTCGGCCTCGGCGGCCTCGTCGTGATCGCGCGTTTCATCGCCCGCTGGCGCGGCGAGGCGCGGCTCGTCGACGGCATCGGCCCGCTCTGGCTTGCGGCAGCACCGGCCTATGCCTGTTGGAGCAGCGGTGGGCTCGAGACGCAGCAGTTCACGTTCTTCGCGACGCTCGGGTGGACGAGCTATCTGTTGGAGAGTCGCGTCCCCGGGGGGGCGGACGCCGCGGCGGGTGAGTCGGGGCAGGTGCCGCGGTTTCCTGCGAGTGGTCTCTGGTTCGCCCTGTCGGCGTTGGCGCGACCCGAGGGAATGCTGTTCTTCGGCCTGACCGGGCTGCACCGACTCGGTGCCCTCGTGTGGCGACGGCGTTGGCCGGGACGAAGCGATTGGCTTTGGGGCGCCGCCTTCTGCATCATTTTCGTGCCGTACTACGCTTGGCGCTGGTCGTACTACGGTTGGCCGTTCCCGAACACCTACTACGTCAAGGTCGGCAGTGCGTCGCCCTGGGGTCCGGGGCTCGCCTACTTCTGGACGTGGATTCGCGACCACCATCTCTACCTGTGGCCGGTCCTCGCCCTCGCCGCGCGGAGACATCGCGGCTTCTGGTGCCTCTTCGGGCTGCTCGTCGGGGGCCTGTCGCTGCATGTCGTCCGCGTCGGGGGCGACTTCATGGCGCTGCATCGTTTTCTGGTGCCGTTGATGCCGATGCTGGCCGTCGTCCTGGTCTTCGCTGTCGAGGCGATCACGTCGGCGATCCGCGCCCGCGGTCTACCGCGCGCCGTTCCTGCCCTCGCGGGTCTGCTCTTGCTCGTCGGCCTCGGCGTCCGGACGGCGCAGGTGGATCGGTGGGCCCTGGAGCCGGGGAGTGAGGGCGGTGTCGACCGGATCGGCTGGCTCAGGATGTTCGAGGGTCAGTGTCGCGCCATCGGGCTCTGGTTGCGGGACAACGCGCCGCCGGACGCATCGCTGGCCACCACGGCGGCCGGCATCATCCCCTACTACTCACGACTCTATACGCTGGACATCCTCGGGCTGAACGACGAGTACATCGCCCATGAAGTACCGGCCCGGGGCAACCGACCGGGGCATACGAAGGTCGCGCCGGAGCGATACATCCTCGACAAGCACATCGACTACCTCGTGTATCACCCGACGATCACGGCCAGGCCGACGGGGCAGGGGCCGGGCGGGATGGCCTCGAAGGGGTACGTGTGGCGCTCCGTGCAGGTCCCCGGCCTCGACCCCCCGTATTGGAGCTTCTGGGAGCGGCGGCGCTGAGCGTCGGCGTGCGACGTGGCCTGCTCCGCGCTTCGGCCGGCTCGGACGGCGTCGCGACGTCGCCCTCGACGAGCACCTGCAGTTCCTCGACGACGTCGCAGAGCGCGGACGCCTGTCGGTCGAGCTCCCGAGCGGAAGCGGCCATCTCCTCGGCGACCGCGGCGTTCTGATGACCATCCGCGTCGAGTTCGGCGACGGAGGCGCTGATCTGGGCGACGGCGGCCGCCTGCTCGGTCGTGGCATCCGCGATGTGGCGGCTGAGCTCGGAGAGGCTCCGGGTCGATGCGACGATGTCGTGCAACGCCCGCTCGCCGTCTCGGGCGAGCGCGCGCCCGGTGTCCGTGCGTTCGACGACCTCACGGATGAGGCCGTTGATTTCCTGGGCCGCGGACGCGCTGCGTTGGGCCAGAGAGCGGACGGCGTCCGCGACGACCGCGAACCCGGCGCCGTGCTCGCCGGCACGGGCCGCCTCGACGGCGGCGTTGAGCGCCAGCAGGTTCGTCTGAAACGCGACGTCGTCGATGACGTGCGTGACTTCATCGATGCGACGAGCGCTGGCCGAGAGCGCGTCCATGCCTTCGCGCAGGCGGTCCATCTCGGACTCGCCCCGTGCGGCCGCCCGGTTCGACTCGGCGGCCAGCTCCGCGGCCTGCCGGGCATGGGATGCATTGGACTCGGTCATGCTGGCGACTTCCTCGGCGGCCGCCGCGACGCTCTGGAGACACGCCGCGCCGCGTGAGGCGCCCTCGGCGACCGCCCCTCCGGCCCCGTTGAGTTCACCGCTTGCGTGTGTGATGCCGACGGTGCATCGCGACAGCGCCTGCTCGAGGCTTCGGATCCGGTACCCGATCCGTCGGGTGCCGAGCAGAAGGAACAGGGCGACGAGGCCCACGCCCCCGAACATGGACCCGAGGATGATCCGGAGGCCCTCCTTGTTCTCCGCGTCGACCCGGGCGGTCTCGGCGGCCACGAGGCGCGCGGCGGCGGCCTCGAAACGCGTGACGAGGTCGTTGAATTCGGAGAGGAGCGGCAGGTGAACACTCCGGAGGTGGCGTTCCGCTTCGGCGCGGCGGCCGGCGGCCACGAACGCCATGACGACGTCCTCGTTGGGATGGAGCTTCGCGTGGTCGAACGCCTCGAGCGCCTCGACCTGCTCGAGCAGCGCGGCCTCTTGCAGCAAACCCGTCAACGCCGCCATCGCGTCGCCGTATCCCTTGTCGGCGGCCGCCTTTCGGCGGACTTCGGCGGTGTTCTCCGGGTCGAGCACGACGCTCTTCATGGCGTCCGACATGGCGGACACCTGGTAGCGGGCCTCCATGGCCAGCGTGTGCACCCGGTGCGCCGCGCTCAGGGCCGACGTACTGCGCTGCAGCGTCGACCACGTGACGAAGCCGACCCCGGCGCCAGCGACGACGAGCGGCACGCAGAGGAGCGTGAAACGCTGTACGAGCGAGAGCCCCATGTCCTCCCCCTTCCGGCCGGTTGCCGGGCTGATCCAGATTCGATGCGGTACAACACCGGATCGACCGGACGGGAGCTTCCGTTCAGGGGTGAGTCAGGACCGGGAGGGTTCTGCGGACTCGGGGAGCCGGTCGAAGTGTTCGAAGGGACGCTCGAGGTGTGCCGTGACGACGCGCGCAAGCACGGCGGCATGGCTCCCGTCGAGGAGGCGGTGGTCGAATGTCGCGTGGACACGCATGACCCGCCCGATCCGGATCTCGTCGCCCTCGACGAGCGGCACGGCGCGGACGGCGCCGACCGCCAGAAGCAGCGGGACCCGGCTGTAGGGCACGAGGGGCACGTAGGCCTCGTCGAGTCCGAGCGAGCCGATGTTGGTGATCATCGCGGAGCCGAACGGATCGCGGGGCATCCCCGCCCAGCGCATGTCGAGGTTCAGCGTGTACGCGAGAAACGACGTCAGGCGGGTCAGCCAGAACATCAACGGCAAGGGCACCCGGCGAAACGTCTGGCGCGTCTGTTCGAGCTCGGTGTCCTGATGCGCCTTGACCTTGGCGAAACGCATCTCGAGCTCGTCGACGATCTCGACCAGCGACTTCTTCTGCGGATCGGAGATGCGGGCGCCGGACAGGTCGAGCGTGCCGTTGCGGGCATCCTCCAGCGCGACCTGGAAGAAGATGCCGATGTCGTCTCGGACGTAGGGCCGGTGAAAGCGCAGGATCGCGTTGGCGTCGGGCATCGCCTGCAGGGCGGCGGCGAGCGCCTTGCACATCAGGTGGCTGACGGTGATGCGCCGCCCGGTCGCCGCACGAAAGGCCTCGATGTAGGCCATCGCCGCGTCCATGCGCAGCGTGAGAGAGCCGTAGACCGAGGGGTCATAGGCGTCGCGCCACGTGCCGAGCGCAATGCGCCGGAACGTCGAGAGCGTGGGTGCGGGTCGAAGGCGAAGGTGGCCCACGCTCAGTCCCTCCCGGCGAGACGTGCGGTCGACGACGCGGAGGTCACGGGCCGTGACCCGGCTCGCCGGCGGAGGGCTTGGGCGGAGCAACGGGCGTGCCCCGCATCGGCGCCGGCGTCGGGCCCCCCCCCACCGGCGTGCCCCGCATCGGCGCCGGCGTCGTGTTGCCGCCGACCGGCGTCCCCCGCATCGGCGGCGGCGTCGGCGTCGGCGAGCCGCCGACCGGTGTGCCTCGCATCGGCGCCGGCGTCGGTGTGCCGCCCA
>JAKLJY010000152.1 GCA_023150895.1 Myxococcota bacterium | reverse complement strand
GCTGGCGCCCGGGCGGTTTGCCGCCGCGGGACCGGGCGCGCGCGCGGTCCCGTCCGCCGGGGCGGTCGAGGATGCGACGGACCGCTTGTACGCCCGCGCTGTGGCGGCGGCGCAGGCCGGGCGGGCGGACGAGGCGGCGAGGGTGTTCGACGAGGCGCTCGCGTCCATGCCGGCGGGGCACCCGCTGCGGGCGCTGGCGCTGTACGGCGCGGGCCGGGCCAACGAGCGCCGTGGTTCGGCCGAGGCCGCGTGCGCGGCGGCGGAGCGTTACAAGGTCTTCATCGGGTTGCCCGACGCCGAGCCCGAGAAGCGCGAGAAGGCAGCCAACGCGCTCGGTGCGCTCTCCGTGCGGTGCGCGGCCGCGACGCCGGCCGTGGCGAGCGCGCCGGCCCCGTCGTCCGCGGCGGCGGTGACGCAGGTGGCAAGCCCGGCCGACGCCCCGGCCGAGCGCACCTGGGCCTGGGTGGCGACCGGTGGCGCCGTGCTCGGCCTCGCCGGCGGGTCGCTGCTGCTCGTCGCCGCGAAAGGGGCGGTCGAGGACGGCGACGTGGCCTATGCCCGATTCATCCGAGGCGACCGCTCGAATGTCTCGGATCGGGACGACGTGCTCGCGGCGAATGATCGCGTCGAAACGTTCGGCACCGCCGGATACGCCGTCCTGGGGGTCGGGGCGGTTCTCGGGGGTCTCGCGACATGGCTCTGGCTGCGGTCGCCCGACGACGGGTCCGGGCCGTCGGCCGTTCTCGTGGGTCCAACGGGCGCGATGGGGGCGACCGGCGCGACCTGGGGTGGGCGGTTTTGAGTCCGGGACCCGTCCCCCGCATGCCCCGTGCGCTCGTGCTGCTCGCATGGGCGCTGCCCGCCTGCATCACCGTGCCCGAGCGCGATCTCACCGTGCGCGACGCGGCCGGCGGCGGGTCGGTGGTGCCGGACGCCGCCACGGGTGATGCCACGGCCTCCGGCGGCACGCCCGGGACCGTCGGCGGGGCGGACGCGAACACAAGCACGCCGGATGCGGACCCGAGCGCGCCGGATGCGGACCCGAGCGCGCCGGACGCCCGCGCGAACGAGGGCGACGCGCGGCAGACCGCCACCGACGCCCGCACGCGGGTCGACGACGCTCGCCTGACACCAATGGATGCCGCCGTCGCCCCGGCGGCGGATGGGTTCGACCAACCGGTGGCTGACACCGGTTCGCCGCAACCGGACGGGGCCGTCGGCCCCTGTGAGCCCGCCGAAGAAGTCTGCAACGGTCGCGATGACGACTGTGATGGCGAGACGGACGAAGGCATCGCCGGATGTTGCAGCGGTTCGGAAGCCCCGCCCTGCAATGGCTGCCCGGCCGGTATCGTGGTGCCGCCCGGCTTCGTCTGTGTGCCCGGGGGCGAGTTCGCCATGGGGGCACCGGCGGATGAACCCGGGCGGGAGCCGGACGAGGTGTCACACCGCGCACGGATCACTTCGCCGTTCGTCATCGGCCTCACCGAAGTCACTCAGACGGAATACATGCGCGCGACGGGGGCGAACCCTTCGGTCAATCAAGGGTGCGCCGAGTGTCCGGTCGACAACGTCTCCTGGTACGACGCAATCGCCTATGCCAATGCCCGCTCGCGAGC
Organism: Myxococcota bacterium; assembly: GCA_023150895.1. Taxonomy (GTDB): domain Bacteria; phylum Myxococcota_A; class Bradymonadia; order UBA7976; family UBA1532; genus CAINDO01. The sequence continues at coordinate 17,615 of JAKLJY010000152.1, read as the reverse complement.
CGAAGGGCGGGCCGAGTGTTATCTGACGCTCGGTGGCGTGTCGTACTCCGCGGCCCACGCGGTGTCGGCCGAGCCCGTCCGGCTGGCGGGGGGCGGCGCGAGCCCCGTGGCCTGCGCCGGATACCGGCTGCCGACCGAGGCCGAGTGGGAGCGCGCCGCGCGGGCGGGCACGGTGACCCCGACCTACGGTGCCGCGGTCGGGGTGCTCGCCTGCGAGCGTGACGCGGCGCTCGATGCCATCGCCTGGTACTGCGGCAATGCGGGCAATCGGTCCCATCCCGCCGGTCAGAAAGCCGCCAATGCCTTTGGTCTCGTCGATACACTCGGCAATGCGTGGGAGTGGTGTTGGGATGTCTATGATCAGTATCCCGCCGGCCTCGCCGTCGACCCCGTCGGGCCGGAGCCGCCCGGCGCGGGCACGATCAACCGGGTACTCCGCGGCGGGACCTACACGGGGGGCGCCCGCCACGTCCGCGCGGCCAGCCGCGGCTATCACGACGCCGCGACACGGCATGAGGACGTCGGGCTCCGCCTCGTCCGGACGCTGTCCAACGATCACTGAGCGAGGGGCCTGAGCCTCGTTGTCCTTGCGTCTGCGGGCCATCCGGGGCATGACGCCGACCCATGTCCGGACCCGACCGAAATGCGCCTTGCCCGTGCGGCAGCGGCAAGAAGACGAAGAAGTGCTGCGCCGATCCCGCACGTGCATCGGCGCGCATCTCGGCCGTGGACATCGACACGGCCCGACGCCTGCTGGCGGCGGTCATCGACTCGCCGGAGCAGACGTCCTCGCTGCGCACGCTGGCCGATCGCACGATTCTGGGGGCGATCAACGCCGATGATCCCCTGCAGGCGCGCCTGGTCGAAGAGGGCTCGGCCTGGCGCATCGACTGGATCGCCCGGCAACGACCGGATGGGGCGCCGAGTCTCGCCGCCCGTCTCGCCGAGACGACCGAGGTCGAGCTGACGCCCGGCACGCGGGCCTACCTCCGCGCGCTCGATCAGGGGGCGCTGCGCCTCTTCGAGGTGGGGGCCGTTCACCCGGGCAGCGGCGTGACGCTGTGGGACCTCCACGACGACCGCCAGATCCGCGTCTTCGACCGCGCGCTCGGCCGCGGCGCCGAGGTCGGCACGTATCTCGCGGCGCGCCTTTTGCCCATCGGACCGTCCGGCCGATGCGAAGTCGACCTGCAGTTCCTCGTCTTTCCGGCGACGAGTGAGGCGGCGCTCGACCGTTTTCTCGACGAGGCGAAGGAGATCGCCACCGAGCGCGCCGTGCCCGGGGGCGTCGACGAGGTGATGCGCCGCCTCGCCCTCGAGCTCTTTCCGCTCTACGTCAAGGGCGTGCGGGGCATCGACCGGACGCGTCCGGCGCACGTCCTGCGGACGCTCGACGGCGAGCCGATGGTGCCGACGCGGGTGCAGTTCCGGGTCGCCGATCCGGTCGCTTTCGCCGCGGCGCTCTCGGCGCTGCCGATGCTCGAGGCCGACGGTCCGGCGACGTGGCACTGGAACGACGAGAGCCGCGGACCGGCGGGGGGACCCATCGGGAAAGTCACGCTCGACGGCGATACACTCGTCATCGAGTGTCTTTCGGCCGCGCGCGGCGCCCGCCTGCGGGCCCTGCTCGAAGGGGCGGCGGGTCGCTTGCTCGCCCACGTGTCGACGGAGAGCCGCAGCATCGCCGACGTCCTCGCGACGCGCGATCAGCCGGAGGCGTAGGCCGCGACGAAGGCTTCCTGGATGGGGGTCTCGATGGCACGCGGCCCGCGGGCGGCCCGGACGGCGGCGATGGCGTCGGCGCCCGTCAGACCGCGCGCCCGCAGCACGCACCCCGCGACGAGGCCGGCGCGGCCGAGTCCGCCCATGCAATGAACGACGACACGGCCGCCGGCAGCGAGGCGCGCGTCGATGTGTTCGACGAGCGCGCGGGCCTCCGCCGTCGTCGGGATGCCCTGATCGGGCACGGGGTGTTGCAGGACCCCGAGCCCGGCGGCCGTGGCCCGCGCGATGAGATCGGGTACCCCGACGCGGTCGAGTTCGCCCGCGTTCAACAGACAGACGAGATCCGTCACCCCCGCCGCCTTCAGGGCCGACAGATCAGCGTCGAGATCCCGCCCGCGATCGGTGCGCCCGGGGCAGAGGGTGAGGCCGAGCCGGGCCGGCGCGGCGAGCCAGTCCACTCGCAGGACCTGCTCCTCCCGCCGCGCCGCGGCGTAGTCTTCGGCATGACCGCAGGCCGCGGCGAAGGCCCAGCGCTTCTGCAGAAGTGAGGCCTCGTCGAAGGAGAGCGTGTGGACGGCGTAGCGCAAGAGGGCCAGGGAAAGTTGCGCGGGATCGCGATCGGACTGAACAAGGCGGGCCACGCGCGCCCGCAGCCAGCGCAACACGCCCCACGCCCGCACGAGGGCGGGGGCGGAAACACCCTCCGGGGCGGCCTCGGGGAGCGGGGCCGCGAGATCGGTGACGCGGCGCAGCGCGCGAGACATCGTGATGGCTTCGACGAGTTCGGCCTCGGTCGCAACCGGCGTGAACAGATACAAGAGGTCGTTCTCGAGCTTGGCGAGGTCCTTGATCACATGGCCGCGGTGCGCGTGGAAGAAGTCGATGAGCCAGACGTTGTCGCGGGCGTCGACGAGCACGTTGGCGCCGTTGAGATCGCCGTGGACGTACGCGACGAAGTGGCTCTCGCCGGGCTGCGGCGGCAGGCCGTCGAGTGTTTCGTAGAAGCGCGCGACGTGCGGCGCCGCGTACCCCGGCGCGAGCTCGATCTCGTCGTCGAGGGATCCGAAGAGCGCCGCCGCGCGGGCGCGAACGCCGGGCGCAAAGCGGGACTCGAACCCGTAGTACTTCAGCAGCGGGAGGGCCTCATAGGTGACGACGGTGTGAAACCGGCCGAGCACGTCGTCGAAGGCCCGGGTGAGCACGGGAATGGGATCCTCGCCGGCGGCGTAGAGGCCCTTGAGCGTCCGGACGTCGCCGTCTCCCATGCTCGCGAAGGCGTATTCGATGCCTGCGCGGTCGCCGAGATCGACGAAGTCACGCACCGCGGGGGCGCTGTTGCCCAGGATGTTCTCGACCTGCTCGAACGCCACGCGCTCGGCTGCGATCTGCGCGCGGGGGCCGAGCTTGGCGACCGAGGGGGCGAGGGCATGACCCAATGCGTCCCAGGCGCGGACACGCAGCACGATGGCACCGGAGAAGCCCCCCCCGAGCGGGCTGAGGTGAAGGCGCGCCGCGTCCCGATAGAGGTGGCCGAGCAGGGAAAGGTCCCGGTCGGTGAGGGGCAGGGGCTCGCCGCGCCAGGACATCGCCGGCAGACGCGTGTGGAAGTCCGGAGGTCGGATGTGTTCCGTCGCCCCGGGGGCGAGCCACTCGGCGAAGTCGCCCACGCCGTCGAACACTTCGACCCCGAGCACCCGCCGCAGTTGTTCGAGTGCGGCGAAGTGCGCCGCGCGCGACGCGCTCGCAGTCAGGGCGCTGCAGGTGGCCAGGGCGTCGATGCGCAGGCGCGTTTTGAGATCGTAGAGGAGAAACGTGACCTTCGCCTCCGTCCAGACGCCGATCACACCCACGCGCAAGCGTGCGCTCCCGTGCCGCGCCTGGATGCCGGCCAGCGTCGCGGCGAGCCGCGTGCCTTCGAAGTCGTTGAGCCCCGTCGCCTCGACGAAGTGTTCCGTCGGCCGATCGGCCGCGCCGCTCTCGAGGTCGAGTACGAGCTGCGCCCCCGGCGTGCCTGCGACGCAGTGTGACCCGAACTGCGCAAGGTGGGCCGCCTGCGGGACGTCCGTGGGATCATGCCAGTCGCGGATGTGAACGATCTCGAGCGTGCCCGCGCCCGGTGAGCGCGCGAACGCCATGAGCTGCGCGAGGGGCCCGTGCGCGGGATCCTGGCCGAGCAGACGGCGGGCCTCCGTGCGCCCGACGTGGAGAACGTTGGGCAGGGGCGCGTGGGCGGGCCCGGGTTCGACGAAGTCGCGCTGCAGGCACTGGGTCACGAGGACCGTGACGACGGGTGTCATGGCGGGTGATCCTCAGCGCGCGGCGGGGTCGTCGACGACGAACAGACCGCGGGGTCCGACGAACCACGCGCGGCCCTCGAGCAGCCCGGCGAAGCGGCCTTCACCGAGCGCCTCGGTGCCGAGCGTATAGAGATCGATGGCGCGGATGCGGTCCCGGGCGCGGGCGAGCCCGATCTCGGGGAGCGCCTCGGGCGGCTGCTGGCCGTGCGGCCATGCGAAGTCCACGAAGCGCCAGCCCCGGTGGACGACCGTGAACACTTCGGCGGTGACGAGGTCGAGCCGGACGAACCCCGACGGACCGGCGAGCGTGACGCGGTCGCCCGAACGCGAAACCGTCGCCGGGGTCGCCGCCGCGCGGACGTCCGAGGACAGGAGCGTGACGAGGCGCTCGGGACCGGTCAGGTCCAGCAGTTGCGCCTGTTTCGCTTCGGCGTCGATGGCAAGCAACGCGTCGCCCGCGCCGTAGAGCGCGGTGCCCGGTGAGCAGGGCGTCGCCGAGCGTCGCCGCTCGCCGTCGGCGCCGAGCACCGTCAGCCAGCGATCCTCGGCAAGAAACCCGGTGAGTCGCCCGCCCCGGGTGCCCGTGAGCGGACCCGCGGGTCCGAGGTCGTCGTGTCCCGTCGGGCCGAGCCGATGCAGCCGGCCCTCCGCGTCGCGAAAAACGACCCCATTGCCGAGCGGCAGGCCCGCGAGGCGGTCCGGCCGGCAGCGGAAGGACGCCGTTGGCATCGCGGCGTCGACCAGCGCGCCGGTGCACGCGTCCGCGGCGTCCGCGGAGGGGCTCGACCAGACGAGGAGGGGCGGATCCGCCGCCGCGAAGACGGGCTCCACGACGCGGCCGGCCACCCTGGGCAGCGTGGTGAGCGTCCGACCGGGCCACTGCGGGCCCACGCAATCGACGGCCCGGGCCTCGGCGGGACCCCAGGTGTAACAGAGCACCGGACTGCGCGCCGTCCCCGGATACACCGGCGTGACGGTGGTCGCGACCTCCGGCGGCAGGGTGCGCAGCCGCGCGGGCGACGTGCCGGGGCGCCAGTGGACCCAGCCATCGCCCAGCAAGAGCGTGACGGCTTCGACATCCCCCGGCAGACGCAGCGTCGGACCCACCGCGCGCACCGGCTCGGGAAACGCCACGGGCTCGCCTCCGGGCTCCCAGAAGACGACCTCGCGGTCCGTCGCGTCGACCCCCCGCGGGCGGGTCAATACGAGGCCCTGGCGGCCGCCGTCGGCCAGGGTCAGCGTGCCTTCCGGCGCAAACCCGGCCGGGCCCTGCACGGGCCGACCGTCCATCGTCGTGCCCGTCACGCTGCCGGACAGCGCGTCGATCCCGACGACGTACCCGTCGGTGGCGCCGGTCGCCTCCCAGTCCGCCGGCAGGGTGAGGCTGACCCGACCGGCCTCCAGATCGACGAGCACGCGGTCACCGTCGGGCCCGGTGAGCAGCAGGCCGGCGGGCGGGAGCTCCTCCGCGCGGACGACGCGGTCGAGCCAGTCGACCTCGAGGGGGACGGACCGACCGCGGAAGAGCACCACCGGCGCTTGCTCGCCGGGCTGCCAGAGCTCGTGGCGCTCAGGGGCGAAACCGGGGGCTTCGAACGTCAGCGTGCCGCCCGTCAGGGGCACGCGGGGCAAGAGCCAGCCCCCGCGGTCGTCGGTCGTCGTCTCCGGGCCGCTCGGCTCCAGGCGCACGCGGATGCCGGCGTGCTCGAGGCGGCCGTAGCGCGTCGCGACCCCCGAGACCGTCTCGAGGCCCGACGATGTCTCGGGCGAGCCGCAGGCCACGAGGCCCACGAGTGTGAGACGAACGATGGGCGGAGCGAATCGCACGGGCAGAAGATAGTGAATCGGTGGCCGCCGCGCCAATTGTCGCCCCGAGCCCGCCCGGCCGGCGAGCGCAGCGCGCTCAGGGCGCCCCGGCCGGGACCTGCGGGCGACCCGTTTCGAGCAGGGCGGCGAAGCCGGCGCGGAACGCCGGCAGGTCTCTCACCCGCGCGAAGTCGCGATCCGCCGCCACCCGCCGCGCGAGGTCGACGCCCGGCTCGATGCGGTGGTAGGTCTCGAGCGCCTCGAGCGCGGCGTCGACGCGGCCTTCGAGCGCTTCGACGCAAGCGAGGTTGTACCAGGGCAAGCCGAGGCTGGGATCGGCCTCCGTCGCCGCGCGGTATTGTGCGAGCGCCGTCGTGAGATCCCCTCGCTCGTACGCGCGAAAGCCTTCGGTGTTCAGCCGGCGAGCGCGCACGCGGGGCAGCTCGGCGTCCGTTTCGGGCAAGGCCGCACCCGAGACCGGCATCGAGCCGCTCGCGGCCGTGCTCGCGGGCGCATCGCCGGCCGCGATGAGCGGCGCGGCGGCGGTCGGGGGGGCCAGTGTCACGGCGAACGTCGGTGCGGTCGTCGCCCGGGCGTTGGGAATCGGTGCGGCCGGCGTTCGCGGCGTCGACGGTTCGACGGTGGGGACGGCGTCGGCCCGGGCCGCCCGATGGTGCGTCACCGCGCGGCGGGCGGCGCCGAACGCGACGAGGCCCGTCGCGGCCACCACGGCGAGGACGAGGGCCGTGCTCAGCAGGTGGATGCGCAGATTGCGCGGTGGCGGCCAGACGGCGGTCAACAGGGTGCTCGCCTGCGGCTCGGGGCGACGTCGCGGGCCCTGCTCCGCCGTCCGGACCGGCCGCAACGCCGGCGCCGGACCCGCCGCACCGGGCACTGGCGCCGCCGGGGCGACGGGACCAATCGTCGCGAGGGCCTCCGTCGTGGGTCCGGGGCGGTGGGGGGCGACCGGCAGCGCCGGCTCGCCGGGACCGGCGGGGAGAGCCGCCAGCGTCGCGGTGTCCGGCGCGGCCGACTGGTCCACCGTCGGGGCGTCGTCTTCCGGCGCAAAGACCGGTGACGGGCGCGTCTGCGCGCCGAGGAGGGCGATGGGCAGGACGGGCATCTCGACCGTCCGGAGGGGGTCGTCCTCGGGCGAGACCGTGCCGCCGAGGCGACGGACGAGGTGCTCGCAGGCCTGCACGGCGGCTTCGTCGCCGAGCTCGGCGAACCACTGGCGCGCCCGGTGCGCGGCCCCGACATCCCCCGTCGCCTCCGCGCCGACCATGCACAGTGTGGCGTGCAACTGGGCACGCCCGAGGCGCGAGAGTGTGTCCCGTCCCGCGGGATCCGCCGCGTCGAGGACCTGCAGGTTCAGCTCGCAGAAGCCCTCGCCGAGCCGGAGCACCTCGCGCAGCAGCTCCGGGGTCAGGGCGCTTCGACCGTTGCCGAGCACGACGAGACAGGCGCGGGCGGCCGCGAACGTGGCCCGCTGGTGATCCGGCAGGTCGGTGGGGTTTCGGCGCCATCCCGCGTCGTCGCCGTCGAGGGCGTCCGCGTAGGCGCGGGCGAGCGGGAGAAGGACCTCCGTCCGCAGACGCTGTGCGCGGGCCTCCGCCGGGAGCGCTTGTCCGCTCAGGTCACGGAAGGCGCCGAGCGCGGCCCCGACGGGCGGGGGGATCGCCACGGGGCCGCCTCAGGGGGCGCGAACGGGGATGGTCAGGGTGCATTGCCCGCCGGGCTGCACCGAGGCCGCGGGGGTGATGGCGTCGCTCTCGCGGTACTGCAACTTCAACGGCAGCGTCAGGGTGTCCGTCCGCTCGGGGACGGACAGACCGCGAACGGCCCGTGCGGCGCAGTCCGCCGGCGGCAGCGACGGATCGGCCGCCGGACCGCTCGCCCGCATCTCCCGGTAGGTGTCGAGGCGACCGTTGGTCCGGAAAACGGCGATGACCGTCACGTCGTATTGGGGCTCGGCGCCGCTCCGCGTCGGGGCCGCGAGCTCGTCCATCCGGCAGGCGCCGTCGCCCGATACCTGGGGCAGCAGCGCGGCGCAGAGGGCCTGCACCTCGGTGAACGGCAGCGCGCTCGCGTGGGGTCCGCACGCGCTCGCGGTCAGGGCGACGAACGACAGGGCGAAACGGGGCCGGGCGGCGGCGCGGGGCGTGTTCATGCGCGCAGCCTACACGCTCGGCGTCGGGCCGGCGAGCGCCCGGCACAACGGGCAGACCTCGGGCGCGTGGCGCGCGGGCCCGCGGTGGCGCGCGAGCAGCGCACGGGAAATCTCGGCGAGCTCGCGGCGGACCTCGCGTCGCGCGCCCTTGATGCGCTCGATCTTCAATGAGTCGTAGGCCGTCGTCTGATGGCGCATCCAGGCGATGACGGCCGCTTCGGCGCGCTCCTCCACCGGGATGCGCTGCGTCCGGGCCACCGTGCCGCTGCCGACGGGCGTCGCGTGGGCCGTCACGGCCGTCGCCAGGGCGGCCTCCTCGGCGGCGAAGGCCGGGGAGAAGCGCAAGAAGGCCCGCACGGCGGCACCGAAGTCTTCGACGTACGCAGTCTGGACGCGTTCCCGGCGATCCGCGTCCCGGGCACGGGCGCGGGCATACTCCGGGGTCGCCCGCTCGCCCTCGAGGGCGGCGCGCACGGCGGCGATGTTCGCCGGGGGGGCGAGGACCCCGCGCGAGAAGATCTTGTTGCCCCGCTTCTCCTGAATCGTCCAGGTGGGGCCCGCCTCTTTGACTCGGCGCGTCAGCGTGGCGTCCCCCGGCGGAAGCAGGACCCAGCCGACCGGTGGCTTGAGGATCGTGCCGTCGGCGTCGCGGAGGAATCGCGGATCCGGGACGCGCGTGACGACGCGGGTGCGTTCGGTCTCGTCCATGGTGCTGCCCCTCACCGCGCGGCGGTCAGGTGACGGCCACCGTCGATGGGCATCGTCTCGCCGGTGATCCAGCCGGCCTCGGCCGAGAGCAGCCACGCGATGGCCGCGGCAATCTCCTCCGGCTGACCGACGCGCCCGAGCGGGTGCGTGGTGCGACCGCGCTCGAGAAAGGCCTCGTAGGCTTCGGCGGTCATGCCCCCACGGCGGTGGAGCTCGGTGACGACCACCCCCGGGTTCACGGCGTTCACCCGCACGCCGGCCGGCGCGAGCTCGATGGCGAGGCAGCGGGTCAGGGTGTCGAGGGCGGCCTTCGAGACGCAGTAGGCCAGCACGCCGGGGAACGGCCGCATCCCCGAGACACTCGACACATTGACGATCGCTCCGACGGGCGTCGCCTGTTTCAGCGCCGGCAGGGCCGCCTGCGTCAGCAGGAAGATCGACCGGACGTTGAGATTCATGGTGCGGTCCCAGTCATCCGCGGTGGTCGTTTCATGGCTTCCGGGTTCGAGAATGCCAACCGCATTGACAAGTCCATGCAATGCGCCGAAACGATCCAGTGTCGCGTCCATGATCCGGGAGGCGGCATCGACCTTCGTCACGTCCATCACGATCGGGAGGAAACCCGGCAGTTCATGCTGCAACGCGGTGAGGCGCTCGGCCTCGCGTCCGACACCGGCCACCTGCCACCCGTCGCGCGCCAGGCGCCGGCACGTTTCGCGTCCGATCCCGCTGGTCGCACCCGTGACGAGTACGGTTCTCTGATTCCTATCGTTCATTCTTCGAAATCTTCCATGACGTGTTTCGGGTGACCTGCTCCGGACCGGAGCCGGCCTGAACCCGTGGCGCGTTCCAGACCAACGAGGGGGACCACCATGCAAGCGCGAATCGCCAGAAATCAAGAGACACGACGCTCTCCAGACATCCCGCAAAGCTTCCGTCTTCGTGGCTGTGCCCGTCGACCGTTGTTAACCGACGCGGGAGCGACGCATGCGGCCGACTGACCCGAACTGGTTCATCGCCCTGACCGTCGATCCCGGCGAGTGGTACGGCCCGCTCCTGCGGACGATTCCACGACACATTCGCGCGTTCAACGCGAACGACCTGCACATCACCGTGGCCTTTCTGCGCGATTGCGGCGAGCAACGCGCCCGGGCCGCCTGGGAGGCGGTCGAACCCTACTTCGACCGCCCGCTCGAATTCACCCTCGGGGGCGTCGAAGCCCTCGGCAACCGCTGGCGCCCGAGCGCACTCGGGCTCGCCTCGGCGCAGCTCGACGACGACGTCTCCGAATTCATCGGCAAGGTCCGCGACCTGGCGACCTTCAAGGCGGGCGTCGAGCCGGACACCCGCCCCCCGCGCCCGCACGTCACGGTCATCCGGCCGCCGAAACGCGGCAGCCTCGATGAGATTCGCGAGATCCTCGAGTGGGCGGGCGCGACGGCGCCTCTTCAGCTGCCTCTGCGCCTCACCACCCTCGCCCTGTACACGCGCTCCGTCGAGCGCGGACGTCAGTTCCGCACGGTCGTCGAGAAGGCATTGGCCCCCTCGGACTGATGCGTCGACGCGCGCTCGTCGCGGCTCGCGTCCGCGCGGGCGCCCCCCGGCGGCCCACCGGCGGCCGTGCGCCAGAGCACGAGCCCCGCCACGGCATAGGCCAGGGTGACGGCATGGAAGACGACCGCGCCGCCGAGGGCCGGCAGGACCACCAGCCCCGCCAGCACCGCGCCCGCCAACGTCCCGAGCGTGTTGACCGCATAGATGTGTCCCACCCGGCCGCCGACCTGCCGGGCATCCGACCCCAGGCGGACCGCCGCGGGAAAGACCATGCCGGCGGCCACCGCAGGCAGAAGCAGCAACGCGAAACACGGCAGATGGAGATGCTCGGGCAATGGACCGGCGACGGTCGTCAGGACGCCGTCGAGAACGAGTCGCGCGAGACCGAGCAGCGCGCTCGTCGCGAGCAGCGCCGCCGCCACCACGCCCGGCAGCGCGAAGCGGCCGGCCAGCCGAGACGCCAGGGCCCACGAGCCGAGCGCGCTGCCGCTCAGGAAGGCGGCCAGCATCAGCGTCAGCCCCTCCGTCGAGCTCGCCAGCAGGCGGGTGAGTTCCCGCGTCCAGGCGACCTCGAGGGCCATCGTCGCCAGACCGGAGAAGGCCGCGAGGCCCAGCGCCAGCCGCCGGGTGCCTGCGCCGTAGGCCACCGCGTCCGCCAGTCCCGCTTCGGTGAGCGGCGTGCCGTCCGCGGGGAGGCGGTCGGGCGCGCGGCGGGTCGCCCGCAGGATGAGCAGGCCCAGCGCCAGGTTCACCGCACCGACGCCCGCGAGAACGCGGGTCGGATCGACGGTGTCGAGCAGGACGAAGCCTGCCAGCAGGCCGCCGAGGACGGCGCCGGCCGTGTTCACGCCGTAGAGCTCGCCCACGTTCCGGCGAAGGTCGACCGTCCGACTCGTCAGGTAACGGGTCAGGAGCGGGAAGGCGCCCCCCATCAGAATCGTCGGCGGGAGGAGGCCGAGCACGAGCACGAAGACGCGGGTCGGCAGGACCTCGGCGGTCGTCGGCGGCACGGCGCTGAAGACGAGCGGCGAGCCGAGCGCATACAGCCCGATCGCCATCTCGAGCAGTCCGTACGCTCGCAGCGGGCGGGAGATCGTATCGGCCCGGGCCCCGAAGAGCCGGGCGCCGAGCGCGAGCCCGCCCATGAAGGTGCCGAGCACGAGGGCGTTGGCCATGTCCGTATCGCCCGTGTGCGCGCCGGCCAGCCTCGACCATACGACCTCGTAGGTGAGCCCGCATGCGCCCGCGAGAAAGGAGAACAGGTAGACCGCGCCGCGGGCGTATGCTGCCGGAATGGACAAGACTGCTGAGGACCTCCGCGCCCGATGGGCGCTGGATGATACCATCACTTTCCTCAATCACGGATCATTCGGTGCGTGTCCCCGCGAGGTGCTGCGGCGCCAGGATGAACTGCGGGCGCAACTCGAGCGCGAGCCGGTGGCGTTTTTCGTGCGCGCGGCCGACGCGCTCGCGGCGGAGGTGCGGGCGGTGCTGGCGGCCTTCCTGGGGGCCGATCCGGACCGACTGGCGGCCCTGCCCAACGCGACGGCCGGTGTCAACACCGTCCTGCGATCCGTCGCGCCGCGGCTGCGCCCGGGCGACGAGCTGCTCGTCACGGACCATGAGTACAACGCCTGTCGAAACGCCCTCGAGTTCACCGCGGAGGCCACCGGCGCCCGGGTCGTCGTCGCCGCCGTGCCCTTTCCCGTGCAGAATCCCGAGGCCGTGACCGCGGCGCTGCAGGCGGCGGCCACCCCGCGGACGCGGCTGTGCCTGATCGACCACGTCACGAGCCAGACGGGGCTCGTTCTCCCCGTCGAGGACATCGCCCGGGCGCTCGCCGGGAGGGGCATCGACGTCCTGGTCGACGGCGCGCACGCCCCGGGCATGCTGCCGCTGAACCTGAAAGCGCTCGAGGCCGCGGGCGTTCGATACTACACCGGCAATCTGCACAAATGGGTGTGTGCGCCGAAGGGGGCGGCGTTCCTCCACGTCGCGGCCGACCACCTCGACGGGATCCGCCCGCTCTCGATCAGCCACGGCGCCAACGCGCCGCTCGCCGGTCGCACCCGCTTCCGCGCCGAGTTCGACTGGACGGGGACCGACGATCCGACGGCCTTTCTCTCGGTGCCCGCCGCGCTCGAGGTCATGGCCGCCCTCCGCCCGGGGGGCTGGCCGACGATCATGGCCGAGAATCGCGCGAAGGCCCTCGCCGCCCGGGCCGTGCTCTGCTCCGCGCTCGGGGTGTCGGCGCCGGCGCCGGACGCGATGATCGGCTCGATGGCGGCCGTGGCCCTGCCGGACGCCCCCCCCGACGAGCGCCCCGGTCTGCAGGACGCGCTCTTCGACGAGGACCGCATCGAGGTGCCGATCATTCCCTGGCCGGCTCACCCGAAGCGGCTCGTCCGCGTCTCGGCGCAGCTCTACAACCGGCCGGACGAGTACGACCGACTCGCCGCGGCACTGGGCAGACGCCTCGGCCTTCAGCGGGACTGACGGCGGCCGCGCTCGAGGGTGAGGGCCGCCCGGTCGAGCGTGGACCGCGGCACGTCGAGATCCGGATCCCACGCCGCGTCGAAGAGTGCGTCGAGGAGCGCGTCGAGCTCCGCCCGCTCGCCGCTCAGCCGGATGCCGAAGGGCGTGAAGGCAGCCCCCATGACCACGCGGCCGGCGGATGCGGTGAGACGCGGCAGGGATTCGAGCGCGCGATACTCGCGCTCCGACAGGACGACCTCGATCTCGGGCCGCAGCGATGCCGGCTGCCCCGAGAGGTCCGGCGGCGTGTGGCGCCAGGCGCGCAGCGCCCCGTGTTCGCGGCACTCGGGACACCCCCACTGGATCAGCGCCGGGACGTCCTGACGGCGCACGAGCAGGTGTCCTTCGCAGGCGCGCCGCAAGGGTCGCCGGCGGCAGCGGATGGGCGTGTGGATCGTCAGCCCCGCGTGGACGGACGTCGCGGCGGAGACGATGCGGGCGAACTGCCGGGCCCGAAGCCCGGTCGGACCGGCCGCCCCCAGAAGGGGCATCAGCGGGGCAAACTCCACCGGGGGGGACGCCGGCGGCGGGGGGGTGGTCGTCGACATGGGCTACGGGTGGGATGTAGCGCCGCGGGGCCCCCGTCGCAACGGGAATCGGGGGGGGCCGGCGCCTCGGCCCGGCGACCCCGACGCCGGATCCCGACGAGAACGGCGAGGCCCAGGGCCGCCCCCCAGGGTGGCATCGTCGGTGCCCGGGCAACCTGCGCGCAGCCCCCGGCTGGCGCACGGGTCGAAGGCGCGTCGGCGTCCGGCTCGCGTCGGCCGTCGCGGTCGTCCGGCCCCGCGTCAGCCACCGGAGGGCCGTCGGGGGGGGCGATTGCCCCGGCGTCACGCACCGGGCCCGCATCGGCGACGGGCGCGGCGTCGGGGGGCAAGAGCGGCGCGGCGTCGGGCGGCGAGACCGGCCCGGCGTCGGGCCGCGGGTGCGCCGCATCGGGTGATGTCGCGGCGTCGGGGAGCAAGAGCGGCGCCGCATCGGCCGGCGCGGAACGCGCGTCCGGTCCCGGCGCCGCATCGGCCGGCGATGGCTCGGCGTCGCGCGCAAGGGCCGCGTCCGGTGGGGACGCGGCGTCCGGCGGCGGGCACGCGCCCTCGTCGACCCGCTCGTCGCAGTCGTCGTCGGTGCCATTACAGATTTCGTCCCTCGGCGCGAAGGGCTCGCAGGGCGTCGGGCGCCCACCGGTGCAGAACGGCACGGCGCGCGTGCACGCACCGGCGCCACAGCGGCGCTCGCCGAGGTCCTCGTCGACGGCGCCATCGCAGTCGTTGTCGAGCCCGTCGCAGACGTCGGGTCGGGCGTCGTCGTCGGTCGGCGGACAGGGGGCGAGGGCGCCGTCCACGCAGCCGGGCTCGATGGCCCGGAGGCACTCGCCCTCGCCGCAGAGGACCGGGGGTATCTCCTCGTCGACGGCGCCGTCGCAGTCGTCGTCGACCCCGTCGCACCGCTCGACCTGGGGGGGGCCGGCCTCGCAGCGGCCCGGCGCGCCGTCGACACAGGCCGGCGCCGAGCGGGCGCACCGACCGACGCCGCAGTGCAGCACCCCCGTGCCCTCGTCGACGCGGTCGTCGCAGTCGTCGTCGAGCCCGTTACAGATCTCCGGCGTGTCCGGCCGGCCGTCTTCGCAACGGGCCGGGACCCCGTCCTGGCAGGCCGGGCGCTCGAAGACGCAGCCGCCGATGCGGCACGCCAGGGCCGGGAGGTCCTCGTCGACGGTGCCGTCGCAGTCGTCGTCGATGCCGTTGCAGACCTCCGCTGCCGGGGCGCCGGGCGCGCAGACCTGCGGCCGGCCGTCGGCGCACGCGGGCACGGTCGCCGCGCAGGCGCCGACGCCGCAGGAGAGAAGACCGAGGCCGTCGTCGACCACGCCGTCGCAGTCGTCGTCGCGCCCGTCGCAGCGCTCGGGGGAGGCGGCACCGGGGGTGCAGGGGGCCCCGATGACCCCGAACTGGCAACTCTCCTCGGTTCGACGGCAGCCGCCGAGGCCACAGGACAACATCGGCTGGCCCTCGTCCGTGCGCCCGTCGCAGTCGTCGTCGACGCCGTTGCAGGCCTCCGTCGCCGGCGGGCCGGGGAGGCAGTCGTCGGGGACGCGCAGGCCCTCGGGCTCGCAGAGGCGCATCGTCCGCTGACAGGCGCCCGTCCCGCAGGTGACCTCGTCGTCGGGCACCGGCGCTTCGTCCACCCGCCCGTCGAGGTCGTCGTCCCCGCCGTTGCAGGCCTCGACCGCCGGAAAGCCCGGGGTGCCGTCGAGCACCGCGCTCGCGTCCGCGCGGGCGACCTCGTACGTCGTCGAGGGCAGGGCGGCGTAGGCGGCCGCCAGATCGGCGCCGCGCGTGTCGAGCCGGTTCGCGGCGTCGAGGGCGGCGACGAACGCGGGCGTCACGGGCGTGTACAGCAGGCGCGCCGTCACGCGCAGGCGACCGGAGGCCCCGGCGGGCACGGTGAAGGCGTAGGGCGCGTCGTCGAAGCCGCGCAGGCGATCCGGGGCGTCCGGCAGGGGGTCGGCGTAGTCCCGCCCGACGGGCTGCTGCTCGGGCAGGGGCCGCAGGCCGGCGGGCGGGAGGCGGGTGTCGAGGAGGATGTGATCCGCCGCGAGCACGCTCGTCACCGGGCCGCCGTCCAGACGCCCGAGTTTTACTTCGTAGGCTCGACCCTGCGGATCCTCGGGCCCGGCGTCCGAAACGAAAAACGGCGGCCCGTCGTCGAGGCGCGCCGTGACCTCGAGGAACATGCGCCGACCCTCCGGCCAGCCCGTCGGGAGTTTGTGGCCGGTCCGGTTCGTCACCCGGACGACGAGCGCGAGCGGAGCGCCCGGAGGCACGGTGGGGGTCAGCCCGCGAACGTCGACGGTGGCCGCCGCGCGCAATCGCGCCGCCGCTTGCGCCCGGCCCTCGACCCGCGCCGCGGCACCGCCCGGGTCGACCGCGTCGAGCAGGGAGAGGGCCGTCAGATTGCCGCCGGCGAACCCGTGGTGGCGCACGTCGCCTCGAATCGGCGCGTCCGTGGTCGCGGTGCGGGCCGGGGCCGGCGGCGCGTGGCAGTCGAGGCAGCCCGTCCGGCGGGCGGGCCAGTCCGACAGGGCCCACTCTTCATAGGTCTGGATGAGGGGGAAATACGGGCCGAGCAGCCCCCCCTCCAGATCCAGCGGATCGACGAACGGGATCAACGGATTGCGCAACGAGTGGCAGCCCGCGCAGGCGACGCTCTCGGAGAGGTAGGTGTCCTGCCGCGCGCGGTGGGCGTCGAGCGGGCTGTACGCGGCCGGCCGTGGTCCGAGGTAGGTCTTCTCGTCGATGAGGTACCAGCCCCCGTTGCCCACCAGCGGACCCGGCGGCTCCTCGCCCGTGCGGTTCTCGCCGCGCTCCATCCGGTGGCAGAAGGCGCAGGTGACGCCGTCCTGGTCCTCGCCCGTCAGCGCCGAGCCGTCCTCGGGTGTCGCGCGCCCGGCGAGCCATCCGACCGGCGCGTGGCAGCGCAGGCAGAACGTGCCCGCGTCGACGACGTCCTGCCGGGCGAGCGTCACGGCGGCCCGGAACACCGGATCGCGGGCCGCCCCGGCATGCAGACCGCCTTCGTGTGCGCGCCCGGGCGAGTTCGGATCCCCCTCGACGGCGTGGCAGGTCGCACAGCGCGCGACGGGTTCGAACGGCCGCTGCAGGACGCCGGGGTCGGTTCCCGGCCAGCCGAAGGGCTCGCCGGGCACGTGGGCGCGGGCCGGGGCGGCGAACGCGAGCAGGCAGCCGGCCACCAGGGGGAGCGCGTGCCGATTCACGGTACGAAGGCCCAGGTGGTCTCGACGGGCGCCGTGCCGAGGGCCGTCGCCCCGCCGAAGAGATAAATCGCGGGCGGGACGGCGGCGGCCCCGAGCCCGCGCAGGGGCCGAGGCAACGGGTCGAGCGGTGCGAACGCGTCGAGCGCCGGTTCGTACACCTCGACGACATCGTAGACGCCCCCGGGCGCCGCCCCCGGACCGAGCCCCTCACCACCGAAGACATAGAGCCGGTCGGCGAGGGCGGCCGCCGCCCCGGCACCGCGCGCCACGCCCAGCGGCCCGCGCGCACGCCAGGTGCCCGCCGGCTCGTCGAGGCCCCAGGACGTCGAGAGAACCTCCTCCGGCGTACCCGACGTGCCCGCCGTGACGAAGACCTCGCCGCTGATCCGCGCGGCCGCCGCGTGATCCCGGCCGACGGGCAGATCGGGCAGCGGGGTCCACGTGCCAGTGCCGACGTCGAGGACGTCGACGAACGGGACCGCACGGACGGCGAAGCCCCCGAGCACGAAGACGCGCCCGCCCGCCACGACCATGCCGGCGCCGCCGCGGACGCGCCCGGGTGGGAGCGACGGACCCGGAGACCAGTGATCCGCCCCCGGGGGCAGGACGAACCCCCGACCGTCCGGCACGAAACGCCGGCCGAGGAAGCCGAGCAGGTACAGCGTCCCGTCGACCGCGGCGAGGTTGGCGTGGCTCACCGGGACCGGCAGGTCGACCCCCGCGCGCCAGGTTCGGCTGCGCGTGTCGAAGACCTCGACCCGGGTCAGAAGGCGCTCCTGGTGATCGAGCCCCCCCACGACGAAGAGCTCGTGGTCGACGGCGGCGACCGCGACCTCCTGCCGGGCCCCCCCGGGCAACGGGGCGAGGGCGGTGTACCCCCGGGGGAGGGGTGGCAGCGGGCGGGCCGCATCCGGCGTCGGTCCGGCGTCCGCGGGACGGTCCTCCGCATCCGGCCGTTCGAGGGCGCCGTCCGTGGGCGCCCGCGCGGCGTCTGACGGCGTCGGGCGCGCGTCGGCGGACGGGGGCGTCGCGTCCCTTGGTGTGG
>JAKLJY010000151.1 GCA_023150895.1 Myxococcota bacterium | reverse complement strand
ACCGGCGGCGACACCGGCGGCACGACCGGCGGCGACACCGGCGGCACGACGGGCGGCACGACGGGCGGTGACACCGGCGGGTCGACGGGCGGCGACACTGGCGGCACGACGGGCGGCGCGGGCGGCGGTGGCGGCGACGTCTGCACGCCGGACGACTGCGGGCCGATGCCCCCGGTGGCCCCCTGTCCGGGGGGCGTCGGGCCGACGGTCACCTGCGAGCGTCAGGCCGACGGCGCGTGCGGCTGGTCCATCGGACCCTGTGAAGGCGACGGCACCTGCGGTGGTTTCGCCGGGTTCGTGTGCGGGCCCCTCGAGTACTGCGACTTCCCCGACGGCGCTTTCTGTGGCGCGGCCGACGAGCTCGGCATCTGCACCCCGCGGCCCGAGTTCTGCCCGGAGATCTACTCGCCCGTCTGCGGCTGTGACGGCGTGACCTACGACAACGACTGCTTCGCCGCCGGTGCGGGCGCGGACGTCGCACAGATCGGCCCCTGCGAGATCGTCGCCGAGTGCGGCGAGGGCGAGTGCGGGGTGGTCCCGCCGTTCGCCTGCGAGGACGGCAGCATCCCCTCGATGAGCTGCGACCGCGCCGACGACGGTCTTTGCTACTGGAGCATCGGCGAGTGCCCGCCGCCGGCGGCCTGTGCACCCGACGAGTGCGGGCCCGTCCCGCCGGTTGCCCCGTGTCCCGACGGCAACGGCCCGACGGTCGAGTGCGCGCGCGCCGAAGACGGGATCTGTTACTGGAACATCGGCCTCTGCGGGAACGTCGGCGCGTTCTGCGGCGGGCGGCTGGGGCCCACCTGCGGTCCGCTGGAGTTCTGCGACTTCGCGCAGGACGGCTGCGACTGGGCCGACGCGACGGGCACCTGCCAGGTCCGCCCGGAGGTCTGCCCGCTCATCTACGCGCCGGTCTGTGGCTGCAACGGGATGACCTACGACAACGTCTGCCTGGCGCAGGCGGCCGGCGTCGACGCCGCCTCGGACGGCCCCTGCGTCAACTGAGACCGTTGTCGGTCTGATAACTATTTGACGATGTGATATTGCACTCGAGATATTGACCGCGGTGGGGGGCGCGTCATCTCGGCCTGCCATGCGGGTGAGCAGCGTGGCACGGGGATCGCAATGAAGGTCAGCACACGGGCACTGAACGCCCCCTGACCCCACGGAGATCGCCATGACCCGCTCTGCTCACCGCGCCGCCGCTCGCACCCTCGCCACCCTCGCCGCCGTCACCGCCTCCGCCGTCGTGGCGCAGGGCTGCGAGAATGGCGCCCGCCACCCGGGCGAGGGGCTCGAGACCGGCACGCTCGCCGCCGCCCTGGCCGTGTCCGCCGACGCGCACGACGTCTCGGCCCTCGACTATCGCGTCGTGGCCGCGGGCGCCCCCTGCGACGCCCCGGCGCTCGGCCAGAAGACGGTCTCCCTCGAGGCCGAGGCGATGCCCGCCTGGCTGGCCGAGGGCGGCGCCGGAGACCATCACCGCTTCGGAGACGCCTTTTTCGTGCTGCCGCCCGGGGACTACACCGTCTGTGCGACGCCGGTGCAGGCCGACGGGACGCCCTCCGCGGAGTGCGGGCAGGCGCGCGGCACCTTCACGGTCGTCGCCGAGTCCACGACCGAGGGTGTCATCTACTCGCAGTGCGAGGGCGATCCGACCGGCGGCCTCGACGTCGTCACGGCGCTCAACGATCCGCCCCGCATCGACGACCTCGTCTACGACCCGACGAAGTTCATCGACACCTGCGAGCGCGCCGAGATCACCGTGTCGGCGAGCGATCCCAATGGCGACGCGCTGACCTACCGTTTCGAGCTCATGGACGGGCGCCCGGGCGACGCCCTGGAGGCGACGGACAACATCGCCCGCTTCTCGAGCACCCGGCCGGGCAAGCACCTCGTCCGCATCGAGGTCGAGGACGCGGTGGGCGGTCGGACGCGGCTGGAGATTCCCGTCCACGTCTCCGAGGCGTCGTTGCCCGCCGGCGCGGTCTGCAACCCGGCCAATCACCACGCCTACCTGCTCACGCCCCCGGTGGGCAGCGCGCGGCAGGCCCGGCAGGCCGCGGCGGCGGCGGGGGGCTACCTGGTCTCCATCACCTCGGCGGAGGAGCAGGCGTTCCTGGCGGCGCGGTTCAACGGCCGCCTCTGGATCGGCTTGTCCGACGAGGCGCAGGAGGGCGTCTTCGCCTGGGACAGCGGCGAGCCCGTCGACTACGTGCACTTCTGCGGCGGCGAGCCGAACGACCGCCTCGGCGTGGAGGACTTCGTCGAATTCGGCCTCTTCGCCGAGAAGTGCTGGAACGACATGCGCGACGCGGGCGACCCCTTCCAGCCCCGGCAGGGCATCATCGAAATCGAATTGCCCTGAGGCCCCTGTCGGACCATGCTCTCGGCTCCCCATGGCCGGAGCGCCCGATGACCCGCCCCCTGCACCGCCCGCCGTCTCTCTCCCTCCTGCTCGCCCTGCCACTTGCCTTCGCGGCCTGCGGCGCGGCGCCTCCGCCGGCCTCCGGGTCGGCCGAGGCGCCCTGCCACGCCCGCGACGACGCCCGCGCAGACGGTCCGGTCACGGCCGGACCCACCCCCAAGGTGCAGCTCACCTGCGAGGTCGCCGTTCTGGAAACCCCGGCCGGCGGCGAGCCGCGGGAGACCATCGTGTCGCGACCCCGCATCACCACCCTCGTCGGCCGTCCCGCCACGATCGAGTCCAGGGCCGGGGCCACGCCGCAGCGAGGTGAGCGCCTCGTTTCGGTCGAACTCTCGGCGCGCACGGCCGGCCCGACCTTCGACCTCGTCGGCGCGGGGCGTCTCTCGGACGGCGCGCGGGCGCTGGTCGAGGCGGCGACGGACCCGGACGCCGCGCCGGCCGCGACTTTGCGGCTGCGCTTCGCCGAGCCCGGCGCCGCCGAAGCCTGGGAGATTCGCTGCCAGGCCGGTGACCCGGGCTGAGTTCGCCCCGCGCCGGTCCGCCCCGCCACAATCCGGTGACAGCGTCGGGGCAGTGTCGCGTCGGCTTGGCACCCCCGATCGTGGCTCGGCCGCGCCACGGGCTGCTCGCCGACGCGCGCGCGCTCGGCACGGGGCTTGCGATGGCCGACACCTCCGGGAGACCAGCGGGAGGAACCATGGCCAGAGGACGGATGACGGCGGTCGCGGTGGGCGTGTGCCTTTTCGCGGGCGTAGGGTGTACCTCGAGCAGCGGCTCGATTCAGTCCGGGGGGACATTCGACGGGGCCGGCGGCACGAGCGCGCCGGATGCCGCACCGAGCGGTGAGCGCGTCTGCGACCCCGGTCGCAGTGCCGAGTGCGCCTGCCCGACCGGGCGCACCGGCGCGCAGACCTGCGCCGACGACGGAATGCGGTGGCTCGACTGCATCTGCGGCGAGCCGCCCACCGGTGGCAGCGGGGGCATGGGCGGCGGCGGGGGCCCGGGCGGCGACGGCGGCGCGGGCGGTGAGGGCGGGCAGGGCCTCGGTGGCAAACCGCAGCCGGACTTCGATGGCGGCACAGGCGGTGAGCCGGCCCCCGACGTCCCCGTCGTCGGCGCCTTCGTGCTCAAGCTCGTCGCACCCGTCGCTGCGCAGAACGGGGTCCCCGCCGTGGCCGGCGTCACGATGCTCTTCGGCCGGGTCAACGACGGCCCGACCCCGGTTCTCGTCGAGTGGCTGCCGACCCGTGAGGCGGGGACGTGCGCGGTCTACGAACCCACCATCCCGTTCTGCGACCCGCCCTGCGGTGGCAGCGCGGCGTGCGTCCACGACGACACTTGCCTCGACTACCCGCAGGCCCGCGACGTCGGCACGGTGCACGTCGACGGCGTCCGCACGAACGCCGGCGGCACGGCCTACGACGTGGAACCGCTCGCCAAGCTCTACCAGTACAGCGACAGCCCCTTCCCGGGCTTCGACGAGGGGGCGCCGATCCGGCTCGACGCCGAGGGCGGAGAGACCCCCCCGTTCGCGATCACCGCGCAGGGGGTGGCCCCCCTCGTGGTCCCTTCGGCCGAGTTTCCGATGGTGCGCGGTGAACCGCTCGACCTGAACTGGGTGGCCCCCGGGGTGGCCGGCGTGTCCACGGTGCGGGTCCGCATCGACATCAGCCACCACGGCGGAGCGCGCGGCACGATCGAATGCGAGGCCCCGGATACGGGCGCACTTCGGATCCCGGCCGAAATGGTCGACCATCTCCTCGACCTCGGCGCGTCGGGTTTTCCCGTCGTGCTTCTGAGCCGGCAGAACGTCGGCAGCGCGCCGGTCGCGCCCGGTCGCGTCACGCTCGCGGTGACGTCGGACGTCGAGGTGCCGCTGCAGGTGCCGGGTATCATCTCGTGCACGGGGGACGAGAACTGTCCCGCCGGCCAGATCTGCCTGCCGGATCTGCGCTGCTCCGGCGACGACGTGCTCCCGGACGCGGGGCCGCCGCCCGACGGCGGGACGCCGTGCGAGGGGCAAGGCTGCCCCTGCGAAGACGACGCTTCCTGCCCGGCGGGCGCGTGTGACGGCGGTCGTTGCGTCGCGACCTGCGACGATGCGGCCGATTGCGTCGCCGGCGAGACCTGTGCGGACCGGCCGGTCGGGCCGGCCGTGTGCCGGGCCGCGGACGCCCTGCTCTGCCGGGCCTGCCGCGTCGACGCCGACTGTGGCGCCCTCAATTCCGGCAACCGATGTCTGGCCAATCCCGCCGACGAGGCCGACGGCGCCTTCTGCGGGCAGGCCTGCGACGGCGCGCGCCCGTGCCCCGAGGGCTACGCATGCGCCGCCGACGGTCAGTGTCGCCCCGCGGACGGGGCCGCGTGCGCGTGCCCGGACCGGTTCCGGGACTTCGAGACCGACTGCCGCCGAAGCAATGCGTTCGGGACGTGCACCGGCGTGCGAACATGTGCGACGGCCTGCAGCGCCCCGGAGCCTGCGGCCGAGACCTGCAACGGCCTCGACGACGACTGCGACGGTCTCGTCGACGAAGACGTCGCGCGGGCCTGCCAACTCGACGGCATCGCCGGTGTCTGCGGCGGCATCGAGCGCTGTGTCGACGGCGCCTGGCAGGGCTGCGACGCGGCCACGCCCGTCGACGAGGTCTGCGACGGGCTCGACAACGACTGCGACGGGGCGCCCGACGAGGACGTCGCCCGGGCGTGCTCGACGAGCAACGCGTTCGGCACGTGCGAGGGGCGCGAAGCCTGCCTCGCCGGCGAGTGGGTCGGCTGCGACGCGCCGGCCCCCGTGGCCGAGACGTGCGACGGGCGCGACGAGAACTGCGACGGGCGCGTCGACGAGGACCTCGCACGCGAATGCGTGGTCGAGAACGGCTTCGGCACCTGTCGCGGCGTCGAGACCTGCGGCGCGGGTACGTGGGCCGGCTGCACGGCCGCGACACCGGTCGAAGAGCGCTGCGGCGACGGCACCGACGACGACTGCGACGGGCAGGTCGACGAGGGCTGCGCGTGCGTCCCGGGCGCGAGGAGTGCCTGTTACACCGGTCCCGAGGGGACCCGCGGCGTCGGGGTCTGCCGCGACGGCCTGGCGACATGCACGCCGGGCGGTCAGGTCGGCGACTGTGCCGGCGACGTCACCCCGGCCGCCTCGGAGACCTGCAACGGGCTCGACGACGACTGCGACGGACAGGTCGACGACGGTCTCGTGCAGGCGTGCAGCCGCAGCAACGCGGAGGGCACCTGCGGCGGTACCGAAACCTGCGTCGAGGGCGCCTGGGTCGGCTGCACGGCGGCCGAGCCCGCCGCGGAGGTCTGCGACGGCGACGACGACGACTGCTCCGGCGCGGTCGACGAGGACCTGTCGCGGGCCTGTCAGGTCGTCAACGGCTTCGGGACGTGCCGGGGCGTCGAGACCTGCGGCGCCGGCGTCTACGCCGGGTGCACCGCCGCGACGCCCGCCGCCGAGGTCTGCGACAACGTCGACAACAACTGCTCCGGCGCCATCGACGAGGGGCTGACGCGGGCGTGTCAGGTCGTCAACGGCTTCGGCACCTGCACCGGGACGGAGACCTGCGGCGCCGGGCGCTGGGCCGCCTGCAACGCCCCCGCCCCCGCTGCCGAAGTCTGCGACCAGGTCGACAACGACTGCGACGGTCAGGTCGACGAAGGCTGCCTGCCGCGCTTCAGCTTCTTCGTCACCAGTTACGCGTCGATCATCCAGCTCTCCGGCACGGTGAACGGTTTCGGGGGCGATCTCCGGTACGGGCAGGTGGGCGCGAACGCCGGCATTCGAGGCGCGGACATGATCTGCGCCGCGGTGGCCGACATCAGCATGCCCGGGGCTTCGGCCAAGGGCTGGCGGGCCTTCCTCAGCGCCACGAACGATGGCACGGGCCAACAAGTCCAGGCCATCGAACGGATCGGTCAGGGTCCGTGGTACGACCGTGTCGGGCGCCTCTTCGCCAACAGCCTCGCCGAGCTGCCCTTCGACCGGCCGCAGAACGCCGATCCGGCAATCATCAACGACCTGCCCAACGAGTTCGGCGTGCCCAACCACCGGCCCGACCCGAATCTGCCGGAGGTGGACAACCACGACATCCTGACCGGGTCGAACGCGCAGGGACGCCTGTACGGCGCGACGGCGACCTGTCTCGACTGGACGAGCACCAGCCGGGACGTGCGGATCACGGGCCGCCCGCGGGTCGGCCACTCCTGGCCGCGCCCCTGTGGCGGCGGCGGAGGTGGCATCCGCTCCTGCAACTGGATCTCCGCGCTCGACGAGGCGGGGTGCGGCGCGGGCGTCAACCTCATCGAGATGGGGCCGCCGAACCCCGCCAACCCGACGGTGGGGTCGGGCGGCGGATACGGCGGGTTCTATTGTTTCGCCCTGACCCCCTGACATCCCGACACCCCCGACGCCCGGGTGCCCCGACGGCCCGCCCCGGGGCGCCTTGACCACGCCGGGCCGGGGCGGGATAGTGGGTGTATGTCGAACCGCCACGCTTTCGAAATGGGAGAGGGCCCGTTCCGGGCCGACCAGGTTCGTCCCGGCGATCCCTACGAGATTTCGCGCGGGCACCCCATCCTGTGCGCCCCGACCGGCCGTGACGGCGCGGTGGCGACGCTGGTGGGCGGAGCCGTCCTCGACTCCGATCCGGACGTCGACCGTGCGGGCATCGACCTCGGCGTCGCGGTGGACGCCAAGACGCTGCGCGCGCCGGACATCGCCGTCGGCAACGTCGAGGACCGCCCGGGGTGGTCGCGCACGGCGCCGCCGCTGGCGGTCGAGTACGCGAGCGTCGGGCAGGACGAGGACGAGCTGCGCATCAAGATCGACGAACTCCTCGGGGCCGGCACGCGCTGGATCTGGGTGGTCCGCCTGCTCGGCAACCGCCGGGTCGAGGTCCATGCCGCCGGCGAGCCGATGATCGTCCGGTACATCGGCGAGCAACTGACGGCGCCGGGCGTCCTGCGCAACCCGGTCCCGGTCGAGGCGCTCTTCGACCGTGATGTCGGCTTCGACATCGTCCTTCGCAATCTATTGCAACGCCGCGGATACGACGACATCGAGGGCGTGCTCGCTGCGGGCCGCGAAGAAGGCCGGGAAGCAGGCCGGGAAGAAGGCCGCGAAGAAGGCCGGGAAGCCGGTGCGCTCGAGGCCGCGCGGCGCATGCTGGTGGCCATCATCGAGGCGCGGGGGCTGCCCCTCGCCGACGCGGCGCGCGACTGCATCTCGGCCTGCACCGAGACCGACCAACTCCAGCGCTGGGCGATGACCGCCGCGGTGCACGTCGGCCCGGTGGACTTCATTCGCTGAAGCGCAGGGGGCCGGCCGCCGTCGAAACCGACGGGTCCGCCCGGACACATCCCGGGGTCTTTCGCGGACCCACCCCCTCTCGCCGCATAACATCTTCCGAATCTTCCACTTGTCGGCGGTGGCCGCTCGTCGCGGCCCGGGAGGCAAGTGGTCATGGCAATCTCGGCGATCGGTGGCGCGGCGGCGTATCAGGCGTATCACGGCGTGTCCGCCGCCCAGACGGCCCGCAGCGCTCAGACTCGGGGCCCGGGGGGCGGTGGACAGCCTGCGGGCGAGCCCGCCGCCGTGCCGACGCCTGATACGCGTTCCGTCACCGACCGTGTCACCCTCTCGTCTGCCGTCAAGCCCCCCAGCGAGGCCGCGGCCGAGCCGAAACTTGCGGCGCCGAAGACCGGCGAGGCCGCGCGGACGATCGAGCTCGGGACGGACCGCCGGCAGAGCGCCCTCGACGCGCTCAAGGACCAGAGCCGCGTTCTCGCCCAGGACAACGGCGGTCAGGCGGCCGGGCGCTTGCATGTCGTTGCGTGACCTCGACCGTCGCCAGGGCGGTGGGCGCGCCGTGACTCACCCAAAGTACCCCCGGACTTTGCCCGAGGCAGCGATTCGTCGACGCAGGGGAGTGGGGGTCAAGACATGCACCGACTCAACGCCCTGAACACGCCGGAATTCGCCGCTTCCGCCGCCGCTCTCCCGCCGCAGGCGACGCCGGAGGCCCAGGCGATGCGCGTCGCGGTCGTGCATCCCGACGCGGCCGTGGCGGCGCGCCTTTGTGCGAGCCTCAACGCCCACCGGCACCGCGTCGAGGTCTTCAGCCAGGCGCATGGCCTCGTGTCGGCCGTGGAGGGTGGCGACGACATCGGCGTGGCCTTCCTCGGCGCCTCGGATCTCGTGATGGTCCGGGCCCAGATCGGCGACCGCGTGACGTTGCTCGTGCAGGTCGGGGGCAACCCGGATCCCGCCGCAGACGCCTCCCTGCCGGCCCGCTATACGGCCGCCGAGCTGCGCACCTGCCTGACGCTGCTCGAGAAGATGCATCGACTGCGTGAGGCCGAGCGCCTCCTGGAGAACCAGGTGGACGCGCTCCGGCAGGCTCTGACGCTCGACCTCGAGCTGCCGATGCTGACGCTGACGCAGCTGACCGAGCGCATGTTGCGCATGGACTCGCTCAACCCGTCGACCCGGACGGAGGTCGAGGCCATCGCCGGCGCGGCGGCCGGCGCGATGCATCGGCTCGACATCTTGCGCAGCGCCGATGGCGGCGAGTCCATTCCGCTGCCGGAGCCGCAGTTGCGGCCCGTGAGCGCACGCTCCGTGGTCGGCGAGATTCTGCCCCTCGCGGGTGTGCATCCGACCGCGGTGCACTGGGAGCCCGAGGACGGCGATCCGGTCATCCGGCTCGACCCGGGTCTGTTCCAGCAGGCGCTCACGCTGCTGCTCGCCGACGCGCGCCGCCGGACGGAGACGACCGGACGCCTCGCGATCGTCGCGACGGCCGAGCGGACCCTGCGCGTCGAGCTCACGGGCGTCCAGACGCCGCCCGAGGGCGTGATCGCGGCCTGCGAGGCCATCCTGGGGACGCATCACGGACGCTTCGAGCTCATCGTCCCGAAGCCCGGGACGGCGGGGGGTCCCATCGTCCGGCTGACGTGGCCGCGGGTGGTCGAGGTGCGGCCGGCCGAGCTTCAGCCCGTGCCGACACCGCCGCCGGAAGAGCGCCTGAGCATCTGGATGGTCGACGACGAGACGATGGTCCGTCGGGCCACGGAGCGCCTGCTGACCCACCTTCGGCACGACGTCCGCCTCTTCGACCGCGGCTCGGAGCTCGTCGAGGCGCTGCCCGACGCCAGCCGGGCGCCGGATCTCATCCTGGCGGACAACGACCTGCCCGGGATGAGCGGCCTCGAGGTGCTGCGGCGCGTCCGGACACTCTCGCCCGCGGCGGCGCGGGTGCTCTACACGGCGCACGCGCCGGGGCCCGCGGTGGTCGACGCCTTCAACCACGGGACGGTGCAGCGCTGTGTGCACAAGTCCGACGGCATCCCGGCGCTCGAGGCGATTCTCCGGCAGGTGATGGCCGACCGTCGTGCCGAGGGCCGGGTCTCCGCGCAGGCGGAAGAAGACCGCGTTCGCCTCGATCTCGACGACCTCATCGGTCAGCGGCGCCTGACGCTCTTCGTCCAGCCGCTCTACGACGCGCGCACCGGGGCGTGGGTGGCCTGCGAGGCCCTCATGCGCAGTCGGCACCCGGCGTTCAAGGGGCCCATCGAGATTCTCGACGCGGCCAAACACTTCGACCGGCAGCTCGACCTGCAGCGGGTCCTGGCGGTGCTCTCCCGCGACATTCGCGACCAGTTGCCGCCCGAGGTCTCGCTCTTCGTCAACGTCGATCCGGCCGTCCTGCGCAGCGTGAAGCGCCTCGACGAGACGCTGTCGCCGCTCTACCCGGTCTCGCGCGGGGTGGTGCTCGAGCTCACCGAGCGGGCGCGGCTCTCGCAGGAGCCCGGCTGGGAGATGGTCGTGCAGCGCATGCGCGATCTGGGCTTCCGCGTGGCCCTCGACGACGTCGGGGCGGGGTACAACAGCCTCGGCGCCGTGGCGGCCGTGCAGCCCGAGGTCATCAAGCTGGACATCTCGCTCATCTCCGGCGTGCACCAGGACGCGCGCAAGGCGGAGCTCGTCCGCATTCTGTGTGACTACGCGGCGCGTTACGATCTCTTGACCGTGGCCGAGGGCATCGAGCAGGCTGAAGAAGCCGCCGCCTGCCAGAGCCTCGGCATCCGCTGGCTCCAGGGCTATCACCTCGGTCGCCCGATGCCGCTCGATCAGCTTCGGGCGCACGCTGCGTGAGGCCGTCGGGGCGCCCGGCGTTCGTTCCCCCGCGGAGTCGCCCATGCGCCCTGTTCGAGTCCCTCTGATCTTGCTCGCGGCCAGCGCCCTCGCCGGGACCGTCGCCTGTGACGACACCACCGGTGGTCGCGGCTCGAAGACGCCGACCGACGCCGCTCCGGGCTCCGTTCCACCGCCCCTCGGCGCCGACGCGAGCGGGGTCGATGCCGAAGCCCCCGCCGTGGACGCCGCTGCGACGGCCCCGCCCGTCGACGCCGCTGCACCCGCCGACACCGACGCCGGCGCGAGCACGGACGCCGGCGCGGACGCCGAGCCGGCCGGCCCCCTGGCGTGCGAGGACATCCCCGCGGCCGGCCCCCTCGACGTCCTCTGCGAGACGGGCGACGAATGCGGTCCCGGCGGGGTCTGCGCCGGGTCCGGCGGCGAGCTGCGTTGCCTTCAGCTCTGCATCCCCGCCCGATGTGAGGCCATGTGCCCCGAGGGCTCGACCTGCCGGGGCATTCTGGGCGCCGACGGCGAACCGCGCGAACTCTACGAGGGGTCGCCGCTCGGGGTTTGTTATGCGCCGCCGCCACCCGCGCCGGCGGCCTACGAGCTGTGCGGTGACGCCGGCCTGTGCGGGGCGAACCTCGTCTGCGTCGTCTTTACCGAAGCCGACGCAGACGGCCCGGGCGCCGGCCTCTGCCTGCCGGCGTGCGAGGGCGAGGCCGACGTCTGTCCGGGGGACGGCGTCTGCACGGCGGCCGTCGACGCCGCGCAGCCCGACCTGTGGTTCTGCCAGCGGGGCTGCGACGCGCCCGATGCGTGCGGCGAGGGGCAGGCCTGCCTCGAGGGCCCGGCCGGCCTGCGCTGCGTGCCCGCGGCGCCCTGACGGCTGACGGGGACACGCCGCGCGGCGCCGCGGGGCGCTTCAGCCCCCGACGAGCAGGGGCGGGGCGGCGAGCACGGCCGTCGCCCGGATCTTCGCGTCGATGTCGCGGTAGACATGCTCGGCCTGTGCGACCTCGATGCCGAGGTGCGCGGCGAGCTCGGCGGCGGGGCGCCCGTGGGTGTGCGCGTAGAGCGCGACGTCCATTTGCGGGTAGGGCAGGGCGAAGTAGAACTCGTCCTGACCCTGGGCGAGGGAGTAGGTATCGGTCGTGGGCACGGCCGAGCACAGGGTCTCGGGCAGCCCCAGGTGGCGGGCGAGCGCGTAGACCTGGGTTTTGTACAAGTGGGCGATGGGCTTTACGTCCGCCGAGCCGTCGCCGTTGCGCACGAAGAACCCGAGCGCGTACTCGAGGCGGTTGGGCGTGCCGACGACGGCGTAGTTCAGGCGATCCGCGTGGAAGAACTCGAGCGTCTTGCGCACGCGCTGCTTGAAGTTCGTCGCCGCGACGATCTGCAGGTACTCGCGGTGCCCGAGCCTACGGGTGAAACGCTCCCCGTCGGGCGACTCGGCGACGGCGTTGAAGTAGTTGAACCGCCCTTCGAGGCCGCCGGCGATGACGATCTTCTGCTTCCAGCCGGGACCGTAGCCCGGAAACGTCGCGGCGAGGGCTTCGTCGCGCCAGCGGTAGCAGCCGATGGCCTCCAGCGTCGGCGCGATGTCGGTGACGAGCGACTCGACGCCGAGGTGCTCGCACAGGATTCGCCCGCGGGCAGTGCTGTCCGGTGAGGACTCGCGCTCGGGCAGAAGCAGGGCGAAGACGCGCTCGGGACCCACCGCGCGAACGGCGAGGGCGGCGCAGCACGAGCTGTCGATGCCCCCGGAGACGGCGACGACGAGGCCGCGCTTGCGGAGGTCGCGGGTCAGGGCCTCGCGCAGACGGGCGGCGATGCGGTCGGCCTCGGCCTCGAGATCGAGCTCGAGCGCGGCGGCGAGGGGGCGGTCGGTCATGGTGACTCTCCGGTTTGGGCCAGGGCGGTGGACCTCTCGACGAGGCGATGGCGCAGGACCTTGCCCGTGGGACCGCGGGGCAGGTCGTCGACGAAGCGGACGCGCTTGGGGACCTTGTAGGCGGCGAGGTGCGCCCGGCAACGTCCCTGGATGGCCAGCGCGTCCGGCGGCGGGGTCACGCGCGGATCGAGCTGAACGTAGAGCTCGACGACCTGCCCGAGCAGCTCGTCCGGCGCGCCGACGGCGATGGCCTCGGAGACACCCGGCACCTGCGCGGCGACGGCCTCGATCTCCAGCGGGCTGATGCGGTGGGCGCCGCTCTTGATCATGTCTCCGCGGCGGCCGTCGAGGAAGAGGTACCCCTCGGCGTCGAGGCGGCCGATGTCGCCCGTGTGCAGCCACCCGTCGCGCAGGACGGTCTGCGTGGCCACGGGATCGCGGAAATAGCCGGCCATGACGTTGCCGCCGCGGGCGCAGACCTCGCCCGATGTCTCCGGCGGCAGCGGGGCGCCCGTCGAGGGGTCGACGATGCGCAGTTCGACGCCCGGAATGGCCCGCCCGCACGAACCGCGCTTGCGCTCCGCGTCTTCGGGCGGCAGCCAGGTCAGCCGCGCGGTGGCCTCCGTCTGGCCGTACATCACGATGAGGCGCACGCCCGGCAGGGCCGCCCGGAAGGCGTCGGCCAGCGCCGGGGCCATGGGGCCGCCCGCCTGCGTCGCGTACCGCAGCGCGCCGAGGTCGTGCCGGTCGAGGGCGCCGCGCCGCAGCAGCAGCGCGAACGTCGACGGCACCCCCGGCAGCCCCGTGACCCGCTCGGCGGCGGCGAGCGCCACGACCCGCGTGGGGAACGCCAGGCTGTTCTCCAGCACGAGCGAAGCCCCCACGGCGAGGTGCGTATGCAAAACCGACGCACCGTAAGCGTAATAGAACGGCAAGAGACACAACACCCGGTCGTCGGCGCCGAGCCCCAGGTAGGCGAGGATGGCGTCGGTGTTGGCGATCAGGTTGCCGTGCGTGAGCACCACACCTTTCGGGGCGCCCGTCGTGCCCGAGGTGTACTGAATCACCGCCGGTGCGTCGGCCGGCCCCTCGACCGGCCTGAACCCGGGCTCGAGGTCCCCGGTCGCCGGCTCGACCTCGAGGCTGGGCAGCGACGCGGGCAGGGCGGCCCGCAGCGCCGCGAGCTCGGCGTGGGGGGACACCGCGAGCAGGGCCCGGGCCTCGGCGTGCTGCACCAGCGCCGCCAGCTCAGCGCCCCGCGCGGCGGCGTTCAGCGTCACGGCGACGGCGCCGGCCCCCAGGACCCCGTACGTGGCGGCCACGACCTCGGGGCCGTTCTCGCCGAAGACGGCCACGCGGTCGCCCGGTGCGATCCCCTGCGAGCGCAGCCAGTGGGCCACACGCCCGCACGATGCCCACAGCTCGCCGTAGGTCACGCGGCGCGTGCCCCCGCCCGTGATCAGGGCGACGGCCCCGGGCGCGCGTGCGGCGTGGCCCGCGAGCCGCTGCGGCAGGCGGTCCATCAGCCCGCGGCCCGCTTGCGCTCCACCAGCGCACAGAGCGCGTTCACCGAGTCGAGGTTCTCGGGCGTCATCTCCTCGTCGGGCAGGACGATGCCGAACTCGCGCTCGAGAAAGCTCACGAGCTCGAGCACGCCCGTCGAGTCGATGAGGCCCTGCCCGAGCAGCGAGACGTCGTCGGCGAGCTTGGACTCGTCCTGCGTGAAGAGGAACTGGGTCAGGATGAACTGTCGGATGCGACCGCGTTCGGTCATTTTTCGCCCTCGGGGCCCCCGGCGGGGCCGCTCACGTCCGTCTCGGTTGGGGCGTGTCGCCGCCGCCGGCGTCGCGCCCGATCAGGCTGTCGGTGGAATCCGCGTCGGGCTTGAACCCGATGCCCCCCGGGGAATCACCCCGGACGATGCGCGCGTGAAGCACCTGCGCGGACAGGATGCCGAGGAGCGCCATGTTGTCTTTCTCGCCGACCGGGCCCCCGGCCTCGAGCTTCGTCAGCAATCGCTGCACGGGCTCGGGCTGGAAGAGGCCGGCCGATTGCAGGGCCTCGGGCGTGAGGTGGGCGCGCGTCGCGTCTCGGTGCGCGGGCGACAGAAACGCGCTCGAACCCGGGGCTCGATAGGGCTGTTTCGGCCGTCGGACGATCTCGCGGGGGAGTGCCGCGCCCATCGCCCGCTTGAGCAGCGCCTTCTCGGTCAGGCCGCGCATGAGCAGGTGGGGCGGCAGCGCGAGGGCGAACTCGGCGATGCGGTGGTCGAGGAAGGGGAAGCGCCCCTCGACGCTGTTGGCCATGAGCATGCGATCGCCCTGCGACGACAGCAGGTAACTCGGCAGAAGCGTGCGGCACTCGACGAGCTGGGCCCGGTGAAACGGCGCGAGGCGGGCGAAACCGGCGGGCAGCTCGGCCGTCACGGCGGCGGCGGCGGCCTCGGGGGACGGCCAGGGTCGTTCGGGGTTCAGAAACGCCTTGAGCCGCGTCGTCGTCTGCATCCGCGGCTGGTGCGAGAACAGGGGCGCATCCGGCGCGTCGAGCCCCTGTCGGAAGAACGCTTCGAGGTAGGCCTGTGCCCGCGTCGGGTTGACGTCGAGATAGGGGTACAACCGCGACAACAAGCGCGGGCGGGCCTTCGACTGGGGCTGCCGGGCCCAGAATTGCCGGATCTTCGCCTCTTTGAAGAGGTCGTAGCCGCCGAGCACCTCGTCGGCGCCCTCGCCGGTCAGCACCACCCGGAACCCCGTCCCGCGCGCCAGGGCGGAGAGCCGCATCATGGGGACGGGGGCGGCACGCAGCAGCACGCTCTCCGCCGCGACGACGGCGTCGGCGAACCCCGCGGCGACGTCCTCGCGCCGGCACGTCACGGCGTGGTGGACGGTGCCGAGGTGCGCGGCCATCAAGGTCTGCGCGCCCGACTCGTCGAGCGCGGCGTCCTCGAACCCGATGGAGAACGTCTCGAGGGGCGTGTCCGTGTGGCGCGCGATGATCGTCGTGAGGACGGAGGAGTCGAGGCCGCCCGAGAGGTAGGCCCCGACGGGGACGTCCGCCCGCAGGCGCAACCGCGTCGCGTCGATGAGCAGGTCGCGCAGCGTCTCTGCGGCGGCGCGTTCGTCGACCGGGCGGGCGGCGGCCTCGGGATCGAAGGGCCAGTCCCAAAAGCGCTCGCGGGTGATCCGGCCGCCCGCGGCGACCAGTTTCTCGCCCGGGCGCAGGCACTCGATGCCCTCGAAGAGCGTCTGCGGGGCCGTCGGCGCCCAGAAGGTGAACGCGGCGTCGAGCCCCGCGAGGTCGAGCGCCGGCGGGTGTGCCCGGGCGGCGAGGAGGGACCGGATGGACGACGCGAAAAGCAGTCGGCCCGCGTCCGTCGAGACGAACAGGGGCAGGATGCCCGGACGGTCGCGCGCGAGCAGCAGGCGGCGGCGCGGGGCGTCCCACAGCGCGATGGCGAACTGCCCGTTGAGGTGATGCAGCATGTCGTCGCCCCAGGCCTCGTACCCGTGGACGATGACCTCCGTATCCGAGCGCGTGCGAAATACGTGTCCGAGCGCGGAAAGTTCGCGTCGAAGCTCGACGAAGTTGAAGATCTCGCCGTTGAAGATGGTCCAGATGGTGCCGTCTTCGTTGGTCAGGGGCTGCGCGCCCCCCTCGAGGTCGATGATGGAGAGGCGGCGGTGAACGAGTCCGATGTCACGGGTGATGAAGTGACCGGCGCCGTCCGGACCGCGCGGCACGAGCGGCCGGGCCATGGCGGCCAGCGTTTCGCGCTGCGGGGGGGCTGCGTCCCCCAGGTTCAGGATGCCGGCGATTCCGCACATGCGGGCACTCTACGCCCGGTCACGCCGCCGGGGCGAGCTTGCCGCGCGCAGGCCGTTGGAGGGCGCTGACATGCGTCGCAAGATCCCCCTGTTGCGGGCGCTCGCCATCCTGGCGGTGGTCATCGGACACGCGGCCCTCCGGGCGATGGGGCCGCTCGAGCCCGCGGCCGGGGTGGCCTCGAACCTCGAAGGCGCGGCGGCGCTGCAGTACGGGCTGCTCTTCGCGCTCGCGCAGCTCAGCTTCTTCGCCGTGCCGGCCTTCTTCTTCGTCACGGGCGTCTTCTGCACCTTCGCGATTCAGAAGCCGGGGCTCGCGGCCAACGCCGGTTTCCTGCGCGGCCGCCTGAAGGCCCTCGTCGTGCCGCTGCTGGTCTGGTCTCTGGTGGCCTTCGCGGCGGACTTCGTGCTCGGCATCCCGTCGCTGTCGACGTACCTCGCCGCGCACGCCCGGGCCGGCGAGATGGAGTGGGGGTATTACTTCCTGCTGGCGATGATGCAGGTCTATCTGGCCGCGCCCTTCGTGGTCGACCTGGCGCGGCGGCGCCCGCACGCGCTCCTTGCGGCCTCCATCGCGCTGCACGTCGTCGTTCTGGGCGTGCGCCTTCTGGCTGGCCTGGACGTGGCGGGTCTGGGCGCCCTCGCCGAGGTGCCGGCCGTCGGCTCGTGGCGCGGGGACTGGGCGATCTGGCGCTGGCAGCTCTACCTGGTGCTCGGCGTGCTGGCCGGGCTGCACGGCAGCAAGGTCGAAGCCTGGCTGCGGGCGCACCGGCGGCCGCTGCTGGTCGGGGCGGGCGTCGGCGCGGTGGTGGTCGTGACCGAGGCGTGGGCTTTCTCGTCCGGGCTGCGGCAGATGGACTGGTTCCACTCGCAGCTTCGGCCCCTGGTGCCGCTCTATGCCTGCGTCGTTCTGGCCGCCTGGTTCTCGCTGGACATCAAGGCGACGGCGCGCACGGCTGCGTTCGAAAAGGTCGGCAATCTGTCTTTCGGCCTCTTCGTCGTGCACCCCATCGCCTACAAGGTGCTCGCCCGGATCGTCGACCGCCTCGCCCCGGGCTTCGGGCTGCAGTGGCCGGTCGCCGTCGCCCTGGTCTGTCTGGTTTTCGGCGCGCTCGTGCCCTATCTCGTCATCGCGGCGTTGTCGCGTTCGCGGTTCCGCGGGCAGGCGGCGCTCGTTTTCGGTCACTGACGCGGGAGAGACCCCATGAAGAAGCTCATCCTCGCCGGCGTCCTGGCCCTGGCGGCCGGCGGCGCCCTGCAGATCAAAGTCGACGGCGGCGTCGTCGCGGCGGCCACCACCGCGCCCTCGCCCCCGGGGATGGACCTTTCGACCTTCCCGGATGCCCCCCCGGCCCGAACCGTGCCGCTGGTCTTCATCCACCACTCCTGCGGCGGGCAGATGCTGGCCCCCGCCGGCCCGGAGGCCGAGGTCAAGGGCGCGAAGTGCATCTACGACGCCCACCCCAACGGCGGTGGACTGCGCCCGTTGCTCGAGAAGGCGGGGTACACCGTCAACGAGGCCAGTTACGGCTCCGAGGTCGGCGACAAGACCGATCTCTTCGACTGGTTGCCCAAATTCCAGCAGAAGATGGACAAGATCCTGCGTGTGCAGCGCAACGACACGCTCCTGCCCGAGGGCTCGAAGAACGAGATCGTCGTCTTCAAGTCCTGCTACACGGAGAGCGAGCTGACGGCGCAGGGGGCGCCCCCGGGCAACCCGGCCGGGCCGGAGCTGACGCTCGAGAACGCCAAGGCGACGCTGGCGGCCCTGCTCCCCGAGTTTCAAAAGCGCCCGGACACCCTCTTCGTCTACGTGACGTCGCCGCCGCAGGCCGGTTACGTCGACCCCGTGCCGGCCTGGACGTACCTCGTGCGCAAGGTCCTCGGGCGCCCGGGCGAGAAGGAGCGCAAGGCCGAGCGCGCCCGCCTCGCCCGCGAACTCTGGGGCTGGGTCCGCGCCGCCGACGGCTGGCTCGCCGGTTACCCCCAGAAGAACGTGGTCGTCTTCGATTACTACGACGTCCTGACCGACCAGGGCGCCTCGAACCTGTCGCGCTACCCCACGTTGGACGGCAAGGACAGCCACCCCGCGGCGGAGGGCAATCGCAAGGCGGCCGAGGCGTTCGTCCCGTTCCTCAACCGGGCCGTCCGGCGGTTCGGGTTGTCGGGGGTCTAGTGTCCTGTCCCGGAAGTTCGATCACAAAATCGCTTCAGCTTCTGTAGGATGGCGTCTGCGGTGGCAGTCCAAGTGAACGGCTTCGGCTCGCGCGCCTCGATGTAGGCGTTGATCGCGGCCTCGAGTTCTTTGACGCTCGTGTGGGAGCCGCGGCGGATGGCCTTCTCGGTGATTTCGGCGAAGAACCGTTCGGCAAGGTTCAGCCAAGAGGAGTAGGTCGGAATGAAGTGGGCGTGGAAGCGGGGGTGACGTGCAAACCACGCCGTGACCGCTGGCGTCTTGTGCGTCGCGTAGTTGTCCATGATGAGGTGCACGTCCAACTCCTTGGGCAGCTCGCCGTCGAGCTTCCGAAGGAACTTCAGGAACTCCTGCTGCCGATGCTGCTGATGGCAT
The DNA here is from genome assembly GCA_023150895.1 of Myxococcota bacterium. Taxonomy (GTDB): domain Bacteria; phylum Myxococcota_A; class Bradymonadia; order UBA7976; family UBA1532; genus CAINDO01. The sequence continues at coordinate 404 of JAKLJY010000151.1, read as the reverse complement.
CGATGGACGACCTCTCCAATGGCCACGTCCAGGGCCGCGAACAGCGTGGTCGTACCGTGCCTCGCGTAGTCGTGGCTGCGGCGCTCGGGTTGCCCGGGCCTCATCGGAAGGAGGGGCTGCGTCCGCTCCAGCGCCTGGATCTGGGACTTCTCGTCGAAACAGACGACCATCGCGTGATCGGGCGGGTTCATGTAGAGGCCGACCACGTCTCTGACCTTTTCGACGAACTGGGGATCCGGGGACAGTTTGAAGGTCTCAGACCGGTGGGGCTGCAGTCCGAACGTCTGCCAGATCCGAGCGACCGAGCTCTTGCTCAACCCGAGTTCCTGAGCCAGGGACCGCGTGCTCCAGTGGGTCTCGCCCTTCGGCGTCGTCTCGAGGGTACGGGTAATGGCCTCCTCGAC
>JAKLJY010000150.1 GCA_023150895.1 Myxococcota bacterium | reverse complement strand
GAAACGGGCGTGAACGCCACGAGCGAGGCGAGCGGACTGGCCGCTGGCGCCGGCAAGGACGTGCTGGCGAACGAAGGCAGCATCACCGTGCAGCGCGTGAACGCGGCGGCCGACGCGGTCGGCGTGTCGGTCGGGCTGAGCGGCTCGGCGAACGGACTCGACATCTCCGCGGGGCTCGCCGACGGCAGCGCCACCGCGACCGCGGTCGCGCGCGGACTCGACGGCGGCGCGGGCGACGATCGTTTATACGGCGATGGAGACGGGGTGGCCTCCGCATTCCACGGCGCCGACGCGCTCGACGGCGGCGCGGGCGGCGACTCGCCCGACGCGGGCCCGGGCGGGCCGGACGCCGCGCTCGATCGCGATCCGACCGAGGTCTTCACGGCGGGCCTCGCCTCGGGGGATCCCCGCCCGGATGCCGTCATCCTGTGGACGCGGGTCGACCGGACGCTCACCCCCGACGCGCCCGCGACGATTCCCGTGCGATACGAAGTCGCCACCGACGCCGACTTCACGGACGTCGTCGCGTCGGGCGAAGCCCCGGTGGACGCCGACGGGGACGACACCCTGCGCCTGAAGATCGAGGGCCTGAGCGCCTACACGGTCTACTACTACCGCTTCTCCGCGCTCGGCGCGCGCTCCATCACCGGCCGTACGAAGACGGCCCCCGCGCCCGATCAGGACGTGCCGGTCAAGCTCGCATTCGCTTCGTGCCAGGACTTCAACGGCCGCTATTACCACGCCTGGGCCTGGCTCGCGGCGCAGGGGCCCGACGCCGTCGACTTCGTGTTGTTCCTGGGCGACTACATCTACGAGACCGACGCCGATCCGCGCTTCCAGGCGACGACGCCGGACCGCGCCGTGGTGATTCCCGAGGGCATCGTCCTCGACCCGGCGTCCGGGGCGAAGGCGGCGCGCACGCTCGGCGACTACCGCAGCCTGTACCGCACGTACCGCTCGGACGCGCACCTGCAGGCCGTGCACGCCCTCTTCCCGTTCGTGAACATCTGGGACGACCACGAGTTCGCCGACGATGCCTGGCAGGACCACTCGACGCACTTCAACGAGGCGCAGGGCGACGAGCGCGACACGGCGCGTCGGCAGGCGGCCAACCGGGCGTGGTTCGAGTACACGCCGGCCGATCCGGTCTACCGGGCGGGCGCGGCGTTCCCCGACGACCTGCGCATCTACCGCAGCCTCCGCTTCGGGCGGCACGCCGAGCTGTTCCTGATGGACCACCGCAGTTACCGGGCCGATCACCTCGTGCCCGAGGGCCCGGAGAACATGGCGGTGGGCAAGTTCGGTCCGAACTCCGCACTCGGTGCGCGGAACTTCGTGCTCAAAGAGGGCTTCGACCCGCTCGAGGCCGGCGCGCAGCCGTCCCTGCTCGGGGAGGCGCAGCGGTCCTGGCTGCAAGCGGCCGTGCCGGCGTCGAACGCCACCTGGAAGCTCCTCGGCAACTCGACCCAGATGGCCCAGATGCTCATCGATCTGTCGAGTTTCCCCACCGTGCCGTCGATCTATCGCAAGAACTTCTATTTTTCCTGCGACCAATGGGACGGGTACCGCTCCGAGCGGGCGGCCGTGCTCTCGGCCTTGAGCGCGGCCGGGGTGACGAACCTCGTCTCGTTCGCGGGGGACATCCACGCGTTCTTCGCCGCCGAGCTTCAGCTCGACTTCGATGCGCCGGCCGATCCCGTCGCGGTCGAGTACACGTGCGCGGGCATCTCGTCGTCGAGTGTCCAGGAGATCACACAACGCACCGTCGATGGCTCCGAGGTCCTGTCGGCGCTGGGGCTCGGCGCCCTCGTCCCGCAGATGGACGCCATCCTGACGCAGACGAACCCCGGCTACCGATACGTCAAGGCGCACGCGAACGGCATCGGCCTGGCCACCGTCGACGCCGCCGAGGTTCGCGTGCGCTTCGTCCATGTGCCCGACGTCACGGCGAAAACGGCCGGTGAACCGACGATCGTCGAGTGCGTCACGCGCGCAGGCTCGAACCGCGTGGAGCTCGTCTGATGGTCTACTCCGCCGCCGTCCTCGATCGCGTCGTCATCATCGACACCGAAACCGGGGGGCTCGAACCCGATGAACACAGCCTGCTGACGCTGGCGCTCGTGACCGGGCGCGACACCGACCGCCTCGATCTCACCATCGCCGAGCCGAACATCGTGGTGACGCCGAAGTCGCTGGAGATCAACCGCCTCGATCCGGCGCAGATCGCCGCGACGGGGCTGCCGCCGGCGGCGGCGTGTGACGCCATCGAGGCCTTCCTCGAGCGCAACCGGCCGGGTCAGGACTGGATCCTCTGCGGCCACAACGTCACGTTCGACGTGAACTTCCTCAAGCGCCTATACCGGCTCGCCGCGCGGCCGTTCCCGAAGCGGCTCGGGCACCGGACGATCGATACGCATACGCTGCTCTGGGCGCTCGGCGCGACGGGCCGGTTGCCCCCGCTGAAGGGCTCGGACGACGCCTTCCGGCACTTCGGGCTCGAGCCCCCCACCGAGCTACGACACACCGCGCTCGGGGACGCCGTGGCGACGCAGGCGTTGCTCCTGCGGTTGCTGGAGTCGATGTGAGCGCTCGACCCGCCCGACCGCGGTCGCCGGCGAGGATCGCCGGTGCGCTGGCCCTCGTGGCCGCGGCGGCGTGTTCGCCCGCGGAAACACCGCCCGCCGGCTCGCCCCCCGCCGGCGCGTCGAAGCCGGCCGCGACGCCGAGCCTCGACGCCCCCGCCCTCGCGGCCTCGGTGGCCGCGGCGGGCACCGTGGCCCCGCCGGTGCCGGCGACCGACGCGGCGCTCGCGGTCGCCGAGGTCGGTTCGACGCCGGCCACCCGCAAGGCCCGCTTCGACGCCCGCGCCCCCGCCTCGCTCCCCGATGCCCTGCCTGCCCCCTGGCGCAAGCGCCTCGCCGGCCTCGACGGCGCGAAGGTCACCCGCCTGACCTACGAGCGCCATGCGGCCTACGAGAAGGCGCCGGCGTTCGAGTCCATTGCGCTCGACGTCCGGTTCTTCGGGCTCGACGCCGACAACGACGCCCGCATGCACCGGTTGCTGCGCGCCGCCGACCTGCCCGGTGTTCCCGATGCCGGCCTGCCGGACGCCGAGATGGACGCCGACGGCGTGGTCTGGCGCGTAACGCGCCACCCGCTCATCGCGCCGGCCGGAGAAGCCCGGGAGATCCGCTACACGTTGTCCGTCCTGCGCGAGCCCCCACCCGTGACGGCCGGCAAGAGCTGCCGAGGGGTCCGCGGCATCGCCGTCCCCGGGCGCACCCCGGCCTGGCTCGCCCCCCTCGTCCGCGCCGGTTCGACGCGCAAGCTCGTCGGCGCCCGCGACCACCGCGCCGACGAGGGCGGCGAGGACGCCCTGCGCCTCTACATGCTGTTTCAGCTCGGCGAATCGGCGGACGAGGCCACCGGGCAGTTCGCCCGCGCGGCGGCGGATGCCGGCTATCGCCAGGAGAGCGGCGCCCAGAGCAATCGCCAGACCTGGCGCGGCCAGAACGGCGAGCGGTTCTCCCTGAGACCGTCGGGCGAGGACCTCCGCCTCGGTTGCAAGCTCGACGGCCCCGTCACCGTGCTCGAAATCGAGACCCCGCGCCGCTGAGGCGCCTGCCCGGAGTGCCCCGTGTCCGACCCCGAGACGCCCGCTGCCCCGCCCGCCGCCGCCGCGGCGGCAATCCGCAAGATCGACCACCTCGGCATCGCCGTTCCGGACCTCGAGGCCGCCATCGCGCAGTACGAGGCCTTGCTCGGCGCCCCCTGTGAACACATCGAAGAGGTGCCGACCGAGAAAGTCCGCACGGCGTTCTTCAGCGTCGGCGAGACGCACCTCGAGCTGCTCGAACCGACGGATCCAGCCAGCGTCATCGGGCAGTTCATCGAGAAGCGGCGCGGCGGCATCCACCACATCTGTTTCGAGGTCGCCGATCTCGACGCCGTGCTCGCCGAGTACGAGCGGCGGGGCGTGCGTCTCATCGACCGCGTCGCCCGACCGGGGGCGCGGGGGTGCCGGGTCGCGTTCGTTCATCCGGCCGCGGCCGGCGGCGTGCTCATCGAGCTCTCGCAGAAGCCTTTGGGTTGAGCCGGCTGACACCGCACTGCGATACTCGCCCCATGCGTGCCCGCTCGTTCGTCCTCACCCTCGCGCTCCTGCCCGGTCTCGTCTTCGCCGCCGGCGAGCCGGTCCGGCCCGAGAGCCGCGGCCCCGATCTCAGCCACCCGTTCACCCTCGGCAGCCGCGTGCCGGCGTTCGAGGGCCGCAACCTGGCCGACCGGGCCGGTGGTCGTCTTTCGCTGGCGAAGCTGGCCGGCCGACCGATGCTGGTCAACCTCTGGGCGTCCTGGTGCGGCCCCTGCGTCGCCGAGCTCCCGGGGCTCGGCCGCCTGCACGGCACTTACGGGCCGCGCGGCCTCGAGATTGTGGGCGTGAGCATCGACGACCACGCCAGCGAGGCGGAGATGGTCGCCGGCGACCTCGAGCTGAAGTTCACGGTTCTCTTCGATCAGGATCGCAAGGCCTCGGACACCTGGCGCGCCGAGAGCATCCCGGCGTCTTTCCTGTACGACCGCGAAGGTCGGCTCGTCTGGCGCCACGCGGGCGTGCTCCGGTTCGACGACCCGGACTTCAAGGCCGCCCTCGAGCAGGTGGTCGCCAAACCATGAGCGGTCGCCTCGCCTGGGCGTTTTTCCCCCTGCTCGTCTCCTGCGGCGGTGGCTCGGACGATCCGCCCGTGCCCGATCAGGGTACGCCGTTCGTGCAGATCGGCACCGGCTCGGCCGAGTTCGCCCCGCTGACCGAGGGGCAGGAGGTCCGCATCACGGCCGGGCCCCAGGGGGGCTACCACGTGTGGGGCGCACTGCGGGCCGGCGGATTCAATCCGAACGACGTCTTCATCGAGTTCCGCCTCGTCCGGGACGGTCTCGTCCTCGCCGAGTCGGGGTACGAAGACGACCTGCGGCCCGCCGACACCGACGGGCCCTTCCAGTATTCGGGGGTCGCGGTGGTCGTCCTGTCGGGCGATGCGGCGACGATTGCCGATCAGCCCGCGCGCCTCGAGGTCACCCTCACGCCGGTGCACGGCGAGCCCCTCACCGACGGGGTGAACGTCCGCCCGGTGTGTTGCGACGAGTCCTTCTGACGGCACGTCCGTCCAGGAGCATGCCGACCACACGGCCTCCGCGCTCGCCACGAAGGCTCGAATCCCGAAGTCAGCGCCTGGTTTCGACGCCGTCCGAAGGCTTCCCGGGCGACGCCGGGGTCGCGAGCAAGCGAGCGGCTTCGGCGAGTGAGGCAGCGCACCGGAACCCGAAGTGGTGATAAACGGGCGCGTTCTCGGGCGTGTGCGCGCGCCGGTAGTACCCGGCGGCGTGCGCCGGTCCCCAGAACCACGACCCGCCGCGCACGACCCGCATCGTGTGTCCGGCGCAGGGGGAGAGCCCGCCGCAGGGCCCCTGTGGATCGGGGCCGCTGCAGGCCGACCCGCAGACCGCGTAGCTCGGGCTGTACCAGTCCTGCACCCACTCCCAGCTGTTGCCGGCCATGTCGAACAGACCGTACCGGCCGGCCGGCCGGGAGCCGACGACTTCGGGGCGGCCCTTCTCCGGCGCGTAGCCATTGCGGCGTGGCACACCGCAGCTCTTGCCGCGCGCGTCCTCGATGACGGCGCGCGCACAGTCCGCCGGGGCGTCCCCCCAGGGGTAGATTGCCCCGTCCGGCCCGCGCGCGGCCTTCTCCCACTCGGCCTCGGTGGGCAGGTGTTTGCCGGCGGCCTCGCAAAACGCGACGGCGTCGAACCACCGCACGCCGTTCATCGGCTGCTTCGGGTGGTCGAAGTCCGAGTAGTTGGGGTAGGCGCGCGGGCACTTGCCCCGGGCGTGACACGCCTGATACTGCCCGAACGTGACCTCGTGCAGGTCCATGTAGAACGTCTGGACGAACACGTGCGCGGCCGGTGCGGCGTCGGGGGGGCCCCCGTCCGTCCCCCGGATGAAGTCCCCGCCGGGGACGCAGGCCATGCCCGGGGGCGCCTCCGGGCGACACGGCGCGACGGGCGGCGCAAGCAGCCCGCCGATCAGCGCGGGGACGATGGCCGGAATCACGGTGCCGCGGGGGCGCTCTCCGGGGCCGCCCCTTCGGGCTTCTTGCGCGCGATGGGTGGCGTCGGCTCGGCGCCCGGCAGTTTCTCGAACGTCGAGAAGCCGACGATGTCCGAGGGCTTGCGCCACCGCAGCATGTGACCGGCACTCTTGGCCTTCCCCTCGCGTGCCCAGGTCTGGAAGAGCTTCAGGGGCTGCACGTTGTAGTGATAGGTCGCGTCCGCCTGACCATAGAGCGTGCCCCAGCCCATCGTGCGGATGACGACGCTCTGATCGTTCGCCGGCAGCGCCTGAATGTTCTCCCGGTACTGCGGCAGCATCGGGAAATACTGCTCGGCGTTGGACGGGTAGAAGACGCCCACCGTCCAGCCCTGCTCACGAATCACCCGGGCAATCGCCTGCAGGGTGTCTTTGGCGGTCAGGTCACCCCGCAGGGCGACGACCCGCCGTTTGGCCCAGAGGTCGCGGACGTGGGCGTACTGCGCCGCGTCGTCGAGGAAGCTGCGCACGCCCTTCTTCGTGAAGCTCTTCAGGACCTTGCGCAGCCGACGCTCGACCGTCCCGCGCGCCGTGCGGTAGGCGCGCAGGATGCGCTTCTGCCGCACCGGATCGCTGAACTTCGCCGTGATCTTCGCGTTGAGGGCGTCGACGTTCGCCGCGCCCCAGGCCTCGATGAACCGCGTGTGGTCCGGCGTGTCGGAGAAGATGATCGCGTAGACCTCGTGCAGGTCCGAGATGGCCTCGTCGAAGTCCATCAGAAACAGGACCTCGGAGCGCGCCCACCCGGCGAAGAGGTAGTTCTGATCCGTCCCGACGCCGATGAGTGCGCCGCGCTTGTCGCGGATGTGCGGCTCGAAGAGTTCGAGGCGGTCCTCGTTGCTGACCCAGTAGTGGCTGTCCCGCGTCAGCGCCGGCGGCGGCGGATCCCGCGGCAGCGACTGCATCGCCTGAACCTGCGCGTCGCCGAGCGGGGTCAGCTCGGCGGTCGCCGGCGAAACGGTGAAACACAGGAGCGCGGCCGCGAACAGGGCGGATAACGGACGGGACATGGAGACTCCGCGGGTGGAATGCGCGGCGGCGTACACCAGCGCGGGGCCGGAATCAACCTTCGGCGGCGGCCAGGCGCTTCGATGCTCTCGTCAGCGGGGTCGGCGACCGTTCGGGGACCCGCGCAGGATGCCCCACCCCGAGGGGCCCGCGCCGCTCCCCTGGTTGGGTCGCGGGGGCAGAAGCGCCCCCGGCGGCGTGCGCTGCGGTGCAAGGCCGGCCAGGTCGGCCCCGGGCTGAATCGAGCGTTCGATGTCCAGGTAGCTGCCCAGCGTCGCCCGCGCGGCGGCTTCGATCCGGTCCGCCGCGCGTCCGCCCCCGTCGAGCGTGGTCAGTCGGTCCGTCAGCTCGCCCAGGCGCGCGCCGGCACCGAGGACCTGGTAGCGCCAGAAGCTGCGGCCGGAGAGGGTCAGGCCGTAGGCGCGCTGCGCGCACGCGTCGACGGTGTGTGCGTCGGCGAGGATGCGCTCGAGGGCGTACAGCGCGCCGAGCAGCGTCACACGCTCGGCCCGGAACGCCGTCCGGATCTGGCGGGAAAGGGTCTCGGCCGCTTGCATCGTGGCCGGCTCGGGGTCACCGCAAAGGGGGGCCAGGTAGGCACGATCCGCGCGCAACAGACCGCCGAAGAGCAGGTCGTCGGACCACACCGCCGGGGGCTCGTCCGCAGCGAGCGCTTCGACCTCCCCCCAGACGACGGCCCAGGCACACAGGTGCGTGTAGTACCCGGCGAGCGGCAATCGCCCGGCAGCGACCGCGGTGCTGAACACGAGCCCGGTGCGGGTCTCGAAGCGCGCGGCGAGGGCGTCCTCCAGACGAGACGGGAGCGGTCGGGGAGTCGGTCGCGCCATGAATTCCTCCTGAATCACCCAAACCTAACATTTCGAACTCGAAATGCAAGGGGGCGACCCGGGAGGTGCGCGGGTCAGGGGCTCAGCGAACCCGTCACCGACAGGTTCACCTCGCTCGTGCCCGGCGGCAGATCGGGGTCGGAGAGCGTCGCCGTGAAGCTCACGGGACCGTCCGTGGAGAGGGCCGCGACGTCGATGCTCTGGACCCGCAGGCGGATCCGCTCGACCTCGGTGGTGAGATCGACCTTGTTGTTCTCGAGGATGACCGGGTCCATCACGGCCGGGTCCCAGTCGGCGAGGAAGTCGTTCATCTCGATGGCATAGACGACCCCTCCGACCTCGAAGATGGCCTCGAGATCGCCGGGCGTACCCTCGGCCTTCGTCCCGACGAAGATCCAGGCCTCGTTGGTGCGCAGGTCGATCGGCTCGCCGTTCAGGATGCCCTCGTAGCGGATGTCGGCACCGTCGCCGATGGCCGAGAGACCATCGTCGTCGTTCATGCAGGCGTACATCTGCCCGCAGCTCTGTGCGGCGAGGCCCTCGCGGCAGTTCTCGTCGGCGGACTGATAGGTCTCGACGTGCGCGCCGGCCTCGAGGCCGGCCGCGATGGCCGGGCAGAGAATGTCGCAGGTGGACACCAGGGCGAAGTAGCCCGCGCACTCCGCATGGTAGACGAGGCAGAGTTCATCGCAGTCGAGGGTCGCGGGGACGGGTTCGCCGCCACTCCCGCCGCCGCCGCTGCCACCCTGCCCGCCGCCGGCCCCGCCCTGACCACCGCCGACGGGTTCGCCGCCCGCGTTGCCGCCGGTGCTCCCGCCGACGGGTTCGCCGCCGGCGCCGCCGACGCTGCCCCCCGAGCCGCCCGTGCCGCCGGTCCCGCCGCTCCCGCCCGTCGGATCGCCGCCCTGGCCGCCCATGGGCTGACCCTGATCCTGCGTGTCCACCGGTGTCGCGTCGCGTCCGCCGGGGTTCGTCGAGGCGTCGACGGTCGCGCCACCGCCGGTCTCCGCCGACGGCGAACACGCCGCGAGGGCGAGGCAGACCAGGAACAGAGCACGGGGCAGCAGATGGGTCAGACCGCCGCGGTGCGCGGCGGGTGCGGGAAACGTCGGCATCGGGAACACCTCCACGGGAGGACGCCATCGTCCACCCCCGCCGGGTCCGGGTCAACCGACGCGCGCGGCGACGCTGTCGGTCGCACGCACGGCGGTGTAGAACCCCGGCGGAGGACTGCATGCTCACCGTATTCATCGACGCCGACGGATGTCCGGGGACGGTCAAAGAGGACACGTTCCGGATCGCCGCCCGCCATCAGCTCGACGTGCGTGTCGTCTGCAATCGGGTGATGAACGTGCCGCCGAGTCCGCGCGTCTCGCTCGTCGTCGTCGATCGCGGCGCCGACGCCGCCGACAAGCTCATCGCCGAGCAGGCCGGCGCCGGCGACATCGTCATCACCGCCGACCTGCCGCTCGCCGCCCGCGTCATCGACGGCGGTGCCCACCCCATCACGCCGCGCGGCCGGGTGTTCGACGCCGACAGCATCGGCGACGCGCTCGCGGCCCGTGATCTGGCGACCACCCTGCGGTCGTTCTCCGTCGGGGGCGACGAACCGCGCGGCGGGCCGCCGCCGATGTCGAAGAACGACCGGACGACCTTTCTCAACCGGTTCGACGCGCTGATTCACGCCATCCGGCGGAACGGACGCTGACGCCGGTCGCGACCCGCCGCCCAGGCCTCAGTGCGCGCCCTGCGCCTCGAGCCAGCGCTCGCAGTCGATGGCGGCAACGCACCCCATGCCCGCCGCGCTGACCGCCTGCCGGTAGGTCGGATCGGCCACGTCACCCGCCGCGAAGACGCCGGGCACGTTGGTGTAGCTCGACGGCGACTTCACCAGCAGGTAGCCGACTTCGTTCATGTCGAGTTGCCCGACGAAGAGGTCGGTATTGGGCTTGTGGCCGATGGCACTGAAATACCCGGTCACCGGCAATACGCGCTCTTCGCCCGTGACCGTGTCGCGCAGACGCACGCCCGTGACGCCATTGCCGTCGCCTTGGACCTCGACCGGGGCGCTGTTCCAGTGGAACCTGATCTTGGGGTTCGCCAACGCCCGCTCCTGCATGATCTTGCTGGCGCGCAGGGCGTCCCGCCGGTGGATGACGTGCACGGTCGAGGCGAAGCGCGTCAGGTAGTTGGCCTCCTCCATCGCGGTGTCGCCCCCACCGACGACACAGATCTCCTGATCGCGGAAGAAGAACCCGTCGCAGGTGGCGCAGGCGCTGACGCCGCGCCCCAGGTACCCGCCCTGATCGGCCGGTTGCTCGCCGGGGACACCGAGATACTTCGCCGTCGCCCCCGTGCAGACGATGACCGCGTCGGCCGTGTGGAGCTCGTCTTCGTCGATCTCGATGCGGAACGGCCGCTGGGAGAAGTCGACCTTGCTCACCATCCCGAAGTGGATCTCGAGCCCGAAGCGGACGGCCTGCTTCTCGAAGAGCTGCATCATCTCGGGGCCCATGACGCCGTCCGGGAAACCGGGGAAGTTCTCGACCTCGGTCGTGGTGGTGAGCTGACCGCCCGGCTGAATGCCGGTCACCATGAACGGTTTGAGGTTGGCGCGGGCGGTGTAGAGGGCCGCCGTGTAGCCGGCCGGGCCGGAGCCGATGATGAAAACGCCGTGGTGGCGGGCGGGCTGTTTGTCGGACATGGGCGTCTCGCTGGGTCGGTCGCGGGGAAAGCGTCGGCCGGGAGGTCGAACCGACGAAGGTCGAACCCTATGCACCGTGCCCCGCGAGGCAAAGAAAAAGCGCCCGATGCCCGACGCCCGTCAGGGCGCGGGGGACGAGCGATCGGCGGCCTCGGCGGCCTCGAGCTCGTCGGCCGCGCGCGTCGCGGGGGAGCGGACGACCGCGATCTCGACGGCGAACAGGAAGACAATGACGAGCCATTCGAGGCCTCGGCCTCGGGGGCGATGGCGGTTGTTCGGCATGGCGACGAATCTCCTCTCCCGGCGGTGGTCTACGTCGGGTTGACCCCGTCTCTGGAGTGCGCGTCTCAAAGACGTCGCATGGTGGGTATCGGGAGACCCGCCGAAAGATAGACGCCGGCGGCGATGACTGAGCCGGCCAGCAGGGCACGGCCCTCGACATGCGCGTCCAGGAAGACCGCCGCCGCTGCGGTGCTCACGAGCGGCTGCAGGTAGATGTAGACGGCCACCAGGCTGCTCTCGGCCCGCGCGAGTGCGTACGCGTTGAGGGCGTAGGTCCCGACCGTCGCGCCGAGGACGATGAACGCGAGCGAGAGCCAGCCCCAGCCGGGCACGGTCGACACGTCGAGCGCCGCCAGTGCGGGCGCGGTGACGGGCAGCGCCAGCAGGGCCCCGAACGCGAACACCCAGGTCACCATCGCCTGCGAGCCGAGACGCTGTGCGGTTCGCCGCGCGAAGACCAGATAGGCGGCGTAGCTCAGCGTGTTCGCGATGATCAGGAGGTCGCCCACCCAGACCGTGTCGTCGGCCGTCTGCACTGCGCGGTCGGGCCGCACGAGCAGGAGCGCACCGGCCATCGCCACCGCGACACCGATCAGGCGACGCGCCGAAGGCTGCTCGCGCCCGGTCAGCCGCGCGATGAGGAGGGTCAGCGGCGGAATGAGCAGCGTCAGCACCGCGGCATGAATGGGACCGCATCGTTTGAGCCCCTCGGCATACAGGAGCTGATTGGCCGAGACGCCGAGGATGCCGAGCACCGCCAGCCCCGGCCAGACACTCGGCGCGGGTCGGGCGGGCCGGAAGAGGGCCAACAGGATGGGCACCGCGAGCAGCGTCCGCAGGCCGATGAGCGCGGCCGGCGTCAGGTGGCCCATGACGGCAACCCCGGCGACGGGCCACAATCCGAAGAGGATCTGCACCGCCAGCAGGGCCAGATGGACCGGGACGGGCGTGTCGGCGAAACGCATGGGCCGCGCTGTGTGCCACGGGCCGCGGCGCGCGGCAAGCCCGTCGGTCCCCGGGGCGGACCCCGTGCCGACGGCGCATGGGGCTTCCATTTGTCCGGGGTTCGGGCAAGCTCCTCGCCAACCCTCGCCCGCCCATCGTTCACCGGAGGTCTTTGCGCATGCGCTCTCGATCCATCCCGACCAACCACCGTCCCCACGGCCGGCGCCCGGCCCCGCCGGTGGGCGCCCTGGCCGCCGCGCTGTTCGTCGCCGCCTGCGGGAGCGCCCCCCCGGCACCGACGAAGACCGCCGCCGTCGCCACCGCTCGGGTCACGTCGGCCGTGCAGAGCAAGGGACCCAAGCTCCGCGTCGTCACCGCGCCGTTTCAGGAGCTCGAGGCCGCCAAGGCGCTGATGGCGCAGATGGGCATCACCGGCGTGGGCGCAATTCTCGGTGAGCAGATCACGACGACGCTTACGGAGACCGGCCGGGTGATGCCCTTCGAGCGGGCGCAGATCGAGACGATCATCGGCGAGCAGAAAACGACGAAGGAGGGCGAACTCGCCAAGTACTTCGACGCGAGCACCACGGTCGAAACGGGCAAGTTCAAGGGCGCGCAGGCGAAACTCGTGGGCGTCGTCACGCAGTTCGAGCCCAACATCTCGTCCAAGGACGCCAGCCTCGATCTCAAGCTGCTCGCCGGCATGAAGTACCACGAGGACAAGGCCGTCGTCGGCATCGAGCTGCGACTCGTGGACGCCACCACGGGCCGCATTCTCATCGCCGCCCCGGGCGTCGGCGAGATCGTCGCCCGCAGCGTCGACGGCGAGGCGACATACTCGGGCATCGGCCTGAAGGCCGGCGCCTATGAACGGACCCCCCTGGGCACGGCCACGCGCAAGGCGTGCGAGAAGGCCCTCGCCGCGCTGACGGCGAAGCTCGACACACTCCCCTGGGAGGGCGAAGTGGCCAACGTCGCCGGCCCGGAGAAGGTCTTCATCGACGCCGGCGCGAACGTCGACCTGCAGCCCGGCGCGCGGTTCCGGGTGATCCACCGCGGCGCGCCGGTGACCGGCGCCGACGGGAGCGTGATCGGCTTCGACGACACCGAAGCCGGCGTCGTCGAGGTCGTGCAGGTTCAGGAGAAGATGAGCATCGCCCGAGTGGTCGAGGGCGAGGGCCCGAAGAAGGCCGGCGACCGGGTGCGCTACCTGCCCGCGGGCCGCTGAGTGCGCCCGCTCAGGGCCCGGGGCGGCACGGGTAGTGGTGCAGGACGCGCCCGCCGCGCCCGCCGGCGTCCTCGCTGATGGTATACAGCCCCGTCCCTTCGTGATCGTAGGCGACGGCCTCGCCCTGCGGCTCGGACTCGGGACCGCGGAGGACCTCGATGACCTCGGCGAGGTCGAGGCGGTCGAGCCCGCCGGCGCGGTCGAAGCGATACTCGTAGACGCCCGAGTAGACGCGGATGACCAGTCGCGTGCCGCTCGGGTGCAGATCGGCGCCGGTGATCTGGCGTCCCCCCGGCGAGAGTGAGCCCTGGCTCGGGAACGGATGCAGCTCGACGAGTTCGACCTCCACGTCCGGCACGAGGGGCCCCGGGTGGCGCCAGATCCGCGCCTGATCCCAGTCGATCTTCTCGAACACGTAGAACGTCGAGCCGTCCGGCGCGACGACGAGCGCCTCGGCGTCGGGGTTGCCACCCTGCGGATACCGGAACGGGTAGCGCGCGAACGACGCCGCGAAGACCTCACCGAAGGGGCGCGCCGGGTCGACCGCCGGCTCCGGCACGACATAGACCGCGAGATCCCGTCGGTTGTGCCGGTTGTTGCCGATGTCTCCGATGTAGAGACAGGGACCGGTGCCGTCCGGGCAGGGCGCGGCGGCGAGGTCCTCCCAATCCCGGGCGACGACGTCCCGCAGGAAGACGCGCCCGAGCTGCGTGCCGTCCGTGCGCGCCGCGAACAGGCGAGCGGCATCCCCCGAGTCGTTGTGCAGCCAGAGCACCTCCGGTTGCGTCGGCGAGGGCACGAGGCCCGAGGCCTCGACGAGGGCGACATCGGCCATGACCGCCCGATCGACGGGGTCTTCATATCCCGGCTCGCAGCGCGCGCGGAGCGGCATGCGCCAGGGGACGGGGCCGGCATCGGGGACGGCGGCGTCGGCGAGCGCCTGCCCGTCGGGGGCAGCGGTGCCGTCGGGCTGCGCATCGGCGCCCGCGCGGCCGTCGGCCATCGCGACCGCCCCGTCCGCCGGTGCGACCGCCCCGTCTGCGGGAGCACGGGCGTCCACTTGCGGCGGGTCGAGATCCCGCGTCGGCAGGGCATCGGATCGGGCTTCCCCGTCGGCCGGCGCCCCGTCTGCGGGCAGATGCCCGTCTGGACGTGGTGCCCGCCCCCCGTCGACGCGCGCGTCCGGGCGAGCCGGGTCACCGCCGTCGCGAACCGTCTCGGCGTCCCCTCGCGCGACGGCATCGGGACCGGTGACGACCGCATCCGGGCGGTCGCACGCGGAGGCCAGGCCCATCGCGGAGGCGAGCATGACCCTTTGCATCTGCCGACCGACGCACGGCACGAAAAGGCTCCATACGGTGACGAAGCGGTGACGGGATCGTATCGCAAAGCGGTCGAGACGCCGCGCCCTTTTGCCGATTCCCGATCACATGGTAGAAAAATGCGATTCGGTTGTGCGCTCGGTCGGATACGCCCGACGCCCCGGCCGGGTCCACTACACGAGTATCCAACCGACGCCACGGGGAGCGCCGAATGAACCGCATCACGACCTCGATCTGGGCCCTGGGGGCCGCGCTGGCCCTCGGGACGACCGCTTGCGGCGACAGCACCGCGCAGTCCGGTGGAGGGGGCGCGAGCGGTGACGCGGCCACCCCGACGCCCGACGCGATGGCGCCCGGCTCCGACGCCGCGCCGCCCGCACCCGACACGGGCACGGACCCCGAGACGGACGCCGCCGGTCCCGCGGCCGACGCCGCCGAGCCGGGACCGGAGGCCGACGCCGCCGGACCCGACCCGGGGCCGGACGGCGCCAAACCCGAAGACGATGGCGGACCCGCGAGCGATGGCGCCCCGCCGCCCGACGACGCGGGCGTGACCGACGCCCTGCCTCCCGACATGATCTACGACGCCCCCCCGCCGCCGGATCTCGACGGCGACGGTTGGGACGCCAGCGTCGACTGCAACGACGACGACCCCAACATTCACCCCGGCGCGCCCGATCTCGACAACGGCATCGACGACGACTGCGACGGCCACACGGACGAGATCCTCGTCTGTCAGGACGGCACGGGCGAGTACGGCAGCATCCAGGCCGCCCTCGACGCCGTGCCGGACGGCGCGCAGATCGAGCTCTGCCCCGGGACGTATTTCGAGAACGTCACGGCGACCCGGACCGTCTCGGTGTACGGCGGCAGCGGGCGCGACGCCACGATCATCGACGGCAGCGGCGCTGGCAGCACGTTGACGATCAACGGCGTCCCCGGGGCCGAGATCGCCTTTGCGGCCCTGACGATTCGCAACGGCAATGCCAACGAGGGCGGCGGCATCCGCTGCGAGTCGGGCATTTTCTACCTCAACGGCAGCCGCGTGACGGGCAACACGGCCACGCACGGCGCGGGCCTGCACATTCGCGCCTGCCAGGTGCTCATCTCGGGCAACGAGATCGACGGCAATACGGCTGGCGACCAGGGCGGTGGCCTCCGCGCCGTCGATGCGCAGGGTGAGATCGGCGACAACGACATCCACGACAACCGGGCGGCCTTCGGTGGCGGCACCGCTCAGGTCGACTCGTTCGGTGGCAACGACGACTTCACACTCTTCCGCGGCAACGACGTACACCACAACTCGGTGAACCAGGAGGGCGGCGGCCACTGGCACAGCAGCAACCGCCCCTACGACGGCAACACCATTCGCAACAACCACTCGGACTTCGAGGGCGGCGGCTTCTACGGCGTCGACGGCAAGACGGCCATCGTCAGCAACAATCTCATCGACCAGAACCACTGCTCGGGTGACGGCGGCGGCATTTACCTCAGCCGCAATCGCATGCGCTTCGAGTTCAACCTCGTCACCGGCAACCGCGCCGATGACGACGGCGGCGGTCTGCGCATCTTCGTCAGCCAGGTCACGGCGGCCAACAACGAGTTCATCGGCAACACCGCCGGCGACGACGGCGGTGGCGTGAAGATCTCCCACAACATCAGCGTGCTCAACGACAACCTCGTCGACGGCAACGAGGCGGGCGACAAGGGCGGCGGCATCGAGCTCGACAACGACTTCACGAACCTCGAGCGCAACATCATCGTGAACAACACGGCGCGCATGGGCGGGGGCATCCACATGTCCACCGCGCACCAGAGCCACTACGTCGAGGACACCCGCTTCGAGGGCAACCAGGCCACGAACTGCGGTGCGGCGGTCTACATGAACGACGAGACGCACCTGCTCACCCTGCGGCGCGTGGAGTTCATCAACAACCGGGCGCCCATGGGCAGCGCGATCTGCGCCAGCCAGATCATCTACGAGGTCATCAACGGGCTCTTCGTGAACAACCTCGCCGAGCAGGCCGGCGGGGCGCTCTACCACGAGAACAGCGACGGCCAGTTCAGCTTCTCGACGTTCGCCGACAACGCCGCCGAGGAAGGCGGGGCCATCCGCGCCACCAGCCGCGACGGCATGAGCATCGAGATGGAAGAAGAAGACCCGCCCCTCGCGCACCGGTACAACCGCCTCGCCGTCCACAGCTCGATCTTCTACCGGTCGCAGTTCGGCCCGGCCGTGTCGGTGGACCTCGGCGCGCCCACCTGGCAGTACAACAACATGTTTGCCAGCCAGGGGGTCGACTTCTTCGGCATGGCGGACCCGACGGGCGGGCTCGGCAACATCTCCGCCGAGCCGAACTTCGCCGATCCGGACCAGCGGGACTTTCACTTGTTCGCGCCGAGCGCCTGCATCGACGTGGGCATGGCGGGCATGCTCGATCGCGACGGCTCGCCCGCCGACATGGGCTACTACGGCGGACCGGAGGCACCGTGATCGTGCAGCGGCGGTTGGTTCTCTCGCTCGCAGGCGTGCTCCTCGCCTGCGGCGGCGGTGGTGAGGGCGGCAACGCGAACGGCGGCGCGGCGGGGGGGGCGTCGACCGCCCCGGACGTGGGTTCCGGCGGCGGCGGCTCATCGGGCGGCGGCGGTGACGAACCCGCGGGCGGCTCGCCCGGTGGCGGGGGGGGCGAACCGGCGGGCGGCTCGCCCGTCGCCGACGGTGCAGTGACCGGCGGGGCCGTGCAACCGCCCGACGCCGGCCCGAGCGGCGGTCAAGCGCCCGACGCCGGCCCCGGACCCGACCCCGACGCGACGCCCCCAGCCACCGACGCCACGACGACCCCCACCGGCGACGCGACCCCACCGCCGGTCGACGGCGCGACTCCGCCCCCCGCCGACGCCGGTCCGCCGCCGCCGGTTCAGGTCGACGCTCAGTTGCGCATCAACGAGTTCATGGCGAGCAATCAGTTCACGATCACCGACGACCAGGGGCGCGCGTCGGACTGGATCGAGCTCTTCAACCCGGGCGCCGCCGCCGTCGACCTCGCCGGTTATCGCATCACCAACGGCTTCGACGAAGCGGCACGCCACTCCGTCCTGCCCGCGGGCGTCCGCATCGAGGCCGGCGGGTATCTGGTGCTCTGGGCGGATGGCCGGTCCCAGGTCGGCCCGACACACCTGCGTTTCAATCTGGAGAAGGCCGGCGGCTCCATCGGCCTCGCCCGACCGGACGGCTCGTTCGTCGACCGGGTGGACTACGCCGCTCAGACGTCGGACATCTCGGCGGCGCGCACGCCGGACGCCTCGACCGCGTGGCAGACCCTCTGGGAGGTCACCCCGGGCGGCCCGAACCCCGACGGCCGGGGACGTCCCTCGCCCAACGAACCCCGGGCGCGCCCGGATGCCGCGCCGTCCTTCGACCAGGCCGTCCAGCGCCTCTTCGACGGCCTGCCGGAGTTCCACCTCACGGTCGCCGAAGAGCACATTCAGGCGCTGCGCGACGACCCGCGCACTTACGTTCCGGCGATGTTCACCTACAACGGCCG
Organism: Myxococcota bacterium; assembly: GCA_023150895.1. Lineage (GTDB taxonomy): Bacteria > Myxococcota_A > Bradymonadia > UBA7976 > UBA1532 > CAINDO01. The sequence continues at coordinate 1,276 of JAKLJY010000150.1, read as the reverse complement.
GACCATCGGGCCGGTGGGGGTGCGCATCAAGGGTCAGAACTCGTTTCTGCCCATCGACGTGAAGCCGTCGCTGAAAATCCACATCGGTTACGACAACGGCAACGCGCGGTTCCACGGCCTCGAGTACGTCACGCTCAACAACATGCGGTCGGACAACTCGATGATCAAAGAGGTCGTCGGGTACTACATGGCGCGCACGGTGGGCCTCTTCGCGTCGCGGGCCGGGCACGCGCTCCTGTACCTGAACGACGAGTTCTACGGCGTCTACACGAACCTGGAGAACATCGACCCGCTGTTCCTGAATCAGTGGTTCGCGGACACGAGCGGTCCGCTCTACGAAGGCTACGACGTCGACTTCCGGCCGGACATGGTCAACCGCGCCTGCCAGGACAGTGAAGACCCCAACCGGCCGGGCTGTTTCGAGCTCGAGAGCGGCCAGGACGACCGCACGTCGCTCATCGGGCTCGCCAACGCGCTGACGCAGCCCGGGCCGGACGCCCTCGTCCAGGCGGAGCAATTCGTCAGCTTCGACCAGTTCCACCTGTATTGGGCGGTCTGCGCCAACATCGGTCAGTTCGATTCGTTCCCGTACAGCAACCCGGGCGACGACTATCATCTCTACGTGGAGCCCGAGTCGGGCCTCATTACCCTCATTCCGTGGGGCATGGACGAGACGTTCCTGGCCGGGCGCGACGTCACGCGGGCGACCTCCGTGCTGGCGACGCGCTGTCTGGAAGACGCGGCCTGCCGCGAGGGCTGGTACCAGCAGGTCTGGCTCGTGAACGACACCATGAACGCCATCGATCTCGCCGCCGAGGTCGACGCGCGCGCCGCCGTCATCGAGCCCTACGTCGGGCTCGACGACCACAAGCCCTACACCAACGAGCAGGTCGCGGCCGAGCAGCTTCGGGTGCGCAACTTCATTCTCAATCGGGCCGGCGACCTGGCCCGCGTCGTGCCGCGGCCTTAGTCGGCCTCCGGGGGGAAGAACATGCAGTGTCGGCACGCAGGGATCCTGCCCATCCTGGGGGTGGTGCTCTCGTTGGGAGCCTGTGGCGGGGGATCGGACGGGGGCGGCGCCACGGGCGGGGCCAACGGTGGCAGCACCGGCGGCACCGTGCTCGACGCCGGCCCCGGGGGCTCGGGCGGCGCAGGCGGCCTGCCCGTCGGCGGTGCTGGCGGGCGCGTGCCCGATCCCGACGCCGGCCCGACCGGTGGCGCGGGCGGCGGGCAACCCGGCGGCGCCGGCGGCACGGGCGGTCAGGGCGGCGCTCTG
>JAKLJY010000014.1 GCA_023150895.1 Myxococcota bacterium | reverse complement strand
GCCCGACAGCGCTACCCCGCGTCGTAGCGTGAGGGCGAGCAACGCCGGCCTCGGGCCGGACCGCCCGGCGGGCGACGTGGAGTGGGTCGTGAATCATGCTCCGAGTGCATGGGGACATCGGCCGAGCGGGTGCAGGGCCGGGGCGGTGTTGTGGAGGGGCTGCACGGTCGAGCCAACCGCACGGTCGACCATCACCGACAAAGAAGCGAGACTGCGCCGGTCGGGTACGGGCGCCCAGGTCGGTGGAGTCAACGCCCCGTCTCGGTGCCCCCCCATCACCCCGCCAGCAGGGCGTCGAGCAGTCCGCGGTCGATGGCGACGGAGCGGGCGCCGCCGGCCCAGAGGCGGGCATCGGCGGGCAGGGCGAGGTAGAGGGAGCGGGCGGCGCCGCGGGCGCGCTCGGCGCCGACGTCCCAGCGCAGGCGGGCGCCGATGTGTTCGAGGGGGTGTGTCTCGGCGCGTATCGGAATGGAAGGTGGACCGTCCACCGATGCCACTGTCATGTCAGCGGATCAGGCGCTCTTCCGCGCAGGGAGGGTCGCGTTCGTCATGCCCTCCGCCTGTTCAATCCTCCGGGGGCTGAGTCGTACGACCGGGCGGCCGGATTGCCCCTCGCGGGTCTGCATCTCCTTGCCGAGCCGCTCGATGTCGTAGTCGAGTTCGCCGGCAATCCGGTCGCGAATCGCTCGAACTTCATCAACCAACGGGTCATTCGATTCCATCGTCGCTCACCTCCAGGAGCTCTCGAGGAGTACACAGCATTGGGGGATCATAGCCGGCGCGCCGGCAAGCCGCCTCAATCTTTCGGCGTGTCACGGCGTTCGCGATGTGGGCACAGTTCCAACTCAGCAGGTAATGCATGCCGTGTACCGCGGCCACGGCAATGTGCAAAGCATCCGCATCGGCCTTCGCGGGGAGGCCGCCAGCGGCCAGCAGGAAGCGGCCGAGTTCAATCGCCTCATCAGTCGTCTGGAGGATCTGCAGATCCTGCAGCGCGACAAGCCTGCGCCTGGCCGCGTCCGGATCGCCCCCGCCCGCTTCCTCCAGCACGAGCTGGGAGATATACAGGTCGAAGGTGACGCGACGGTCCCACCACTCTCGCGTGATCTCCTGTTCGCCGGCGCGCACGAGGTCGCGGGAGGTCCGCGCCGTGAGGTAGCTGACGATGGTCGTTTCGATGTACGCACGGGGCTTCATCGGCTACGACCGTACCATATTCGACCCGCACGACGCCCCCGACTCGATTCCAGGAGCTTGATTCACGGCTCCAGGCCGAGCACGCCGAGGCAGGCTGGCCCGAGACCAAGGCGCGAGCCCGACAGCGCTACCCCGCGTCGTAGCGTGAGGGCGAGCAACGCCGGCCTCGGGCCGGACCGCCCGGCGGGCGACGTGGAGTGGGTCGTGAATCATGCTCCGAGTGCATGGGGACATCGGCCGAGCGGGTGCAGGGCCGGGGCGGTGTTGTGGAGGGGCTGCACGGTCGAGCCAACCGCACGGTCGACCATCACCGACAAAGAAGCGAGACTGCGCCGGTCGGGTACGGGCGCCCAGGTCGGTGGAGTCAACGCCCCGTCTCGGTGCCCCCCCATCACCCCGCCAGCAGGGCGTCGAGCAGTCCGCGGTCGATGGCGACGGAGCGGGCGCCGCCGGCCCAGAGGCGGGCATCGGCGGGCAGGGCGAGGTAGAGGGAGCGGGCGGCGCCGCGGGCGCGCTCGGCGCCGACGTCCCAGCGCAGGCGGGCGCCGATGTGTTCGAGGGGGTGTGTCTCGGCGGTGAGTCGGTCGCGCCAGAGACGCAGGAACTCCGGGCCGGCGAGGCGGTCGCTCTTCTGTCCGTTGCAGCGCGCGTCGGCGACGACGAGGTTGGCCAGGCCGTTGTCCGGGAAGCGGGCCCAGGGCAGGAAGTGATCGACGTGTGTGGCACCGCGCAGGGCGTCGCCACAGTAGAAACACCGGCCGGCCTGCAGCTCGGCGAGGGGGCCGCGCGTGGCTTCGAGGCTCGTGCGGTCGACGCCGAACAGATGCTCGGCGAGGGCGACGCCTGCGTCGTCGACGGGATTCAGGGCGGTGACTTTCTCGACCCATCGCTGCTGAATGAAGGCCCGCAACAGAGGCGCGAGGCGCGAGAAGGCTTCGAACACACCCGGCTTGAGTCTCACGGCGTTATCGAAGCCGGTGCCCGTCTGTTGGTAACGACGCAGGCGCGCATCGGTCGGCGCAGGCTCGTCGTCCCAGGTGATCTCGTAGAGCCAGGGCACGTGCACCCCGCCGACGCGCTGGAGCTTGGGCAGGGGCATACGGATGAGGACGCGCTCGACCTCGTCGCGCAGCGTGGCGAACTCCGGGCGGCGCCGGGCGACGGGGTAGGGCAGGGTGGTGGTGCCGGCGCCGACGCCGGCCTGCCAGTGGGCGATGAGCACGGGCAGCGTGCGGCCGCCGACCTGATGCGGGGCGTTGTTGCTCTGCTGGAGCAGGCCGTGCGGGCCGTAGGCGCGGACCTGGGGCCAGTAGAGCTCGAGGACCTTGTCGGCGAGCTGCGGCGTGGTGAGGACCGCGCCGGTCGGGCCGGGCACGGCGGCCTCCTCGAAACACAGCTCGACGAGCGCCAGCATGACGGCCAGCTTGTACGTCGTGGTAAAGCTGCCGTCGTCCAGAATCTGCAGGACGCGCTGGACGACGTCGAGGGGGTCGCTGGCGGGCATCGGGGGCAGTGTAGCCGGGCGGGCCCCGATGCGGTAGGCGGCGCGGAACCCACACGCGCGTCGAGCTCAGGCACCGGGGTCTGCGGTCGTCGTCGCTGCCGAGGGCACCGGCGAGGCCTACGCGGCGCGTCGACGCGGCGGCAGCCCGAGATGAGCCGTGCACAGCCAGGGCGAGCTTCCGAGCCCACTTCAGCCCGACACGGCGCAGAAGCGCGCCCCACTCCGGGACGGCGGGTTTGGGGCGGCGAAGGCGAGTCTCCCGGGGATCGGGGTCGGTAATCCGCGGGGTCGGGTTGCGGGAGGCTGCTTCGTTCGTTATAATGAATGTAATCACAACGGGGGACCCCATGAGCGCACTCAAACTGATCCAGGTCGGAAACTCCGTGGGGCTGATCCTGCCGAAGGAGATCCTCGCGCGGCTGCGGCTGGAGAAGGGCGACACGGTGTTCGCAACGGAATCGCCGGACGGCCTCGTCCTGACGCCCTTCGATCCGGCGCTCGACGAGCAGCTCGAGGCGGGGCGCGCGTTCATGCGCGAGTTCCGCGGGACGTTCCACCAACTCGCGAAGTAGCGCCGCCATGACCCTGCGTTTCATCGGCAAAAGGGCGCTGTGCCTGCTTCATGACGAGAGCCTGGCCGAGCACGGCGGCTCGCCGGGGCTCCGCGACGCCGGGCTGCTCGATTCGGCGCTCGCGCGGCCAGAGAAACTCGTCGCGTACGGGGAGTCGGACGTCGCCGACATGGCGGCGTGCTACGCATTTGGGCTGGCCAAGAACCACCCTTTTGTCGACGGAAACAAGCGCGCGGCTTTCCTGGCGGTCGGTCTCTGCTTGTACCTGAACGGCTGGCGACTCGTCGCCACTCAGGTCGAGGCGACCGCGAGCATGCTGGCGCTGGCTGCCGGGGAGCTCGACGAGGCGGCCTACGCGGCGTGGATTCGTGCGCGTATCGTGCGGCGAGGGCGCTGAGGCGTCCTGGCGGCCCGCGGGCCGTCAGTGCAGCACCTGACCCCCGTCGATGGCGATCGCCTGTCCATTGACCCCGCGGGCGCCTTCGCTGACGAGGTAGCGGGTGATCGCCACGAGCTCGTCGGGCTGGATGAGGCGCTTCTGCGGCGAGAGCGACATGAGCGCCTCGCGGGCGGCGTCCTCGCCCCGGCCCGTTTTGTGGGCGATGCGCTCGACCGAGGCGCGGGTCATGTCCGTTTCGACGAAGCCCGGGCAGAGGGCGTTGGCCGTGACGCCGTCGCGCGCGACCTCGAGCGCCAGGGTGCGCATGAGGCCGATGACGCCGTGTTTGGCGGCGCAGTAGGCCGCCGTATAGCGGTAGCCCGTGAGACCGGCGTTGCTGGCCATGTAGACGACGCGGCCCCATCGCCGGTTGACCATGTCGGGCACGCAGGCCCGCGTCAGGCGGAAACAGCCGGTCAGGTTGGTGTCCAGCATCGAGGCCCACTCGGCGTCCGTGGTGGCCACCAGGGGGGCGCTCAGGGCGATGCCCGCATTGGCCACCAGAATGTCCACGGGGCCCAGGGCCCGGCGGATCGTCGCCACGCCCGCGTCGACGGAGGCGGCGTCCGAGACGTCCATCACGACCGGGAGGCCGCCAATCTCCCCGGCGATGCGCTCGAGGGCGTCGGGCGAGCGGGCCGCCAGGGCCACGCGGTGCCCGTCGGCGGCGAGTCCCCGGGCGATGGCCTCGCCGATGCCCCGCGAGGCACCCGTGACGAGGGCGACGCGGCCCGTGCTCTGACTCACGCGCGCACCCGGATGTCCACCGGGTGCTCCGCCGTGGCGCGCAGTACCGGCTCGTTGCCGGGGTCGCCCCGCTCGTGCGCGTTCAGCACGCCGCGCACCCGGACGACGGCGCCCGGCTGGATGACGTGCGCGGTGAAGCGCTCGGTGGCGGCCTTGTTCATGGCGCCCGTGACCCGCTTCGCCCCGCGGACGTTGACCTCGCGGGGGTCGCCGCCCACCCAGATGCGGCCAGAGGCGTCCTCGACCCAGAAGCCGCAGAAACGGCATTCGGCCTTCTCGACGAACCAGAGCGCACGGCTGCCGCGGAGGCCGGCCTTCATGCTCTCGACGAGGTTGTCGTACCAGACGCAGGCGAGGTGGGCGACGCCCAAGGGCAGCGTCTGCTGAGCGACGACGCGCCCCTCGATGATGACCTTGCGGCCGGCGGGCGCGCCCTGCAGGTGGGCGATGGGGGTGGGACGCAGAAAACGCAGCAGGAACATCGGCGACTCCGGTTCACTCGGTCGGCGCGACCTCGGCCACGAGGCCCCACCGCACGAGCGTGCCCTCGTCATCGGCGGCGCCGTCGATGATCTTCAGCGTGTACTCGCCGGCCACGGACTGGCCCTTCAGCGCGTCGACGGGGAAGAGCTGCGCAATGTCGTCGCGGCCGCCGCCCTCTTTGTTCCAGAGGGTCTGGATCAGGGTGCCGTCCTTGTAGAGGTCGATCTTCAGGTCGCTGATGTAGGTGTGCTTGACGTCCACCTGCACGGCGAAGGTGATGGCCTTCTCGGTGCGCTCGACCTTCAACGACTCGGAGAGGCCCTTTGCGCTGTTGTCCGGGATGGTGGCGCCCACGCCGACCACCTGCTCGACCTTGTTGGCGCTCGCAGGGCCGGTCGGCTCGTCGCTCACCGGGACGATGGGCGCGCGGGAGAGGTCGAGCAGCTTGCGGATGTTGGCGATGTCGAGGGGCACGCCGTAGTCCGTCGCCGGGCCGGTGCTGAACCAGAGGAAGTCCGGCTGCTTGCTGACGCCCCACTCCGGGTGCTCGTTCGTGCCGAGAATCCACTCGCCACCGAGGATCTCGCCGGCGTCGTTGAGCTCGAGCAGGTAGTGATAACGATCCGTGCGCGTGTAGGACGAGATCGCGGGCACCATCGGCGACTTCGAGGCGTGGGACTCGGTCACGTAGTACAACGTGGCCTTCACGTCCATGAAGCGCTTGGCGTCCTTGTTGATCTTGCTGTAGTCGGCCTCTTTGGAGTTGATGAGCTCCAGGGCCTTCTTCAGATCGACCTCGGTCTGCTGCGTGATCTCGTACTTGAAGACCGGCTGGTTCCAGACCTGGTAGTCATAGGTGCGGTCTTCGGCGATCGCGATCTTGTGACGGCCGATCATGTTCGTCACGATGAGGTGGAACGCGCCGGCGTTGGTGTCGCGGCAGGCGTCCTCGATGATGCGGCCGGTCTCGTCGCGCTTGGGCTCTTTCGTATTGCAGCGGCCACCGAGGATGTACGAGCGGGAGCGGTTGTAGGCCTGCATGAGCAGGGCCTTGATGTCGGACGGGTAGAAGGTGACACCGTTGTGGGTCACTTCGTGGATGGGCTCCGGCTCGTTCAAGGCCGCGGGCACCCAGGCGTGGCACAGACCCCACCACCATTCGACGCCGTCCACGTCTTCCTGATCGCATTCGTCGATCTTGGTGTCGTCGTCGGAGTCGACCTTGTCACGACCCTTCTTGTTGCCGCGGTTCTCGGAGATGAACCGGGCCAGGGGGCCGATGCTGGTGTAGTACTCGGGGTGCCAGGTGTCCGTGCAGCTCGAGGCGTTGAAGGGCTTGAGCTCGGCGAAGTTGGCCGGGGGCGTCCAGCCGTTGAAGGCGAGGTCGTACTTCTCGGCGGGCGAGAAACCGGCGACGCCGCTGTCGCCGCTCCAGCGGAAGTTGATGCCGTCCGCCGCCGTCGGCCAGTAGGTGTCCGGCCAGGGCGTATTGGCCGACTGCCCGGTCTGCGGCAAATCGGCGGCCTTCTTGACCAGATCGCGGGCCATGAACTGCGCCATGCGGTTCGGGTCGTTCAGGTAGTTCCAGGCGTCTTCCTTGCCCTCGCCGGTGGGCTTCGCCGGGCTGCCGTCGACGTTGGGCGAGGCCGTGTCCTGGCCGGCGGCTTCGCCGTCGACGTCGGTGGCCTCTCCGCAGGCAAAGAGCGCCAGACTGCTGGTGGTGATGAGGGCAGCGCGAAGCGAGAACGCCATGGGTTCCTCCCCGTTTGGTTTCGCCGCCCCCGTGTGCACCATTCGTGCCAGGGGAAGTGGCGAGGGGAGTTGCCGGTTTCCCGCGGTGCCGACGGGCGACTCTCCGGCGGGCGCTCAGCGCGCGGTGGCGAGACCCGGACGGTCGTAGCGCAAGAGAAGCTGCGCGTCCTCTTCGATGACCGGTGCGCAGCCCGTGTGGTTGACGAGCACGTAGCGACGTTCGTTGCGCGGCGGGTTCAGGTTGACCGTGGCATAGGGCGTCGCGTCGAAGTGGTCCGGGCGACGCTCCTCAATCTGGTGATAGTCGTCCCAGGGCAACATCGTGGGCGTCATGATCTCGCGGTTGCGCTGCTCGACACCGACGAAAACCCGAGACGGATCGGGCATCTGCGCGAAGTCCGGGTAGGCCCGGCAGGGGATGCGCCCCATGATGCGGTCGAACGTCTCGCGGAGCTGCGCCGGGTTGCCCGCCTCGAAGGAGTAACCGGGGTTGTGACGGCGGTTCGGCGGGCCGGAGAGCCAATGGAGGAGATCCCGCTGCGCGCCGCCGGCGCCGATGTTCAGCGTGAAGATCGTGACGTCGTTGTTCCAGAGCTGCACGGCCTCACCCCGGCCGTCGCTGCAGCCATTGTTCGGGGCGCCGTCCGTGGCGAAGAGGACGTAGTAGCCGGTGTTCGGGGTGTTGCGCAGCATGCCGAGCGCAGTCGCCAGGCCGTGGTAACAGGTGCCGCCGCTCGGGCCGAAACGGTTGACCTGCGCCAGCACCGCCCGCTCGTTGTTTTGGGCGATGGGGACGGTGGCCATGATCTCGTTGTCGAAGATGACCGCACCGTAGTCGATGCGGTAGCCCCGGCCCATCAGCGTGGCGACGGCGTCTTTGAGCGCGGCCGTCCGGTTGCCGCCGCCGAAACGCGCCCCCATGGAGCCCGAGTAGTCGAGCACGAGCACGAACTTGGGTCGGCGCTCCTCGGCGGGCAGGTAGTGGTGGTCGACCTGGCCGCGCACCTCGGTCTGCACCTCGACGTTCTGGAGATCCATCAGGCCGGTGGGGACCTGGACGTTGATCTCGGCCGTCTCGTACTCGAAGACGTAGCTGGCCGTCGCCCCGGCGCCGACCTTGCGGGCCACCGGGCAACGCCCGCCGAAGTCGCGCAACAGGGCCTGGAGCGTCTGGTCGTCGCAGAAGCGATCGGGCCCGAGCCGCTTGATGGCCTCGCTGGCCGCGAGGGCCACGGCGTCCGCCCGGGCGCTGGTCAGCTCCTTGGCGCTCCACATCTGGCCGCCCACGTACCCCATGACGGTCAGCATCATGAGTGCCACGGCGGAGTAGAGCACGAGGATGCTGGCGGCGGCCCCGCGGGGCGCGCGTCGTCGGAGGGGGCGCATTTCGGCCATGGATCGCCTCACTTCCCCTGGAGCCGGATCTGGGGTTCCCCCGCCTCGGCGCCGAAGTTCAGACTGGTGGAGCCGGTGCCGCCCGCCCCGGCCGGCGCGCCGGCGCTGTAGCCGCCGCCGTCGCCCGACGAGAGGGGGTTGGCCGAGCCGTCGGCGCTGAGCCGGATCATGCGGTTGTGGGTGGCGAGCTTGACCTCGGCGGCCGTCGCGGGGGCCACGCCCTTGCGCGGTTTGGCGTCGCGCTGCGCGGCCACCACGCGGCGGTAGCGGCTGCCGGCGTCCTCCTCGACGTGGACGCGGCCGCCGCAGCCGACGATGAACAGCGCGGCGAGGGCCCAGGCGAGGCGGGGGAGCAGGCGTTTCGGGCTCATGGCTTCGTCTCCGGGGGGGCGACGGACGGGGCGGCGGCAGGGGGCCGACGCTCGGCGTCCAGGGCTTCGAGATTCGCCAGGGCGGCGGCCTGTCGCGGGTCCTCGGTGAGGGCTCGCTGATAGAGCGCGCGCGCCTGGTCGGGTTTTCCTTGCAATTCGTGCGCCAAAGCCAGGTTCGCCAGGGCGGCGGCCTCGCCCCCGGCCTGGCGGAACATGCGCAGGGCATCCGCATCGCGACCCACCGCCGCGTAGGCGAAGCCCAGGTTGTTGTAGACCTGCGCCGCCGTCGGGGCCCGCCGCAGCGCGCCCTCGTAGGCGGGGATGGCCTCGGCCGGGCGGCCCTGCAGGGCGAGGCAGAAGCCCAGGTTGTTGTGGTAGCGGGCGGGGGTCTCGTCGAGGCGCAGGGCCTCGCGGTGGTGCTTCTCGGCCTCGGCGGAGCGCTTCTGCAGGTCGAGCAGGATGCCGAGCGCGCTGTGCGCCGGGGCCAGCTTCGGGCCGAGCTCGACGGCCTGTCGCAACGACTTCTCGGCCTCGGCGTAGACCCCGCGGTCGCGCAGCATCGTCCCGAGCAGGTAGTGCAGACGGGCGTCCGTGGGGTTGCGGGCCAGGGCGTCGCGCACGATGGGCAGCGCGTTGGCCTGTGCGCCCTCTTTGACGAGCAGCTCGGCGAGCTGAAGGCGCAGCTCGTCGTCGACCGTCGACCTTGCCGTCGAGGGGCGCGCAGACCCCGCCCGAGCCGGCGCCCGGAGTGGCCAGCCCTCACGTCGACACCATGCGGAAGATCATCACGATGGCCGGCCCCAGCATGATGATCAGCGCCGCCGGCATGAGGCAGAGCGTCAACGGCAGGGTCAGGCGCGCGGTGATCTTGCCGGCCGTCTCCTCGAGGGCCAGGGTGCGGCGGCGGCGGGCGCTGTTGGCGTACTCGCGCATCGTGCGGCCGAGCGCCGCGCCGAGCTGGGCGGCCTGGCCCACCACCTGTGCCAGGTTGCGCATGTCGTCCGAGGTGACGCGGTCGGAGAGCTTGCGGAAGGCCTCGGGTACGCCGAGACCGGCCCGGATCTCGCCGACGACGATGCCGAGCTCCTCGGACATTTCGGGGTCCGAATGGCTGACCTCGCGGGAGACGCGGGCGATGGCCTGCTCGAGCCCCAGGCCGGCCTCCATGCACGTCACCAGGAGGTCGATCGTCGGCGGCAGGGCCTCGGTGATGGCCGACTGCCGGGCTTCGATGCGGCTCTTGAGCCAACCCTCGGGCGCGTAGTAGCCGAGCGCCATGCAGAGGGCGGCCATGAGCATCTCGCTGCCGTCCTCGCCCGTGAGCATCAGCAGCGCGCCGAGCGTGACGCCCACGATGAGCGACACGGCGCGGGCGATGCTGAAGATTTCGACGGCGTTGTCGCTGCGCAGCCCGGCGCGGGCCAGTCGCCGGCGCAGCTCGCTCAGCTCGGCGAGGCTCTTCGGGCGCGTCAGCTCGGCCAGGGCGGCCAGGCGACCCTGGGGAGCCACCCGCCGGACCGGATCCGTCTCGGTGCGGCCGTCGGGCGCGGGCAGGTCGTCGTCGTCATCCGCCGCCGCCTCGGCCCGCGCGCGCAGAACGGCCTGCACGGCCACGACGACGGCGAGCGCGGTGGCGAACGCGGCCGCGTAGAAGGCGAGCTGCAGGGTCTCGGGGTTCATTTCGGCGACACCAGTCGGCGGACCCAGATGACGCCGCTCAGGTAGAACCCGCCCGCCGTGAGCACCAGCATCTGCCCCACGGAGTCGGTGTACAGGCGCTTGGTGTAGGTGGGATCGGCCAGGAACGAGAGCACGCCGAAGGCCGGGGGCAGCATCGCCAGAATGAACGCGCTCGACCGGCTCTCGGCCGTCATGGATTGCAGCTTCTGCTGGTAGGCCGTCGCCTGCCGCATCGAGTCGATGATGCTCTCGATGACCTCGACCAGGTTGCCGCCCGTCTGCCGCAGCACGAGCACCGCGACCACGAACGTCCGCACGCTGCGCGCGCCACGAACGCGATCGGCCATGGCGAGCAGGGCCTCGTCGATGGGCCGGCCGAGCTCGGCCTCCTCGGCCACCTGCCGCAGCTCCTCACCCAAGGGGGCCTGTAGCTCGCTGGCCGTCAGGCGAATCGTCTGTGCGAGCGAGTGGCCGGCCCGCAGCGAGATGCACATGACCTCGAGGGCCTCGGGGAGCTGCTCCTCGATGCGCAGGATGCGCTTGCGGACCTTCTTGAGCAGGAACGTGTACGGCAGCAGCCCGAGACCCAGGCCGAAGATCAGCGCAAAGACGGGGTCGCCGGTGAGCACCACGCCGCCGGCGAAACCGCCGAGAACGAAGATGAGCACCCGCACCATGAACGCCGCCACGCCGCCGAGCTCGCGGGCCTCGTTGAGGCGGTGAATCAGCGACTCGTAGAAGGGCAGGCTCGCCCAGATGCCCTCGTCCTCGCTCGTGCGTCGCAGGATGTCGTCGAGACCCTCCTCGACGGCGTCGATGCTGCCGAGGCGCTGCGCCAGCACCGAATGGCGCGATTCGCGACGGAACGTGACGATCCAGTAAATGGCCTGGAGCGCGAAGAACACGCTCGCCGAGCCGAGGACGATGACCCAGATGTTCATCGCGCGCCCGGCCGCTTGAGAGCACCCGCGCGGTAGAAGCGCTCGAGGAAGGTGCTCTCGGCCACGTAGCGATGCTCGCCCCAGATGTGGCCTTCGTCGTCCATGCCGCCCTGGTCGAAGACGAAGATCTCGTGCGTCGCGACCTTGTCGCCGTCGAGGCCGACGATCTCGGTGATGCTGGTGAGCTTGCGTTGACCGTCGGGCAGGCGGCTGGCCTGCACCACGAGGTGCAGCGAGCGTCCGATGATCTGGGCGAGGGCGCCCGTGTCGAGCTTCACGCCGCTCATCGTGATCATCGTCGTCAGGCGCTGCACGGCGTCGTCCGGGGAGTTGGCGTGCAGCGTACCCATGGAGCCCTCGTGGCCCGTATTCATGGCCTGGAGCATGTCCAGCGCCTCGCCGCCACGGACCTCGCCGACCACGATGCGGTCGGGGCGCATCCGGAGGGCGTTGCGCATGAGGTCGCCAATCGTCACCGCGCCACGGCCCTCGATGTTCGGCGGGCGGCTCTCCAGGCGGACGCAGTGCGGCTGCTGGAGCTTGAGTTCGGCGGAGTCTTCGAGGGTGATGATGCGCTCGGTATTGGGGATGAAGTTCGAGAGCGCGTTGAGCAGCGTCGTCTTGCCGGCGCCCGTGCCGCCACTGATCAGGATGTTGCACTTCGACCGCACGGCGGCCTTCAGGTAGTTCAACATGTCCTGCGTCAGCGCGCCCTTGGAGACCAGGGCGCGGGCGTCGAGCGGATTGGTGCCGAACCGCCGGATGGACAGCGCCGCGCCGTCGAGGGCGAGCGGTGGGATGATCGCGTTGACGCGCGAGCCGTCGGGCAGGCGGGCGTCCACCATGGGAGACGACTCGTCCACCCGGCGGCCGACCCGACCGACGATGCGGCTGATGGTGTTGACGAGGTGGGCGTCGTCGCGGAAGCGGGCGTCGATCTGCTGCAGGCGGCCCCCGCGCTCGACGTAGATGGTGTCCGGCCCGTTGACCAGGATGTCGCTGACCGTGTCGTCGGCCAGGATGGCCTCGAGCGGGCCGAGGCCGGTGATCTCGTCCAGGATGCCCGTCACGACCACGTCGCGCTCGACGGGCGAGAGGTTCATGCCGTCTTTCTGGATGAGGTTCTCGACGAGCTCGCGCAGGCGGTTGCGGACCTGATCGCGCGTCAAGGCGGCCACGGCCGCGACGTCGACCCGGTCGAGCACGGCCTGGTGCAGCCGGCGCTTGATGTCCTCGAGGTTGCGGCCCTGTGCCTGGCCGGTGCCGTCCCCGCCCTGCAGGCGGTCGATGATGCGCATCGCCATGGTCAGTGCTTCCCGAACAGCCGCGCGAAGAACCCGGCCGTCACGGGCGGGTCCTTGATGCCGGCGTAGTGCCAGGTGATGGTCTCTATGTCCCGCGCGACCCGCGACGTCGGTTTGACGTCGCCGACCAGGGCGCCGAGGTTCAGGGACTGCTCGACGAGGGGAAAATCGTTGTGGATGACCGCCTCGACCGGTTGTCCGAGCGCGTTCTGGATGGCTTCGATCGTCACCGGCGCGCGCTTCTGAAAGCGGTTGACGATGAGGCGCACGCGGTCGGGCCCGTAGCCCAGTCGCCGGAAGATGCGCAGGCAGCGCGCCGCGGCGCGCACGGCGGGGACATCCTGCGTGACGACGAGCAGGACCAGGTGGGCGAGGTCCATCGTGGCGACGGCGTGGTCGCTGAAGTCGCGCAGACCGTCGACGATGACGTACGGGAAGCTCTGCCCGAGTGCGTCGAAGAGGCGGGGGAGGCGGTCCGTCGTGATCTCGGGCAGCTCTTCGATGCGATCGCCCTGCGCGAGCACGCAGAGGCCCGACGCGTGGCGGTCGAGGCCCGTCTGCAGCGGCCCGCGGCCGGCCGCCTCGGCGAGGCGCATGATCTCGCCGATGCTGCGCTCGGGACGCAGGTTGAGGGCGACGGGCACGGCCCCGAGCTGGAGGTCCATGTCCACGAGCACGACGTTCTTGCCGATGCGCGCGAGCGTGCCGCCGAGGTTGCACGCCACCGTCGTGCCGCCGGTACCGCCCTTGGGGCTGAAGACGGCGATCATGCGCGAGGCGACCGTCAGGGGGGCCGGGGCCTCGCCCAAGGGCTCCTGGGCGGGCAATTCGCCCATGATCTCGACGTCTTCGGCGCGCAGCATCGACGTCTCGGCGCTGATCTGCTTGGGCCGGTGGCTCTGCCGCTCGAGGTCGTCGAGGCGGGCCACGAACGTGCTGTTGCGCGGATCGCGGATGCCGGCGCGGCTGGCGGGTCGGACGAAGTTGCCCTTGGCCAAGAGTTTCCTCCGCGCGACCGGGTTAACGCCAGAAGCCGACGACACCCGCCGGCGTGCGGCGCGGGGCGAGGGCGCCGTCATCCCCCGAGTCCACCGCGGGCGAGCGGCCGGGGCCGCCCCCGCGCGCGACCGGGGCGTCGGGATCGGTGATGTTCAGCAGAAAGAGCTCGACGTCCGAGGGGTCATTGACGCGGTCCTCACCGGGGAGGGGGGGCATCTGCCCCGGGTCCATCGGCTCGGTCAGGTGCGCGGTGACGACGATCACGAGTTCGCTTTCGCGCCGGCGGAACTCCTTGCTGGAGAAGAGCGTGCCGATGATGGGGATCTGACCGAGGCCGGGCATGTGCTTCAGCTCGTTCTCGATCTCGTCGGAGAGCACGCCGGCGATGGCGAAGCTCTGCCCGTCGCGCAGGCGGATCGTCGTGCTGCTCGAGCGCGTCTTGAAGCCCACGAACCCGAGGTTCGAGTTGCTCTCGTCCACCGCGCTGACGCCCGTGTGCGCCTGCAGCTCGATGGTGTCGTCGTCGAGCACGTTCGGCATGAACGTGAGGTAGACGCCGACGGGTTTGTAATCGACCTGCGGCTGCGAGAGCGCCGTGCCCTGAATCACGATGGGCACCTCGCCGCCGGCCAGGAACTTGGCCGTCTGACCGCTGGCCGCCACCAGCGTGGGCTCGGCCAGGGTGCGCGAGAGGTTCTTCGTGTTGAGCAGCGACAGTGCCGCGGCGAAGGGGAATTTGCCGTCCGCCTTGCCGACGAAAAACGTCGGTGCGCCGGCCTTGTCGGCCACGGACTGTGCGGCGGCGCCGGGGGTGGGCGCGACGCCGTAGCCGAACGCGGCGCGGCCGGAGTCCATCGTGGCCGAGAGGTCGGTGCCCATCTGGCGCAGCGAGCTGCGCGTGACCTCGGCGAACTTCACCTCGAGCTGGACCTGCTGCTTCTGCTTGACCCGCAGCAGGTTGATGACCTTGGGCACCACGCCGAGCTGCGCGAAGCTGGGGCTGGAGAGGAACCCGAGCACGAGCTCCTCGGCCTGCTCGAGGATGGCGCCGCTGCTGACCGCGCCGACGAGCACGATGGCCCCGCCGACCGCACGGGCCTCGATGTCTTCCTTGCCAAACGCCTTGCCGAGCTCGCTCTGTACGGCGCGGGCGGGCAGCGTGACCTTGACGAGCATCGTCGTCTGTCCGCTCGACCCGAAGAGGATGAGGTTCGTCTCGCCGACCCGCCGCCCGATGATGAGCACGCCGTTTCCGGCGGGCTGCACCTCGGCGATGCTCGGATCGGTCAGCGTGGCGCGGGTGATGCCGCCGGGGTTGATGACCGTGGAGCCCCCGAGCGAGACCTGCACGGTGCCGTCGGCCTGGTCGTCCTGGGCCGCGGCGACGGCGGGCAGGACGAACGCCGCGAGCGTGGCTCCGGTGAAAAGACTGTCGAAGCGCATCATTTGCCTCCGATGCGGATCGTGCGGATGGAGCCGGATTCGGCAGGTTCGGCGGGGGGCGGGGGCTCGCGCCCGACGGGCGGATCGCGCAGGGCCGCGCGCTTGGGGTCGCGCCGAAGCCCGGGAAGCGGGACGGTGACCGTCGTCGCGGCGGTGGCCGTCTGGGCCGTGCCGGGGAACGGCCGACCGAGCAGCGAGAACGTGTTCGAGCCCTGCGTCGAGACGTTGTCCGTGTCGTTGGCGTTGCGTAGCGCGAGGTCGAGTTTGCCCTCGCGCGCGGCCAGGGCCAGGATCTCGACCTCGCCGGGGGAGACGAGCACGGTCACGACGGCGCCGCCCGCGTTCTGCTGGCGCTTCTGCTCGTCGTCGTCGCCCTTGGCCGAGGCGGCGTCGATGTCGCCGTTGACGGCGAGCACGGTCAGGCGCTGGAGCACGGTGAGGGTGACGGGCGTGCGCTCGACGGGGTCTTCCAGGGTGGCGATCACGTCGACGACGGCGCCGGGATAGACCAGCCGGGCGTCGGCAATCCACCGCTCGACCTGGATGGGGAACCCGCGCTTGTCCTGCGGCACCCGGGAGGCCATGCCCGTGCCCTGCTCGGGGGAGGCCAGCCGCCGGGTGAGGATGGCCTCGCCCCGCATGATGCCGATGACCGGTACGGTGGGCTTGGGGCCGAGGACGTCGTCGAGGCGCCGGATGGCCTCGTCGGGGATCGTCGACTTGGGCCACTGGACGACCTTGACGTCGTCTTCTTTGATGATCTCGGCCGCGAGGAGGTCGTGTGCGGCGACGACGACGTCCTCGAGGGGCTCGGTGGCGTACTTGCCCTCACCGAAAACGCGCGACAGCAAAAACGCCGTCAGCGCCGTCAAGAGCAGGGCGAGGGCCGTGAAGCCCACGGCGCCCGCGCGGGCGGCCCGAGGGGCGGCTTTCGACTTCATGGGGACGTGCTCCTCGGCCGCACGCCACCCTTCACGGACCGGCGACGGGCATCTGCGGCATCTGGGCCGACGCCTGGAGGTTGATGGCGGGCAGCGCGTTGGGCCATACGGGCGAAGAGTATGCACACCGAGCCGTCACGCTGAGTACCGAAATCACGCGCGGGTCACGGACGTTGCCGTTCTCCTGCACGTTGAGTTGCACGCCGCCGACGCACCGGGCGTTGTCTTCGGCGACGAGGCCGAGCACGGTGTTGCGCACGCAGCCGGGCCGGCCCTCGTTGACCGGGCGGATGGAGCAGGTGCGCGCGGCCTGCACGACCGCCGTCGTGAGACGCTGGCGGGTGAACGTCGCGTAGACCAGCACGAAGCCGCCGATGAAGAGGCTCATGACGATGGGCACGCCGATGGCGAACTCGACGGCCGCGGCCCCGCGCGGCGTGCGGCGAGGCGCAGCCGAACCGGAACGGGAGAACCGGGCGAACCGGGCGAACCGACCGACGAGACGGCAGAGCGTGCGAATCGACATCAGAGGGCCTCCAGCGGCCACTGCAGGGCGGCGAGCGCCCCCAGGGCAAAAGCGACGGCCATCGGCGCGTGGGCGTGATCGGGTCGTTCTGCGACGGGTTGCGACAGCATGCGCCGGTTGAGCAGCGCCGTGAAGACCGCCACGACGCCGCCGATCACCACCCCGTACACGAACGCGTTCAAGCCACCCCGGGGGCCGAGCCACGCCGCGATGGCCATGACCAGTTTCGCGTCGCCGCCGCGATAGACCCGCAGCAAGAACGGCACGAAGACCACGGCCAGCGCGATGAGCCAGCCCCCCACGCTGAACACCAGCCCGTCGGGACCGTGTTCGCCGAGATGCAGAAACGCGCCGAGCGCCGCGAACCCGAAGTTCAGGGCGTTGGGCACGCGCCGACGGCGGAGATCCCAGACGGCCGCGGCCGCGAGCCCCGCCAGGAACAGCGGGATCGCGACCGGGTGATCGAGCGGAAAGGGGTTCAGTTGCCGTTGTTCGAGATGGCCCGACCGGCCTCGGTCGTCTTGCGATTGATGGAGTCGCCGAGGAAGCGGTACGCGCCGATGGCCGCGATGCCGATGACGGCCGCGATGATGGCGTACTCGACGGCGGTGGCGGCCTTGTTCTCCTGGAAGAAGCGGCGGATGGACTGCAGCATGTTCGTTCTCCGTGGGTTCGGCGATTGGCTTGCGACTCGCCACACCGGCGATGGACCGTGCGACGGCCAAGCATATCGCAAGGTGCGTGCCAATCCAGTGTTCCGGGCATGGACGGCGCAATTCGGGCCCCTCCGGTGACGGGACGACGCGCGCGCCTGGGGTCGCGGGACCCCGGGGGGATGGCCGACCCCGGCGGCGCTGGCCACCCGGGTTGCCGTTGCGCCCCGCGGAGGGCCTCGATACGGTGCGGCCGGTCGACGCTCGTCGCGCCATCCCGTTCTGAGGAGCCCGATGCTCGGTTTCCATCCCAAGTACTTGATTCCGAACGCTTTCACGGCGTTCAGCATGATGTTCGGGCTCGCCTCGGCGGCGGCCTCGGCCCAGGGCGATTTTACGCTCGCGGCCTGGATGATCCTGTGGGGTGTCCTGCTCGACAAGCTCGACGGCACCGCCGCGCGGCTGTTCAACGCCAGCTCCGCGTTCGGCGTGCAGTACGATTCCTTTGCGGACTTCGTGGCCTTCGGCGTCGCGCCCGCGGCGTTGGTCTGGTACCGGCTCAAAGACGCCGCGCTCTATCAGGGGGGCCTGCAGATCGCGCTCTTTCTCGCGGTCAGCCTCTACGTCATCGCGGTGTCGGCCCGCCTGGCGCGCTTCAACATCAGCGATCCGCCGGGCGGCGACCGCTACTTCTACGGACTGCCGACGACGCTGATGGGGGCCCTGAGCGCGAGCTTCTACCTGACGTGGGTGAAGTTCACGCTGCCCGAGGGGGCGCTGCTCGCCTACCCGGCCTACATGCTCGTCGCGTCGTTCCTCATGGTCAGCGCCGTGCGGCTGCCGAAGCTGAAACTGCGCAAGAACAAGGCGCTCAACGCGTTTCAGATCGCCAACGTCGGGGCGGCATACGTGCTCGCGCCTTTGCGTCTGTGGCCCGAGATCCTGTTCCTGCAGGGGGTGGCGTACGTGGTCGTGGGCGTGACGTGGTGCCTGTTCCACCCGCCCGGGGCCGCGGACGACGACCAGAGCGGCGCGCCGACGCCCGTCGCGCCCTGACGCACGTCGCCGGTCCCGGGTCTCGCCGTGAGTGAATCCTCGCCGTCCGTCCCTTCGTGGCGCGCGCTTCTGGCCGTCGCGCTGGTCATGGCGGGTGTCATCGTGGCCTTCGAGGTGGGCCTGCGCCGGCTCGCGCCAATGCCGAGGCGGGATCTCGAGGTCGACACCGGCGTCCGGGCGCTGGCGGCCGGCAACCCGGACGTCCTGGTGCTCGGCTCGAGTCATGCCGGGGCCTGGCTGCCGCTGATCGACCGCCTGGGGCGCGACCGCGTCGCCGTGGTGACGGAGGAGGGCGGCACCTTCTCGGCGTTCGACTGGGTTTACGAGCACCGCCTCGCGCCGCTGGTCGAGGCCCGCGACGGCGACGCCTGGGTGCGGGACCGCCTGCGCCACGTCCTGCTCATCACGACCTACTGGGACACCTGCCCGGCTTCGCACACGCTTTGGGAGGACGCGCTCCCCGCCCGTGCCTGGCAGTGGAAACACTACCTCGCCGACGTCGCCGAAAACGGCATCACGCCGCGCAATCGCAACTTCCCGTTCACGGCCATGAAGCGCCTCTTCGCCGAGTCCATGATGATCCAGGACCGCGGCCTGGTGAGCCTGCGCGGCCAACTCAAGGGCGCGGACAGCCCGGATTCGCTCAGCGGGCGCAAGGCCGCACACGCCGAGCGGCGGCGCCGCGAGATCGTCGAGGAGGGGCGGACGTGTTTCGACCCGACGGAGCAGGCGAAGCTGGAAGGGCTCGTCAATCGCCTGCAGCGCCGCGGGCTGGCCGTCACCGTCGTCGCGTTCCCGCAGATGTCCGAGCTGCTGACGGACGAGGCCCGGCGGACGACGATCGCCCGTTACTCCGCACTGCTGGCCGATCTGCGGGCCCGCAAGGGCATCCGGACGGTGGAGCACACCCTGACCGCGCCGCTCGTCTACGACGACTTCGAGATCGACTGTGATCACCTCGTCCCGGCGGCGCGCGAGAAGTACGTGGACTGGGCCCTGGAGAACGGTGTCGGGTTTCTGAGGGCGCCGCCCGGCGGGGGCGCGCCGTGACGTTCACGAGCGTCGAGTTCCTGTTCTTCTGGCCGCTGGCCTTCGGCGTGTACTGGCTCCTGCCGCGCCGCGCCGCGTGGCAGAACGGCTGGCTGCTGGCGCTCGGCTACGCCTTCTACTGGGCATGGCACCCGGGCATGGTGCCCCTGCTGGCGGCGACGACGCTCGTCGACTACGCCATCGGGCGGTATCTCGGGGGCGAGCGGCCGGCGGGCCCCCGACGCGTCGCGCTCTGGCTCAGCGTCGCCTGGAACGTCGGCCTGCTGGTCTACTTCAAGTATCTGGGTTTCCTGGCGGTTTCGCTCGACGCGCTGCTGACCCGGCTCGGGCTCCCGGGGAGCCTGCCCGTGCTGCAGATCGCGCTGCCGATGGGCATCTCGTACTTCACTCTGCAGAAGCTCTCGTACGTCATCGACGTCTACGATCGACGGCTCCCCGCCTGCCCCTCGCTGCCGCGGTTCGCGACCGCCGTGGCGTTCTTCCCGCACATGGTGGCGGGGCCGGTCACGCGCCCGTCGGCGCTGTTGCCGCAGCTCGAGGTCCCGCGCCGCCTTTCCGCGGGGGATGTGTCGACGGGGGCGCTGCTCTTCCTGATCGGGTATCTGGAAAAGGCCTGCATCGCCGACACGTTTGCGTCGACGCTCGTCGATCCGGTCTTCGCACGGGCCGGGGCGTTCAGCGCAGGGGCGCATTGGGCCGCGGCGTTCGGGTACGCGATTCAGGTGTTCTGCGACTTCGCGGGGTACAGCCTGATGGCGATGGGGGTCGCCCGCGGGTTCGGCCTGCACCTGCCGCTGAACTTCGACAAACCGTTCCTCAGCACGAACCTCAACGAGTTCTGGCGCCGCTGGCACATCTCGCTGAACACGTGGATCTTCGAGTACATCTACACGCCGCTCACGACCGGTCAGGGCTTCTTCCGCGGTCGGCTCGACGCGGGGTTCGTCCTCGTCTTCCTCGTGTCGGGTCTCTGGCACGGCGCGAGCTGGGGCTTCGTGGCCTGGGGTCTGATGCACGGCCTGGGGCTCGTCGTCGTGCGCCGGTACGACGAGTTCTACCGGGGGTTGTGCCGCAAGGACCGCACCTGGGTCGCCCGTCGCCGGACCCGCGCCTACAAGCTCGTCGCCTGGGCGCTCACCACGGGGTTCTTCGTCCTCTCGCTCATTCCGTTCCGCGCCGGCAGCGGCGAGGCCCTCCTGGCCTTCCTGGGCGGCCTTCTGCCCGGCCACGGCGGCGAACCGCTGGTGCTCGGGCTGTTCACGCTGCTGACGACGGTCGGCGTCGGCGTCGGCGTGGTCGTCGTGGAGCACCTGCTCGGGCTGCCCCGCTTCGCCCCGCTTACGGGCCGCTTCTTCGCCCTGCCGGCGCCCGTGCGCGGCCTCGTGTACGGTGTCATCATCATCTACCTCGGCGTCTTCGTCCCGCAGACGCAGGGCCTGTTCATCTACGCGCAGTTCTGACGCGCCCCCGTTGTCGAGGAGTTCCCCCATGACCGCCCGCCCGATCCGCCTGGTCGCGCTCAGCGCCGCCGCCGGTCTCGCCCTCACCGCCTCGGCCTGCGACGAAGAGACGAAGAAGGCCCCTCCGCCCCCGCCCTTCACGGAGGCTGCGGAGATCTTCGACGCGCCGCTGAACGCGGTCTGGGTCGTCTCGGCGACCGAGGCCTGGGCGTTCGGGGGGGGCGGCCTCATCGTCCGTTTCGACGGCACCACCTGGACGGAGGTCGAGAGTCCCACCGAAGAGGACCTCCTCGTGGCCTGGGGCGGCGGCGGCTCGCTCTTCGCGGCGGGCACGGGGGGGGTCGTCCTGACGCGAACCGGCGACGGCCCCTTCGAGGCGACGACGCACAAGGACGAGCAACCCTTCCGGGCATTCGCCGCCACCGGTCCCGACGACGTCTGGGTTTTCGGCGACATGGGCGTGACGCTGCGCAGCACGGACGGGGCGGACTTCGAAGAGGTCGACGTCGCGGCCGTACCGCCGACGGTGAAGGCGGCCTACCTCGACGGGACGGGCACGGGGCTCCTCGTCGGACCGGAGTCCGGCATGGGGACCGTGACCGCGACCTATCAGCCCGATGCCCCGGGTGCCCCCTGGAAGCGCGTGCCGCGCTCGGACGTGGGCATCGGCTCGATCACCGACGTCTCCGGGCGGGTCGAGCCCCAAGAGCGCCTGCCGTTCATCTGGGCGGCGGGCACCAGCACCGCGGGCAATGGGCTGCTGGCGCGCTGGCAGGACGAGAAGTGGACCACCGTGGCCACGGGTCTGGGGGACCGCCCCAACGCCGTGTTGCCCACGGACGAGGGCGTGTGGCTCGGCGCGGGCAGCACCCTGATCCGCATCGATCCGGCCGCGCCGGACACGCGTGAGACCCAGACCGTGCCCGGCCCGGTGCGGGATCTTCAGGGCGTCGCCGATCTGCTCGTGGCGGTGGGCGGCAACGGCGAGGGCCGAATCTGGACGCGGGTGCCCGCCGCGAAATGACGGCCGCGCGGGCGCCGGGGACCGGGCGCGCCCTCAGGGGGACGAGGCGCGAGTGCCGGGCGTGTCGCTCGCGCCGCGCCGCTCGAGCACGACCTCGACCTCGGCCACCGCGCCGACGAGGCCCCGACGGTTGACCGGCCAGACGCGCAGGCGGCCCCCTTCCTCACCGGGCGTCCAGACGATCGAGCGTGCGGTCGTCTGCGCGGGCGGGGCGTCGCCCATCTGGACCCGAAACGCGGCGAAGCCGGGGGTATGCGTGTCGAAGTGGACCCGGATGCCGGGGGGCGAGCTCTCCTCCGTGAACGCGAGCTGCACGCCATTGACGGAGAAGTAGAGGTCGCCCGGGCGATTGGTGAAGTCGCCGTCGTAGGCGCGCATCCAGCGGGCACCCAGATCTGCGAAGGCCAGCTCGCGCGTCGCGCGCGGGTGACCCATCGGGTATTCGACCGAGAGGTAGTCGTTGCGCATGGCGACGGAGTAGGTCCAGTACCCCCCCAGGAGCAGCCCGCCCTCGCTCTGCCCCAAGCGCTGATCGATGCGCGCCGCCTGCACGATGCCCCGCAGCAGGGTGATGCCGCCGAGCGCGTCGGGGTTCTCGTTGAACCATTGCACGCGCAGGGGCACGGTCTCTTCCTCGCCGCGCGCGTGGAGCCAGCGCCGGAAACGGGCGCGCCCGGCCATGAACGTGTCGTGGAGATCCCAGGCGTTGAGCAGCTCGCCGTCGCGCTCGTAGAGCAGGTCGAAGTCCGGATCGGCCAGGACCCAGCGCCGGGCCTGGTGGTCGTAGGCTTCGACGCTCGCGTGCCAATCCCGCTGATCGATGCCCCCGGCGACGAGGCGGGCCGGCCGCCCGAGGGCGGCGAGGGCCTGCACCATCAGGACCGAGTAGTAGTAGCAGGTCAGCGTCGCGCCGCGCTCGATGCGGTCGATGATGTGCATGGCGTCGACCTCCTGCCCACGCAGGTTCGTGCCGACGTCGTCTTCCACGTGGGGGGCGGCGCTGCGGATGTGCGTCGTGACGCGGCGCAGGACCTCCCGGTCGGACAGCGCCGGATCGCGGAACTGCGCGAGGTTGAGGCGCTCGATGAGGCGGTCGAGCTGCGGGTCGTCCGGGCGCTGCCACGCGAACTCGAAGTTTGACCGGATGACCGTCGGGTTGTCGAGCAGGATGCTGACCGGCCGGCGACCGGGGTGCAGCGCGTTGAGCGCGAGCCGGAGCGCGTTCTCGTCCGTGGCGGCCGCCACTTCGGGCGCGAACGTCGGCCCGAAGTCCGGCGTGTAGGCCTCGCCGTGTCGCCACACCGCGATGGGCTCGAGCAGGGGTCGAACGAGCCGCGCCCGGACGGGTGGGGGGGCTTCGTGCCAGGCGTGTCGCGCTGCCAATAGCCCCGCGGTCGCAAACGTGACGGCGACGAGCCAGAGGGCGACGCGGCGGAGACTCCGGGGGCGAATCATGCGGGGGCGCCAACTTCGCCGTGAAGCACGGGCCGCGTCAAGGGAATCACCAAGCCCGATCGGGGATCACGCCAGGACGACCCGCTCGCCGTCCCGCGCGGCCCGGGCGCGGTACCCGCGGCCCCGGAGTGCGTCGACGAGGGCGCTGCCGGCCTCGGGCTCGGCGTGGGTGATGAAGATCTCTCCCGGGCGGGCATCGGCGCTCTCGATCCATTGCAGCAGCTCGTCGCGGTCGGCGTGTCCGCTGACCCCCTGAAGCTCGCAGACCTGGGCGTTCACCGGGATGTAGCGCCCGTGGATCTTCACCTCGGGCGCACCGTCGAGGAGCAGGCGCCCGCGGGTGCCCGCGGCCTGATGCCCGACGAAGAGGACGGTGGTCCGGGGATCGGGTAGCCGCTTGCGCAGATGGAACAGGACGCGACCGCCCGTGGCCATGCCCGACGAAGACAGGATGATGCAGGCCCCGTGGTGCAGGTTCACGTTCTTCGAGTCGACGATGTTCGCGCAGAAGTCGGTGTGCGTCGGCCAGACGCGTTCGCCCGTGACCGTGCCGAGGGCGCCGAACTTGAGCTCGCGGGCGAAGCGCAGGTAGGTGCCCGTGCACTCGACGCCGAGCGGGGAGTCGACGAAGACGGGCAGCGACGGGATCTGTCGCGACGCCTCGAGCTGCTTGAGCAGCCAGAGCATGTCCTGCATGCGGCCGGCGGCGAAGACGGGGATGATCAGCGCGCCGTCCCGCGAGGCGCTGCGGTTGACGATGTCCGCGAGGGCCTCGCGCACGTCGATGTCCGGCCGTTTGCGGTCGCCGTAGGTGCCCTCGCAGACCAGGTAGTCGACCGCGGGCAGGCGGTCCGGCGGCATGTGCAGCTCGCTGTTGCTGCGCCCGACGTCGCCGCTGAACATCACCCGCCGCGTGCCGAGATCGCCGCTGAGCGTGAAGAGCACGCCCCCCGCCCCCAGCAGGTGCCCGGAACGCCGGAAGACGGCGCTGAGCTGCGGCGACAGGGTGAACGGCTGATGAAAGGGCAGCGCGCGCAGGTGGCGAATGGCTGCTTTGGCGTCCGCCGTCGTGAAGAGCGGGCGCGCCGGGCGGTGCTTGGAGAAGCCCCGGTAGTTGGCGTACTCGGCCTCGTGCTCCTGAATCTGCGCCGCGTCGAGCAGCAGGTTGTCGACGAGATCGGCCGTCGGGGGCGTCGCGAACACGGGGCCATCGAAGCCCTGCGCCACGAGCCGGGGCAGACCGCCGGAGTGGTCGAGGTGCGCATGCGTGATGAACGCCGCGTCGATTTCGGCCGGGTCGACGGGCATGTCCGCCCAGTTGCGCTCACGCAGGGCGCGCGACCCCTGGAAGAGGCCGCAGTCGACCAGCACGCGCACATCGTCGGCTTCGAGCAGGTAGCGGGAGCCGCTGACCGTCCCCGCGGCCCCGAGGAACTGGAGGTTGAGCAACACGGCGACACGATAACGAGTCTTCGGTCCGAAAAATAGGTTGACAGTAAATGCTGTTACTGTCATAGTTGAATCCATGGAGACCGACCCCCTGCATTTCGACGACGGCGAGCTCGAGGCGCTCTGCGAACGCGCCGCGGTCGTCCTCGCCCGCACCGGCGCCGGAGCCCGCGAGACCACCGATGCCCGGGTCCGCGAGGTCCCCGACGGCCGCACGGTGCGCTACTACCAGAGCAGCGGTCTGCTCGACCGACCCGCCCGGTACGAGGGTCGGCGCGCCATCTACGGCCGGCGCCACCTGCTGCAGATGGTCTGCGTCAAACTGTTGCAGGCGCGCGGCCTCTCGCTGGCGCAGGTGCAGCAGGCCCTCGCCGGGGCGACGACGGCGCAGCTCGAGGCGGCCGTACGAGAGGCGTTCGCGGCGGTCGCTGCCGTGCCTGCGCCGGCGCACCCGATCTCGCCGCCGCTGCGCCCGCGCCCGACCCCCGCGGGCGACGCCTGGTTCGCCCGTGAGCTCGCCCCGGGCGTCCTCGTCACGGTCGACCCCCGTCGCCACCCCGATCCCGATTCCCTGATGCGCCGCCTCGCCGCGGCGCTGGCCGTCCCCGTTCCGTCCACCCCCACAGGAGAGAGCCGATGACCGCCGTCGCCCTGCCGTGCCCCTGCGTGCCCACCCTTTGCCCGCCCCCGAGCGAGACGCCGAAAGACCACCCCGGGCTCGGCGGCCTCGTCGCGCTGGCGACCGGCAAGGCCCTGCCGCTGCGCGAGGTCAAGGTCCGCACCGAGATCGTGGGGCACTGCGCCCGCACGGTCGTCGAGCAGCGGTTCGGCAACGACCTCCACGAGCCCGTCGAGGCGGTCCACATCTTCCCCCTGCCGCCCGCCGGCGCCGTCGTCGAGATGGAACTGCACGCGGGGGACGTCGTCGTCGTGGCCGAGTGCCGCGAGCGCGAAGAGGCCGAGCAGACGTTCCAGGCGGCGCGGGCCGCCGGTCATCGCGCCGCGTTGCTCACGCAGGAGCGGGCGGACGTTCACACGCTGCGCGTGACGCGCATCCCGCCGGGGGCCGAGATCAAGGTCCGGCTGGTGGTCATTCAGAGCCTCGAGGCGCAGGACGGTCTCTTTCGCTGGCGGTTCCCCACGGTGGTCGCGCCGCGGTATCACAGCGGCTCGCCGGTCGGTCACGACGGCCCCGGCGTCGACGCCGACACCGATCGCGTGCCCGACGCGTCGCGCATCTCGCCCCCGATCCGCCTCGCCGGCGGCACGCGCCTCGACCTCGAGGTGAGCATCGCCGGTCCCGTCTCCGAGGTCAGCGCCTCGTCGCACGCCGTTGCCTTCAAGATGGCGGGCGGGCTCGTGCGCGTCGCGCCCAGCGTCAAGGCCACCCTCGACCGGGACTTCGTGCTCGCTTTCGGCCTCGCCGACGCGACCGAGCCGGCCCTGCGCGCCTACACGGACGGCACCTGCACCCTGGCCGTGGCCTGCGCGCCCCGGGACCGCGTGCCCGCGGCCATGCCCCGCGACGCGGTTTTCGTGGTCGACATCTCGGGCTCGATGGAGGGTGAGAAGATGGTGGCGGCCAAGGCGGCGCTGACCGCCGCGCTCCACGGCCTGATGCCGGGCGACCGTTTCCGGGTCATTGCCTTCGACGACCGCCTCGAGCACTTCCGGCCGGACTTCGTGGAGTACGGCGAGGCCTCGCTCGCGGCGGCGGACGCCTGGGTGGCGCGGCTCGCGCCGCGGGGCGGGACCGAGATGTTGCCGGCCATCGTGGCGGCACTCTCCGGCGCGACGCCCGGCGGTCGCCTGCGGACGGTGCTGTTCGTGACCGACGGGCAGGCTTCGAACGAGAGCGAGCTCGTCGCGGCCGTGTCCAACCGGCGCGGTGCGGCGCGGTTCTTCACCCTGGGCATCGACACCGCGGTCAACGAGGCGCTGATGGCCCGTCTGGCGCGGGTGGGGGGCGGCGTGTGCGAGATCGCCACGCCGAAGGACGACATCGAGGAGACCGTCGCCCGGCTGGAGTCGCGTTTCGGTCTGCCGCTGGTCGACGGGCTGCGCATCGAGAACGCCGACGCCGCCCGCCCCGAGCCCGCGGTGCTCTTCGCCGGCCGTCCGGCGGCGCTGCTCGTGGCCGGCGCCCCGGCGAAGATCGTGGCCCGCGGCCAGGGCGCGACGGGCGAGTACGTCGCCGAGGCCGAGCCGGTGCGGGTGGACTTCCCCCTCGGCGCCCTGTGGGCCCGCGAACGGGTCGCCTACCTGGAAGACCGCCTCGTCCTCAAGCCGCTGGAGACGGAGGCCCTGCGCCCCGAGATCCTGCGCCTCGGGCTGGCGCACCATCTGGCGACGCGCTGGACGGCCTTCGTGGCCGTGGAGAGCCAACGCACCGTCGACGGTGCGCTGACCGAGATCGTGCAGCCCGTCGAGCTGCCGGAGGGGTGGAGCGAGTCGTTCCGAGGGGGCGGCGGGTTCGGCAACGCCGCGACCACGGGCGCCGGCTTCGTCGGTGGCGCGCCCCCGCCGCCGCCCGCGCCGTCGCCGGTGTTGATGCGGGCCGCCCCGATGATGCCGCCGTCCGTCGCCGCGCCGATGGGTCGCGCGAGCGGGGCGCCCGGCGGGCCCCCGCCGCCCTCGCCGGCCCCGTCCCCGAAGGGGGGCCTGCTCGACAAGGCGCGCTCGCTGGCGAAGAAGGCCCTCGCCCCCCGGCGGGAGGCCGAGCGTTTCGACGACGCCGACGAGTCGGATGACCTGGCGATGCCGATGATGGCCGATCTCGGTGGGGATGGCTTCGCGGAGAGCGGGGCGTTCGCGCCGCCCGCCGAGGCCGAGCCGATGGCACTCGACCGCGAGGCGAAGGAAGCCGAAGAGGCCGTCGGACACGCCCGGACGCGGGCGGGCGTCGCGCCGACCCCGGCCGCCGTCGCCGCCGAGCTCGCGAAGACGCAGAAGGCCGACGGCAGCTTCGGGGGCGACGCGCTGCGCACCGCGGCGGCGCTGCTCGCGCTCGTGCTGCAGGGTCACACCCGCCGCGCCGGCGCCCGCAGCCGCGTGGTGCTGAAGGCCGCGACGTTCCTCGACGCGCATCGTGCCCTCGAAGGCGTGGCCTTGGCGCTTCGGGCGCTCGAGGCCGCCGAGCGGGGCGAGACCCCCGTCGCCGAGGCCGCCTGGGAGACGCTGCGCACGGCCGGAACCGAGGGCATGCTGCTGCGCGTGGTGGAGTCTGGCCTGGGGCGCTGAGGCGCACGGACGCAGCCGTCCCCGACATCGGGCGATTGACGGCGCCCCCCTGCGGGCGCGACCCTGCGCGGGCTGCACGAACAGCCCCGCAGGGGCGCCCCGGAGACCGCCTTGGAGCCGAAGACCCCCCCCGATGCACGACAATCCGACACGACACGGCATCCGACCCGCCGCGACCTGCTGAAGCTCGCCGCCGCCGCCGGGGCGGCCGGGACGCTGCTCGCGGCGGGGTGCGGGACCGATGACGCCGCCGTGGCGCCGGACGCGGGTGCCTCGGGGGGCACCGGGGGCGCGGGTGGGGCCGGGGGCGCGGGCGGGGGCGCTGCGCCCGACGCGGGCCCGGACGCCGCGCTCACCGATGACCTGCCCCGCCCCGAATACACCGGCGAGCCGGGGCCCGAGGGCCTGTATCGGCACGGGGTCGCGTCGGGTGATCCGCTGCCGGATGCAGTCATCCTGTGGACGCGGCTCTCCGAACTCTCGGGGGAGGCCGAGGTCGAGGTCTTCTGGGAGATCTCCGTCCGCCCGGATTTTCTGGTGCGCATCGCGGTCGGCACCGTCGTCGCCTCGTCCGCGCGGGACTTCACGGTGAAAGTCGACGCGACGGGGCTCCCGGCCGGAACGAGCCTGTATTACCGGTTCCATGCGCTCGGACGCACGTCGCCCGTCGGCCGCACCCGCACGGCGCCGCCTGCGGACGCCGTCGTCGAGCGCCTGCGCCTCGCCCTGACGAGCTGCGCGAGCATCGGTCACGGGTACTATCACACGTTTCGCGAGCTCTCGACGCAGCCCGATCTCGACGCCGTGGTGCACGTCGGCGATTACATCTACGAGTACGAGAACGGGCGCTACGGGGATGCGCGCGAGACGGAGCCGCGGCACGAGTGCGTCACGCTGACGGACTATCGCACGCGGTACGCGCAGCATCGGGCCGACGCCTGGTGTCAGGCGGCCCATCGCCAGCATCCGTTCATCTGTGTCTGGGACGATCACGAGAGCTGCAACGGCGCGTGGCGCGACGGGGCGGAGAATCACGACGAGGCCGTCTCGGGGCCGTGGGCCGACCGCAAAGCGGCCGCGATGCAGGCGTGGCACGAGTGGCTGCCCGTGCGCGAACAGGCGGACGGCCGCATCTTCCGTGGCTTCGCGTTCGGTGATCTCGTCGATCTGTCGATGCTCGACACCCGCCTGTGGGGGCGGGATCGACAGAACGGGGACGCCGTCGACGACCCGGAACGCACCCTCCTGGGGCGCGATCAGGAGGCGTGGCTGTCGGCCCGTCTCATCGGCGCGACGGCCCGCTGGCGGCTCATCGGGCAGCAAGTCATGATGGGGCACCTGCGCTTCCGCGCGTCGGAGAACCTGCCCCTGGGTGTGTTGAACTTCGACCAGTGGGATGGCTACGCGCCCGCCCGCCAGCGTCTGTTCGACGTGATCACGGACAACGGTCTGAAGAACGTCGTGGTGCTCTCCGGGGACATCCACTCGAGCTGGGCCAACGAGCTGACCCCCGATCCCAACGACCCGGCGGTGTACGACCCGGCGACGGGGGCGGGCGCGGTCGCGGTGGAGTTCGTGGGCACGTCGATCACGTCGCCGGGCCTCGCGGCGCTGCAGCCGGCGCTGCTCGACCGCGTGCGGGCCGCAAACCCGCACGTCCGGTGGGTGGACATCAGCAAACGCGGCTGGCTCGCCCTCGACATCACCCCGGCGCGGGTACAGGGCACCTGGATGCACTTCGAACGCATCCGCGAGGAGAACCCGTCGCAGGTGCCCTACGTCGGGGGCGTCTGGGCCGTGCGCGACGGCGTCCCCCGCCTGGTGGAGGAGGCCGAACCCGCCGCGCCCCGCGCCGACGCGCCGCCCCTCGCCGGGTGAACCCCCGGCGTCACTCGACGCGCAGCTCGCCGTCGACGTACCCGACCCAGCCGGGGCCGTGGGTGTCTTCGTAGCGCACCCACTGGCCCGCCTCGGCCGGCGGCGGCTCGCGCACGGGGGGCCCCCACTGCGGGCTCGTGCGCGCGTCGAAGGCCCGCACCGTCACGCGGTCGAGGCTGCGGGGGGTGCCGCCCCAGACGGCCGAGAACGGCACCTCGCGCACGGCCGGGTAGACGGCCCACGGCGGCAGGGGTTCGGTCTCGGCGGGCCCGTACGCGGGCAGGCGCCAGAGCTCGAGTTCGCGATCCGGGCGGTCGAGCCCGAGCCAGATCTGCGTGTCGTCGGTGCACCGGCGCGACATCGACGCCCACTTCGCCGGCTGCGCGAGGGGGGTCATCTCCGGCTCGCGCTCCTTGTAGATGCGCCAGATGCGGTCGTGACACACGACGGCCAGCGGACGCTCGGCCCCCTGACCCACCGGACCCGCCGTCAGCATGACCCGGCACGGCACGCGGTCGACGCGGACGGTGCGCGCCTTTCCGGGGCGCCACGGGCGCGGCCAGGGCGTGCTGTGGACCTCGACCGTGTTGCCCTCGGCGAAGGTGAGAAGCCGGATCTCCTGACCGGCAGGCTGCACCGCGAGGCCCAGGCCGCCTTGCTGCTCGAAGCCCTGATACACCTCGGGGCGGTCGGCCCCTTCCCGGGCGACGTTGAGCGAGCCGGCGTAGGGCCAGAAGAACCCGCGCCAGCGGCCGGCGTGCAGGGCGAACACGAGCAGTCCGTCGTTGGCCTGCGACGGCGCGACCAGGAGGTCGTCGGGCGCTCCGGGGCCGAGCGGCCAGGGGGCGCGACCGGTGCGGGCGGCGCGACGTTCGGCGACGGTATCCCCGCGCCCGCGCTCGTGCCCGCGGCCGGCGAAGACATGGGCCCGGGGCGCACACTGCGTCTCGCGCAGGAGTGCCTCGCGCATCACGTCGCACTCCTCGTCGGTGTAGACGAACCGCCGGGGGTCGAAGAACCCCGCCGCCCCCGTCAGAGACGCACCGAAGGCGGTCACGAGCGTGCGATCGTTCAGCATCAGACTGTACGGGCGTTCACTCACCGTGGCGTTGAGCCGGAGTCCGAGGATGTGCGGCAGCACCGTCAGCACGGGGACGTGATTCTGAATCTGGATGAACGGGAACGGATACTTCGTCTCGCTCGCCTTGATCGTGCCGATGCCGCGGCCGGGGATGTCATCGACGAAGTAGACGGGCGTCTCGCCGTGCCCGGCGTTGCGCAGCAGTTTGGGATCGCCCGAGTCCATGCGCTTGCGCTCGATGCGCCCCAGGGGCCCGCGGTCGAGCACGATGCCACAGCGACCGAGCGAGTACCGCGCGTAGGACAGCGCGGCGTCGACCCGGACCTCGCTCCACGGCGCCTCGTCGTCGTACTCGGTATATGGCGTGACCGGCAGGTGCAACAACGGCAACGGCGCGTACATGCGCGGCCGGCCGCGGGCGAACGCGTACGTCTCGAGCATCTCCGCCTCGCGCGCGCCCGTCAGCGAGGGGATGTCGTCGACGAAGCCGGAGAAGTCGATCTGGGCGTTCGCTGCGGGCGAGAAGACGGCCGAGAGGGCGAAAACGAGCGAGAGGGCGGTGATGCGCACGACGGTTCTCCGCGGCGAGCATGGCAGACGGCGAGGCCCCCGACGAGGGCATTTCGCCGGGCGCTGTGCCTTGTGCCGTGGGGCGCGCGGTGGTAACGCAGGCGCATGAAACTCGAACCGCTGCACGCCCGCATCCCCGCCCTCGCCCGGGACGAGGCCCGCGCGCTCATCGTCGCGTGGGCGCAGGGCGACCTGCCGGCGGACCAATACGTGCTCGTCGAGCACTTCGACGCCGATCCGGCGGGCTCGGCCACGAACGTCGCCCTCGGCGTCGTCCGGGCGTCGACCCGAGAACACGTCGCCACGATCGCCGTCGAGCTCGACGCCGTGGACGCCCACGGCATCGGCGCCGCCAGCCGGCTTCTGCCCGACGCGCCACAGTCCGCGCTCTCGGCCCCGCTGCTGGAGCTCTTCCGCGAAACCCTCGGGACGGAGGCGAGGTATCTGCGCAGCCTGCGGCGTCACGGGGCGGCGTTCCGGGCGACGCTCGGTGTCCCGCCGGAGGCCTCGTCCGAGACCGCCGCGGCCCGGGGCGCGACCCCCGCCCGCACGAGTGCGGTGTCGCGCGCCTACCCCCCGCGCAACAACGGCCGCGGGTACCCCTGAACGGCCGCGCGGCTCACCGTCAGCCGAGTTCGGCGGCGTAGGCCGCGAGGCGCGTGCGGATCGCATCCCGGGCCGTGCGGAAGCGTGCCAGCAGGTCCTCACGCGTCAGTGTCGGGTCGTCACTCGCCGGATCGGGGAAGGGCCAATGCAAGCGTTCGGCACGACCGAGGAAGACCGGACAGACCTCCTCGGCGCAGAGCGTGATGACCGTGTCGACACTCTCGGGCGCGATGTCGTCGACGGATTTCGAGTGATGCGTCGACAGATCGACCCCGAGCTCGGCCATGACTTCGTGAGCGTATGGGTTGACGCGCGTGGGGCGGCTGCCCGCGCTTTGCACGACGGCGCGGTCGCCGAGGACGAGGCGGGCGAGCCCCTCGGCCATCTGGCTGCGGGCGGAGTTGGCGACACAGAGGAAAAGCAGGCGGCGGGGGGGCATGGGGGGGATGGTGGGCACGGGGGACTCCGTCCGTTCAGGCCGCGCGCTCGGCGGCGGGGGTCTTGAAATAGCGGCGCTCGGCCCACAGGGCGACGTTCACGAGGCCGATGAGCACCGGGACCTCGACGAGGGGGCCGATGACCGCGGCGAAGGCCGCCCCGCTGTGGATGCCGAAGCTGGCGATCGCGACCGCGATGGCGAGCTCGAAGTTGTTGGAGGCGGCCGTGAACGACAGCGTCGCGGCCTGCGGATAGGGCGCGCCGACCTTGCGACTCATCACGAACGAGATCGCGAACATCAAGACGAAGTAGATGAGCAGCGGCACCGCGATGCGCAGGACGTCGAGGGGCAGTTGCAGGATGGCTTCGCCCTTGAGGGAGAACATCACGACGATGGTGAAGAGCAGGGAGACGAGCGTCACCGGCCCGATGCGCGGCACGAAGCGCGCCTCGTACCACTCCCGCCCCCGGGCGGCGACGAGCGCCCGCCGGGTCAGGAAGCCGGCGGCGAAGGGGATGCCGAGGTAGATGGCCACGCTCTGCGCGATGTCTCCGATGGAGACGTTCACGACCGCGCCCTCGAGCCCGAGCCAGGCGGGGATCAGCGTGGCGAACACATAGGCGTAGAGGGAGAAGAACAGCACCTGAAAGAGCGCGTTGAACGCGACGAGACCGGCGCAATACTCGGTGTCGCCCCGGGCGAGCTCGTTCCAGACGATGACCATCGCGATGCAGCGTGCCAGGCCGATGAGGATGAGCCCGAGCATGTACTCCGGCGCGTCGTGCAGAAAGAGAACCGCCAGACCGAACATCAGCACCGGCCCGACGACCCAGTTCTGCACGAGGGACAAGAGGAGCACCCGGCGATCCCGGAAGACGCGGCCGAGCTCTTCGTAGCGCACCTTGGCGAGCGGGGGATACATCATGAGCACGAGGCCGATGGCGATGGGGATGGACGTCGTGCCCACGCTCATGCGCTCGAGGGCCGCGGGGAATCCGGGGGCGACGCTGCCGAGCAGGACACCCCCGGCCATCGCCAGGAAGATCCACAGGGTCAGGTAGCGGTCGAGGAAGGAGAGGCGGCGGGTCAGACCGTGTGTCATGCGTTGCTCCCGGGCGTCTGGTCGAGGTCGCGGATCCACGCCTCGATCTGGGCTTTCCTGGGCAGGCCGCCCATGTGTACGATCTTCGCATCCACGGCGATGGCGGGCGTCGCGAGGACACCCCGGGCGATGAGGGCCGCGGTGTCGTCGACCTTGATCACCGTGGCGTCGGCCCCCAGCGCTGCGACGGTCTCGCGCACGAGGCGTTCGGTCCAGTCACATGCGCCGCAGCCGCGGCCGAGGACTTCGATGGTATGGCGGGCCATGGGTCTGACCGTCCGTTCGTTGGGCTCAGGGGGCCGAGTAGAGGAAATACAGACCGCCGAGAATGAGCGCCAGGCCCGTCCCGCGGCGAAACAGACCCACGGCGCGATTCGCCCCGCGGGACTCGAGGAAACGACCCGTGGCACCACCGAACGCCCCGGCGGCCAGGACGGTCGCGGTGTGCGTCACCGCGAAGACGAGCAGCAGCCCCGTGGCATAGAGCGGGCGCGAGACCCCCACGGCCATGACGACGCCGAGCGCCGGTGCCATGAACGAGAACGTGCAGGGACCGAGGCTGGCGCCGAACAGGAAGCCGACGAGCGCCGGTGCGCCCGCGCGCCCCTGGGCGTGCCCCATCAGCGAGCCGAACCAGGGCAGGTCGACGACCTCGAGCAACTGAAGGCCGAACCCGATGAAGAGGGCGGCGCCGAGCAGCGAGCCGGCCAGGCCGAGATCACCGGCGATGCGACCCGCGGCCACGGTGGCGGCACCGACGACCCCGAAAGAGAGCAACAGCCCCAGGCCGAAGCGGAGCGCGACGGCGAATGCGCTGCGGTGCGCGTCGCGCCGGGCCTGAACGACCCCCATGACGAGCGGGATGCCCGCGAGGTGGCAGGGGCTGACCGCAACGCTGAGCGCTCCGAGCAGGGCGGACGCGCCGAGCGCGACGCCGGGGGCGCCCTCCACCGCGGCCGAGAGCGTGCCGAGCCAGGTGGTCATGGCGTACAGGCGACGCCGTGGGCGGCGAAGCGCGAGCGGATGTCGGCGGCGGCGAGGAACCCGGTGTGTCGCTCCAGCTCCCGGCCCGAAGCGTCGAGGAAGACCTGTGTCGGGATCAGATCGACGCGGTGCCGGCGGGCGGCGTCGGCGTCGCGCCACACGTCGATCTCCTCGATGGCGAAACCGTCGGGGCACTCGCTCCGAAGACGGCCGAGCTCCTCGTGCATGGCGACACAGCTCTTGCACTTCGTCGATCCGAGCTCGACGAGGCGCGGCGCCCGTGTGATCGGGGTGGCCGCCTCGGTCGGCGGAGTCCCTTCGGCGGCGGGGCGAAACACGAACACACCGATCGCGGCGGCGCCCACCCCCGCCAGCGTCAGCCGGCGCAGGGCGGGGCTCATGACACCCCTCCGGCGGCCTCGGCACGCCAGGGCTCGACGACGACGGTGCGGGCGTGCGCGACGACCTCGTCGATGGACCGTGCTTCGGCGTCGCGGCGGGCGCGCAGGACGGGGTCGCGCACGGCGATGGGTGCCAGGCTCTGATTGACGACCCAGGCGAACGGTGTGATGCCCGCCCGGGAAAGATCGGCCTCGAGGTGCATGGCCTCGTGGACGGGGGTGGCTTCGGGCAGCGTGATGATCAGGACGTGTGTGTATTCCGGATCGCGCAGCCGGGGCAGCAGGTTCAGCACGGCCTCGGGGCTGCCGCTCGGCTTGCGCAGCACGTCGCGGTGGTAGGCCTCGGCCGCGTCGAGCAGCAAGAGCGTATGACCCGTCGGCGCCGTATCGATGACGACGAAGCGGCTCGTGCCCCGCGAGACCGTCTCGGCGAAGGCGCGAAACACCGCGATTTCCTCCGTGCAGGGGCTGCGGAGGTCCTCTTCGAGCAGCGCGCGGCCGTGGTCGTCGAGGCCTGCGCCCGCCGTCTCCAGGACCTCCGCGGTGTACCGGGCCGTCTCGGCGGCCGGGTCGATGCGGGTCACCTCGAAGTCGCTCGGGGCGCGGTCGCCCGAGGCGAGGACCGCCCGGGCCGCCTCGGCGACGTGGGCCGCCGGATCGGTGGTGGTGAGGGTGACGGCATGGCCACGCCGGGCGAGGCCTTGCGCGATGCGGGCGGCGATGGTCGTCTTGCCCACGCCCCCTTTGCCCATGGTCATGACGACCCCGCGCCCACGCGCGGCGATGCGGTCGATGATCGCGTTCAGGCCCTCGGTGGATTCGAGCGCGGGCGGCGTTCCGGCGGTGACCGACGGTGGCCCGCGGCCGGCGGGGTCTGCTCCCTGCACCATCGCTCGCAGCGCCTCGAGCCCGAGCAGGGCGTGCGGCCACAGGGGCACCTCGATGCGCGGCAGCGCGCCGAGGGTCGTCGACTCGAGCATGTATTGCAGCGCCGCCTCGCCCCGCGCGGCGAGCGCCGATGCGACCGGATCGTCGGCGTCCGACGCGCGGAACAGACCGTTGAGCACCAGCACCACTCGACGCAGGCCGAGTTGGGCGAGCTCGTGGCGCGTCCGCTCGGCCTCGCGCAGCGCGGCGACCTCCGGCCGGGCGACCAGGACGAGGGTCGTGACGGCGGGGTCGCGCAACGCGGCCTGAGACGCGGCGTAGAGGGCGCGCTGCTTCTCGAGGCCGGCGAGCGGACCGAGACAGCTCGTGCCGCCGACGTTCGTGTCGAGAAAGGTCGTCCACGCGGCCGGCAACTCCAGCAGGCGCAGGGTGTGCCCCGTCGGCGCCGTGTCGAAGATCACATGGTCGAAGGCCGCCGTCGCCGAGGGCTCGCCGAGTAGCGCCGTGAAGGCGTCGAAGGCCGCGATCTCCACCGTGCACGCGCCGGAGAGCTGCTCTTCCATGCTGCGCACGGCGGCGGCGGGCAGCAGGGCCCGGTACGGCCCGATGATGCGGTCGCGGTAGGCGCGGGCAGCGGCCTCCGGATCGATGTTGAGGGCATGCAGGCCGGGGGCGCCGGGGACGGGCCGCGGCGTGTCGCTCAGCGAGACGCCGAGCACCTCGTCGAGGTTCGAAGCGGGATCCGTGCTGACGAGCAGGACGCGGCGCCCCGTGTCGGCGAGGGACAACGCCGTCGCGCACGCGAACGACGTCTTGCCGACGCCGCCCTTGCCCGTGAAGAAGAGGACGCGGGTCGGTTTTTCGAGGGGGTGCATGGTCGCCCCCCTTCAGCAGCAGCCGGTGGCGGCTCCCGGGTCCTTCGGCCCGCAGCAGGCGCCGGCGAGGGGCAGCGCGTCGCGCGAGCGGGCGGAGGCGACCAGACCGGCCCAGTCGGCGAGGGTCTGGCGCGTCGGATAGAGGCCGGTGCTGCGCACGGCGCCGTCCACCTTGACGAGCGGCAGCGCGCCGTCGCCAAGCGTCTCGAGGGCGCCGCGCACGACGGCGTCGGCGGCGAAAGCGGCCGGCTGCCGTGCGAGGTTGTAGCGTTCGACGGTGACGCCCTGGGCGGCGAGCCAGTCGAGATCGGCGGCGAATCGGACGAGCTGCGGATCGACGCTGGGACCACAGACGCCGGTGGAGCAGCAAAGGGCGGGGTCGAAGACCTGAACGGTGGTGGGCATGGTGGGCACCTCGGGGGGCGAGCGGAATCGCTCATCGTCGATGAACGATGCGCGCTCGTGCGGGCGGTGTCAAGACGCCCACACCCCGGTAGACCTCACTCGTCGGCGAGCGGCGGGAACTCGGGCTCGGCCCAGTCGGCGAAGGGGCAGGCCTCGGGATCGGCCTCGGGGCGGGCGGCGGCGTCGGGCGCCTGCTTCGCGTACGCCTCGTGGGTCAGCGCGGCGCGGGCGTCCCAACACTGCAGACCGAGCACGACCTCGTCGTCGCCGAGGTCGCCCTCGGAGACGCGCACGTTGGTCTGTCCGACGCCACCGGGCACCCAGCGTGTGACGGCCGAGACGGACTCCAGGGCGGTGCGGCCGTCGCGGCCGTCGTCGATGTCGCCGGGCAATGCGAAGCTGACGCGGCCGCTGCCATCGGGCTCGACCTGAAGGGCGTAGCGCACGGAGAACGGACCCGCGCCGCCCTCGGGGACGATGTCGTCCCCCCGCAGGTTGACGGTGCCCCCCGCGCCGCGCCGCGAGAGCTCGACCCGCACCCGGCCGCTTCCGGGGGTCTGTTGCCACGCGCCGATGGCGGTGAGATCCAGCGCGTACCAGCCATCGCCGTCGCCGTTCACGTCGGTGGAAGAAAACCCGCCCTCGTAGAGTCGGACCCACGCGTCGTCGGCCTCGCCGAATCGCTTGCCGACGGCGTTGAACGTGAACAGACCATCGCCCGCCCGCAGGACCTCGACCCGAGACGTCACGCCCCGCGCCCAGTCGGTGTAGGGGCCCCAGGTGCAGCCCTGCGGGGTGCAGTCATTGGGGGGCAGGCGGGTGATCCGTCGCAGCCCGTCGAGCGTCTCTCGCACATGGGCGTTGGTGTCGCGCACGGTGTCCACCGTGACGACGTAGTACGCGGCGGGTTCCGCCACGGGGTCGGCGATCCCGACCGGCGCGAAGTCCAGATCCGCAGGCTCCGGCAGGGCCGCGACGAGGTCGGCGTCTGCGAAGGCGGCCGGGTCGAAGTCATCGAACCGCGGGTACTCGGGGGTCGGGAACGGGCAGTCCGCCGCGTCGCCGTCGGTCTGTTCGGCGCCGGGGAATGCGAACCGGACGTAGGTGCGGGTGAACGCCGCATCCCAACACTCCGTCAGATCGACCTGCACGCCGGCCGCCAGATCGCCGTGGGTCGCAACGACGTCCGACCGGCCGGGGCCGTCCGGGCGCCAGCGCGAGCGCACCTGCATCAGCTCGCGGCGGTCCCGTGTGGGGTCGCTGTCCTCGTCGATGTCCAGATTGGAGACGAAGTCGAACGTGCCGGAGCCGTCGGCGGCCTCGGTGTAGCGATAGAGCGCGTCGTTCGGCACCGGGTCGTTCTCGGCCTGGAAGTCCGTGAACTTCACCTCCAGCGTGCGATCGCCGGCGAGGTCGTACTGCACTTCCATCACACCCGTGGAGGACTGCGTCGTGGGGTCGAGCGCGTGGCCGGCGGTGACGTCGTAGCGCCAGTACCCGAAGCCGCGGCCGGCACCATCGCCCGGCGTGTGTCCGCCCTCGAGGACGGTCGTGGCCGCCGCGGGGTCGCCGTTGCGGTCGAATCCCTGGACGGAGTAGCGGAAGCTGCCGTCGGGCTGGCGATCCACCCGCACCACCCACGAGGCCGGCGAAAGCGCGTCGCGGTAGGGGCCCCACAGCGCGTACGTGGCGTCGTCGGTGTCCGCGGGGGGCGTCTCGACCACGTCGCGGATGAGATCCGTGATGAAGTGCACCGTGCCGTTGACGTGCACGCTGACGCCGCGCGTGAACCCGTAGAACGTGGCCTGCTCGCCCGTCAGCGCCGCCTGCGTGGGGACCCGGATGGTCATGTGTTCGGCGGTGGGCAGCGCGGCGCGCATCTCGGCGACCGCGCCCTGCGTTTCGGGGTCGGTCGTGTCGTCCTGCGTGCCGCAGGCGGGCAAGAGCAGGAGCGAGGTGAGCGGCGCGAGGGCGGTGAGGGCGGTGAGGGCGAGGCGGTTCGGTTTCATGCGTCGGTGTCTCCGTTGGGGTTCTGCTCCCTTCGACACGCGGGGCGCCACAAAACCGAAAAAGAAAAATCGGAGGGTCGGCGGGAATTGGACGCCGAAGCGAGCAGCACGATGCGCCCGACAGGCAAGGAGTGGGGGTGCACGACATCTGGGTGCTGTACCCGGGGTACAGCCCCAGATGTTGGGGGCCCCACGACGCCGCATGTCGGGATGCAGCGGGCTGCGGAGCCGGTGGACGATCTCCGCCGACCCTCTCAGGGCCCCGCCCAAACGTGCCCGGCGACGCTCTCGTACAGGTACCCGTAGGCGGAGACGGCGTTGTCCCGCTCGGGTGCGCTGGTGGTGTAGAAGTGGTCGTTGCTGGCCGGGCTGTAGAGGCGGTACAGCGGAATCGCGCCGCACACGGCCTCCGGCGCCCAGAAACCGAGCGTGGCCTCGGGCGCGACGCCGATCTCGCAGGCCTGATCACTGGTGAGAAAGCGTTTGCCGTCGCCCTTGCGGCACAGGAAGACGGGTCGCATGCCCTGCGCGCCCTCGCGATACAGGTGGAAGTACCCCTGTGTCTCGAGGCGGAACGCGCCGGACTGAACGGCGCCGAGGTCGGTGGTGTAGAGGTGGCCGTCGCCGACCCCGCGGTGGACGGGCACGCGGCAGCCGGGCAGGGGGCCCGCATCACAGGCGCCATCACAGTCGTCGTCGACGCCATTGCACTGCTCGGCGGGGGGCGAACACGTCGGGGCCGCCCCGCCCGCACAGGTCAACCGGCCCTCCGAGCCGCACGCCGTCGCGCAGGGGGTCCCTTCGGCGCAGAGGACCTCCGCCTCGCAGCCGTCGTCGGGCAGACCGTTGGCGTCGCTGAACCCGGGCGCACAGGCGCCGGGGGCACACTCGCCGGCGACACATGCGGCGTTGGCGTTCGGGACGACGCAGGTGCGCCCGCACGCGCCGCAGTTCAGCGGATCCGAAGTCAGATCCGCGCAGAGGCGGCCGCAGGGGGTCGCCGGGGCGCAGGCCTCGGCGGTGGGACCGTCGGGCGCCGGGCGAGCGTCCGTCGGCGGGTCCGCGTCGGTGGCGGGGCTGCTCGATGCGTCCCTGCGGGGCGTCGGTCCGATGACCGCCGCATCGCCGAGATCGTCGACCCCGCCCGAGGCACCGGGGCCGTTCGCGCCGCCGCCCTCACCCGCGCCGGTGAAGCCGGTCAGGCCGCCCCCGAGCGATGAGCCCTCGGTGTCCCCGTCGCCGGCGTCGGAGGCGGCGCAGGCG
Source organism: Myxococcota bacterium (assembly GCA_023150895.1). GTDB lineage: Bacteria > Myxococcota_A > Bradymonadia > UBA7976 > UBA1532 > CAINDO01. The sequence continues at coordinate 53,996 of JAKLJY010000014.1, read as the reverse complement.
CAGAGGGCGACCCCCGAGAGTGCGGCGACGAGCAGCGCCCGCGGTGCGCGTTTCACGTCAGCAGGCCCGGCAGGACGTCGGCCGTCTCGGCGCCGTTGCGCCCGAACTGTGCGTCGTCGAGGCCGAGGGCGCGCAGGGCGGTCAGTTGGGCGCGACAGAGGTTGCCGTCGACTTCCCGGACGTGCACGCCCCGCGCGAGGCGGCCGCCGGCGCCGCCCACCATGAGCACGGGCAGCTCCTTGACGCTGTGTTTCCAGCCTTCGCCATACTCGGACGTGCCGTATACGAGCCCGCGGTCGAGCAGCGTCGTCCCGTCGGGCTGCGGCGCCTGAAACGCGTCGAGGAAGGCGGCGAAACACTCCATCTGATACCGGGTGATGTCGCGCACCCACTCCCAGCGGCCGTCGTGACAGATCTTGTGCATGTCTTCGGGCACGCCGAGGTTCGAAAAGACATGCGTCGTCGCCGGAGACGTGAGCATCACCGAGAACACGCGCGTCAACCCGCAAGAGACGGCCAGCGCCAGCAGGTCGCCCATCGTGCGCGTCTTCTGCAACAGATCACCGTCGTCGCCCGGCCGGCCGGGGACCTCGCAGTGCGGCGTCGCGACCTCGATCCGGCGCTGCAAGGTGCGGACGTGTTCGAGGTGCGCGTCGAGCCGGCCGCGATCCGTCGCGCCGAGCTGCGCCCGCAGTGTGTTCGCATCGCCGAGGACGGCGTCGAGCAGGCGGCGCCGCCGGTCGGCCTCGCGCGTGTCCGGCGGGACCGCGAACAGACGGTCGAAGAGCGCAGAGGGCTCCATGATGGGCAGGTTCGAGGAGTCCGGGCCGTTGTACGAGATGGCGTTCCAGTGGCCGTAGTCGTGGAAACGGGCGCGGCTCACGCCCACCTCGAGCGTCCGGAAGCGCGGCGGTGTCTCATAGAAGCCGGGATGCCGCGCGAGATACTGGTCGAGACTCGGGGAGAGGGCCGTCAGGGTGTGCGACGGGTGGTCGAAGCCCTCGGGCCGGATGCGGTCCCCCGTCATGGCCACCATGAACCCGCGCATGTGCCCGTCTTCCTGACCGGGCGGCGCCGGCGGGACCTCGGTGTGCGGCTCGAGGCCGGTCACCACCGTCGGGCGATGTCGTGCGAGGGGTTCGAGCAGGGGCGACGGCGCAAACCCGGCGCCGGTGGTGCCGGGCGTCCACAGATCGGGATACCCTGCGCCGGCCTGCTCGCCGCCGTGCCGGGCATGCCAGGGCGTGCCGTTGGCCCAGTAGAACAGACCGAAAAACGGCGGAAACGCGGGGACCTGCGCCCCGGCGGCGCGCGGCCCGAGCATGGCTTCGAGCGGGGGGAGCGCCAGCGCGACGCCGAGACCACCGAGGGCGCCGCGCAGGAACGTGCGGCGTGAGAGCGGGCGACGGGGGATCATCATGGCAGGACCTCCGGCGCGGCCAACGTACGGAACCCTTCGCTGCGCACCAACGCCACGAGCAATGACTGGAAGTCATACCCCGAGGCCGCAAACGCCGACTCGATGCCGGCGAGGGCTGCCCGGTCGCCGCGTGTGTCGAGGCGACTATTGGCAAAACGATAGACCTGGCGCGTGATGCAGGCGCCGACGCGGGGGTGGGTCGAAAGTGCCTTCGCCAGATCGAGGGCGTCGTTCAGGGGAACGCCGTCGAGGTCGCCCGTCGCGTCCACCGGGTAGCCGTCGACCGCGTCGCGCCACCGACCCATCGAGTCGTAGTTCTCGAAGAGGAACCCAGGGGGGTCGATGAAAGCATGACATCCGGCGCAGGCCGGGTTCTCGCGGTGCTGCTCGAGCCGCTCGCGGAGTGTGGGCGGGTCGCCCTCGGCGCGCTCGAGGTCGAGGTTCACGTTGGCCGGCGGCGGGGGCACGTCCTGACAGAGCACACGCTCGCGGATGTACTTGCCGCGCAGCGTCGGGGAGGTCTCGATGCGGTGAGCGTTCATGGTCAGAAACGCGCCGAGGGTCAGGACACCGGCGCGGGGGGTGTCTTCGGGAAACGTCACCGGCACGAAGGCGCTCGCCGTCGCCCCCGGCGCATCGACGCCATAGAGCTCGGCGAGGTCGGCGTTGACGTAGCCCCTCCGCGCCGAAAACAGCCCGCGGATGTCGCCCCCGCGCCGGAAGACGAGATCGTCGACGAGCAGGCGCACCTCGGTCTCCATCGCCCGCACCAGGCCCCGGCTGAACCCCGGGAAGAGCGCCGGGTCGAGCTCGATGTGTTCGAGGCGCCCGAGATCGAGGTACTGCGCGAAGAACGCCTGCACCGCCGCCCGGGCCCGGGGGGTGGACAACAACCGCCTCGCCTGCGCCTCGAGCGCGTCCGGGGAGACGAGCTCGCCCCGATCCGCGGCGTCGAGCAGCACGTCGTCGGGGCCGGCCTCGGTCAGAAAGAACGCGAGGCGCGCGGCCATCTCGTGGCTGGTGTAGCGGCGGCTCCCCCCGTCGGCCTCCGGGGCCGGCTCGCCCGCCTCGATGCGGTACAGGAAGGCCGGAGACTGCAACATGCCCGCGAGCACGCTCTCGGCGCCGCGCAGGGGGTCGCCCTCGGCCGTGTCCCGCGAGACCGCGACCCAGCGGGTCACCTCGTCCTCGGTCAGCGGCCGGCGGTAGAGGCGCCGGCCGAGCCCGCGCACGTAAGCGTCGATGCACGCATCGTCGGCCGCCGCCGGCGCACAGGTCAGCGCGCGGGAACGGCGCGCCTCGTCGGCGAAAACCGCTGCGGCCACGACGAACGCCGCCTCGGCGTACTGTTCGACGCCGAGCTCGGAGACGGCCGTCGTCGCGGCGCCGATGGACCAGAAGAGGTACGGGTTCGTATCGGGCTCGATGGGGGTGCGCGGCAGATCGGGACCGAAGAGATCTTCGAGGGTGTTGCGATACTGCGCCGCCGTCAGGCGGGGCATCACCGGCGGGCTCGGGGCGAAGGGCTCGGGGGGCCGGCCGGGGGACGAGCCGGCGCCGCCTGTGCCGGCCGTTTCGTCGTCGGGGTCTTCACCCGGTTCGTCTGTACCGCCGCCGGATCCGGGAAACGCGCCGCCGCCGGTGCCGCGCCCGTCGGGGTCCGATGCCGGTGTGGTGCCGCCGCCGGCGTAAGAGCCCAGCTCGGCCGGTGAGGACTCGAGGGCGCCGTCGCCGCAGCCCGCGAGGGGCGCACACGCGACGGCCGCGGTCAGCAGCACCTGCGCCGCGCGGTGGACGAGCGGCGGGCGGCGGACGGGCGTTGGGCTTCGCTCGGGCATGGTTTGCGTTCTGCGAGTGGGGGGGAAGACCGGAGCGTACGCAAGAACCGGGCCCGCCGCCAGCGCGCGCAACTCCGCGCTCGGGCGTACGAAGCGGGTGTGCCGGCCGGGGTTCGCCGGCACACCGTGGCACGGGCGGTGGGGTCGACGGACCCCGGCACCCGGCGCGGGGCGCTCACTCCGTCGGCGGCTCGGCGGGTTCGAATACACAGGCCTCGGGATCGCCCACGCTGCCCTCGGGGCTCTCGGCGAAAACACGCTCGAAGGCCGTGTCCCAGCATTCGCGGACGATGGCCCCGTCGGCCCCGTCGGCCCCGTCGGCCCCTTCGGCCCCTTCGGCAGCGACGACGCGCGCGTCGGCCCGCCCCGAGCCGTCGGCCCGCCACTGGCTGCGCATCGCCCATCGCTCGCCTGCGGCCGACGCCTCGTACGTGAACGCCAACTCACCCGCACCGGCCTCGTCGCGGCGGGCCACATAGCGGGCGCTTCCCGTCTCGCCCGTGGCCTCGTCGGCGAGACCGTCGAGATCGAGAGTGAAGTCCACACCGCCCGCGTGCCGCTCGAACGCGACGTCGACCCGGCCCTCACCACCGGCGGCCGCAAAGTCGAACAGAATCGTGCCGGCCCCGAACACGCCGCGGGCCGGTCGCCAGGTGCCGCTGACCGGCGCGACGTATTCGCCCCCGGGGATGCGCTGCTCGTAAGCGTACGCATAGGCGCCGGCGGCGGGGCGGGTGACGACGAGCCGGACCTCGACCGGCGACAAGGCGTCCCGGTAGGGCCCCCAGATCCGGCGTGTGTCTTCGCGGACCGTCGGTGCCGTGTCCGTCACGGCCTCGAGCTCGCGGAGCACGCCGAAGATCTGGTGATCGATCTGCCACGTCACCTCGCGGGTCATCCGCCAGAGTTCGGCCGTCTCCGGTCCGAGCGCGTTCGAAACGGTCTCCAGGGCGGACGAGGCGGCGGTGTCGACCTCCGGCGAGGGGGCCGACGCCAGGTGCAGGACGGCCCGGCGCGGGACGGCGTTCAGGTAGGCGATGTCGGCCGAGAAGACGTCGTTGCTCAGGGTCGACTCGCAGCCGCCACCCGTTGCCAGCAGGGCCAGCGCGGCCAGCGCGACACCGGCGGCACGAGACGGCGAGGGAGAGCGATGGCCGCGGGAGAACCTCATGGCGCGTACTCCAGGGAGAGAAACGCTTCGCCGAACCCGAGGGACGCGTCCTCGGTGGTCGTCGTGTATCGCAGGTAGTGAACGCGGGCGGCGAGGCCGGCGCGCAGGTCCACGGCCGGGATGGGCCACCGCAGCGCGGCCCCGGCGCCGGGGCTGAACGTGAAGAGGGACTGCGCCGGCGGCGCGTCGGTTTCGTCGAAGCGGCGCCCGGCCCAGACCGCCGAGAGGCGCGGCCCGAGCTGGAACCACAGGGGACCGGCGGGCAGGTCGAAGTCGAGCCCGAGGCCGGTGATCAACAGACTGTAGGCGGCCCGGTGGTCGTAGCCGGCGACCGTGAAGCGGTGATCCACCCGGCCGAACGCGGCGTCGGCGTGGAGCCCCAAGCGCGGGCCGAGCAGACCCGGAAACGCGACACGGGCCGTGGCGACCGGGGTCGTCGGAAACAGGACGTCACCTGCGGGCTGCGCGAAGAACGTCTGGACGCCGAAACCGGCGCCAAGCCAGACGAAACGCCGGTCCGCGCGCAGGCGTTCCCGGGCGTCGACCCCTTTCGTCACGTCGTCCTCGTAGGCGACGACGGCAAAGCGGTCGGGGTCGACGGCCACCGCGCCGCCCCCGTCGGGGACGACGACCGATTCCAGCAGCACGGCGTCCGGCGCGCGCTTCTTGACGAGGTACACCCCCGGGCGCAACGACAGTTTTGCCGAAGTGCCTGGCACCTGGTCGACTTCGGCGACGACGACGTCCTGCCGGGGGTCGTAGACGAGAAAGCTGCCCGGCCCCGCCGGGCCGAAGAGGAGCGTGCCGAGCCCGCTCAGGCGGGTCAGCACGACGGCGCCATCGCCGCGCAGATCGTAGCTGTAGGTGGGGTGCTGGGTGCCCCCGCGGGTCTGCGCCGTCCGCGCCACCGTGCGGTGGTAGGCGTGATCGTAGGCCTCGTTCAGCGTGACCGCGCCGTCGCCGTTGCGGTCGCCGGCACCGCGCAGGCCGCTGACGAGCGCGTGCGTGAAGAACGAGCCGCGCAGCTCGTCGGACTCCTGCGAGGCCTCGTCGTGGCGCGAACTCGTGATGACCACGTAGCCCGTGGCGTCGGGTGCTTGTTCGACGATGAACGAGGCCTCACGGCGCGCGCCCTTGAGCCGGGTGACCTCGCCGCTCGCGCAGGCGTCGAGAAACGCGAGGCGCACGCTCGCCCGCGAGGCGCGCAGCGTCGCCTGCAACTCGGCGAGCGGCAGGCGCGCCGGTCCGAGGCGCAGCGCACCCTCGCCCGCGTGTCCGGAGTAATAGAACAGCAGCATGGTCGGGGTGCCGGTCAGCGACGCCTCGCCGATGGCGGCCTCGATGCGACGCAGGGCCGAGCGCAGCGCTTCCGGATCGGGCGAGCGGACCTGCACGATGTCCGCCGGTGCGAAACCGCCCATCTGCACGAGCACGTCCGCCAGCTTGTTCGCATCGCGCTCGGCGTACCGCAGGGTCTCCGTTCCCGACCCGCCGTCCGTGTGCGAGACGAGCACCGCGAACCGCCGCTGCACGCCGCCGACCTCGGCACCGGATGCGCCCGCCGCCGGCACCGCCACGGCGGCGGCGACGCAGAGCACGGTGCCGAAGCGCGTCACTGGCCCTATTCCTTGTTCAGCAGGAAGTCGGCCTGCACACAGGGCAAGTCCAGCGGGCGCGCGGCGCGGGGATCACCCCCCGCCGCGGTCAGCGCTCGGCGACCGGCCGCGACGACCGCGTTGCTCGTCAGGGGGCTCTCGGTGAAACATGCGATCACCCGCTCGGCGCCCGGGGCGGCGTCGAGGACGAGGCTGCCGGGCAATGGGCGGCCGGCGCCCGGTTCGACGGGAAGGCCCGCGCCCGCGTCGTCGACATAGACCGAGACCTCGCCCCGCATGTCGAGGCCGATGACCACCACGTTCATCGGCGCCGGCGCGGAATAGCGAAGCTGGATGCGGTCGCCCGCCCGGTAGAGGGCCGCCGGATCGCCGGGGGTCGCCTGTCCGCCCCGCTCGACGTCGAAGGTCAGCGCGACACCGGCCTTCAAGCGTTCGCGAGCGCCGGCCGGGTCGCGGTCGGTTGCCATGGGGCCGCCCACACGGCTCGGGCCGCCCGCCGGCTCCGGCGCCTGGAGGAAGACGTAGACCCCGGCCGCCGCGGCGAGAAGCCCACCGAGCACGGGACCGAGCCACCGCGGGGTCGGCAAGCCGCGGTCGAGCTTGTCGGGACCGCCCTGCGCGTCGCGGCGCTTCCGCAGCGAGGCTTCGAGCACGGCGAACGGTCGCTCGTTGCGGAAGCGGCTGTCTCCGGCACGCAGCGTCTCGAGCCGCGCAGCGCAGACGCTGCACTCGGCGGCGTGTCCGGCGACGCGGGCCTCCTGGTCGGGCGGGAGCTCGCCGAGGTGGTGGCGCAGGAGCGAGTCCCAGCCGGGGTGGCCGGTCTGCGGGCCGAGGGGGTCGGGGGTGCTCGGGTTCTTGTCGGTCATTGCTCTGCCCCCCCGCCCCGCTTCGCGGGGTCTGCCCCCCCGAGGGGGCTGGCCCCCCCGAGGGGGCTGGCCCCCCCGCTGCTGCCGCTGCTGCCGTCGCGGCGGCGCTGCGCGAGATCCGTGCCGGCGAGGTGGCGCCGGGCGCGCTCGAGGAAGGCGTTGAGGCGTTTGCGCAGCGTGGGCACCGAGAGGCCGACGCGGGTGGCGACGTCCTCCTGGGACAGCTCGTCGACGAAGTAGAACACGGCCGCTTCCTGGGTCTGCGAATCGAATTGGGACAAGAGCGTCCGCACCGTCAGGGCGGAGACGACCGCCGGATCACCGGCCGGATACAGGTCCGAGAGGCCACCCGCTTCGTCGAGCGCCGCCGCGTCGGTCAACCCGCGACCGCCGCGCACGCGACCCGCCCGCAACACGTTGAGGCAGTGCCGGGTGGCGATCGTGTCCAGCCAGGTACGGGGGCTGGCCCGGCCCTCGAATCGGGCGAGTCCGGCATCGGCGCGCAAGAAGACCTCCTGGACGGCGTCCCAGGCCTCGTCGTCGGTGCCGAGCAGGTACCGGCAGCGGCGGTACACCGCGTAGCCGTAGCGCTCGTACAACGACGCGAGATCGGGATGGACCATGCACCCACGTTGACACGGGAGGGGGGCGATTTCCGAAAAGGAAAATGCGGAGGCGTGACGTCCCTTGCAGGGGCGTTCAGGTCAGCGGGCCGCGCGCGTCGGGGAGTCGAAGCGTCGCCGGCCGCGCGACCAGGGACGCCACGGCGGGCGAGTGCGTCGTCAGGATGAACTGGTTGTCGTGCCCGAGACGCGGCAGCAGCTCGTAAAGGGCCTGCGCCAGCGGCGGGTGGAGGTTCAGGTCGATCTCGTCGATCAACACCACCGACTTGTGGATCTGCTGCCGGACGAACTCGAACAAGAGCGGAAAGACCGCCTGCTCACCCGCGGACATCTCCGAGAGCGCGTAGGTGTGCACGCCGTCCGACAGCACGAACCGGTCGCCGATCGGGGTCGGCCCGTTGCCGTACACCGGCTCGACGCCGCTGAACGAACGGCCGGGGAACGCGAGCCCGTAAAGGGCCTCGAGGTCGCCGAGGAAGTCGTGGCCCGCGGCGGGGCCATGCCCGGGACGCGTGCCGTACCAGGCCTTCAGGAGCGCGTCGAGGCGCGCGACGCCATCCCGGTAGATCGGCTCGTTCTCCGCGCGGTCCGGGTGGGCCTCGGCACGCGCGTCGGGGTCCCGGGCGCCGGGCACGGCGACGTTGCGGTACTGGTCGTACCAGAACACGCCGGGCAGCTTCGCATAGTGCCGACGCAGATCGGGGCGGTGACGCATCAGCCCGGCGAGGAGCGTGCGACCCTGAAACAGGAACAGCTCGTCGGGGTGGTTGGGCGTCGTGACCCGCCCGCCCTCGAGCCGCACCCAGACCATGCGTGAGGCGGGCCATTCGCGCCCGCCGGTGCGCTGCCCGGTGTGCGCCGTGTGGGCGTCGAGCACCGCGCGGGTGGCTTCGATTTCCTCTTCGTCGAACTCGACGTGAATCTCGACGCGCGGGGCGCCGTGAACGTGCAGGCGGTTGCCGACCCAGCCGGTCCAGGCGAAGTGTTCCGCGTCCGTCGTACTGCGCTGCGCCAGCGAGAGCGTCAACGCAATGGCCTGCAGGATGGTCGTCTTGCCCGCCGCGTTTTCACCGAGGACGAGGTACCGGTCGGCGACGGCGTTCGTCTCGGCGTCGTGAAAGGCGACGGTCAGCCCCGGCGGGCGAAACCGCTTGAAGCGTTCGATGGTGCACTGGTGAAGCCGCATGGCGTGTACTGCCTTTCGCTTGCCGGAAAATCGCTACTGAATGGCCAGGAAACCCGCGCGAGCGCGCGTCCCGTAGCTGTCGAAGGCCCCGCACGACCCACCCTCGGGCGATCCGCGGGCGAAGAGCCGGAAGCCGCTCGGGGAGACGGCCTCGGGGTAGACGCTGAGTTTGTCCGTGGCGCCGCCGACGCAGCCGCCCTGGCTCGAGATGACCTCGGGGGCGGTCAGGACATGGGGCGTGGTGAGCATGGGCGTGGAGAACCGGACGTCCTCGTAGAAGCCGCCGCCGCAGAGCCCGCCCACCAGGTCGCCGGTGCAGAGTGCCGGGCTGTGATCATGGGCCGAGGTGATCTGCGGGCCGCGCGGCACGACCAGATACCCGGCGCTCGCGCGGCTCGACCAGCCCTCGCTGGCGCCACAGGACTGCATGGGCGAGCCGTGGATGTAGAGGCGGAACCCCCGCTCGGTGATGTTCGCGGGGCGGGCGACGACCTGGTCCGTGGCGCCCCCGACGCAGCCCGCCTGATTCGAGACGTTCTCGGGCACCGCGACGACATGCGGCGGCTCGGAGTAGGGGGTGGGGAAGGCGACGTCGACATAGAAGCCGCCATTGCACAGCCCGCCCTCGGCCACGCCGTCGCAGTCGATGCCGAGCACGTTGTGGGCGCTCTGGATCTGCGGACCCGCCTCGATGACCAGGTACCCGGCCCGCGCGCGCGTCGCCCAGCCGTTGAACGCGTCGCAGTTGCCGCCCCAGGGCGAGCCGTAGGCATACAGCCGAAAGCCCTCGCGCGTGATGTTGGTCGGATAGGCGACGATCTTGTCCGTCGCGCCGCCGACGCAGCCTTGCTGGGCCGAGACGTCCTCGGCCGCGACGAGGACGTGGGGGACGTCGTCGAACGGCCGCGGAAAGACCACATCGACGAAGAAGGGTCCGCTGCAGAGCCCGCCCTGCGCCTGTCCTTCGCACTCGCCCGGCTCGACGCCGTGCGCCGAGTAGACGCGCAGATCCTGGGGATCGAGGAAGTCGAGCAGGCCGTCGGCGTCCCGATCTTCGGCGCCCTCGAAACCGTCCGGACGGCCGTCGCCGTCGCTGTCTGAATCCAGCGCGGGCGGGATGCCGTCGCCATCCGGGTCCGCATCCGGGAAGCGGGCCTCGGTCACGTCCGGGAGACGGTCGCCGTCGCTGTCGTCGTCCTGGAAGTCGGGGCGCCCGTCGAGGTCGGTGTCGACGGGGCGGGTGCGGCGGTCGGCGTCGCCGGCCTCGCGTCGGTCGGAGAGCGCGTCGTCGTCGCTGTCGAGGTCGAGGAGATCGGGCGTGCCGTCGAGATCCGTGTCGAGGCGCGCGCCGCCGGCGGTCTCGTCGAAGTTCGTGATGGCGTCGCCGTCGGCGTCTTCGAGGTCGTCGGTGAGGCCGTTGCCGTCGCTGTCGGGGGCGAGGGGGTCGAGCCCGAGCAGGGCCTCCAGACCGTTGAGCAGGCCGTCCCCGTCGAGATCGACGTCGGGACACGCGTCGGCGCTCAGATCGTAGCGGCAGACGTCGACCGCGCAGACATCCACGGTGCAGTCGTCGCCGTCGAAACAGTCGTCCGGCGTGACACAGGGCTCGGCGGGGACGCAGGGGGCGCAGGGCCCGCCACAGTCGACGCCCGCTTCGAGGCCGTTCTGGCGACCGTCGTCGCAGCGTGCCCCCAGGAAACACGCGCCGTTCTGGAGGGCAAGCTCGTACACGGCGTCCTCGGCCGTGACGAGCGCATAGAGGGACAGCCCGCCCGCGCGCGCGGGGTTCGGTCCGACGGCCAGATCGCGGACGCCGGGCAGGAGGGCGACCGGCCGGATCTGGGGCCCGGGCCCGAGAATCTCCAGAATCTGACCGCCGTCGGCGGCGAAGAGCGTGCCGAGGCCGGGGTGCGGGACCACCCGCGAGAACCCGGGCCCGACCTGGCCCCACGGCGTCGTCGCGGGCCCGCCCGGCGCGTCCAGATCGATCTCCGTCAGCGCGCCGCCGCGGGCGTCGATGAAGAAGAGCGTGCGACGGACGGGGTCGAACCGGACGTCGCTGCCGACGTTGGTGTGCCGGCCGTCGGGCTGCCCGTCGTCGGCGTCGAACACCACGGTATTCACGGGCTGCGCGCCGCTGCGGTCGAGGGCGTAGACCTGCGCGGTCGTGCCGTCGAAGTAGAAAAGGCGCGTCGGCCGGACGAGATCGGGGGCGAAGCGCATCTGGCCCGAGCCGTTGCTCGCCGGGTTGAGGTCCCAGGGGGTCGCGAACACCGTGCGGACCGCGCCCGAGGCGGGCGAGTACGACGCGATCCGGCCCCGGGCGAGCCATGTCTCGTCGGCGAACAGGAGATCGCCCGAGGCATCGACGCCGAGCCCGGAGAGGTTCGAGGACTGCAGATTGTTCAGCGTCGGGAAGCGCGTGAGGGCGCCGGCGAGCGTGTAGCGGACGAGCTGGATGTTGATGCCCGACGGGTTCTGTTGCGACCGCGCATACAGCGTGCCCGACGCGGGGTCGACGGCGAGCGCCTCGGCGTTGCTGAGCGTGGAGACGTCCGCCACGACGGGTGTCGTGCGCCAGTCCGGGCCGACGGGCGATGCGTTGCAGACGCCGAGCCGGCAGAAGTCGTCTGTGCACGGATCCCCGTCGTCACAGTCGGCGTCGTCGCCACACGCACGGCCGAGCCCGCAGGGCGCGCAGTCGGCGCCGCCGCAGTCGACGTCGGACTCGGAGCCGTTGCGACGGCGATCATCACACGCCGGCGCACGGCAGAGCCCGTCGAGGCAGAAGCCCGCGGCGCAATCGGTGTCCGCGGCGCAGCCGGCGCCCGCGTCGCAGACCGCGCAGCTCCGCCCGCCGCAGTCGACGCCCGTCTCGGTGCCATTGCGGACGCCGTCGTCGCACGCCGGCGCGGCACAGACGAGCGCCCGACAGACGCCGCTCTGGCAATCCGCGGGCACGGCGCAGGCGTCGCCGGCGCCGCACGGGTCGCAGTCGGGGCCGCCGCAGTCGCGGGCCGTCTCGCGCGCGTTGCGGACACCGTCGTCGCAGGCCGGCGGGTCGCAGGCATCGCCGACGCCGTCGCCGTCCTCGTCCGCTTGCAGCGGATCGGGCAGGCCGGGGCAGGTGTCGAGGGCGTCCGGCGCGTCGTCGCCGTCGGCGTCCGGGTCACATGCGTCGCCGTCGCCGTCGAGGTCGAAGTCGGCCTGATCGGGATCGGCGACCTCCGGGCAGACGTCGACGTCGGCACACAGGCCGTCGCGGTCGAAATCGTCGCCGGCGTCGGCCGGACAGACGTCACAGGCGTCCCCTTCGTCGTCGAGATCGAGGTCGGCCTGATCGGGGTTGCTCAGGCCCGGACAGTTGTCGTCGACGTCGAGGACGAGATCGCCGTCACCGTCGGGATCGCAGCCGTCGCCGACGCCGTCGCCATCGGCGTCGAGATCGGCCGCGCCCGCGGCGGGGTCGTCCGGGCAGAGATCGACGACATTGGCGAGGCCGTCGCCGTCGCGATCGTCGTCGCAAGCGTCGCCGATGCCGTCACCGTCGCGATCCATGCCGTCGTCGAAGATCGCCGGGCAGGGGTCCTGATCATCCCAGATGCCATCGCCGTCCGTGTCCTGGTGGGGGGGGGGCTGGGCGGCGTCGGCCGGCGGCCCGCCGGCGTCGGCCGGCGGGGGCGGGGCGGCGTCGGGCATCTCCGGATCGCGCACATCCGGCGCGGGTGGCGGCTCGGCGTCCACCGGGGGCGGCGGGATGCGCGCGTCGGACTGCGGGGGCAGGACGGCGTCGGGGCCCGGGGTCTGACCGGCGTCCGGAGGCGGGGGCGCCGCGGCGTCGGGCGTCTCCGGGTCGCGCGCGTCCGGCGCCGGGGTGGCGTCGGGGCGCGGTGCGGGCCCGTCCCCTTCGGGTGTCGCGTCGGTCGTGGCGTCGGGCGTCGGCGAAGGCGAGCGTGCGTCGGACGTCGGCGCGGCGGCGTCCGGGCGGCGCAGATTCGTCGCGTCGTCACACGCGCTCGTGAGTGCGAGCGCCAGCGAGAGGGCGACGATTCCGGAGGGCGCGAGGCGGGGTCGGCGGCGCATGGGAGCACTCTACGCCGACCGCGCGCATGCGTCAGGTGTTGCGTGCGCGGGCCCCTGCGCGCACCCTGACCGCATCATGGCCGCCGACACGAACCTCCGGACCGCGCGCATTCTCGTCTTCGACACCGAGACGACCGGCACGAGCGTGACCGACGACCGCGTCGTCGAGCTCGGCGCCGCCTACTTTCAGGCCGGGCGCCGTCTGCGCCTGCACCGCATGCTGGTCAACCCCGGCCTGCCCATCCCGCCGGGCGCGACGGCGGTGCATGGCATCGGCGACGCGGACGTGGTCAACGAACCGGGGTTCGCCGTGGTCGGGGCGCGGCTGGCGCTGCACCTGACCGGCGCGGTCTTCGACGGCACGCCGCCCGTTCTCAGCGGCTACAACGCCGCGGCCTACGACGCCCCGCTGCTCAACGCGGAGTTCGCGCGGCACGGCCTCGACGCCCGCATCGACGCCGCGCGGGTGGTTGATCCATACGTCTTCATGAAGTGGCATCACCGGGCGCTGCGCGGCCGCAAGTTGACCGAAGCGTGCGAACACTACGGCCTCACCCTGAACAACGCCCACACCGCCGCCGCCGACGCTCAGGCCGCGGGCGAACTCTTGTGGGCGATGGTCGAGGCCGGCCTCGTCCCCGTCGACCTCGAGGAGTGTCTGTCGGAGCAGAGCCGCATCAACGCCATCTGTGACGCCGAGTTCGCCGAGTGGCGCACCTGGCTCTACCGCGACCGCGAGACGGGCGAATTGCGCATGGGGGCGGGCAAGCACGTCGGGCGCAAGCCCTCCGAGGTCGATCCCGGCTACTTCCGGTTCGTGCTCGACAAGATGGAGGACCTGCCCGCGGCCGTCCGCGCGGAGTTCGGCCGCTACACCTGACGTGCCGGCCGGGGGCGGCGACCCGAAGGCGCGCGCCGTCTGCGCAGGTGCAGGCCGAAGAAGAGCATCCCGATGAGTGCGGCCGGCGGGCGAGGGGACTGCCCCGACGCGATGCAGCCGCCGGCGTAGTCGGCGCCCGCGGCGGGGTCCGGGAGGGCGCCCGGGGTCGGCTCGCCCGTGAAGAGTGAACCGCCGTCGGTGTCCGCGCCCGGCGGGGGCGGCACGCCGTCGTCCGGATCGGGGACGCCGGGCGGATACGGGCCCGCGCCCCCCGCGCCCGGGTCCCCCGAACCCGAGTCCGCCCCGGCAGGTCCCGGAGGCGGTGGCGCCGGCGCGTCGGCGGTGAGGCGGATTTCGGCGACGTCGAACCAGGGGTTGCCGCTGCCCGCGTCGGCGACCGGGAGCAGGCGCAGCCGGGTCAGCGTCGCGCCGCGGTCCCAGGGCATCGCGAGGTGCAGCTCGTCGAACAGACCGCCGCCGTCGGTGTGGAACTCGACGCTGCGGGCGTCCGAGAAGTCGGGCTCGGTCTCGGTCGTCCAGTGCACGCGACCGCTGCGGCGCGTCTGGTGCTGCCGGGCGACGAGGCGAAGGCCCGCGAACCCGGCGAGGGGGACCGCAACGCGCGGGCCCTCGATGCATGGACCGGGGCCTACGATCTCGCTCGACAGCGCGTGGTCGGCAGGATTCACGGTGAAGCCGGCGACGGCATCGGGCGCGCAGCGGCGCCAGCCCTCGACCATGGCCGCGTCCGGGCTCTCGAACAGAAACGCCGTGGGGTCGAAGACGTCGAGCTCGCCGCCGGCCTTCAGGTCGCCGCCGTTGTAGGTCTGCCCGTCGTTGACCTCGGCCGGATCGTCCCAGCCCGTCTTCTCGCCGTAGTAACCGCGCAGGTGTTTGATCCAGGCGCGGACGGGGCGGTGGGCGCCCGAGGCGACGCTGCTCTCCGTCGCGCGGACCCGCAAGGTGACGCGTTTCGACTCCCCCGGGCTGAACCCGTTGAGCCGCAATTCGCCGGCGCCGGGCGGGGCGTCCGCCGGCGGATTGGCCGGGTTCTGCATCGCGTCGTTGGGCTGCCACGAGGCGCGGTCCTTGGCCGGCCAGTCCGTCTGGATGTCGTACCCGACCGGGGCGAGACCGGCCGGCAGCTCGTACTGCAGGGTGATGGCCGAGTCCTCGGGCGACTCGCCCTGCGTGGTGCCATTGCCCTGGTTGCTCACGACGACATGCACGGAGAACGTCTCTCCGAGCCAGGCGTCGAAGAGGCCGCCGCTCGTTCCATCGCGCACGAAGTCGCGGCAGTCGTCGAAGTCGCAGGCGCGCGGTGCGTCGCCGGGCGGCTCGAAGCTCAGCGCCAGATGGATGTCCGGGCGCTCGGGCGGGGGCGGGGGCGGCGGCGGCGGCGGCGGCTCGCCACCGGCGCAGTCCCGGGTCGGCAGGCCGCGGTGATCCCCCTGCGCGACCCAATAGCTCAGCGGTCCGCCGCACTGCCCGGAGAACGGGTCGTCGGCATTGCCGCCCACCCGGACTTCGAAGTGACAGTGCGGCCCGGTGCTGTATCCGCTGCTGCCGACCTGACCGATCACGTCGCCACAGCCGACCTGTTGCCCCTCCGCGACGCGGACGGAGCCCTGCCGCATGTGGGCGTAGATGGTGACGTGACCGTCCGCGTGCTCGACGTAGACGTAGTTGCCGAAGCCGTTGCCGCCGGCGCAATCGGCGGTCGTGCAGCGGTCGAACTCGCCGTCGTGCGTGCGGGTGACGCGGCCGGCCTGCGCGGCGGTGATGTCGCGGCCCTCGTCCTGCGCCGCAAAGCGCCCGATGATCGCGATGTCCGTGCCGCGGTGGCCGCCGTACGTCCAGTCCGTGCAGGCCCAGTCGCGCACGCCGCCGTGGTCGAAGTAGGCCGTGACGACGACGTCCCCGTTGACGGGTTGGCGGTAAGGCGCGGCGCCGACGCCCGAGGGCGCAGCCAGCGCTGCGGGCACCAAGACGGCGAGCGCGGTGCGGACAGGGGCGGGGACGCGCGGGCTCACGGCAGGCGCTCCGTGCGGCCGGTGTCGACGTCGAGCGCGTAGAGGGCGTCCCCGGCGTCGAAGATCACGCGCCCGCCTTCGAAGCGCGTACGGTCGGGGAATGCCGGTACGCGGGCCTCGGGAAAGCTGTTGAGGCGCCGGTCTTCGAGGAACCACCCGACCCGGCCCGTGCCGGCCGAGGACGTGTAGAGCAAGCGCCCGTCGGGCAGGTAGAAGGGCCGCTCACTGCGGCCGTCGGTGGTCACGCGCTCCGGACGGCCACCGGGGCGGATGCGCCACACGTCCGACGCGGGCGGCGAGGGGGCGCGGGTGTACGCGACGGTACCATCCGGGGCCGTGGCAAGCCCCGGGCGAACGTTCGTGTCGACCACGGCGTCGCCGATGCGCAGCGCCCCACCGGGCTCGACGCGGGCGGCGCCTCCCGGGGCGACGGCCCAGACGCGCGACACGACGCGGGTCGTTCCACCCTCCCGGGCGTAGAGCGTATGGGTGGGCGGCGTCTCGTCGTTGGGTGTCGGGCCCGGATCACGTACGAGCGTGAGATGCGCGGCGCCGGGCACCGTGGCGGGCGCGGGCGCGGGCGAGCCCGACGCCGACTCTTCGGGCGCGCAGGCGGCGAGCGCCCAACCGAACAGAACCGCGGCGAAACGCGCGGGCCGGCGGCTCATCGGGCGCCCCCGACCGCGGGCGGCGCCGCCGCGGTTCCAGAACCGGTCGACGTCGCCGTCGAGTCATCGGAGGGGGGCGTCCCCGCGCCGGCCGTCGGGCTCAGCGTCGCGACATACGTCCGCCACGCGGCCCGCGCCGCCGCCGTGGCCTCGGATTCGCCCGGCGGCGCGTCGTCTTCGGTCTGTGCCCGCCCCGGAGCGTCGGTCTGGCGGAGCGCACGGTCGTTCTCGTGTGTGAAGGCCTTCGACATGACTTCCCGTCCGCGCGGCCACCGCGCACCGCCAGCATCGGCGGCCGCGGCGGGGCCGTCAAGGCGGGGTGGCGCGGGCCGGCGCGACGGGGCATGCTGCGGGTTCCCGAACGGAGCCCCCATGACCGACATTCACGGCGCCTTCCCCGACGTCCGCCTGCAGATCGATGCGGGCATCGCCCGGATTACGCTCGACCGCCCGGGCGTCCGCAACGCGCTGCGAGCGCAGACGACGCGCGGGCTCATCGCCGCGCTGAGCGAAGCGGCGCGGCACCCCGAGGTGCGGGTGCTCTGGCTGACGGGCGAGGGGGGCAGTTTCTGTGCGGGCGCCGATCTCGCGGATGCCGGTTTCCTGGCCGGGGACGGGGATCCGCGCGACAAGGCCCGCGCCCGCATCGACGAGGACTTTCATCCCATCGTCCGGGCGCTGCACGACTTCCCGCGGCCGACGATGGCAGTCATTCCGGGCTCGGCCGTCGGGTTCGGGTTCGACATGGCGCTCGCCTGCGACGCGCGCGTCGCGGCCGCCGACGCGAAGCTTGGCCCCATCTTCGCGCACATCGGCCTCGTGCCCGACGGTGGGGGCACCTACACGTTGCCGCGCCTCATCGGCCCGACGCGCGCCCTCGAGTGGATCATGACCGCGCAGACGCGCACCGCGGCCGAGGTCGAGTCCTGGGGCCTGCTGAACCGGGTCGTGCCCGCCGCCGAGCTGGAGAGCACCGCCGCCGCGCTCGCCGCCCGCCTCGCCGCCGGCCCGCCGCTGGCCCTGGCCGCCGCCCGCCGCCTGGTCCGCGAGGCCCAATCGAGCACCTTCGAGGCCGCGCTGACGGCCGAGCGCGAGGCCCAGGTCGACATGCTCACGAGCCGGGACTTCGGTGAGGGCGTCGCGGCCTGGTTCGAGCGCCGTGCGCCCCGCTTCGAGGGGAGATGACGGCGTGACGACCGGCGCCCCCCTCGACGCCGCCGCCCGAAGGCGCCGGGACTTCTGGTGGATCATGGCCTTTGCCGCGGTGACGGCGCTGCTCTGGCACACGGTCTTCTTGTTCCCCCTGCGCTGTTTCGTCGTGCTCGTCCACGAGACCGGGCACGCGCTGGCGGCGATTCTGACCGGCGCGCAGGTCGACCACCTCGTCGTGCGTCCGGACGAGTCCGGCGAGGTCCTGTACCGCGGCGGGTGGCCCGTCGTCGTGTCCGCCGCGGGCTACGTCGGCTCGTCGGGACTCGGCGCGCTGCTGCTCGCGCTCACCGCCTATCCGCAGAGCCATCGCGTGGCGACGGCGGTGCTCGGCGCGGTGCTCGTGGCCGTCACAGCGCTGTTCGTGCCCTTCACCAACTTCTTCGGCTTCGTGCTGGGCATGGCCTGGGGCTTTCTGCTGCTGCACCTGGGCATCAAGGCCTACCCGTGGCTGCCCCGCTTCGTGAACTTCCTGGCCGTGATGCTGTGTTTCTATGCCGTCTACGACTTCGGGGACTTCCTGCTCGGGGACCCCATGCGGACGGATCCCGGCATCCTGGCCTCGCACCTGGGCATGCCGTTTCTGGCGTGGCCCATCGGCATCACCTGGGTGGTGCTGTCGCTCTGGCTCATGTACCGGGGCGCCCGCACGGCGTTCGGCATCGGGAGCGGCGGCACGAAACCCGCCTGACCCCGGGGCGACCCGTCAGTCGAGGTGCACGAGCTCCTGGCTGGCATGCAGTGCGATGTCGTGCGCCCCGTAGGCCGCCTGCAGGCGCGCCTCGAGCAGCTCCAGGCGGTCGGCGCGGCTGAGGTCGGGCAGGCCGTTGATCTCGGCGAGCAGCGCGCTCTGATCGCCAATCGGGCGCCGGGCGGCGACGACGACCAGCGTCTCGCGTCCGGTGATGGCGTCGACCTCGAAGCGGCGGGTCAAGGGCTTGTCGCTGGCCCGGGGGCGCTCGTCCCACGTCTCGCCGAGGTGCGTGAAGTCGGCCCGGCTGTCCAGGTTGAGCAGGTTGGTATAGACGGTGGGCTCGGCGACGACGGCGACGTGCAGAACGTCGCCCGTGACGATGGTGCGGTCGTCGAGGCGGTCGTGCTGGGCGTCCGTCCGCTCGACGAGCACGAAGATGCGCGCGCGGGGCGGGGGGGGCGTCCCCCCGTCGGGGGTGACCGCCGTCATCAGAAACATCAGCGCCGCATATCCCAAGGCGAGCACGAGTGCAGCGGCCGCAATGATGCGCCACGGGGCGCGCGCGGGCCCTTCGCGGGTGAACGATGTCGTCAGAACCTGGGGATGCGTCGCGCGCACACTGCACCTCACGGCATCGTGGGACGAGGCCCGCGAGCGCCGTTTGCACGAAAAGTGTGAGCGAAGGTGGCCCGACGGTCGGTTTCGCCCCGCCGGCTTACGCCACCCCGCGCCGCCAGCCCCCGAAACGCCGGAGAAACATGAGCCCGGCCAGTGTGCCGTGAACCCCGAACGCGACGGAGAGGCCGATGTATGCGCCGTTCGGGCCGAGCTGACGGCTCAGGCCCCAGGCGACCGGGACCTGCACGCCGAGATGCGCGACGGCTGCGACCACCATCATGGGCAGCGTTCGGCCCGCCCCGGCGAACGCGCGGCTGACCACCATCGCAATCGCCAGGAACGGGAAACACAAGACGCCGATGCGCAGCATGCGCGCGCCCTCGGCGACGACGTCCGGGTGCGCATCGAAGGCCCGGATCAGGGGCTCCGGTGCGGCGAAGATGAACACACCGCAAAGCACCGTCAGGCCCATGTAGAGGCCCGTGGCGGCCCCCACGGTGCGCCAGGCCCGGGCCGGCTGCCCCGCGCCGAGGTTCTGCCCGACGAGCGCGGCGGTGGCCTGACCGATGGCCACGCCGGGCGCGACGAGCAGCATCAGCACGACCTGCCCCGAGGTGTACGCCGACACGACGGCGGCCCCGAAGGGCGTCAGCAGGGAGACGAGCGCGAACCCGGCAACGGTGCGCACCATGTGTTCGAGCGAGCCCGGCACGCCGACGCGCACGATGCTGCGGAAGACCTCGCGGGCCGGGCGCAGCGTCCCGGGGGCCGGGCGCAGCGGGCTCTGCCACAACAGCCACAGGCCGAGGGCGAGCCCGACGGCGTGCGCGATGACGCCGGCCCAGGCGGCCCCGGCCACACCCAGGTCGAGCGTGAAGATGAATGGCCAGTCCAGGGCGGCGTTCAGCAGCGCCGAAACGGCCGAGAGCAAGAGCGCCATGCGCGCCAGACCGGCCCCTTGCAGCGCAAACGCCAGCATGAGCATCGGGGCGTGGAAGATCATGCCGCCCAGGGTGATGGCCAGGTACTCGGCCGCCGGTCCGGACACGGCGGGATCGGCCCCCATGAGCGCCAGCAGCGGGCGCGGGACGGTGAAAGCGAGCACGAGCGCGATCGCGCCGAAACCCAGGCCCACCCACAGCCCGTTGACGGCGTACCGCGCGGCCTCGTCGGGCCGGCCGGCCCCCACGAAGCGGGCCACGCCCGCGAGCGCGCCGATGGAGAGCCCCAGCGCGAAGGTCACGACGATCATCAGCGCCGCGTGTGCGGAGCCGAGCGCGGCCAGCGCTTCCGTCCCGGCGAGCCCGACGAGCTTCCGGTCGACCACGAACGTGATCATGTTCAGCAGCGAGCCGAGCGCGAACGTCGTCGAGAGGGTCAGCACCGGCCGGAGAATGCCCCCGGAGGTGAGGCGCGATGGCCCCGCCGAAGGTCGCGTCACTGCGCCTCGCCGGGCGCGTGCGTCTCGCGCGTGCCGCCGTCGCCGCCGAGGGTCACGAACGTGTTGGCGCGCAAGCCCGTGTGAACGGTGACCGTGTTCGCGCGGTCGGGCCAGCGGACCTCGACGCGGTCGATGGCGCAGGCGGTGCCGAGGCCGACGTGCAGGGTGTGGGTGTCCTGCTGCCCGAAGTGCCCGTGACCGGCCTGCACTTCGTAGAACTGCGTCCGCCCGCCGGCCGTCACCGCGACGCGGGCGCCGATGCCCAGGCGGTTGGCATTCAGCCCCGAGGCGTCGAGGTCCAGGGCCACCCAGTTGTTCTTCGCGGCCGCGTCGTTGAGGTAGAGGTAGACGTCCGGGCCGCTCATCGTCCACGGGCAGGGCGGGTTGTCGTTCGCCGAGCAGCGAGCGGTGCTGCTGCCCACGAAAACGTCCAGATCGCCGTCCCGGTCGACGTCCGCCAGGGCGAGGCCCGCCGCGCGCTCGTGCGCGAGCCCGACCGTCTCGCCGACCTCCTCGAACGTGCCGTCCGGCAACTGCCGGTAGAGGAACGCCCGCGTGGCCGGGTAGTCCGTCGAACCCCAGTACACGTCTTTGCGGCCGTCGAGGTCGAAGTCGAAGATCGCCGAGAAGATGTCGCCCTCGTTCCAGTCGGGGATGGGCCAGTCGCGCTGCAGGCCGAGCTCGGCGTTGGGGCGGCGCTCGAGGCGTACGCGATCGGCCTCGCTCGCGTTGTGCAGCAGCGTGCTCGCGTCGCTCGAGTCGCCGATGTGCCAGTGTTTGATGGCGCCCGTCAGGACGTCCGGGCGGCCGTCGTCGTCGACATCCGCGCAGGTGACCGAGAACGTGTTGCCGCTGAGTCGGAAGGGCTGGTCGTCGACGCCCGTGTTCCAGAGGTCCTGACTGCACTGAATGCCGGGGGCGGGGGCCTCGCAGTCGCCCGTCAGGCGGCAGTGGCAGCGGTAGAACTGGTTGTCCGAGAAGTCCTGGTTGTCGTCGGCGGCGAACCCGCTCGGCATGGACTGGTTCTCGAAACGGGCGTTGCGGTTGACCCACAGCATGTTCATCTGGCGGCCGTAGCTCACCGAGAGGAGGTCCTGATCGCCGTCGCCGTCGAGGTCGCAGGCGCCCACGCCGTAGGTCGGTTTGTGGGCGAGGCCGGCGTTGAGGGCCTCGAAGTCCAGGCCGCCCCCGCTGAGCGGCGAGCGCGTCTCGAGCCCCGCGGCCTCGGTCACGTCGTCGAACTTGCCGTCCCCGCGGCCCTTGTAGAGGCGGTCCTGCTGCGTCTCGCCGAGGTTGCCGAACTCGCCGTACCCATGGCCCATCCAGATGTCGAGGAAGCCGTCGCGGTCGAAGTCGAGCAGCGTGGCGCTCGTGGTGGCGGGCGGGTTGGCGCGACCGGGCTGCAGGTCGCTCGGGCGGGCGTGCGTGAACGTCGCCGTCCCGTCGTTGAGCAACACCGCGGCGCGTTGCCCGGTGTCCCCCGAAGCGTCCGTGTAGACGGCGCTCAGGATGTCGGTGTCGCCGTCGTTGTCCACGTCGCCGAACAGGGCGAAGTGCGCCACGCGGTCGGGGCGGTCGAGGAGGGACGTGGCGTACCCCGAGGCCTGCGTGTGGTCCTCGAACCGACGTGCGCCCTCGGCGCCGGGACGATTCATCAGCACGGCATAGGGCAAGGGCAGCGCCGGATCGACCGGTGTGTTCGCGCCGCCCTTGTGCACGATGAGATCCGGGTACCCGTCGTGATCGAGGTCACCGGCCGAGAGGCGTCCGCCTTCGATGCCGGCCTCGGGCGCGCCGGGACCGCGCAGGCCGAAGCCCTCCGAGGCGTCCGTGAACGTCGCGCCACCGGCGGGCGCGGGGTGGCAGAGCGACGGCGGGCCGGCGTCCGGGGGCGTCGCATCCGGGATCGGGCCGAGATCCGTCGCGGGCGTGCCGCCGGTGACCTGTCCGCCGCTGCCGGCGTCGGGCGACGACCCCCCGCCGCCGGACGAACCGCCCCCCGCGGAGGTGCCCCCGGTGACCTGTCCGCCACTGCCGGCGTCGTCCCCGCCGCAGGCGGCCAAGGCGAGCGCCAGCGCGGCGAAGACCAGCGCGGACGCACCGCGCGGGGCGAGGAGAGACGAGGGACGACGGCGACCGCGCATGAAAGACCTCAATCCAGCGACCAGGTGGAGGAGAACGGCCCGAAACCGATGGCGAACCGGCCGAGGACGGGGACGTCGAAGAACAGCGTGCCCTCGACGGAGTAGGGGATGTCGAAGCTCGGCAGTTCGCCCTCGGAGAGCGCGTCGACGGCGTCGGCCGCCACTTCGGCCAGGATGTTCGTGATGGCGTCCACGCCGAGGTCGAATCGGACGCGCGACTCGACTTGTCCGTCGCACAGCTCGCAGAACTCGCCCGCGTCGTTCTCGGCGAGGGTGCACCCGGCGGCCAGCGTCACGGCCGGCTCGTCGCCGCAGCAGATGGTCTCGGGCGCGCCCGGCCCGGTCTCGTCGGGCGACTCGTCGACGCCGGCGTCCGGGGAGAGCGCGCTCGCTTCGCAGGGCTCGCACGTCGTCCCGACCGGGCGGCATCGCAAGAACGACCGCCCGGGGATGACCCGGAACGAGAGGTTCTCGTCGAGCGTGCCATCGACGGCCTGCTTCGCCACGCGGACGAGGTCGTCCACCGTCGGCACGAAGTCCTCGAGGCTGCGCACCGTCTTGTCCGGCGGCTGACAGGCCTCTTCGGGCTTCTTCGCTTCGCAGTCCTCGGCGGCCGGATCGCAGAACGAGACGCACAGGGCCGCGAGTTCGCTCTGCCGCTGCCCCTCGAAGACCTTGAACGCCAGCAGAAGCTCCACCATCGGCACGGAGAACGAGTTGGGGTTGCCGAGCTCGAAGACCGTTTCGAACGAGAACTTCAGCGTCGACTTCTCGGGCGGGGGATCGTCGAACACGAAGTCGCAGACGAGCGAGCTGACGAGATCGCGGCAGTAGAAGTTGGCGAGCACCTCGTTCTTCGGGCTGTCGGTCAGGTCGACGCGGGCGAGCTCGGCGTACGGGGGGGCAGGGGTCTCCTCCAGGGCGTCCCCGCCCGGCGTGCAGGCGGCGGCGAGCAGCGAGGCGGTCGACAGGGCGGCGAGACGGCGACGGTTCATGCGGGCTCCTCGGGATCGGGGACGTCGACCGGCGGCGTTGCCGTGAGTCCCGGCGATTTGACCGCCGAGCCCCGGGCGAGCGCCACCGGATATTTCAGGGAGAGCGCCGCGAGTTTCTCCTCGGCGGCGGCCAGGGGATCGACGCCCGCGACGATGCAGAAGTTCAACAGCGAGAGCAGCACGTCGCCGACCTCCTCGCGCACCCGGCCGGGTTCCGGGGGGCCGGCCCCGGGCGGGTGCGGGCCGTCGCCGTCGCGCGTCCACATGTAGAGCTCGAGCAGCTCGCCGGCCTCGACGGAGAGGCACGCGGCCAGGTTGCGCGGGCTGTGGAACTGCCGCCAGTCGCGCTCGCGGGCAAACGTGTCGAGGGCCTGCCGCAGGGCGATCAGGCGGTCGGTCTCTGCGGCGCGGGCCGCAGGGCGGGGGTCTTCGGGGGTCGCCTTGGGGTGCACGGCGCGCAGAGTACTTTTTTTTCGTCGTTTCTCGTAAGAACCGGTGGGGGCGGCCGCACTAAGGGAGTGTGTGGACCGGTGGTCCGCAATGCCCCCTGGAACTTTCGTTCAGGTCTCCCCACGGCGCGGGTGCGCCGTCCTGTTCGAAAGGCTCGGTCACGGTTCCCCCGGACCACCCGAGCATCCGCCGATCCAGGGGGCTTTGGGGCCCACCGGTCTTGCACGATCCGGCCTCGCCGGCCTCGCCGGCCCTTCGCGCGGCCACCCCGACGCCACGCCCGGCTGTGTTAACGTCTCCGGCCGTGCGCACACCCTCCTCGCCCCTCTTCCGGCCCGGTCGGCGTCGGCCCGGCGCGTCGTGCCTCCTTGCCGGGGCACTCGCGCTCGTGTCCGTTTCCGCCACCGTCGGCTGTTCGCCGCCCCCGGCCCCGCCCGGGGTCGCAGGTCCCGCGTCGGTGGCCCCCGCTTCCGCCGCCGAATCGCCGTCTGCCCCGGCCGTGGCGAGCGCTTCCCCCGCCGCCCCGGCGAGCGTGTCCGCGTCGTCTGCCCCGACGCGGGCCGCCGGCGCGGGACCCCGCCGCCCCGAAGTGGGCCCCCTGCCCGCCGCGGACGCCTTGCGCGCCGGCCCGCCTCCGGGCATCCCGACGGGCGCGCCGGTCTCGGGCGCCGCGGGCCCGACCTACACCCTCTCGACGCGCCCCCCGGACGCGCTGCTCGTCGCGCCGAACCCCGTCGAGGCCTGCGTCGAGTGTCACCCGGACGAGGCCGATCACTACGCGCAGACGGGCATGGGGCGCGCGCTCTTCCTGCCCAATCAGTACCCCCCTATCGAAGACTTCCGCCCCGAGAAGGCCCGCGTCGTTCACCCGGTGACCGGGGCGGTCTATCGCGCGTACATCGATGCCGAGGGCCGGTGGTGGCAGGAGGAGACCATGCCCGGCCGGCCGGGCGCCCGGCGGGTCGAGGCCCTGTGGGTCATCGGCTCGGGCAATCACACGCGCTCGTACATGGGGCTCGTCGAGGGCGAGGTCGTCGAGCTGCCGCTGACGTTCTACGCCCGCCGCAAGATCTGGGACATGAGCCCCGGGTACGAAGGCCGCGGGCACTTCCGGTTCGGCCGCACGGTCAAGCCGGAGTGTCTCTTCTGCCACAACGACCTCACACCGGTGATCGACGGGACGCTCGCCGGCTACCGACTGCCGCTGGCGCTGAGCATTTCCTGCGATCGCTGCCACGGGGACGGGCGGGCGCACGCGGCACTTCGGCTCGACGGCAAAGGGCCGCCGGCCGGGCAGGCCGATCCGAGCATCCTGAACCCCGGGCGTTTTCCGCCGGCGCGGCAGCTCGAGGTCTGTGAGCAGTGCCATCTGCAGGGCGATGCCCGGCAGCTGCTCGCCGGCCGGCGCTGGGACGCGTACGACCTCACGCAGCCGCTCGCCGACCATCTCTCGATCTTCGTGCCGGCGGGCCCCCGGGGCGAAGCGTTCAGCATCGCGAGTCACGGGGATCGCATGCTGCAGAGCCCGTGCTGGCAGAAGAGCGACGGGCGCCTGACGTGCACGACGTGCCACAATCCGCACAAACCGGCGACGCCGGCCTCGCTGCGGGCCGCGTGTCTGTCGTGCCATACCGTGGCGCAGTGCGGCGATGCACATGCCAAGGCCCCGGACGCCGAGTGCTGGCCTTGCCACATGCGCAAGGGCGGCACCACGGACATCCCGCACG
The DNA here is from genome assembly GCA_023150895.1 of Myxococcota bacterium. Lineage (GTDB taxonomy): Bacteria > Myxococcota_A > Bradymonadia > UBA7976 > UBA1532 > CAINDO01. Next base: position 28,334 of record JAKLJY010000014.1, on the reverse strand, counting down.
TCACGTTCACCGACCACTGGATTCGCCGAACGCCGGGCGGCGAAGGCGCGTCGAAGTCACGCCCGAAGACGCCCCCGAAGACGCCCCCGAAGACAACCGACCTCGTCGATGCGCTGGCGGCCAAACGATCGGCGTCGCTCGGGGACCGTCAGGCGGCGGTCCGACTCGGGCTGGCGCACCACGACATCTGGCGTTTCCAGGGCGACGCGGCGCATCTGCCGCTCGCGTCGGAACTGCTCGAAGGCGCGCTCGTCACGGTGCGGGACCGGCCCGACGCCTGGCACGCGCTCGCCCGCATCCGCGAGGCGCAGGGACATCGCGAGGGCGCGGCGGAGGCCTATGCGACGGCCGTCCGGCTCGATCCGAAGAACGCCGTGTTGCGGCAGGATCAGGCGCAGAACCTGGAGGCGATGGGGGACCTTCAGGGCGCCGAGGCGACGCTGCGGGCGTCGATCGCCGCGCGGCCCGACTATCGCGTGGCCTGGGGCAACCTGGCGAACACGCTCGTACGGCAACAGCGCATGACCGAGGCGATGGCGGCGTTCGACGAGGCCGAGCGGCTGGCACCGGCCGAGGCGATCACCCCGCAGAACCGCGGCTTCGCGCTGCTGTCGGCGCGGCAGTTTCCGGCGGCCGAAGCGGCGCTCTCCGAGGCGGCGCGGCGCGATCCTCTCAGCCCGCAGCCCCTTTTCGGGCTCGGCATGCTGGCGGCGTCGCAAAGCAAGCTCGCCGACGCGCGGGCCCCCCTCGACGCCGCAGTGACACTCGACCCGACGTTCGGCCCGGCGCGGTTCCTGCGCGGGCAGGTCCGCGCCGCGAGCCGCGACCTCGCGGGGGCGGGGGAGGACTTCCTGGCCTGGGTGGCCGCCGAGCCGCGCAACCCGACGGCGCGCCTCGAGCTCGCCAAGGTGCAGGCCGCGCTCGGGCAGACGAAAGCGGCCCTCGCCACGCTCGACGCCGGTCTCGCGATCGCGCCCGGGGACCCCACCCTCGGGGCCCTGCGGCGGCAGCTCGCCCTCGCAAACGGCCGGTGAGCGTCTGCCCCGGCGCGCGTCAGAGCCGCCCGTCCCGCATGTAGATCACGCGCTCGAACGTCGCGTCGAAGGCCACGTCCGCGCCGCAACGGTAGCCGGGGTTGAGCTCCCCCGCCGTCGCCTGCCAGCACAGGCGGTCCGGCGCACGCGGGTCGAGCACGTCGCACGGAAATCGGTCGACCCCCCCCGCGTTCAGCGGTGCGAAGCCCCACCCGCTCATCGGGTCGAGGTACCAGAGCACGCCGTTGTGCGGGTGGGCGGCATCGAAGGCGCCCCCGACTTCGGTGAAGACCTCATCGCGCGTGCCCATCGCCGCGACCTGCAGATCCGTCTCGCCGGCAGGCCGGCAGCCGAGAACGAGCACGTCGCCGTCGCACTGCGCGCGCAGCGCCTCGATGGGCTCGAAACTGCCGTAGGTCGTGACGAGGCAGGGGGTGAAGCCACCGTCGAGCAGCTCGTCCTCGGGCACGCCGATCCGGACGCCGCTGAACGAGATGCCCTCCGGTCGTCCCAGGGCCAGGAAACGCACGAGGTCCCGCCCCTTGCGAGACAAGCCCGCAAAGGCCTCGGTGAAGTCCGTCTCCAGAGCGTAGAGCCGGCCTTCCCCGAGATCCCGATAGGCCAGCGAAACGGTCTGCGGGTTCCAGCCGCCGAGGGGGACGAGCCCTGCGACGCCGGCGAGATCCTCGCCACAGCCCACGCGGTCGGGCGCCGCCCACGGGACCGAGGCCCAGAAGCGTCCGCCGGGTTCGTACCGCCACGCCGGCAGGGCGTCGCCGCCGCACTCGCCCGTGCGCGCCCCCGCGGGGCTGTCGGTCTCGAAGACGAGATCGTGCACGACCCGGCCGCGGCCACCGGCCGTGACGATGCGGCCCCCGGCCGAGAGCCAGGCCCTCAGCGCCGGCCCGTCGAGCGCGGCGACGTCCGCGCGCGCGGTGACGAAGAGCACTGCCGTCTGCGGGCCGGGCGTGCAGCCCTCCACGCGGCGCAGGCCGAAGTGTGCAGGCAGCAGGGCCGCCGGATCGGTGCCGGCCGCCCCGCAGACCAGGACCTCGGTACGCCCGGCCTCGGGCACGGGCAGGTACGCGGGACAGGTGTACGGCACGTCGAACGGCGGCAGGAAAGACGCCTCGTCGACGAGGTTCGCGGCGAAGTCGCGGACCAGCGAGAGCGGGTTGCCGAGCGCGTCGCCCCAGTCGAAGTTGGCGAAGATGACCGCGTGCCCGCAGTGGTTGCCGCGCAACACGGCCGGCGCGTTGCCGAACTGCGGAATCAACGGCGGCCCGCCCGGGGCGTTGGCGGCGACCCGCAGGTCGAACGCGTCGTCCGCGGGCGGGGCCATGCCGAAGAAGACCTCCGTGCCGTCCGGATCGCGCAGGGCCCCCTGAATGCCCCGGAACAGGAAGTCGATGGGGTCGAGCGGGCTGACGGGCGTGCCCGGGCCGAGGCGAGCGGTGCCCGTCATCTGCGCGTTGAACCAGCCGGCGGGGGCGGGCGCGCCCGGCGGCGGGGGGAAACCCGGGGCGAAGCCGTCGAGAAACGGCAGCGCGCCGTCGAGCTCGGTGACCAGCCCACCGCCCTGCCGGACGAAACGATCGAGCGTGTCGACGAGGTGCGGCGTGACCTCGACCCCCCCACTGAGCACGCGGCTGAGTACGACGACGTCGTACTGACCCTCGACGAGTCGGTCGGCGGCCTCGGGTCCGCCCGGCAGGCCCTCCGCCCGAATGAGCGACGCCTGCAGGCCGGCCGCCAGGGCCGGGTTGCCGATGACCGCGACCCGGGCGTCCACCCGAAGCGGTGCGGTCTCGCGGAGCGTGCGTTCGCGGGCGAAAACGAACCACTGCCCGTCGAGCACGCCGTCGCGACCGCAGCGGCCGACGAAGTCGTCCTCGCCCCACTCGGTGCCGTCGGCGGGGTTGCCGTCCATGCCGCGGTCGTTGAAGTCGACCGCGAAGTCGCCTTCGTCGTCGCAGGTGTCTTCGCCTTCGAGGACGCCGCCCGCGAACGGCGTCCCGCGCGGCAGCAACTCGCCCGTCAGATTGTTGCGCCGCGCCGGCGGTTCACGGTCCTCGCGGGGCACGTTGCCGTCGAGAAAGCACGTATCCGCGTCCCGCGGCCCGCCCCCGGCGATTTCGCCGTACCAGTCGGTGCCATAGAAGCTGACGTCGACGGTGAACGGCGCCGTCGCCGGCGCGAGGCGGTCCCGGCACGCGAAGCGCAGGTCCCACGCGGGAAACCGCGTGGCGAGGCCCGCCCAAAGGCCCGGGTTGGGGCCGGCCGGGTCGAGATCCACGAGATCGGGGTAGTAGGGCACGCCGACGTCGTCGAGGGGCTGTCGCTCGGACGCGCCGACGAGCGTCCACCCGCCGCCGTCCGTTTCCATGTCGCAATAGACGTCGACGAGGGTATCCGGGGCGTCGCCGACGATGGGGTACACGTCGCTCGGCGCAAACGAATCGGCCGTCTTGAGCGCGCGGCAACTCGGTGCGGGGTCGCAGTTCAGGCGCTCGTCGATGCGACCGTCGCAGTTGTCGTCGCGCCCGTTGCAGACCTCGGCGCGGGGTTCGCACACACCGCTCGCATCGGGCGCCGGGTCGCCCCCGTCGGGGCCCGGGCCGCCGTCGGCCCTCGGGCCAGCGTCGCCGGCGTCCGGCCGGGCGTCGTCGGGTCCCGGCCGGGCGTCGCCGACCGGCGCACCGCCCGCCCCCATCTCACCGGATCGGGCGTCGGACGGTGTGTGACCGTCGGGCAACGGGACGCGGGCGTCGCCGCCGCCGAAGCCCGTGTCGGGCGCGGCGTCGGATTCGGCGTCGGGACGGGGGGCCGTGTCCGGGCCGATGTGCCCATCGTGCGGAGGCCGCGCGCCATCGCCCCCCGCGGTGCCGAGATCGCCGGCGTCGGGGGGCACGCGCCCGTCGAGCATCGGGGCCCGCGCGTCGCCGCCGACCGGAGCGGGGGGGGCGCCGTCGGGAGGCCGGGCGTCCTGCTCGGCGTCTTGCCGCGCGTCCGGCGCGGGGGAAGCCGTCTCTCCCCCCCCGCAGGCGGCGAGGGCGATCACGAGGCCGGGCGCGGCACGGCGAAACGGGCGGTGGCGGGCGATCATGGCGCGGCAACAGCACCCGGGGGCGGGCGTCCGACGTGGGCGTCCGCTCAGGGTGACAGCTTGACGGGGGAGATCGCCAGGGGGGTGTCGCCGGCGCGGGCGAGCGTCGCGAGTTCGGCGAGGTCGGCGAGCTCGGGCAAGACCGTCGCGAGCGCGCCGGCCCGACCGGGCAGCGCGGGCAACAGGCGTCGCATCCACCGGACGCGGGGTTGCAGCAGCACGAGCCAGCTCTTGTCCAGCGGCACGCCGGCCCGCTCCGCCAGCCAGTCGATGGCCACCTGCTCGTCGCCCACGCGGTCGACGAGGCCGTGCGCGAGCGCCTGCGCACCCGTCCAGACGCGACCCTCGGCGACGGGCTGCACGCTCTCGGGCGAACGCGCGCGCCCCTCACCCACGCGCCGCAGGAACAGCGCGTAGAAGTGCCGGATGCTGCGCTCGACGGCCCCGCGCTGCGCCTCGGTGAAGCGTCGGGCCGGGCTGTACATGGTGCTCTGCGGCCCGCGTTCGAAGCGGGCGTGCGCGATGCCGAGCTTCGCGAACAACCCCTCGGCCACGGGCTTGGCGGCGATGACCCCGATGCTGCCCGTGAGCGTGCCCGGGGCGGCGACGATGCCGTGGGCGGCGCTCGCGACGTAGTACCCCCCACTGGCGGCGTAGTCGCCCATGCTGGCGATGACGGGTTTCTCCGCGGCGAGGCGGCGGACGGCCCGCCACATGCGCTCGCTCGCCGTCGCGCTGCCACCCCGGCTGTCGACGTGCAGGAGGACGCCCTGGATGCGCTTGTTGCGGCGCGCCCGGTCGAGGGCCTCGCAGACGGCGGCGGCGTTGGCCCCGGGCGTCGGCTCGGCGTCGTCCACCGGGCCATCGGTGATGGTGCCATGCACTTCAATCAGCGCGAGGCGCGGGCGCTTCAGACGCCAGCGCGGCCACGGTCGGGCCGGGCCGGGGTAGTCTTCCAGACGCAGGCGCAGGGTGCGGCCCTTCTCGGGACACCCGAGGTGCTCGGGCACGGCTTCTTCTTCAAGAAGGTGGTCGACGAGACCTGCGGTTCGGGCGGCCTCGGGCAGGTGCGGACCGGCGTCGAGCGCGCGGCGGACCTCCGCTTCGTCCCGGGGCGCGCCCGGGCGGGTGGCCAGTGCCGTGACGACCTCGTCGTAGAGCCCGGTCAAGAGCCCGTCGAGGGCCTCGGCGCTCGCCTCGCTCGGGCCACGCCGCGTGAAGGGCTCCATCGCCGACTTGAACGCCCCGGCGGTGACCACGTCGAGACCGAGGCCGGCCTTCTCCAGGCCCTCGCCGAAAAACGTCAGCTCCAGCGCCAGCCCGCGCGCGTCCACGGGCAGGTGGGGCGAGACGATGATCTCGTCCGCGGCGCTGGCGACGTAGAGGGCCCGCGTGTCCGCGTGCGAAAGCGACGCGACGACGCGCTTGCCCGCCGCGCGTACCCTGCGCAGGGCCTCCCGCAGCGCGTGGAGCTCGCCGAACCCGCCGGTGAGGTGGCCGATGCGCACCCAGACCGCCTCGACGGAGGGATCGCGCCCGACCTCGCGCAGCGCGTTGGCCAGGGGGCGGCGCGCCAGGGCATTTCCGCGACTGCGCGAGAGGCCGAACGGCGAGCGGGGCTCCGGGCGCAGGGGGTGGTGCCCCTCGAGCACGACCTCGATCACCTTCGGCCGGCGGCGCAGGGCGAACAGGGCGAAGCGGGCGGCCACGGGCACGAGAAGAAGCAGCCAGAGCAGGGCCGCGAACACGAGGCGGAGCATGGGGGGGCCCTTTCGGCCGTTCGACGGGGGGCGACGGGGGCATCCGGAGGTTGCCGGGGAGACGGGACCATGCGCACGAACGGCGCGGCGTCAACGCGCGTGTCGCGCCGCCCCAAACGGCGCTATCATCCCGCGACCCGGGCCCCGTGCCCGGCTTGCCTGCGTCTTGTGCGACCTGGAGGCTGCATGCGTTGTTTCGCTCGAACCGCTCGAACCGCTCGGCGTCTCGTCACGCTGTCCCTCCCGGCGCTGCTGGCGGTCGTGGCCGCGTGCGAATCCACCGAGAAGGACCTCTACGGTGAGACGCTCGGCCTGACGGGCGTGGTGACCGGCCCCGGCGGCACGCTGCCGGACGTCGTGGTCATCGGCCGCTGCGGCTCGACGGAGGTGCGCGGTCAGACGGGCGCCGACGGTCTCTACGGCCTCGCGCTGCCCCGCACGGGCTGCGACCGCGTCGTCGTCACCTGGGAGAAGGAGAGTTTCTCCCGCAACATCCGCACGTTCCGCCTGCCGTTGCCGCGCGCGTCGGTCACGCTCGACGTGCGCCTCGCCGAGCTCGACGAGCTCATCTGCGGCAAAGAGACCTGCAGCACCGAGTCGGGCACCAGCACGGATGCGGCCACACCGGGCGTCCTCGCCCGGGGATGGGTCGGCGGCATCAGCGGGCAGAGCAACCTCGCGGCCATGCCCGGCGAGTTCTTCGACCCGGCGGGGCAGACGCTGCTCATGCTCGGGGTCAGCGAGGGCGACTATCGCGACCAGACGGGCGCCCCCATCCTCGACCCCGGCGGGCAGGAGGGTGTGCTCTGTTTCCCCATCGAAGCCGACAGTTACGACGAACTGCAGGACACGGCCGAGGGCAACGACACGATCGACTTCGTCACCTACGAGATTACCCCGGCGACGGGTCAGTGGACGCCCATCGGCAGCGGGTTCGTGTCGGCGGGCGGGTTCGACTCCACCGGGCAGTTTCATCAGGTGGCCTACCGCGCCGACGAGCTCGGCGACATCCGCCGGGGCGACCCCCCCGTCAAAGAGATCGCCTTGGGGCCCGAACCCGCGCCGGGCGCGGAGGACGAACGCGAAAAGGTCCAGCTCATCACGCCGCACCTGTGCCGCGGGGCCATCAAGAGCGGCATCTTCGGCCTCGGGTTCCCGCTGAAGGGCAAGGGGTGTGTTCAGGTGCGCGTGACGGATCCCTGCGGTCGTCCCGAACCCGAGACGACGGTCGCGCTGTCCGGCCGGGACCGCAGTTTCTACAACTGGCTGCCCGCCGGCGCCGACGGCACGGCCTGCCTCGAGACCCCGCGCTCCGAGGCGACGGGCGAGGCGCTGAGCCTGAACGGTGTGGACGGCGAGACCTTTTGGGTCGACCTCTCGGTGATCGCCGGCACCGCGACGCTGGAGGTCGGCGCCGTGGCCGTCCCCGCAGCCGAAGCGAGCTGCGCCAAACCGGAGAGCTGTACCGTGGTCGACCTCGTGCGGCCGGCGGTGGCCAACGAGACCTGCGAGGCCGAAACCGGCGGTGCGACGGCCCCGCCGACCGCGGCCCCCACCGACGATGGCTCGACCGACGGTGAAGGCCCGGCCAACGGCGACGGGCCCATCGTCATCGAGGGCAAGTAGCCCGAAGGGCGCTCAGGTTTTCGGCCGCGTGGCCTGAAACGCCGGCAGCGTCTCGATCTGCGCATACCAGGCGGCGATGCGCGGTGCACCGGCGCGCCAACCGCGGTCGGGGAACCGCACGTCGGTGTAGCCGAGCCCGCAGGCCAACGCGATCTGCGCGAGATCGAGCGGCCCGTCGAGCACGCCGGCGTGCGCCTCGAACCAGCCGAGCCCCTCGTCGAACTTCCGCCACTGGCCGGCCGTCCAGTCCGACCAGCGCAGCGATTCGGGTCGCAGCGCGGTCTCGTACCGCACCAGGATGACGGCGTCCGTCATGCCGCTCGCCAGGGCCTGCCGCGTCAGCACGTCGAAGCGCGACGCGCCCGTCGGCACGAGACGGGTGTCCCCCGCGAGGCTGCACAGGTACTCGCAGATGACGTGCGAATCGAAGACGGTGTGGCCCTCGTCGGTGATCAGCGCAGGGAGCTTGCCGAGCGGATTGGCGCGCAGATAGCCGGCATCGGGCGTGACCGGGCTGACGCTCTGCGGGACGAGCTCGACGCGATCGCTCAGCCCGAGCTCGGCGGCGACGATGCGACACTTGCGGGCGAAGGGGGAGAGGTCGGAGGTGTAGAGCTTCATGCGGTGCATTGATGCGCGAAGGCGCCGGTCGTCGCAATGGTCTGGCGTCGGCGCGACGGCGAGCATCCGGGTCGGCGGATGACGCCCGCCGAGAAGGCGCGCCGCCTCGGCGAGGCGTGCCGCGCCGTCGAGCAACTCGCACGGGCGCGGATCAGGGCACAATACGGGGACATCCCGGAGACCGAGATGAAACTCCGCCTGGCCGCGCTGCGCCTGCCGCGGGCGCTCATGGTGCGCGTCTTCGGGTGGGACCCGGACATCCATGGGTACTGAAGCGGACGGCGCGGCGACACCCCTCGCCGAGCCGTTGGCCGTCTCGCTCCTCGTGGCCCGCCTCCTCGACGGGTTGGGGGTGCGATACCTCGTCGGCGGCTCCGTGGCGAGTTCATTGCTCGGTTTGCCGCGTGCCACACTGAACTCGGACATGGTCGCGGATCTCGACATCGCCCATGCCGCGCCGCTCGTCGCTGCCCTCGGTGACGGCTTCTACGCCGACGAGGACGCGATCCGGGACGCCATTCGGCGGCGATCGAGTTTCAACGTCATACACCTCGCGACCGCGTTCAAGGTGGATGTATTCGTCTTGCGTCGCGATCCGTACTCCGCATCCGAGATGGACCGACGCGTTACGGTCGCCGTCGGTCCGTCGCCGTCGCACACGATCTGGGTCGCAACCGCGGAAGACATGGTCCTTCAGATGCTCGACTGGTTTCGTCGCGGCGGCGGCGTGTCGGCTTCGCGCCGGTCGGCGCAATGGTCTGCCGCCAGCGAGGCACTTCGACCCCGCTCAGACGTGGATGCCACCCGAGGCCTCGATCCGCTGGCCGTTGATCCAGCCGCTGCGTTCGTCGAGCAGCATGGTGATGGCGCCGCCGATGTCATCGGGCAGGCCGACGCGGCCGAGGGGGGTCTGTCCGGCGATCATCTGATTCACGGCGGCATTGTCGCGCACCATGCCCCCGCCGAAGTCGGTCTCGATGGCCCCGGGGGCGAGTGTGTTGACCGCGATGCGGCGCGCGCCGAGTTCGACGGCCAGGTACCGGGTCATGACTTCCAGGGCGCCCTTCATCATGGCGTAGGCCGAGAAGCCGGCCATGGAGAAGCGCGCGAGGCCGCTGGAGATGTTGAGAATGCGTCCGCCGTCGGCGATGAGCGGCAAGAGCGCCTGCGTCAGCAGGAACGGCCCCTTGACGTGGATGGCGAACATCTCGTCGAGCTGCGCCGGGCTCGTCTGGGCGAAGGGCGCGTAGGTGCCGACGCCGGCGTTGTTGACGAGGGCGTACAGGCGCGCGCCGCCGAAGCGCCGGGCGAGCACGTCCTCGACCTGCGCGACGAAACCGGGGACGGCGCCGGCGTCGCCGACGTCGAGGCGCAGCGCAACGGCGGTGCGACCGAGCGCGGCGACCTCGGCGCAGAGGGACTGCGCGTCGGCTTCGTTGTGGCGGTAAGTGACGATGACGTCGTCTCCGCCGCGGGCGAGGTGAAGTGCGGCGTTGCGGCCGAGGCCGCGGCTGCCGCCGGTGACGAGGACGATGCGGGGCTGGGTGCTCATGGTCTGCTCCGGGGGTGGGGGGCCGTCGGCCCGTGGGTGAACGCAGCATGCCCCGCGTCGACCCGCTCGGGAATCGCTTGAATCTGGAAACATTGTTTCGTATTTCGGGACAATGTCCTTCGACCTCGACGCGCTGCGGGTCTTCCTCGAAGTCGCCGATCGCGGCAGCTTCACCCAGGCGGGGGAGCGCCTCGGTCTGTCGAAGACCCGCGTCTCCGCCCGCCTCTCCGGCCTCGAAGAGACGCTCGGCACCCGCCTCTTCCATCGCTCGACGCGGGCCGTGCGCCTGACGTCCGACGGGGAGGACTTTCTCGAACGCGCGCGGGCGCTGCTCTTTGCCGCCGACGAACTCGCCGCGACGTACACCCCCGCCGCGCAGGTCCGCGGGCGGGTCCGGGCGGACGTCCCGCAGGCGCTCGCGCGCTCGGTGCTCATCCCGGCCCTGCCGGCGCTGCTCGACGCGCACCCCGGGCTCGAGCTCCAGCTCAGCTCGACGGACCGCCGGGTGGATCTCGTTCGGGAGGGCTTCGACTGCGTGCTGCGCGTCGGGCGTCTCGCCGACTCCGGTCTCGTCGCCCGGCGAATCGGGAGCCTCGGCATGCTCAACTGTGCGAGCCCGGGCTACCTGGCCGCCCAGGGCACGCCGCGGTGCATCGCGGACCTCGACGGGCACTTCCTCGTCGACTACGCGCTGCGGTTCGGGGCCGAGCCGCCGTCGTTCGAGTATCACGACGGTGAAAGCTGGCGCGAACACCCGATGCGGGCGCGCGTCACCGTCAACAGTACGGACTCGTATCAGGCGGCGTGTCTGGCCGGGCTCGGCCTCATTCAGGCCCCGCGCCTCGGCCTCGCGGCGCACCTCGCCGCCGGGACGCTCGTCGAGGTGCTGCCGGCCTTCACCTGCGCGCCGATGCCGGTCTCCCTCGTTTTCGTCGGCGGCCGGGGCGTGCCGCGCCACGTGCGGGCCGTCACGGAGTGGATGGCGGCGACGCTCGCACCGCACCTCGACGCGTGAGGGGGGAGGCAGTTGTAGCGAGTTGCGCCGACGTCATGGTACCCAACGCCTCATCCCCCACAGCCCAGGTTCCGCCGTGTCCGCGCCGCTCCGTTTGAAACGCCTCACGATTCGGACGCCGTTCGGGCCCGGCTCAGCCACGATTGATATTCCGTTTCGGCTCGAAGAGCGGGTCACCGTGCTCTTCGGTCGAAACGGGTCGGGGAAGACCATTACGCTCGACTTGCTCAGTGCATTGCGCGACGGCCGATACGGTGACCTGATACGGATCCCATTTGGCGAAATCGTCCTCGAAACGGACGACGGCGGGACCCTGCGGCTACACCGCCGAGGCGCGGATGGCGACGAGGAGGCTGCGGTCGAACTGAAGTACTCGTTGAGCGTGCCCGGCCATGAAATGGTGAACGGGTCGCTCGAACTTCCTGGGGGTCGCGAACTTGCCATCGAACAGTTGTTGGCCAGTCAAGTGCCCTTGGGCCTTGTTCAACGCCTGAAGTCCGGCCGATGGCGGGACCGTATCCGTGGCGACACGCCCTCGACGATTGAAGTCGTGCGCCGATATGCCACAAGGTTCATCTCGGATTTCGACTTCGCCCGCGAGTGGGCGGAACCCGAGTCGATCCGAGACTTCCGGCAGTCACTGCCCGCTATCACCTACATCCGCACGGATCGGCTCTTCGTCGATCGGGAGTCGGAAGAGCGAAACGAGAGAGCGCAGGCACAACAGAAGCGAACGATGCTGATGGTCGAACACCTCAGCGAAAAGCTCGCTGCGGTCATTCGGGAGAGTGATCGGAAGTATCGTCAGCTTTCAACTGAACTGGACGCCAGTCTGCCGAAGCGACTTTTCGACGCCGTCGAGGAACCGCCGACGATCGGCGACCTGCAGGCGCAGAGCCTGGCCTTACGGGAGACCGAGTCGCGCTTGCGCAAGATTGGGCTGCTCAAGGACTCCGCTGCACACCCGGACGAGACGAAACTTTCCGAGGAGCAACGCGGAACCTTTCATGTAATTCTGCGCGACCGCGAGCAGAAGCTGGCCGCATTCGCGCAGATCGCAGACAAGGCGGAGCGTCTCCTCGAAAGCTTGAATCGGAAGCTTCATCCGAAGACCGTCAGTATCAACGTCGACTCGGGATACAAAGTCCGCACCGCCGATGCCCGGGATCTTCGGCTCGATCAACTCTCTTCTGGCGAACAGCACGAGATGGTTCTCCTGCATGAACTCCTCTTCGAAGCGGCGCCAAATACGATGGTTCTCATCGACGAACCTGAGTTGTCGCTCCATGTGACGTGGCAGCAGGACTTCCTGGAGGAGGTCGCGGCGATCGCGCGGCTTTCGAGTCTGGATTTCGTCTTGGCGACGCATTCACCCTACATTGTTCCCGAGAGTCTCGTGGCGGTCATGGTGAGACTCGGCGAGGCCCCGTGACCAACGTGGAGCGGCACTTCGGCGTCCGGCCGGTCGGGCCGCTCGTCGAATCGAAGATCTTCAACGCTGCCAGGAAAACGGTCACCCTCCTGGTTGAGGCGGGGCCCGATCGCGCATTCTGGGAAATCTATCGGCACAACGACTGCAAGGTCCGGGAACATGGTCAGGGCGGTCGGGCTGCTGTCATCAGGAAGCTCGTCGAAGCGCGCTCGCAAGCAGACGCTCGGTTCATTGCGGTCGTCGATGCCGACTTCGATCGCTTGCCCGGGTCGAAGGGGATTGAAGACGCGGACGACCTCGTCCTGACGGACGGGCACGATCTCGAGACGACTTTGCTTGGAACGCCGGCGCTCGAGAAGATCGTTCGGTACTCCAAGGGCGAGACGAACGAGGCCGACGAGTTGCGATGGAACGAGTCGACACGTTCGAGACTCTTCCGTCACGGGTTGGGATTGGGTCGCTTGCGTTGGCTGAAAGTGCGCGAGCGGATTGAGGAACTGGTCTTCAACAAGGCAGGTCGGGGTTCAGGGAAGGGAAGTGTGGAACGGTTCGCCGACTATCGAGAGTGTGTCGATCCCGATTGGTCGCCTTCCGTACCGCGCGTGATTCGTGCGGTCGTCAATTACAGCCAGGCGCAGCGGTTGGCATCTACGCGCGACCTCGAGGGTGAACTGAACGAGTTGCCCACCGCCAACGACAAACAGATCTGCAACGGACACGATCTCCTCGGACTCCTTGGCGTGTACCTTGCGGATGGGAACCGGTCAGCCAGTGATCCCGAAGAACTGAACCGACGCCTTTCGAATGCTGTTGAACGTGCGTGGATCTCGCAAACCGACATGTGGCAGAAGCTCAGGGCTTGGGAGCGAGCCAACGACGGTTTTCGAGTGCTAAACGACGAAGCGTAGTATCGACCCCGACCCCTGTGCATGCGGCCGCGGAATCGCGTACAAAGAGCGCCGTGTTTCGCCCATACCCCCCTTCGAAAGCCCGTCGCGCGGCGCCTTCGGCGATCACGACCGTCGCGCTCGTTTCCCTGACTGCCGTGCTCGCCGTCGCCGCTTGCGGCCCGGCCGAGGTCGCCCACGGACCGGCACCCGACCCCGCGCCCGTCCCGTCTGCGGTGGCCGGCCCCGCGTGGGTCGAGCCTTTGCTCGCCGCGCTGCCCGAACGCCTGACGCAGGCCCGTCTCGCACCCGCGCCCGGTGAGCGTCCGTTCGAGGTCGCGGCGTCCGCCGAGTGCGTCACATTGCGCGAACGCGCGCTGCTCGAGCGTGTCTTTGCCGAAGGGCACGGCCTGCCGCGGCTCGTCGGGGACGCGGGGCTGACCCCCGCCGGCCAACACGTCGCGGATGTGTTGGCGGATGCGGCCACCGAGGGGCTCGACCCGGCCCGCTACGGCCCGGAGCGTTTCCCGCCCCTCATCGCGGCCTATGACGCGGCCCGGGCGGCCGTGCAGGCGCTGCCCCCCACCGCCCCGCCGACCGAGGACGAGCGCCGCGCGATTCGCGCCGAGACGGAGCGCCCCGGCGGTGCCGCCGACGAAGCCGCGCTGATGCGCCGTCTGTTCTCGGCCGACGGCCCGGTGCCCCGCTTCGCCCGGTCGTTCGACGTCCCCGAGCGGGCCGCCCTCGCGCGGGCCCGCGCCTGTTGGGAGCTCGCACTCTTCGACGGGCTCGTCACCTACCTGCGCGACGGCCGCCTGGGCAACCCCGCCACGGCGGAGCGCCTGGCCATCCGGGCGCTCACCGAGTCGGAGCCCGCCGAGGAGGCCGAGGGCGCCGTCGCGGAGCATGGCGGCGGCGCGAGCGAGCGGCCGGGCGAGGCCACGCTGCCGCCGTTCACCGTGCCGGCGGGCGTGCCACTGCCCCCCGTGCTGCGCGACCGCGCGGGGTATGTCTCGCAACAGATCGTCGAGGCCCTGCGTGCCGTGCGGGACGCCGAGGGCATGGACACGCTGCTCGGTGGTGCCGTGCCCCCGCACCCGCAGTTCAAGCCGCTGCGCGCAGCCCTCGCCCGCTACCGGTCGATCGAGCGGGCGGGCGGGTTCTCGGCCGTGCCCAACCGCGGGACGATCAAACCCGGCGCCACGAACGACGCCGTGCGCGCGCTCCAGGCGCGGTTGGTGCAGGAAGGCTTCGTCACGGGTGAACCGACGGGCACCTACGACGCGGCCACCCGGACGGCCATCGAACACTTCCAGGCCGCGCGGCAGCTCGTCGTGACGGGCGAGCCCGACGCCGCCTTCTGGAAGGCGATCGACGTGCTGGTCGCGACCCGCCTGCAGTCGCTGACGATCGCCCTCGGCCGCGTGCGGCGCAGCCGCGTGGACCTCGACGACACTTTCGTGCAGGTGCTGATTCCGGACTTCCACCTCGAATTCTGGCAGGCGGGCAAGCGCGCCGCGCGCCACCGGGTCATCGTGGGCAAGCCCCGCGGCACCAAGTGCGACGAAAAGACGGCGACGATGACCCATGCGTACGCCACGCCCGTGCAGTCGGCCGAGATCAAACGAGTGGTCGTGGCGCCCTACTGGAACGTCACACGGACGATCAAAGAGCAGGAACTCGACCCGCAGCAGGCCGCCAACCCGCTGTACTACCAGACGAACGGCTACGAGGTGATGCGTGCCGGTGAGCCCCGCGAGTGGGTGCGGGAGCTGCCGCGGCCGGGCAACTCGCTCGGGTTCGTGAAGTTTCTGTTTCCCAACCCGCATGACACCTACATTCACGACACACCGACACAGCCGCTGTTCAGCCGCCCCGTTCGGGCGTTCTCGCACGGGTGCATGCGCGTTCACGAGGCGCGGGACTTCGCGCGCACGGTGCTGAGCCACACCGGTCAGTGGAACGAGGGCCGCTTCAACGCCCTGTACGACGACTGGCGCTCGATGGCGTCCCTGCTGAAGCCCTACGACCCGGACAACTACGAGCGCGCCATCGAGAAGGCGGCCGAGCTTCAGACGACGCTGGACCTCCGCACGCCCATCCCCGTGCATGTCGAGTATTACACCGCACGGGTCGACGAGTCGGACCGCGTACACTTCCTGGCCGACATCTATGGCTTCGACGCGCAGACACTGCGCCCGTCGCCGCCGAAACGCTGCGTACCCGAGACACGCGCGGCGCGGCACGGGCTCGACGCGGTGCCCGCCGCCGTCGACCGCATCGAGGCCGAGGCGCAGGGCCTCTCCGCCTGCCTTGCGCGCCTGCCCGAGACCCGCGCCGCCCTCGCGAGCCTCAGCCCCCCGGCACCGGGCAAGCTGACGGCCGCCGCCGAGGCGCTCGCCAGCTTCACGGTGCAACACCGCGCCTACGCCGATCAGGTGCGCGCCGCACAGGCCGAGGTCGTCGAGGGGCTCGCGGCGCGCGGCGGTCAGTGGCGCCCGGCGTTGCAGGAGCGCGCCGTCTCCGTGCAGCGCATGCTCCGCGGCCTGCGCGACATGGCGACGCAGGCCAAGGCCACCTGCGCGAAGCTCGACGCGGCTACGAAACGCTGATTTCCGGGCCGGCGCCGGCCCCGGCGTCGGCGAGACGCGCCGCCAGGTCCGCGCACAGCCGGTCGAGTCGGCCCGCGTCCGCGAGCGCGGCGGGCGCCCCGACGGCGATCTCGAGCCCCCCGGCGTGCCCGGTCAGACTCACGAACAGGGGCAGACCCGGCGAAACCGGCGGGATCCAGAACACGGGGAGCGGTACGCCACCGAGTCGCAGCGCCATGCGCCCCAGGTTGCTGACACTCATCGACACGGGGTAGCGCCCCCGACGTTGCAAGGCATCCCCGGCGAGGCGCCCGGCGAATCGCATGAGCCACAGCGGGGTGCGCCGCAGCGCATCGGCGGCCAGGATGTGTCCCGCTGCTTCCGGCCCCGCGGCCAGCCCCGTGATCTGCGTCGCCAGCGCGTCGAGCGTCGGGGCGGGGCGCGGCAGCTCGAAGTGTGCGATGCCCGTCAGGTTCGCGCTCGATCGCAGATCCGGCGCGTACCGGCGGAGATCCACCGGCAGGCCGACGCGCAGGGGCCCCGGTGTGCTCACGGCCTCGAGCGCCCGCAGCACGCGGGGCAGCACCGGGCTCGGCAGCGCAGGCAATGTCAGGCGGCGCCAGGTGCCACCGGAAAGACCCCGGGTCGCCGGGCCCGTCGGCGCGACGGCGTCGGTGGGCGGCTCGCGTCGCGGCCCGGGCGCGCGGCCCCGCGCCAGATCGAGGTCGAACGTCGGCCCGGCCTCGGCCCCCAGGGGGGGCTCGCCGCCGAGACCGCGCAACACATCCTCGATGAACAGACGGGTGCCCATGCCATCCAGAGCCGCATGGTGACTGCGGATGACGATGTATTGCGTGTGCGCGCCGCCGCCGCCACCCTGCACGAGCACGACCTCACAGACCGGCCCTCGCCCGGGCGTCAGCGGCGTCTGCAAGAACGGCGCGTCGCGCTCGCTGCGCGCGTCCCAGGGGGGCGCCTCGACCCGCACGACGCGCGGCGGCGGGCCGTCGATTGACCAGCGTTGCCCGCGCAGGCGCCCGGCCGGCCGCACGCAGACGCCCGGGTGGACCTCGGCGGTACGGGCGACGGCGGCGCGCAGTGCGGCCTCGGTGACGGTCAGCGGCGCCGGCAGCGTCAGGACGCACTGATTCACGAACGGCGGCGCGATGGCCTCCGCGGCGAGCCAGACCCGCTCGAGACCCGAGACGGGGCGCCCAGGGGCCGGCAGCGTGCGGTTCACGGCCGCAGCGCCCGTACGAAGTCGCCGAAGCCGCGGGGCGTCGCGTCCCAGACGCGCAGATCGTCGGCGAAGAGGGCGCGGTACTCGGACACCGCGCGCTCGAACTCGTCCGGCGCGGCCTGATTCTCCTCCGGCGCCGGTCGGCGACCCACCAGCACGACCTCGGTCGCGAGCCCCTGCGCCCGGCGGCGCGCGCGGGCCTCCCGCAAGAGCGCGCGGAAGTGGACGTCGGCGGCGGGCAGGCTGTAACCGATGATCACCCAGCGATCTGCGCCCGCCAGCGCTCGCCGCGTGCCCGCCCACACCCGCGCGATCACCGGGTCGTCGTACACGCGGGTGTACGAGGGGTGCACCATGATGGACGCGAGCGACTCGGCCTCGCAGACGGCGCACACCTCGCCCGGGCCCGTCTGCGCGTGTTTCGCCCAGGTGGAGAACACCGCGCCGCAGTTCAGACACCGGGCCCAGTTCAGCGAGCCGTGAACCCGCAGCAGCGTGAAGTGCGCGTCCCCGTCGGCGGCCATGTCCGCCCCGCGCCGCGCGCGCCCGTTGTCCAGCGGGAAGCCGTAGTCGAGCCCCACGCCCAGGCCGCGGCTGTCGAGGTGCAGCAGGCAGCGGTCGAGCAGGATGTCGTAGTTCATCGTCACGAAGGTGTGTCGCCCCGCGGCGTAGTTGCGGGGCGGATGCGCGCCGGCATCCGTCAGCAGGTGCTCGACCAGCTCGGCGTAGGGCGCCGCCGTGCCCGCCGGCCGCTCGAACGGCCGGAACTTGAGCGCGTTGTTTCCCCCGAAGACGGCCGTCGCCGCCCGCAGCGCGAAGGTCAGGTCGTCGAGGGCCTGCCGCGCTTCGGCCACCTGCGTCGGCGTGTGCAGGCGCGGCTGCGTCGCGACGAGCTCGTAGTGCGAGAAGACCTCCTCGAGCGAGACCTGCCAGTCCGTCCACACGCGCCCGGGCTGCACCTGTGCAATCCACCCGGGCAGCCGCCCGCGCACGTCCCGGAAGTGCTGCCGCAGCGCGGGCGTCGCACCGGCGACGGGTTGCGTGGAGAAGCGCGCCATCAGCGAGAACTGCGTCGGCACGTTGTAGGGTGCGCAGCGCGACGCGCCCGCCCCGAAGATCCAGGCGGTGCGGGGCGCGGCGGAGAGCGAAAGCTCGGTGAGGGCGGCGGGAGACGTGTCCATGGGCCGGAGTATGCCCGTGTGAAAACGTGCCGCCTCCCGAAAAGGGACCGGCGGCGCCTGCGTAAGTGGAGCACGGAGTCGGCCGTCGCGGACGCGGCGACCGGTCGCGAGCTGGCCCACGGAAGGAATGGAGTGAACCATGGACGACGTACGCGATCCGAGCCGTCGAGGCTTTCTGAAGACCGCCCTCGGCGGGGCGGCGGCGCTGGCCGTCGGCGGGCTCGCACGCCCGGCGCTGGCCTGCGGCAGTGCATGGGGCGAGGTCGCCCCCGGCGACCGATTTGCAGCCCGGCCCGAGGGTTACAAGGTCCTCGAAATCATGATGTACGGCGGCGTCTCCCCCTGGGAGTAGTTCATCGTGCAACCTGGCCGCGGGGGCGCCTACGCGAGCTGGTTCGGCGGCCAGGCGCCGCTGAGCGCGCTGCGGCGGGTCGGCGTCGCCGGTTGTCCCGATCTCGCCGGCCCGGCGCTCTCGGTGGCCCTGCCCTTCGGTACGGACGCGGCCGGGCGCGCGCTGAGCCTCGGCGGGGTCATGGCGCCCCTGCAGGGCTACTTCAATCGAGCGCGCGTCGTGGTGATGGCGCACACCGCGCGGTCGCACGGTCTGGCGATCCCCTGGGTGCTCACGGGTCTCAACTTCGGCAACCCGCGCGGTTTCGGCACCGCGGCTGCGGTGGAGCGCCGCTTCGGCGCCGTGCCGGGGGGGAGCGGCTGGCCCAACGCGTACGTCGTCTGGGCCGACGCGCAGGTGGGGGCCGGCGACAACCTCACCGCCGCCCTCGCCACGGGCCGCCTCGGCAGCAACGCCGCGCCCGTGCCCTTGAAGCTGACGGCCGGGGGGGCCTCCCTGGCGGACGAGCTCGCGGCCCGCGCCGCGGCGACGACCCCGGAACGCGAAGCCTGGCTGCGCCGCTCTGCGGAGCGCTTCGCTCGGGTGGCCGCGGCCGACCGCCTGCGCGCCCCGGGCGTGACCGGATTCCAGCAGGCGGTCTCCCGATTGCAGGACACGGCACGCCTCTCCGCGCCCCTGCGCGGCGCGCCGGCCCTGTCGCCCGGCCGTCCGCTCGTTTGCGTCGAGCCCATGCCCGCCACCGTCATCTCCCGAGACGATGGCACGGGACGGGGCCTCGAGCTCGCCGCCCACCTGCTGAGCCCAGCGGGCGGCGACGCCCGGTACGTGTGCGTGGTGGACACCGGCGTGCGCCAGCGCGCCGCCGAGGTCGCCAACTACGACGGACACACGGACAACGCCGCGCTGGTGGCTGCGAACGTCACGAACCTCGCGGCGAAGCTGGCCGCCCTGCTCGCGGGCCCGAGCCCGGCGATCGACCTCGATCGGACGCTGATCGTGCTCAATACGGAGTTCGGGCGGACCCCCTACGCACAAGGTGCGCGGGTCGACGCCGCGGGCAGCCCGGAATACGCGACCACGGTGACCGCGCGCGACCACTGGCCCGAAGCCTACGCCGCGTTCGTTCTCGGCGGGCCGGTGGCCTTCCGGCCAACTTTGACCGGCGGCGTCTGGGGGGCCACGGACGACCGCGGACAGGCCGTGATGGACAGTACGGGCGCGGCCGCCGCCCCCGCGATGCGACCCCAGGATCTGCGGGCGGCCATCGCCTACGCCGCGGGTGTCTGTCCGTTCGCGCCGGATGCGTTTCTGCCCAGCGATCTGAGCGTCGCGGCCCACGGGGGCAGCAGCTCGGAGTCGACCATTCTCACCCACCTGCGCGCTCGCGTTTTCGGGCTCGTCTGACCATCGGAGATGCACATGAACCGCACACCGCTTCTGTTCTGCGTCGCCGCCGTGGCGACGTTCTCGACCGTCGCCTGCGCGCCGGAGATTCCGGTCCGTGACAACGGCGAGTCGGCCTATGTCCGCGAGGTCACGCCCGCGGTCCTCGGTCGCCGACTGAGGACCCGCGCCGAGCACGACGTCTATGCCGATCTGGCGCGCAGTGCCGGCCGTTCCGTCGTCGTCGACGCACTCATGGCGCGGCCGGAGTTCGCGGCCCACTGGTCGGAGGTTCTGCTCGACCTCGTCGGTGTCGACCGCCCGTTCGCCGCGCCGGGCGTGGAGACCTGCTACGAGGCCCCCCTGCCCGACGCCGAGGCGGCCCCCGGCGACCTCGCCCGGCATCTGCAGGACAACGCCGGCACCGACGCCCCGTACGATCGGCCGTTCAACCTGGCCAACGTGCTGGAGAGCGCCTTCGCGGAGGACGACCTGTCCGTCTTCTTTCGCGCGGCCCTTTATCCGCTCGTCGCGCTGCAGCCGGCCACCGCGCCGTCCGAACGACACCGGAACGCGAGTCGCACGTTCCACGAGGGCTTCCTCGACCGCAGCCTGGAATGTGCGGGGTGCCACAACAGCTTCGAGGCGGTGACCGGCCCCGGCAGTCATTGGACCCGACACTTCCCCGTCCAGGGACGCTACGAGCGCGCGCTCTGGGGCACGGACAAGGGCCCGGGCCCCATGAACGCGGCCACCGTGGACGAGATCTTCCGTGGACGCTCGGCGGGCGGCGGCCCGCCCCCGTGGGGCGCATTGACCGGCTGCGGGGCCATCGCCGACGGCACGGCGCCCGAGGATCCCGCCGGCAACGAGGTGCGCTTCGCCGATCTGACCGGGACCGCGCCGACCATCCGCGACGTCGAGCGGGTCCTCCACGAGGGGGTGCGGACGACGCGGGCGAGCGGCGTCAATCGGTTCGTCCTCGAGGAGGACGCCACCCGCTGCGAAACCTGCTCGGCGTGCGGCTTTCGCAGCCCCGCCCTCGCCCCGATGCCGAACACGGCGGCGGCCCGCACGGCCCGCGCGACGTTCATGACTCAACTCAAGACCCAGTGCGCCGGATGTCATCGCACCCAGGCGCCCATCATGCCATTCGCGACCAATACGGCCGCGCCGACCACCGCGGAGCGCGACGCCGTCGAAGCCAGCCTGCGTGGCCACCGCACCCGCAGCGCCGCGTTTCCGGGACTGTCGCTCGTCGAACCCGGCTCGAGCGACCGCAGCGCGCTCTACCGCGCCGTCGAGACCGGCTACATGCCCCGCGGTGCCGGGCTCGGCGAAGCGCAGCGCGCGGCGTTCCTGACCGCCGCGACGAACTGGATTGCGCTCGTCCCCGTGCAGGCCTGCCTCGGGTGTCGCGCCGAGGCATGCGCGACCCTGCCCCAGGGCGTGACGGCGTCGACCAGCCTCGCGTATCTGCTGGCTGCGCAGGTGGTGAACACCGTCTACGCCCAGATCTTCGGCGAACGACTGACCCTGCCGAATCACTTTCCGCGCAACGGCGCGCAGCGGTACGTGCTGCAGAATCTGACGGAAGCCCGTTTCATCGCGCCGGGTTGGTCGCTGCGGTCGCTGCTGCGCGCGCTCGTGACCGGACCGCTGTTCAATCGACAGGCGCCCGCGGAGGCCGGTCTGGCGAGCGACGGAGAGCACTATGAACTGCCGCGGCTCCTCACCCCCTGGACGGAGGCCGATCCCCGCCAGCCGCCACTGGCCTACGCAGGCTGGTCGCCGCCCGCTGCGCCGGTGGCCGATCCGGCCTACGACCCGGAGGCCAACCCGCACCTGCATCACAACGCCGTCACGGATGGCGTGCGCCGCCGCCCCGGCCGCCAGATCCTCGAGAGCACGGCCGCGGCCCTCTGCTGGCCGGCCCCCGGCCGCTTCCTCCGCGGCGACGGGTTTCGTGCGCCCGAGGTCGCCGAAGCGCTGGGGGTGCGCCTCGACGCCGCCCGGGCCGGCGCCCGGGACATCGGTTTTCAGGAGCTGCTGCGGTGGGAGCAGGCCGTCGGTGCGTGCACGAACCAGCGCGCCGACGGGGGCCGGGATTACATCGATCGACTCGTCGATGCCGTCGCCGCGGTGTCCCCCGCCGGCCCGATCACGGCCCGGGACGTCGCCGGGGCGATCCTGTTCCGGTTGACCAACGACGCGGCCATCGCCCCCGAGGACGAGCCCGCACTCGCCGCGCTCCTCGGTCAGGGCTCACTCGACGCCGAGGTCGTCGGCGGGCCCGCCCTCGAGGACGGGCTGCGCCGCCTCTGCGGTGCCACGTTGATGAGCCCGCAGTTCCTGCTGCGCGGCCTCGCGACCCGCGACGCGGGTCCGCCCCCGGGGCTCGAGGTCGGGTGCGAGGACGAGCCGGTCGTCTACGCAGACGTCTGCCAGAACGTCGCCGCCGAGCTCGCCCGGGTCTCGTTCATGCGGATCGACTGCAGCACCCGGCCCCTGACCGCCCGGCATCTCTTCGGGGCACGGGGCAGGATCGGGACGTTGTGTCCCGGGGGCGGCTGTGGCTTCCTCGCCTACGCGGGCGCGGAACAGACGGGTCAGAACGACGGACAGATGCTCGACCCCCGGGCGGCTCTCCCCGACGTTCCGCCGGTGTGTGACCCCCGCTGCACGGACCTGCAGTGCTGCGGTCTCGAGGCGACGCAGTACCCTCCGGATGAGGTCCCCGGCGCGTTCCTCGCTGCCCTCGACGGTGGCACGGTCAAAGCGGCGAAGGGCGTGACCGTGTGGCGCGCCCGGGGACAGGCGTTCGAGGACCTCACCGAGGGTGCGGTGCTGAGCGCGGGTGATCTCCTGCGGGCGGTGCCGGGCGCGTTGCTCGCCGTCTCGAGCCCGCACGGTGACTTCGTGACGCCGCCGGAGGGGTTCCCGCAGCCCGGCACGCCCGTCGAGAAGGTGCCCGGCCTGCCTCTGGAGCCCCCGCCGTACACGCCCGACGGCGGGCCCGTCGAGCGCATCCCGGCGCCGCAGGTCCAGCCCGTGTCACCGGCCGGCGACGCGTTCGCCAACGAGAAGCTCGCTGCGGCGACGACGTACGACTTCCTGGTCGTGAACCCGGAACTCGGGCAGCTCGACGTCGGCGACCCGGTGACCGAGACGCTCACGTCCTCCGAACTCGACTACGAGATGCGCTTCGGGGCGGGGCGGTACGGACACGGCGGCGCCCCGCTGCCGGTGCGCCTCGGCAAACCGAAGGTCGTCAAGGGGAAGTGATGTCAGCGTATCGTACGCGATATGAATGTATCGTGAGTCGCAGATCGCGAAACACGCAAACCCGCATGGCAGGCCGAGATCGCACGTCTGGACCCCGTTGGCACGCCGATTGAAATGCTCTCCGTCCGTTCGCAAACGACGAACGAACCCCGAACAGGAGAGAGAACATGGGTCGCCGCCTCACCCAGCTCATGCGTGCGTTTCAGCCCCAGCCCGTGCCCGACCAGCGCCGCGCCGCCCGCTCCGATCAGGTCCGCAACTCGGCCGGTGGTTTCGGGTTCGCGCTGCAGCCGTTCCAGCGCCTCGAGCGGTTCCTGATCCTCGGGGTGGATGGCCCGACGTACTACGCTTCGGCGCGTCAGCTCGTGCTCGAGAACGCCGCGTGCGTGACCGAGTGCCTGCGACTCGACGGGCCGCGCACGGTGCACACGATCGCGTCGCTCTCCGAGGCCGGCCGCGCGCCGAAGAACGACGCCGCGATCTTCGCCCTGGCCCTGGCGAGCGCCGCCGACTGTGACCGCACCCGCCGCACCGCGCTGAACGCGCTGCCGCGCGTGTGTCGCACCGGCACCCATCTTTTCCAGTTCACCCGCGACGCCATGAACTTTCGTCGTTGGGGCCGTGGCCTGCGCCGCGCCGTCGGGCGCTGGTACACCGAGAAGTCGACGGACGCCCTCGTGTATCAGCTCCTCAAGTACGGCCAGCGTGAGGGCATGAGCCACCGCGACGTGCTTCGTCTGTCGCACCCCGTGCCGCGTACCCCCGCGCAGCAGGCCCTCTTCGCGTGGCTCACCGCCGGCGAGGGTCGCCCGACGGAGGCGCTGCCCGAGGCGGTGCGCGGTTTCGAGGCCCTGCGCGACCCCGCGCTCGCGAACGACGTGAAGGCCGTCGTTGCGCTGATCCGCCGCCATCGGTTCACGCACGACATGCTTCCGACGACGTTCAAGCGCAGCCCCGCCGTGTGGGAGGCCCTGCTGCCCGAAATGCCGCTGACGGCGCTCCTGCGCGGGTTGGCGCAGCTCACCAGCGTGGGCCTGCTCACCTCGGGGTCGGCGGCGACGAAGTTCGTGTGTCAGCGCCTGACCGACGCCGCCGCGTTGAAGAAGGCCCGCGTTCACCCGATCGCGGTCCTCTCGGCGCTGCGCGTCTACGGGTCCGGGCACGGTGTGCGCGGGTCGTTGACCTGGACGCCCGTGCCCGAAATCCGACAGGCGCTCGACCGGGCGTTCGAGCTCGCGTTCCACGCCGTCGAGCCGACGGGTCGCCGACATCTGTTGGCGCTCGACGTCTCGGGGTCGATGGGATGCGGTGAGATCGCCGGGGCGCCGGGCCTGTCCCCGGCGCTGGCGAGCGCGGCGATGGCGATGGTGACGCTGCGTCGCGAGGCGGACTGCCGAGTGATGGGTTTCTCGCACCGCCTAGTGGACGTGGACATCGGCCCGACGGACGGCCTCGAACGTGTGTTGAAGACCGTCTCCGGCGTGCCGATGGGTGCGACGGACTGTGCGCTGCCGATGATTCACGCCCGAGAGCAGCGCCTGCCCGTCGATGTGTTCGTGATCTATACCGACAACGAGACCTGGTTCGGCGGGGTGCACCCGTACAAGGCGTTGCAACAGTACCGTGAAGCCACCGGCATCCCCGCGAAGTTGGTGGTAGCGGGCCTGACGGCAACGCAGTTCACCATCGCCGATCCTCACGACGCGGGTTCGCTCGACGTCGTGGGGTTCGACGCCGCCGCGCCGGCCATCCTGGCCGACTTCGCCCGGGCGTGAGGCCCCCGGGCGACGCACCGTGTCTGTCATCCGTGTCTTCGCGGGGGCGAGGCTTCGTCCCCCGCTCGTGCAGCCGTAGCTCAATTGGAAGAGCAGGATAAGACGTCGATCAACTCTTCGTCCGCGGAGCCATGCCGCGGGCCGCCGAACGACGTTCAGCGCTTCTCACGCCCTGGTTCCGGGTTCGAGCCCCGGCGGCTGCACCTCCTTTTCTCACGTTCTCCTGTATGCTCCGGCGCGAACGGGTAGACCTTCTCTCCCCTGCGCCGGAGTTTCCATGTCCCCCACCGCCCCCGAGCAAGACGCCCTCGTTCTGGTCCGCAACCGTCGGTACGTCGTGCGTGGCGTGGCGGTCAGCGAGCTCGGTGCGGACGTTTCGGCCGCGGTGAGTGAGCATCGGCGTCAGCATCTGCTGCACCTGCGGGCCATCGACGACGATGCCGGCCGCGACAAGACGGTGGAGACGGGACTGGTCATTCAGGAACTGCTGCTGCGCCACCAGGCGGGCAACGTGCTCGTCGTCTGCCCGGCGGGTCTTCAGCTCCAGTGGCGCGACCCGTTCGGCCTCGACCTGCTGGTCGTCGACGAGGTGCACGACGTGGTGGACGCCGCCGGCGGCACGTCGTTGCGCGCGAGCACGATCGCCGCGCTGGCGCCGCCGGGAGGACATCGACGGCGCGATCGCCCGCGAGACGGAGCCCATCGAGCGGCGCTTCGCCTCGCTCGAATGGCGGGTGTTCCCGAATGCGGTCACGTTCCTCGTGCAGGCGCGGTTGGTGCGGTCGGGTCGTCGTTTTGCCACCCTCCGACGAACACATCGATGCGCCGGGCCCCACGGCGGCAGCGATGCGAAGCGGCGTTCAACGGTTCAGCCGTAGTGATACCTGCACTGAACAATCTCAATCCGCTGTTCCTCGCCAGTGCCGGCCACGCGGTACACCAGACGGTGCTCGCCCGTGATTCGGCGAGACCAGAAGCCTGAGAGCGCACCCTTCAAGGGTTCGGGCTTCCCCAACCCCGTGAATGGCTGACGCCGCGTGTTCTCGATCAGCGTGTTGACCTTCGCGAGGACATCTGTGTCGGCGGCCTGCCAGTGCACGTAGTCCGCCCAGGCCAGGGGGGTGAACAGGACCTTCACTCGGTCGGCGCCCAAGCGCCGGCGTTTGCCTCCGCGATGGAGTCGAGCAGGCGCGCGGCGTTTGCGGGGGAGCGGAGCAGGTGGAGCGTCTCCATCATGCCGTCGTACTCTTCCTTGTCGATGATCACCGCCGGGGAGCCGTTCTGGCGCGTGACCAGCATGGGCACGCGGGTTGCGGCGACCTCGTCGAGGCACGCTTTCAGGCGGGCTCGGAACTCCGAGTACGTGCAGACCAGCATCGCGACCTCCACCATAGGGTTGCACAATGTTCTGTCCAATGTCCTCCAAAGTCAAGGCCGTGGCGCCCCTCCGTGCGCCCGGGCCAGGCAACGGGTCATCATTCGCGAGGCTGGCCGCCGGCGTTCGGACCGAAGAGCTGCTGGCGGACTTCCCGACGCTGTCCGAAGGGGACGTACAGGCCGCGATCGCGCTCGCCGCGGCGCGGTACGAGCCGCCGACGACGGCCGCGCGATCATCAGACGCCCCGTGCCCCTCGCGGTTGACCCCGCCTCGCGCCCGTAAGTTGCTCCGGTCCGTTCGTCGGAGCCGAGGGGCCTCTCCATGGCGCACGCGCAGACCATTTCGAGCCATCACGCGGAGTGGATTTCGCTGCTGGAGCCGACGGGGCCGTTCCTGTTGATTCCGGTGCTGCATGCGATGATTCCCCAAGGACTCGACGACGTTTTGCCCGAGGTCCGGGCCACGTCGCAGGCCCGGGCGTGGAAGAGATCGGCACGCTTTACGAGGGCCTGCTGGACCACCAGGCGCTTGTCGCCGTAACCGATGCCGATGCGAGGGCGCTCGGGTCGAGGCGACCGCCGAGCGCGCCTCTACCGACCGACCGAGCCGTCGCTGAGCGAGGGCGACCGAGCGCCTGTGCGCCCCTGCTCCGGGGGCGCCCGGGGAGCCGAACGCCGGCGGGCGTGATGGCGGCATGCTCCGAGGCCGCCCACGCCGCCCTCGACGCGCAGCTCGACGCCGGCACCGCCACCCGCGAAGGCCAGGCCCGCGGCACCCGCTACCGACTCACCGCGCGCCCGGCGCCGTGATGAGCGACGATCCGACCCCCGTGACTCGCTTGGCGAGGCGCGCTACCATCGTCCGATGTCGCCGAAACCGACCGTGGACATCGAGACCTCCGTCGTCAGCTACCTGACGGTGCGTCCGAGCCGCGATCTCCTCGGCGCCGCAAATCAGCAACTGACCCGGGACGGGTGGGTGACGCGCGCAGAGGACGCACTTCACGTCGCGATGGCCGCAGCCCACGGGCTCGACTTTCTGCTGACCTGGAATTGCACCCACATCGCCAACGCCACACTCCGCGGTCGAATCGAAGATCTTTGTCGATCGTCGGGCATGGAGCCGCCGATCATCTGCACGCCGCTGGAACTTCAAGGGAAACCGCAATGATCGAGCCCAATCCCATCGTCGAAGAGACTGAGTTGAGTCTCATTCGCGAGGCGCTCGCCGCAGCCGCGGACAACGACATCCGACGGATTGCCGAGGCAGCGCAAGCCCGACAGGCCCAAAGCGGTCGAACCGGCGTCACGCTGCCACCCCGCGCGGTCAAGGATGTGCGCAAGCCGTCCTGAGGCCCCTGGTCGGCCTGACGGGGGCGGGATGGCGTGCTCCAGAACTTGGGGGCGTTCTCATGATTGGAGACCAAGGGAATTCTTACGAAACCGAGCCTGACGTGCCCGCCCCTGGCCCCCGTGCGATGCCCGGCGTTCGCCCGCTCGTCCTCATGAGCGCAGTGCTCGTCGCACTCGGAGCCTGCTCCGAAGCGTCGCCGTCCCGAGCGCTCGACGACGCCGAGGCGGACGCCCGGCCCGACGCGCCGGTGGACGCCCGGCGTGACGCGCTGTTTGTCCCGCCGGACGGTCGCGCGCCCGACCAAGACGCGACCGGCTCGCTGGGAGACGCCACGCCGCCCCCGGACGGCGCCATACTCTCGATGGACGCGTCATCGGCGTGTGTGTGCCGCGGTGACGAACCACTCACCGTCGTGGATACCGACTCGATCGTCGTGGACCCGCTCGCCCTGCGCGCCGGGCAGTTCTACCGCGTGGCAGACCCCTGCTTCGTGGCAGGCGACTGGTGGGTCTGTGGGGTTCGGTATTTCGAATTCTGGCTCACCTATGAGGCGGGACAACGCTACCGAATGAGCGAGCGCCCGACCGACCCCACCACCGCAGACAATACGGAGACGCCTTACGCCTGGTTCGAGGCCATCAGACTCGGCCGAGCAACTCTCTTGGAGTGGGTTACCGGCGAAGACCCGGACACACCCCTCTACGAGCGCACCCTCGAGATTCAATTCGTCGTACCGTGAACGGAGCGCCGTTCCACGGCGGCC
>JAKLJY010000149.1 GCA_023150895.1 Myxococcota bacterium | reverse complement strand
GGCGCAGTGCCGAACAGGTCCTCGTGATGACGTTCCGCGGCGGGCCGAACGTGAACCAGGTTCCCCTTCAAATCAGCGACGTCGGTTCGAACGTGATAGTCGCCGCGGCATGCGCAGGCCTTCAGCGAACGCCGGCGACAATCAGTCACGGGGGACAGCGCCGGTGTCGAGTCACGCTGCGAACCCCCCAGCGAGAGGCGCTCGTGCTGGTTCGGTTCGGCGAAGTCGAGAAGACTGCCTACCTGCCAGCCGTTGACCGTGGACCGCCCCAGCCTGCCGGCACTCTGGCGATTCCGCGCATCGAGACGGCGTTCGTCCAGACGAGCAACCGCGACTACACGGGAACGGCGACGATCAGCGTCAAGCGGGCCGCGGAGGTTCTCGCAAGTGCCGACTTCGGCTATTCATTTCGGCGGGGCGAAGTTCCGCAAGACTATTGCGTTCGGTCGACCTTCACTCGGTCGAACCTCGGCAGTCCAGTCAGCCTACCACTGCCAGCCGGCGTTACTGGTGGCCCAATCACGGTCGAGTTGCGAGCTACCGGTGACTGCGCCAGCACATCCCGGATCACAGTCGAGCTAGAAAAGGCCGCCGGCAGCTCGGAGATTGGCCTTTACGCCCTCGACGGCAAGGGTGCTGTCTGCGGCTTCTACGTTCCCATTGTCCTGCAGGGACTTCGCCCCCGTGGGAGTGTACCAGATGTGCCGTGCGTCAACGATCCGAACCACCGGGCAACAGTCGTCCAGTAGTTCAAGATCCCACGAGACACGCCCAGCTTTCGGGGAACTGAGCAGGATGAATTCCAGCGTCGCGATTCCTTTGGCGGGGGATGGTCGGAAGTGTCTGGGTTCGACCGCCACCCCCAGTCGGGGGCACTCCCCCGCACTGCCGATTCTGGCACCGGCGCCAAGATCGCTGATTGAACTGCCACGTCGAGTTGGTCCTTTGGCCCCACGTTCAGTCCCTCGCACGGGGCTGCCGATTCAATGGGCCCCGTTTCTCGTCCGTCTTCCAGCGATTGTTTTGGACGAACTGGACCAATGCCTTCGAGGCGTGCGAAAAGGCGTTGTTGCTCTCGAGATGCATCCGCAGCGTTCCCGGACCGCCACGGATGGTAGTGGCGCCGGTCGTGTGTGGCTCAGTGGACCGGCGGGCGGAACCTTGAGCGGGGTCGAGATTGGACTCAGTCATGCTCCGGCCGTCGCGTACCGTTCCGGCCCCAATGGGAGACTATTTTCCCATCCACTCGGCGTTGATGTCGGGAACGACGTGGTCCGACTCGGAGGCCCGGTCTCGATCTTGAGCCGTTGGGCCACCACCACCAGAATCTCGTTCCCCGTGCTGCACGAGGAGTCATGGGAAGCGCGTCTGCTGACGGGGCCGAAATGGTAGACACTCCTTTCACAGGCTCAGCGCACAGGCAGCGCCCGAACACCGACCGATGGTCGCGGCCATTGGTGTCGACCTGCACATGCGCAGCCCGCTGCACGTCCGCGGTGCGGGATTCAACTTGGACAACGCCAACCTGGACTGTGCCGAGCAAGTGAGGATGCACGAGACCGCTCAGAACAGGAGACGACGGTGAATTCTGTACGCCGATTGCTGCCGAGAACGATGATCTACTGGATTGTGGCGGTGGTGCTGGCCTGCGGAGAACCTCCCGGGGGGACCGAAGAGTTCTGGGTCCGGGTCGAGGTTGATCCCGCGCCGGCAACCCAGGCGCCGCCGGCCGGCGACGGCGGCGGAGTCGACGGGTCTCCCAAAGAAACCCGATTCGGCGTTTCAGGCGCGGTGGTGCCGAAAGCGGGCGAGCCCGCGCCGGCCTCCGAAAAGGACTGTTCTGGTCGCGAGCACTGGGCCTCCGTCGATTGGCAAGTCGAATTCTACCTTGGCGGCGCGGATGCGGAAGATTGCCCTCTGCCGGGAGAGCGTGTCGAGAAGTTCGCGGTACACCTTCCCCCGCCGGCGCCGCCTTCTCCCGATTCCGTCGTCCTCGACGGCGGACTGCCGGCGCCATCGGCCGCTGCGATCGCGAAAAACGTGCGCTGTGCGCGGGTACGCCTCGTTGGTGGGCTCAAACCCTGCCTCCGAGACGCCGCGACTGCCCGGTATCGCGCAGTGGAGGCGGGCCTCGACGACGGGACCGTCGTTCGCGGCGCCGTGCAGTGCCTGAACTCCCCCAGCCAGTTCCGGGTCGTGGATCGTCCCGTTCGCGTGACTGTCAGTGAAACCCACCCCGTGGACTGCCCGTGATGATCCGACATGCATCTGCGCCCTGATTACCGAACGACAGCGCGACAACGGAGATGGGCGGGTCTCGCGGCGGCGGTCTCCGCGATCGGAGCGTTGGTCGCTGCCCTCCTGACTTGGGTAAAATTCGGTTCCGATTTCCGATGCGACGTGGACTTCCTGTCTGGCTGCTCTCGCTTCGGCGACTGTTCAAGAGTCTTCGCGAGTGGACCGTCGAGCTTCTTCGAGGTACCGGTCACGGCTGCGGCGACAGCGTTCTACGTCGTCGCGACCGCGGTGCAGCTCTCCATCGCGTTCGACCGACGCTGGTTCTACGGAGTTGAACGGGAACTCGCTGGCCTGAGCGGCTGGGTGACCCTCTACGCTTCGATCGCGATGGCCGCCTACGCCGGAGTCGTTCTCCATACCTTCTGCATCTACTGCTCTTCACTCTACTTGATCAGCATCGTCTACTGCGCCGCCGCCCATGGATCGACAGGTACACGGCTCGCCGAGATGCTCATGCACATCGGCCGACTGCGCTGGCTGGGAACGGGTCGGGGCATGCGGGCCGGAGTACTGGCGACTGCGCTGGGCATGACTTCGTGGAGCGCCGAGGCCTTCGTATACGATGTCGGTCGTCGCACTGCGAACCCCGGGGAGGCCTGCACGGTCGACATCACCGACATCCCGCCACCTGCGCTCGTGTCGTTGGGCGGAGAGAACGCGGACGTCGTGTTCCACGAAGTCATCGATTTGGCGTGCGGGCACTGTCGCGATCAGTGGCAGGAGCTTCACGAGATCGTCGGCAACTCCGCGGGCCGGGTTCGCGTGGAGTACCACCTCTTCCCCCGAGAACCGGGTGACCAGTACCGATGCGCACCGAGAGGCTTCGAGCCGGATGCGTCGTCGCAGCTGAACCAGTCGTGTTACGCCGGGCTCGCGCTTGCCTGTGCCGCCAAGACCGATCCGAAGCGGGCGAATCGGTTTCTGGAACTTCTCTTCCAACTCCAGGAGCGGCGCGCTCCCCCGTTCTTCGAGCCCGCCCACGTTCTTCGTGCGGCCCTGGAGGCGGGACTCCCGGTATCGGCGGACAACCCGGCATCGAGCGATCTCGGCCGTTGCATCGAGTCGGACGAAGAGGTCTTCACGTTGATGTATAGAACGGTGAAGTTCGCAATGGACCAAGGGATTCGGAGCACCCCGCGACTGTATGCGGTTCGGTGTACAGGTGGGGCCTGCGACACGGCTCACGCCATTCAGGTGCAGGGGGCGAAACACGAACGATTCCTCGAGTCTCTGGCCGCACGGATGCTCGGCGGGCCGACGACGAACGCAGACGGGTCACGGCCATGAAAGCAAGGAAGCTCATCGTCGTTGGTCTCATCACGCTCAACGTCGTCCTCATCGCGGCCATGGCCTTCCTGGGACATCGCGTGTTCAGCAGCGGCGACGAGAGCGAGAGCGCATCGATTCTCGGCTGCAGTTCGGATGCCGACTGCCGAGGTTCGATGCGGTGTCGCGGTGGCTTCTGTGCCGACGCCAATGCGCGATCGAAGGCGTTCTGTGCGGTCGGCGGTGAGTGCGGGCTCGACTGCCTGTGCGAGCAGTCGAAGAACCTGTGCCAGCGTGACCCGCGAGGCGGCCCGAGCCGTTGCCTGCCCAGGCCGGCGGCGAGTCCCGAGACGTGCGAGTCGGCGGAACTCCAGACCCTGCGGAGCTTCCTCGCAGCTTGCAAGTCGACGCAGAACGGAAGCTGCGACTTTCAGACACTCGACCGCGCGCGAATGGAACCGGAGCAACTCGACAAGCTTCTCGAGGCGTTCCCCACACGGGTCGCCGTGCATTATCGGGACTGGACGCCCCCCGTCGATGGCAAGTCCTGGCCGGACGAGGATGTCGCCCGCGACCACTACGAACGCACACTGGCGCAGCACCTGGACGGATTCGAGACTGCCAGAACGATCGTGGTCGTCGGCCGGTCGAGCAAGGGCGGTGACGAGTCCAGGAACGCCCGATTGAGTGTCAAGAGGATGAATCACGCCGGTACGACGTTGCGTGAGGTGATGGCAAAGGCGCGAAGCTTCGATGCCGCGCGAGCGGCCGAATTCGGCTCGCGATTCGTCTATGTGACGCTCGGGAACGCCGTTCCGCTGTCGTCCGACTTCTATCGAAGGAACTTCTCGACGTCCGTCGTCGCGTGGAGTCCGAAGGCGCAGGCCAATCTGCAGAACTGGGTCGATCAGAACCTCTCGGACGATCCCGGCGCCATTGCTGTGATCAACCAGGTTTCGATTCTCATCGGGCTCCCGTGCGACCTGGAGGCACCCTCGCGATGAACGGCCATCCGTCTCCCGGCCATCCGGTCGTCGTCTCCGAACACCGGGTGCTCTTCGTTTTCTCGGTGGTCCTCGCCGTCGTCAGCCTCGTGATGGCCGCGTTGGCGTTCGTCGTCTACTTCGAGGCGCGCGCCGATCGGACGGCGAACACCGCGGAGAAGGCTCGGGCATGCGACCCGGGGTCAACGAAAGGAGACGGTCCTCGTGGGTGACGATGAACTCAACTCCGGCGCCGATGAGACCCGCGTCGTCCCGCGCACGCTTTCGGAGGAGGTCCGGCGGCGTCGGATCGTGTCCTTTCTACTTCTCGGACTCGCAGTGTTCGGCGCTGTCTGCGCGGGTCTCCTCTTCCTTCTGAGTGGGCGTGAGCGAGCGCGTGCCGCGCGCCTGTTCGACGAGGCGATGCAATGTCGCGCCGACCGCGCTCAGGCCGCCGCGACGCGTCACGAATCGCCCCTCGGCAACACGCCGACGGCGCCGTCGAGCGAGGATGTCGTCGATTCGACGTCAACGGCGACCGTACAGGAGTTCAAGAAGGGCGTCTCATTGCTGGCGGCGCTCGAGGCGCCGCTTCAGAAGTTCGAGACCGGGCGATTCAAACCGGCGACCCTTCGAGGGGCCGTCCGAGAGGATGCCGTGACCGTCGTCAACCTGTGGGCGACATACTGCAAACCCTGCAAGACGGAGTTGCCGCTTCTCAAGGACCTGATGGAGAAGCAGCCGCCGCAAGCACGCGTCGGGATGGCCACCGTCGACCTCAGCGGGAGCGCCCGACCGCCAGACCTCGCGGCCGCTTCGTTTCTACCCCTGATGCCGAATGGAGTTCAGTACCTGTTCGACGAGTTCGGCGAGTTCTCCAGCGCGCTGAAGACACCCGGCCTCTTCCGTGGGGATCTGCCGGTGACCTTCGTACTCGACTGCCGGCGAAAAGCTCGATGGGTGAGTTTCGGAGAGCTCAAGCCATCCGACATCGAACGCCTGGGCGCCAAAGTTGCGGAACTCGCGGCGTTGTCGAGTACGCCATACTGCTCGGACTGTCCGGATGGCCGCTGTGAAGCGTGTCGCTGCGGGGATGGCGTCTGCCAGGCTTCCCTTTGCGACGAGGCAGGCATTCGGTCTCCGGGCAGCCTCTGCGTCGCAGACTGCGACCAGCCGGACGACGGCGTCTGTTGCCGGGGTTGTGGCGAACGCGAGCGGGCAAGCCTCGCGTGTACCTGCGGAGACGGAACCTGTTCGACCGATGAGCGGCGCCGCAACCTCTGTGCTCGCGACTGTGGAAACTGCGGCGACAAGAAGTGTGAGGGCCGTTTCGGGGAAACGACCCTGAGCTGTCCCGCCGATTGCGCGCGAAGGGCGCCGGGAGCCGAGAAGTGTGGCACGACGTGGTGTCAGCCCGGAGATGAGTGCAAACCGGGCAAGAAGGGCCTGCGCTGTGTGCCGAGGGAGCTGACGCCATGAACCGCAACATCGATCCCGTCGACAATCGGCGGTCGGTGGCCCTCTGCCCGATCTGCCATGCCGGACTTGCCGATCCGATGTCCGCACGGTGCCAGACCACGTCGTGCCAGCTCGAAGCCCCCGAGAATGGGTGGTGGGTGCTCCCGCAGGTGCTCTCCGGACGCTACTACGTCTCCCGCCAGATTGCTCGCGGTGCCTTGGGCGCGATCTACGAAGCATTTCGGGTGAACGGCGGACAGCCCGGCGGCGAACGCCTTGCGCTCAAATTCCCGAGGCTCGACGTGTCGACGGACGCGTGGTCCCGCGTGAAGCGTGAACTCGCGATCGGACAGCGTCTCGGCGGCGTGCCCGGCGTACCCGCCTATCACGGCATCGAGAAGACGCCCGTGTCGCTGTATGTCGTCATGGATCTCGCCGAGGGGACGCCCGTGCGCGATCTGGTTCGGCGGGGTCCACTGCGGTTCACGCACCACGAGATCGAAGCGTTTGCGCTCTCACTCGCCGAAACGCTGGTCGAGATCCACCGGCGCGGCATCATTCACCTCGACCTCACGCCCGGTAGCGTCCTGTGGTCTCAGGCTTCCGCGGGCCCGCCGAGTGCGGTCGTCGTCGACTTCGCGAGCGCCCGCTCCTTTCCGGCCGACGACTCGCCTCAGGACTGGCGTGGCGTCAGTGGGGGCGGCCTTCTCATCGGCACGCCGCGCTACATGGCCCCGGAGTCCGTCACGGTGGGGGCCGAAGTGGGACCGCATACAGACGTTTACGGCTTCGGCTTGCTGCTCTGGGAGTGCCTGACCGGCCTGCGGCCCTATGCGCGCTACACCGATCCCTTCGAGATGGCGAAGGCCATCCGCCGTGAACCGCCGGGTCCCCCGGACGCACTGAGCGGTTGGATGACCGACGTCGTTCTCCGTTGCATCGAGCGCGAACCGCGGCGACGGCCGTCAGACATGAGCGCTGTCGTTCAACTCCTCGGTGGACTGAACGCGATCGGCCGCACGACGGAAATGTCAGTGCTCGAATTCGGAAGTCCGCTGGAAGACCGGTCACGATTCGACGACTCGTCGCCTCCCGTGCCCCTCATCGAGGTGAGCGACGACGAGTTCGTTCACGACGGTGATGACGGCGTCGAAGTCGGCGAGCCGTCGAGCACACCCGTTTCCGCGGGGGAACTCGGGCTCTCCACCGAGGTCGACGTCATCGACGAACCGGCCTTCGTCACGGAGTTGGGCGAGCATCCGCGCTCGGATGGGGATGCGACGGCGTCCGGTTGGCGCGCCACCTTCGCCGATGACTCGCTTGGGAGCCACGCCGTTCCGCGAGCCGCGCGTGCGGTTGAACCGGGGCCGGTCGCCGTCGATGGCCCGCCGGTGGGTCCGGCGTGGTGGATCTGGCTCGTTGTGAGTGGCCTTTCGGTCGCCGGTTTCGTCACCCATCGCGCGCTGTGGATTCCCGGATGACCGCGACATCCGAGCGATACTGCCTCCACTGTGGCATGGATAGCCAGCGCGTGCGCCGCTGCGGCTACGGGGGATGCCGTCCGGAAGACGGTGGACTGCCCGTCGTTGCCGATCCGCACGGCCTCGATCCCGGGTCGATCCTGAACGGGAAGTACCTCGTTGGTCGCGTTCTCGGCCATGGTGCCTTCGGCATCACCTATGTCGGTGTTCACCGTGACGTCGGCTTGCGGGTCGCGATCAAGGAGTTCCTGCCGACGAACATCGCCGCTCGCTCGAAGGACCAGAGAAGCGTCGTTTGCCGGACGGGGGTCTTGAAAGCCGACTACCAGGTCGGTGTCGAGAGCTTCCTCAACGAGGCGCGCACCCTCGCACGTCTCAATGGAGCCAAGAACGTCGTTCAGGTTCGGGACTTCTTCACGGAGAACAACACCGCGTACGTGGTGATGGAGTTCGTGACCGGGCGCAATGTGCAGGAGTGGTTGGAGTCGGTCGACGGCCCCCTCGAGCGTGACGACGTTCTCTGGCTTGCAGACGAGCTGCTTCAGGGACTCGCAGCAATCCACGCGGCCGGCGTTCTGCATCGGGACATCAAGCCCACGAACCTGATGGTCACTCCGGAGCCGAGTCGGGGCCTGCGCATCATCGATTTCGGGACCGCTCGCTCTTTCGCGGGTGCGAGCGCAGCCGCGATGACTCGTTTCGTCACCGACGGCTACTCGGCCCCCGAGCAGTACTCCCGGGACGTTCAGGGGCCAGGGGCCGATCTCTATGCCGCGGCGGCAACCTTGATCACATTGGCGACCGGCGTCGTGCCACCGGCTGTCCCGGAGCGCATGATCTCGGACTCGGGCCCGACTCTGCGGGCGGTTGCGCGTCGTCTCGGTCAGGCGCGTGCCGAGGCCATCGGTGCCGCGTGGTCGATCGACCCGTCTGCGCGGCCGGCGTCTGCGGCCGACTTTCGAGCCGCACTCAACAGTGCGATTGGATCTGAAACCGACGAGGGCTCGGACCGGAGCCTGGTGCTCTGGCTCGTGGCCGGTGCCGGCATCATCGGTCTCATGTGTGTCGTTCTCCTCTTCATTCTCCTCGGGGGCTCCAAGTGAACACGAATCGAGCGGTACTGCTCGGGGTCGTCGCGTTGTTGTTCGCAGCGACGCCCGCTTCCGGGACTTCCCAGCGTGCCGAGGCACTGGAGCGTGCACGCACGCTGTACAAACGCGGCGATTTCGCTGCTGCGGCGCGTGTCATCGAAGGCGTCCTGTCCACCGGGACCGGCACCGATCCGGAACTGCACGCGCGCGCCGGCGACGCCTGGTATGCGGCAGAGTGGTACGGCGCTGCGGCTGCGCACTACGAAGCGGTCATCGCCCAGCCGACGAGCGCCATCGAGCGAGAGACTGCAATCGGCCGTCTTCGCGAGTGCGACGAGAACTCACAGCCGGGTCGCCTCGTCCTCCTGTTTGCGGAGGGCCGCGCGCCCGAGAGCGTGCGAGCCACGCTCAACTACCGATTCAAGGAAGACGATACGACGCTGACCAGCACGATTCGTGTCGACGGGATTGGCAAGAAGGTCGAACGAGAACTCCGTCTCGACACGGGCATCTGGGAGTTCGTCGTTGACGACGACGCATGGTATTCGCCGCATGCCGTCGAGGTTCGTGTGGACGATCGCAAGGGCAGGAAGCGAAAGGGGCCGCTGGTCGTCGAACTGCAGGTCGCGCCTCGACGCGCAGCTTCGGCCGCTGCCGGGCCCGCGGCGCCGCTCGAGATAGCGAAGAACGATCGGCCGCAACCGCCGCCGACGGGTCCATCGGCCGATCCGAATCCGGTGGTTCACCAGCCCGAGGCGACGCCACCGGAGATTCGAGTCGCGCCTTCGATGGAGGTCGGCACGGGCCCTTCGTCGCCGCTCGAACAGGGGATGCCCGGCCGAACCGTCGGCGTCGGCCCATACGCGTCGGGCGGCCTCGGACTCGCACTGGCCGCGTCGGGTTTCGTGGCACGCGCCCTCTCACCCGATGAGTTGGGGATCAATACCTACCACGATGACGTTCGCCGCTGGTTCCGCTGGAACGCCACTGGGAACTCGCTGCTCTGGGGCGGCGTGGGGGCTGGCACGATGGCTGCGGTCGGTTTCGCCGCCCCGAGTCATGACCATTGGGTCTGGTGGACGGTCGCCGGCGGTGGAGTTGCTGTCGCGGGCGGCGTGGTGCTGATCCTCGGCAATGATCGACTGGAGAAATCGCTCGACCCGGTGGACCAGAACAATCGCGCACCATCACCGGACTCGACCCTCGGGCAACGGGGGGCCGCCATCCTCGGTCTCGGCGCAGGTGTGGCGCTCGCCGCCGCACTCCAGGAGATCCTGGTCGAGGAAGCACCTGTGAGCCTCCAGATCGTCCCGGGGCCCCGAGGCATCGGAGTGGCGGGCTCATGGTGAGGGCAATGACTCTGCTGCTGGCCGCGCTCGCGCTGGGTCAGGTCGCCGGAACCGCTTTCGGCGCCGATGTTTCTCTGAGCCTCGATGCGCTCACGAGAAACCGACCGGATGTCGGCGGCGCGTCCCTCGTGGTGACCGTCGTCGACGAGAACCTGCAACCGGTTCGGTTCACGGCCGATGCCGTTGATATCCGCATGGGAAACGAACGGGTCGAGGGCCCGTACGTCGTGCGTGATGTCTCCGAATCGGTCGCACGGCAACGTGTCGCGTTCCTCTATCTTCGTGAGGTGCTCGAGGACAGTGGCGAGGGCGCGCCTGCCGCGGAATTCCTCGGACCCGTGCGCGACGGCATCGGCAAACTCGGCGGCCGCGCGGAAGTCGGATTCCAGTGTGAGGGGGTGCAGACGACCCTTCCCATCGCTGGAGCGGTCGTCCGTGACGCCGCATCGATCAAGCGATTCGTCGCCGATGACTGCAGCCGCCCCCAGGCGGGCGGCGCCGTCCCTGCCATCGAGCGCGCCCTCGACGAGTTGCGGTCGGAGAGCGACAACGGAAACTCGGCGCTCGTCGTGTTCGGGGCGCGGAGCCTGACGGCAGCGGGGGCCGTCCGTGCCTACTTCAAACAAGAGGAGCCCCGGCTGATCGCGGACGGCATCCGGGTCTTTCCGGTGATTCTCGGCCACAACGCGGCCGACGCGCAGATTGCGGCCGTCGCGCGATCGACCGGGGGGATCGCGTTCGCAAGTGGAAGCGAGGAGCCTGCTGCGTTCCTCGAGCGCATCATCGACCTGATCGCGGCGCAGCAGGTCGTCGACATGCCGAAGTTGACGAACGATGCACCGCGGACAACCCACTTCGAGGTTGTCATCAAGACTGAAATCGGGACCGCCGAAGGGCGTCGCGCGTTCTTCGTGCCGGCCTTGGGTGGCGGTCCCTCCAGCGTCATGTGGGCGCTCCTGCTCGTTGCGGTCGCCGTGGTGTGCGTGACGGGGTACCTGACCTACCGCACGCTCACCGGACGCGCCGGCGCCCCGGGCAACCCGGCGCCGGACACGACGGTTCAGTGCGGGCACTGCCGCATGACGCGTTCGTCACGGGAACGCGAGTGCCCCGCATGCGCTCAGTCGCTCCATGTCGAAGCGCGACTCTTCGTCTCGAGCCCCGCGAGTCTGGCGGGCCTCGTTCTGCATGTCGTGCCGGGCGACAATGCTGTCGGGCGCGACGCCGGGGACGGCGTCGGACTGCTGCTGCCCGACGCGACCGTTTCGGCGGTCCATGCCGTGGTCAAGGCACCCGGACAGGGGATCTTCAAGGTCATCGATCAGGGCAGCACGAACGGTACGTTCCTGAACGATCAGCCATTGCCACCGCGCTCGGCAGCACCCATTTCCGTGAATGACGTGATTCGATTCGGTGCGGTCGAGTGCAGGCTCGTGCTCGGTCGCGACGTTGCGGGTCGGTCTGGTCGGACCGTGCGCATGAACTCCCGAACCCCTCTCCCTGGAGGCACCGGTCCATGAGTCCAAGTGTCCTCGGATTGCTTGCCGCCGTAATCGTCGCGACGTCCACGGTCCTGCCGACCAGGTCCGCGGCAGCGGACAACCAGTGGCCGGAACTCCTCGCCCCCACGAGGGGCGCGGCGGGCGGGGGCTCCGCCGACGCGGCGGTGGTCGTCGCCGTGGAGGACTACCCGTTCTTGCCGAAGGTGAGGGGCGCCGTGTTGAACGGCGAGGCCTGGGTGCGGTTCTTCCTCGAGAGTCGACACGTGCCGCGCGACCGCGTGCTCGTCCTGAAGAACGGGGAAGCCGTGCGCGAAGCGATCGTCGAGACAGTCAGAAAGGCGGCGGTCGCAGTCGGCGACGAAGGCACGTTGTGGGTGCTGTTCATCGGCCATGGCGCTCCATCGGAGAGTCCGACGACGCCCGAAGTCTACATTGCCGGCGTCGAAGCACAGAAGCAGCCTGAACTCTTCTTCAGTCGCTCGGTCTCCCGAACACAGCTCGTCGAGGCGATGTCCGCTGCACCCGCACATGCGAAGAAGGTCCTCATCCTGGACGCGTGTTTCACTGGAGAAACGGCGGCGGGGGATCGCGTGGTCGAGGGTCAGTTCGTCCCGGCGACGCTTTCGCCGGTTCAGGGGGTGACGATCGTGAGCGCGTCGGCGGCAGATCAGGTGGCCGGGCCCCTGCCGCGGTCGCGGGGGCAGCGGCCGGGCTTCAGCTACCTTCTTCTGGGGGCGTTGCGCGGGTGGGCCGACGGGAAGGTCGGTCGTCCCGACGGCCGCGTCGACTTGAAAGAGGCGGTACGATACGTGAGCGATGCCTTTCTGGTGCTCAACAGTCGCCAGGCGCCGTCGTTGTCGGGGCCTGGCGACCTCGAGTTCGCGGCGCATGAGAAGGGGCCCGAGCTTCAACTGATTTCAGAGCCACCGGAGCCGCCGTCCGACTCGACCCCGGTCGTCGTCGCGGCGGTTGCGGCCCCACCTGCCGAAACCAGGGGCGATGAGACCCCTCGTCGGCTCGCTCCGCCCGCTCCCGTGCGATTCGACGCCGACGCTGCGGCACAGATCGTTCGACGGCAGAGGAGATCCGTCGAACGATGCCTGGTCGCGGGCAACGTCGACGTCGACGCCCTGACGGTCGAAGTCGCCATCGACGGCAGAGGTCGGGTCGGTGAGGTCGCCCTTCGCGGTGTTGCGCGGGGCTCGAAGGCATTCGAGTGTGTTGCGGGCCGTCTGCGTGCGACGACGTTTCAGCGGAGTTCCGGCGGGCCTCACCGCGTCGTCGTGCGGTTGGAGTTCTAGGATGGAGACCAATCGGCTCGCGCGCTGGTTCACATCCGTGCTGTTGATTCAGGGGTGTGTGCCGTCGACGCCTCGTCGGCCGGCCGAGCTCGAACTGCCACCGCGCCGTACGCCCGCGGCCTGCGTTTTCACTCCACCGCGCGGCGGGGCGGTCTGGCTCTGGGAGATTGGCAACGGTACGGGTCGCACGGCAACGGAAGCCGAAACGGCTGCGCGCGAAAACGCCATCTCTCGGGTCGCCCGAAAGCTCGAACTTGCGCTTCCCT
Source organism: Myxococcota bacterium (assembly GCA_023150895.1). Taxonomy (GTDB): domain Bacteria; phylum Myxococcota_A; class Bradymonadia; order UBA7976; family UBA1532; genus CAINDO01. The sequence continues at coordinate 6,409 of JAKLJY010000149.1, read as the reverse complement.
CGGGCATTGCGACACGGGCGAAAGCGACGATCGCCCCCTGGGGGAAGCCCGACGTCCTGCCGGCACCCGGCGGATACGAAGCGTGTGCGCTCGCGATCGCCGACAAGGAGCAGGCGCTGACCGAGGTCCGCGTGAAACTCGACGCGTTCAAGCACGCGTTGAAGGCTGCATTTCGAGATGCAATCACCGATCTCGAGGGGCCTGCCGGTAGCGTTTCGATCAAGCCCGCAACCTGGTCCGACAGCGCGCCGCTCCCCGAGGCTGGACAACTTCTCGGTGCGTACCTCGGCGATGCCGCCACGAGTGCGGGCCTCCCGCTCGCCGCAGGACGGGACTCGGCCTTCATCGCGATTCCGACGCTTCACGGTGTCGGAGACGGTTGTGCACTCGAACTCGCAGTCCGCAGCCGGGCCAGCGGGGTCGTCAAGGCGCGGACCGTCGAGTTCCCGCCGCTCGTTCTCGGTCTGCCGGCGTGCGACGCGCCGAGTCCCTCGCGGATCGGAGACGCGAGCCTCGGGGGTCTCCGCAACGGGTGGCGGCACGGTGCGACGGGCCTCGAGGTCGATGTGAACCTGTCGGCGGACGGGGCCGTGATTTGCGAGGGGGCGGAGTTCGAGATCCGCGGAACGGCCAATCAGGCTGCGACCCTCCATGTGCTCTCGGTTCTGAGCGACGGTCGCATCCTTTGGGCTCGGTCCGTCCGTCTGGACGCGCCGGGCGAGTGGGCGCTCCCAGAGAAGGCGGTCGCCGTGAGACTCGCCGACGAAGAGCGCGTCGTCGTCGTCGGCGTGCCCCGTGGTCATGAAGGCGATGTGCCGGCCCTCGATCGGTTTCCCGGCACCGCGTGCTGGATCGGCGGGAAGATCCCCTTCGACTTCGGGAGTCTGTCGCCCAACGCCGCCGTCGCAGCCAGCCGCACAGTGACCACCGAGGCATCGATCGCCGGGTGTTTCCCCAACGCTGAGACTCGTTCGAAGATCCAGCACTACCAACAACTGGCCGGGCGCATCATGGACTGCCCGGCGGAGGGAAGAGGCAAATGAAGCATCGAATCGACCACAAGCACGTCGGAATCCTGGGCGCGATGGCGCTCGCCGCGGCCTGCGGCGGTGTCCACGGGGGACAAGGCATCCAGCAGCCCGTCAATGCGATGGGTACGCTTCAACCGAAGCCGAACTTCTTCCTGCGCGCCGCGGGGTTCGATCAGGATCCGTCTTCGTATCTCGGGCGGTTCATTCCCGACCGGGACACGAGCGCCGAGGTGGATGAGGCCGCGGCGATCGCGACGGAGTGCAGCCAACACTTCACGCTGAAGAAGGTCTCCGCCGCTGGCGTTCGCTACACTGAACTCTTCCAGGCCAGCGCATCCGCGAGCGCCGGTGCGGGCGTTACTCCGGTCAGCGTGACCGTGGACGGCCGATCCGTGCAGACCGTGAAGGTCGACTACACGCAAACGGAGAAGTGGATCGCCGAACTCGAGCCGAAGAACGCGGCGGCATTTCGCGCCTGCTGCGAGTCGAGCGCAGGTCGGTGCACCGGACGATTCATCGGCGAGTTCATCGCAGGCACGGGGTCAATCTTCGGCATGGCGGGGCAGGCGGGCGGACTCGATGCAACCGGAAGCCTCGGTTCGCTCTCGGTCTCCGACTCGACCGGATGGAAGCAGGGTCTCGAGTGGAATCAGCCTGCCTTCTTCGCGTTCCGCGTGACCAAAGTCGACATCCCGGTCGCTGCGCCACCGCGCGACGTGTGCGACACGAACTGGAAGGACAGCGTGCCGGAGTCTGAGAAGGACCTCTTCTTCGTGGGCACGTCGGAGTGGCTGCCGTCCGAGGCGAAGGCGAAGGAACTCGCCATCTTCGATGCCCGACGACAGGTCGTCAGCTACATCGGAGAGCAAATCAAGCAGGGCGGCATCGGATCGAGTCAATACAGCGGAACCCCGGGCGCGCTCCAGATGACCCTGCAGAGCGAAGATGCCGTCTCGCGTGCGTCCGCCGCTCTGGTCCAGTACGTCAAGGACAAGTGCTGGAAGACCGACGAAGAGAAGGGCCCGGCCAACTGGCAGTACCGCGCGAGAGTCCTCGCCCGGGTCCCCAAGGACCAACTCGACACAGCAGCTCAGGCCGCACTGAAGGCCGCTGGCGGAAAGTAGGCTGCCTTCGCGAGGGGCGCCGGGCGGGTTCGTCAACCAGATATGGCCCCAATCTGCGAGTTGATTCCGGGTACCGCCCGGCGCGGTGATCACGTCGCGCGTGGTCGGTCTCTTTCCAAGGACCCCGATCGGAATGTGTAGCTCGGCGACGCCGAGCGCGCCCTGTCCGAGTCGCTGGCGCCCACCTTGAAGCGGGCGCTGGACGCCGCCTGCGCCGTGTCCGAAGCCCCGCTGACGCCCCGAATGCTCGCCGAATTCCTCGACACGCTCGCCACGCCCGCGACGCTGCGCCACCACGGCGAGGTCGTCTTCCACAACCTGGCCGCACGCCTGCGCGCCCGACGCGGCGACACGGCCGACCCCGCCACGCCTTCGGCCCGGATCTTCACCTTCGGCGCGAGCGGCGTCGAGGTCCACGTGGACGCCCCGCCGCTCGGCGAGCCCTCCCAGACGCCCCCGCCCGACCCCTTCGCCGAACTCCCGCCCTGGCTCCACGAGGTTGCCGACATGCTCGCCGACGGCAAAAGCGACAAAGAGATCGCCGAGGCCATCGGCAAGAACCTCGCGACGACTCGGACGGCGGTGCAGCGCGTGTTCAAGCGACTGGGGGTGCATAGCCGAACGGAGATGGTGAAGCGGGGTTGGCGGGGGCGGATGTGATGGTGTCAGAGGATGCCGAATCAACGGATGTTCAGTCTGCAACTGCGGACCTCGACCGGCGCTTCGGCAAGAACAATAGTAGCGCCAGCCAATCGAAACCTTATGGGGAGGTCTATCGTGATGGTTCCAAGCTCAGCCCGGCTCGTCGCCGTGATCTGGATGTGTCTGTGCGGATGCGCAGATGGTGAGAGTTCAGACTCGGGGGAGGGCTCGAATGCAGGGCCGGGGGACAATGCCGACGCTCAAGTCGGGATGCCGTCCGGCGCGGGCACCGCGCCACCGACCGACCCAGGCGCGCCCGGGGGCGCAGGCTCCCCGCCACCGACCGACCCAGGCGCGCCCGGGGGCGCAGGCTCCCCGCCAGCGCCCGAGTGCGGGTGCAAGGCACAGCCAGCCTGTGGTGACGACGGCTGCGGAAACTCGTGCGGAACCTGCGCCGAGAACGAAGTTTGCACTGCCGGTCAGTGCGTCTGTCAGCCGAACTGCGACGGGCGAGCCTGCGGTGACGACGGTTGTGGCGGCACGTGCGGCGCTGTCTGCGCAGCCCCGATGGTCTGCAACGGGTCTACGTGCGTCACAGTGGAGGACTGCGGGAACGGTGCCATCGACCCCGGCGAAACGTGCGAAAGCTGCCCACAGGACGCAGGAGAGTGCTGCGGAAATCAGTCCGTCGAACCCGGTGAGAACTGTGCCAACTGTGCTATCGACGTCGCGTGCGACGCCGAGGCGGTGTGCGTCGGCAACCGCTGCTGCACGCCCAGTTGCGCGGCGGCTTGCGGCGGCGATGACGGGTGCGGAGGCCCGTGCCCGGCCTGTCCCGATTTGGTGGTCCGGATTCAAGAGTTGCGAAACGTGTACGCGACGAGCGCGGGGAACTTTGCTGGGCCAATCGAACTCATCTATCGCGAGGTCGGCCAGCAGCAGGTCTCCGCGACATCTCGGTATGCATTCGTCGTCCCGCCGAATCAGGATCAGGGCTGCAATGTACTCGGCAATGCGAGCTGCAATGCGCTCCAGGGTCGATGCGCGGGCATCGATGACCTCTTCGTCAGGGTCCCGGGTTTCGACGGCGGCAGCGTCGACGTAACAGTTCGCGTTCAATTCGGTGACCAGGGGACGGATGCCCGCGACCTGAAGACGGTGAGGCTCTCCCCGGCTGCGGGCGAGTCCGCGACCATCCTCTTCTGGATCATCGACCGAGACGCCCACGGGGACTTCGTGCCGGTGATCTTCGAGAACGCTCGGGTGGTTGATGGGACTGATTCGGTATGCGGGGGAGCGTGAACGTCGAGCCACGGCAGCCCCGCCCCAACGGAGACGAACAGGTTGCGCTAGGACGAAGAAACTCGTCCACGACATTGTCACTCGGCACGATCATGGGACCACCTCATGGCCAAGATCATGGGACCACCGCGGACGCGGCGGCGGAGCATCCATCGAGGCCACGCGAGGACTACGCGTAGCGGTTCGTCCGTTGCTCTGAAAGCGGGCAGGGAAGCGCCCCCCACCCCTACCGCCCGGGCAACGGCAGCGGCGTGAATGCCGGCAGCGGCTCGACCTGATTCGCCGCGTTCCAGACGAGAGCGGCGATCATCTCCGTCCGCGCCTTCAGCCTCGGGAAGTCGAGCTTCTCGGGCACATCGTCCGCGGTGTGATACTGGCGGGGCTCGGCGTCGCCGAAGAACACATGCGGGACTCTCACCTTCTCGAAGGTGAAGCCGTCTCCGCGGCCGTAGGTGCGCCTCCAGATCCCGTCGCCGACGCCGGGCACGTTCCGCCCGCTCAGCGGCATCAGGCCGTGGGCACGACAGGCGGCGTCGACCAGGGCCTGCAGCGCTGGCCGGGTCTCCGTGCCCACCGTTCCCACCGCATTGGGCGGCACCAGCAGCGAGTACGGCTGTCCGGCGCCCACGGGCAGACCGACCATGTCCAGATTGACCATGAGTCGCACGGGCTCCAGCTTGGGCAGGTCGATCGCCACAAAGGCGCGGCTGCCCATCATGCCGGCCTCCTCACCGCCGAAGCCGACGAAGTAGATCGTTCGACTCGGCTTGCGCTGGGCGCCGAGCGCCCGGGCGATCTCGAGCATCGCGGCGACACCCGAGGCGTTGTCCTCGGCGCCCCGAAAGACGACTTCGTCTCCGCGCTCGTCCTTCGCCGTCCCGAGGTGATCGATGTGCGCGCCCACGAGGATCGCGCCCTGTCCCGGCGCGCCTCGAATCGTCGCCAGGATGTTCCGGCTCTCGGCGGGCGGACAGTCGGCCCCGGGCCGCCGGCGGAGGCCCCACATCGACCCCGTGCCGAGGCGGCGGGCCTCGACGCAGGAAGGCACGGGGAAGGGGCGAATCATCGTCACCAGCGGCGCGGTCAATCCGGCCTCGTTGAAGCCCTTCTCGACGATCATGGCCGCGTCGCGCTCCCCCGGGCTGCCCATCATCCGACCGCGGAGTCCCGGATCTGCGAGCGCGGTCACGGTCGCCCGCAACCTGGCCTCGTCCGCCGGAAAGCTCGGTGGGGCGGTGGGGGGGGCCGTGACGGGGGCATTCGTGGGCGCGGCAGTCGGCGCCGCGGTGGCCGGGGCCGAGGCCGGCGCCGGGGCCGACGTGGGCGTCTGAGCATGCGTGGCGAGTGTCAGCACGAGCGCGACTGCGCCGCCCAAGGCGATCGAGGTTCGTGGTGCGAGGCGTTTCATGGTGCAACCGTGCTCAGAGGGGTAGGGGAGGACGGACTGTCTGCAAGTGCCGCACCGGGCCGGTCAGCGGAGACACCAAGGCTCGTTGCAGCGCCCGGCGCACGCCGACACAGCGCATGAACAGTTCACGATGAGTCATCTCCTCCGGCGTGAACCGTCTCTGGCGGCTTGCCACCGCCCCGCGCATCCGCGATAACCCGCGCACGGAGGGAGACCGTATGCGCGCCTTGTACCTTGCCGTGCTGCCACTGACACTCGCCTGTGCCGCTTCGCCGGCGGACTCGTCCACGCCCGGTGACGCGACGGTTGTTCAAACCGAAGCCGACGCCGCGGTCGCTCCGGCCGACGCCGCCATAGACCCGCTCGACGCCACGCCCGAGGTCGAGCGCGACGCCACGCCCGAGGTCGAGCGCGACGCCGCCCAGGGCCCCCCGCTACCCGACGCCGGCTCGACGCTGCCCTACGACGTGCCCCCCGGCTGCGCGGACGTGCTGCGCGATCCGGCGACGGATCGCTGCGCGCCCTCGACCGCGGCGTGTTCACCCAACGAGCTGGTGAGCCTGCTCACCGGGTGTCTTCCCAACGGCCTGCTCGCCGCTGCCTGCCCGCCCGAGTTCCTCGAGGCGGACGGGAACTGCGTGCCGCGCCCGGAGGCCTGCCTGCCGGGATGGCACCTGGCCAGCGTCGAGGGCTGTTTGCCGGATGAGATCGGCTGCGGCCCGCCTCCGTTCGGCAACGTCGCCCTCGACCCGGCGCGCGACCTGTACGTCGACGCGAACGCGCCGGAGGGTGGCGATGGCTCCCTCGAACGACCCTTCCCGTCCCTTCAGAGGCTCGGCGTTAATTGCGCATTCGTGGTATCGACAGGGTCCACGAGCCAAATCGCGACGAGACGTGGGGTA
>JAKLJY010000148.1 GCA_023150895.1 Myxococcota bacterium | reverse complement strand
CGCCCGCGCCGGCATCGCCGCCGGCGTCGTCCTCCGTTGCGCATCCGCCGAGCGCCAGCGCACCGGCGAGACAGACGTGACCCCACTGGAGCCTGAAGTCCCTGACCATTTCCATTCCTCCCCCTTCGAGTCGTCTGAATTCGTCCGAGTTCGTCTGAATCGACGATACGCCTCCTATCGGCACGATGCCGACCCGAACTTCAGCCCGCGCGGGCACATCGGGCGGCAAGACGCCGCGACCGCGCGGCCGCGCCGCCTGCGCGGATCCGTGGCAATGGACGGGCCGGTCCGGTAGCGTGCGCCGAACCTCGAATCCGCTCGCCCTCTGGAGTCCCGCCATGTCGACGTCATCCCCCTCCGGCCCCCGATGCGGGTGGCCCCTCATCGCCCCCCTCGTGGCCGTCACACTCCTGATGGCGGGCTGCCTGCCCGGTGAGTCCGAGGAGGCGACCGACGCCGGCCCGGTGGCCCCCACCGGCGGCACACCGGCGACGGGCGGCACGCAGCCCGACGCCGGCGGCCTTCAGGCCTGTACCGTCGACGCCGACTGCACCGTCCCCGGTGCCTTCTGCGGCGGCGGCTTCTGCCGTGAACTGCCCGGCGGCGAGTGTACGACCGACCGCGATTGCCCCGAGGGCACGCTCTGCGTCGGGCGCGCCTGCGTGCGCGATGCGGTTCGCTGCGACACGGACCGCGACTGCCCGGATCCGGCGACGACGTGCGAGAACGGCACCTGCGTCACGCCGCCGGCGGGCTGCACCACCGACGACGAGTGTCCCCGGGGCGAGATCTGCGAGGGCGGCGCGTGTGCGCCCGTCGCCGCAGCATGCGAAACGGACGCGGCCTGCGGCCCCGGTCGGCGCTGCCTCGAAGGGACGTGCGTCGACGATGCGCCCGACTGCGACGAGGACGCCGACTGTGCCGACGGCAGCGGCTGCGTCGACGGCGTCTGCGTCCCGACCGGGGACTGCCGGGGCGACCGCGACTGCGGGCCCGGGGAACGCTGCGAGGCGGGCGCCTGCGTCCCCGCGACTCCGGGTTGCACCGAGGACGCGGCGTGTGGCGCGGGCGAGATTTGTCGCGACGGCGCTTGTGTCCCCGATCTGCCCCCCTGTGGCGCGGACACCGACTGCCCCGGGGCGCTCGTGTGTCGCGAGGGCCTGTGCGTGCCCGACGAAGCCGAGTGTGTCGCCGACGGGGACTGCGCCCGCGGCGAGACCTGCGAGGCCGGCGCGTGCGTGCCCGTCGAGCCGGGCTGCGGACCCGGCGCCGAATGTCCGCCGAACAGCCGATGTGAAGACGGCGTCTGCGTCCTGGTCGATCCCGGCTGCGGTGCCGACGCGGACTGCGACGTCGGCGAGCGATGTGTCTCCGGTGTCTGTGAAGCGGCCTCGCCCGAGTGCGTGGTCGACGGTGACTGTGCGGCGGACGAGATCTGCCGGCAAGGCGTCTGTGTCGCCGATCTGCCGGACTGTGTCGCCGATGCCGACTGCGCGCCCGGGCAGATCTGTTCGAACAACGCCTGCGTCGCCGCCCCGGACGAGTGTCGCGTCGACGCCGACTGCCCCGCCGGCGAGGTCTGCACGCGCGGTGCCTGCGTCGCCCCGCCCCCCGAGTGTGTCGCCGACCGCGACTGCCCGGCGGGCGAGACGTGCCGAGCCGGGGTCTGTGTCGGTGGCCCGGCGGCCTGCACGGGCGATCTGGGATGCCCGCTCGGGCAGCTCTGTCTGGCCGGCGTGTGTCGCGTGCCCGGTGCGGCCCCGGCCCCGGTTCGGTGCAACCCCCGGGCCGTCGACCCCGGCTGCCCGGACACGCAGCTCTGCGTGCCGTCGCAGGCCTGCCCGCTCGACGCGGCCAATTGCGCGGGTGTCTGCGCTCCGAGCACCTGTGACGCCTGCCTGACCGGCGACGCGTGCGGCGACCAGCTCTCGAGCTGCATTCCGGGCTATCCGGCGGCCTTCTGTGTCTCGGCGGGTGTGGCCGGAGAGGGCGAAGACTGCGATCTCGACGGTGCCATCCACTGCCGCGCGGGCCTGACCTGCATCGGCGGCCAGTGCGCCGCGCCCTGCGGTGGCGCCGCCTGTGGCGCCGCCTCGCGCGAGTGCGCCGCCGGCCTCTCCTGCGTCGATTTCGACCACCTCAACGGCGACGCGCCCTTCCCGCTCTGCGTCGACGACTGCGATCTCCTCGGTCAGCGCGGCTGCGCGGCGGGGCAGGCCTGCAGTTACGCGACCGCCCGACCCGACACCCTGGCGGTCATCGGCCTGTGCAGCGATTCCGCGCCGTCCGGGCGCCTCGTGCAGGGGCAGGCCTGCGTTCAGCGTGACGACGCCTATTGGGGCAACTGCCGCTCCGACCACTTCTGCGCTTTCGGGGTCGATCCCGACGGCGCACAGTGTTTCGGCGTCTGCACGGTCGAGGACCAGCGCAACTGCACGGGACTCTCGCGCTGCGTCATCGGTGCCATCGACGGCCGCCTGCCGGTGGGGGTCTGTCTCGGCGAGTGCGAGGTCTTCGACGGCGGCTGCGGCGGCGGGCAGGTGTGTCGATATGCCGGCATCGGCAAGTCCCCGCAGAACGAGGACGTCTTCACCGGCCTCTGCGAGACGTCCGCCGGCACCCTGATGGTGGACGACTACTGCGACTTCGCGGCCGATGGCAGCAGCGATTGCCCGACCGGCACGCTCTGCGCCGACACCGGGGACTTCTTCGGGTCGACCTGCGTTCAGCTCTGCGACGCGTCGCCCGGCAGTCCCAATGGCTGCCCGGAGGGCCGCAACTGCACGACGGGCGTGCTCGGCGCCGATCGCCCCGAGGGCGCGAGTCAGAACCTGGGAGCCTGTCTCTGACCATGAACGAGAAGCGGTTCGTACACATCGATGGCGTGGCCTACGACGTGGAGCATTGGGCCCGCAAACACCCCGGTGGCGAGATCATGCTGCGTTTTCTGGGCAAGGACGCCACGGCGGCCTTCCTGGCGTTCCATCAGCGCCGCAGCCACAAGACGCTGAAGGCGTTCCGGGTGAAGGGCGAGCGTCCCGAGGCCCCGACGCCCGAGTCGACGCATCCGGTCGAGCGCGAGTTCGCCGCGCTGCGCGACGAGGTCGAGGCGTCCGGCGCGTTTGCGGGTCGTCCCGGCTACTTCGTCGCCCGCGGGGCGTTCATCATCGGTCTCATTCTGGGCTCGGTCGCGTTGCTCGCCCTCGCCCCGGCCTTCTGGCCCCTGGCCGGCCTGGCGGTCGGCCTCGCGTGGCAGCAGTGCGGCTGGTTCGCCCACGATCTGCTGCACCACTCCGTCTTCGACCGCCGCGCCTCCGGCGATCGCTACGGTCTGTTGATGGGCGGGGTCGTCCTCGGGTTCTCCGCCGACTGGTGGAAGCGCAAACACAACACCCACCACGCCCTGCCGAACGTGATGGGCACCGATCCGGACATCGACGTCCTGCCGCTGCTCGCCTTCGACGAACGTCAGCGGGCGAGCGCGAGCGCCTGGATCCGCGCGACGTTTCTTCGGCTGCAGCCGCTCACGGTGCTGCCGATCCTGGCGTTCGCGCGCCTCAACTGGGTCGTGCAGAGCATTCTGTGGACGCTGTTCGCCCCGGGCGTGCGCCACCGCCGCGCCGAGCTGCTCGCCCACCTCGCCCACCAGGCGTGGTCGCTCGGCATGCTGGCCCTTCTGCCGACCTGGGGGGAGCGCCTCGGCTTCTTCCTGGTCGCGCACCTGTCGTCGGGTCTGATGACCGGCTCGGTCTTCATGGTCGGCCACAACGCCCGCCCCATGCTGGCGCAGGCCGACGAGGCCCCCGGATTCTACGCGCTCCAGGTCATGACGACGCAGAACGTGCGGACGAACCCGCTGACGGGCTGGTTCTTCGGCGGCCTCGACCACCAGATCGAGCACCACCTCTTCCCCAGCCTGCCCCGGCATGCGCACGCGAGCGTCGCCGCGCGGGTGCGGGAGATCTGTGCGCGGCACGGCCTCGAATACGTCGAGCGCGGCTTCTTCGTGGGCCTCGTCGACGTGTGGCGGGTGCTCTTCCGGGTGGCGCGGGCCTGAGCGCGGCGCCGGCCCGGCTCAGGTGCTCTCGTACCGGATGAGGATGACCGTGATGTTGTCGGTGCCGCCGTTCTCGTTGGCGGCGTCGATGAGGCGCTCGGCCTTCTTGTCGAGATCGGGATCGGCGTCGGACAGGATGCGGGACATGTTGTCGTCCGTCACCATGCCCGACAGACCATCCGAACAGAGGAGGTAGACGTCCCCGGGCTCCGGGACCTCGTGGTAGACGTCGACCTGCACGGTCTCCTTCATGCCGAGGGCGCGAACGATGACGTTCTTGTGCGGGAACGCCTCGATCTCCTCCGGCGTGAGGTTCTTCATCTTGATGTAGTCGTTGAGCAGCGAGTGGTCCTCGGTGAGCTGCGTGAGCTTGCCGTTGCGGTGCCGATAGACCCGGCTGTCCCCGACGTGACCGACGTAACACCCGCCGTTGACGAAAAACGTCACGACGATGGTGGTGCCCATGCCCTTGAGCTTGGAGTCGCGGCTCGCGGACTCGAAGATTTTCCGGTTCGAGAGCTTGATGCCCGTGATGACCCGGTTCTCTTCGTACTTGCGACCCTTGTCCATCTTGTAGGGCCAGGTGACTTCGTCGTCCTCGGCCGTGGCCCGGAAGAATTCGGCCAGCGTCTCGACGGACATCTGGCTGGCGACCTCGCCCGAGGCGTGCCCGCCCATGCCGTCCGCGACGATGAAGAGGTTCTCCTCGCGGAACAGCCGGAGGCTGTCCTCGTTGTGAGCGCGCTTCATGCCGACGTGGGTGCGACCCGCGGAGGTCAGACGCATGCGGAACGTCCCCTACTCGTTTGCCGGGCTCGCGGGGATCTGCACGACGGCGAGATCCCGCGAGACGAAGAAAAGATCGACGGCCGGGAGGCCGGCCACGGTCACGGGGCGTCGGGTGATCTCGCCGACGGAGAGCGACGCTTCGCCCGGGCCGAACTCGGCGAGGTGCTCGGCCGGCACGACCATGCGACCGCCCGCCGGCGCGCGACACTGCACGCCCCACGTCTCGGCGCCGCTCGCCCGCGAAAGCGTCAGAACGGCATCCTGCTCGCCCTGCCAGCGAACTTCGAGGCCCGCCTCGTCCATCGAGGTGCCGAGAATGCGGACGTCGCCGGGGGCGGAGAGCTCGGCCGACAGCGCCCCGAGCTCGTCGCCGGGGGCCCGGACGCGGTAGCGCCCGTGCGGCACGAAGGGCAGCGCCTCGGGGTCGTCCGCGTCGTAGGCCACCCCGCCGAGCGAGAAGAGCACCCGGGGAAAGGGCCGTGGCGCCAGGCGCAGGACCTCGTCCGAGCCCGAGACCGTCAGCTCGCCGACGCTGAGCAATTCGATGTGACCGGCCGCGCCGTCGGCGACGGGCTGCCGCGGCGCCGCGACCGACCGGCAACGCCCCGTGGGCGGCACCGCCGAGACCAGCCAGGCCATGTCCGGCAGGGCCAGCGCGTGCAGCACCTCGGACCGCCGCTGTTCCGTCCAGGCGGCGAACTGCCCGCTGACCGAGACGCCGCGCTCACCGTGGTCGTGCGTCATCACCAGCAGACCATATCGCCCGAGACCGCCGGCCTCCGCCCCCTGGGTCTCCGCACGCGGCGCCGCGGGCTCGTCCACGGGGGACGAACAACCGGCGGCCAGCGCGCTGGCGGCCAAAGCGGGGGCAAGACGGGCGAACATCCGGCGTACTGTATGCCCGTGCTCTCACGCCGCGCAAGATCCGGGACCGCCGTCCGTCGGCGGCGACCGGGCCGGCCCCCCGTCGGCGGCGACCGGGTCGGCCCTCAGTCGGCGGCGGCCGGGCCGTCCGACGGCCGCGCAAACCGGCGCCAGACCCACTGCGCGGGGAACCCGAACGCCATCACGCCGAGCGCGAAGAGCGCGGTCCGATCGGCGTCGAGCAGCGCGCCGACCATGAGGCAACCGGCACCGAGCAGGAAGATCGCCGGCACCCAGGGGTAGAGCGGCACGCGGAACGGGCGGGCCAGGTCCGGCTCCGTCCGGCGCAGGCGGAAGACGGCCAGCACCGCCAGAATGTAGAACGGAAAGAAGCCCACGACGAAGGCCTCCGTGAGCTGCTCGAAGGAGCGGGACGAGACGTAGGCCATGCCCACGAGCGCTGCGACCACCGTCGCCCGGACGGGCACGCCGCGGGTCTCCGAGACGCGCCCCAGGCTCGCCGGGAAAAGGCCGTCCGCCCCGAGCGGCACGAAAACGCGGGGCGCCGTGAGCAACGAGGTCAGGCACGCACCGATGCACGACACGAACACGAGCGCGCCGAGCAGGCTGCGCCCCGTCTCACCCAGCGTCAGGCGGGCGAGGTGCGCGGCCGGCATGTGCTCGCCCACCGTCGACCGTTGCAGACCCTCGAGCCCGAGGGCGTTCAGGTAGCCGGCGTTGATGAAGAGGTAGACGACGACGATCGCCACCGTGCCGCCGAGCAGCGCCCGGGGCAGCGTGCGGGCCGGCTCGCGGACCTCCCCGCCGATGCGGGCCAGATCCGCCCAGCCGTCGTAGGCCCACATGACCGAGACCAGCGCGGCGAAGACGCCCGCCAGCGTCGGACCGCTCGCCACGGGCGGCAGGTCGGCGGGCACGGGGACCGTCGCGCCGCCCGTGCTCACGAGCAGGCCCACCAGCGCGAGCCCGGCCACCCCGATGTACTTCGCCGCGGCCACGCCGGATTGGGTGCGGGCCGAGGTGCGCACGCCGAAGAGATTGGCGCCGGCACACGCGGCCAACACGCCGATGGCGAGCACGGTGTCGCGCAGGCGGTCGGGGCCGGCCCCGGCAAGCGCGGCGAGCGCCTCCGCGGCCAGCCGGGCGAACCCGCCGAGCGCGCTCGGGATGAGCAGCACCAGCATCGTCCACCCGAACAGGAACGCCACCGGGCGCCCCCAGGCCCTCCGAAGCCACTCGTACAGGCCGCCGGTGCGCGGGAGGGCCGCAGCGAGCTCGGCCAGGGTCAACGCGCCGCACAGGGCGATGAGGCCGCCCGCCACCCAGACCCCGAGGTACGCCCCGACGTCGCCGGTGAGGCGGGCGACCTTGGCCGGCGTCTTGAAAATGCCCGTGCCGATCGTCGCGTTGACGACGATCAAGGCCCCGAGCCACGGCCCGATGACCCGCGCGAGTCTTTGTTCATCCCGATTCGGCATCCGCGCATCATCGCGCGATCTCTCGGACGGAAGACAGCCGTCGTGAGAATGTGCCGGGCGTCGCCTGCGTCGATGACGCGTCCCGAACTTCGCCGGGCGCACGTGCACACCAGAAAAGGAGAGGCCCCATGTCGATTCGCGTTCGTCCTCGAGTCCACCCGACCGCGCTGACGCTGTGCGTCGCGGCGCTGACGGCGCTGGCGACCTCCAATGCCAGCGCCGCGGAGCGTGCCGCCGTCAAACCCTCCGCGACCGGCGCGCTCGCCGGCGCGCTCAAGGTCGCCCCGAAGCCGGTCGGTCGCTACTACGTCGCGGCCCTCGGCGGTTACAGCACGGGGGCCGATACGCGCGTCACGCTCGACTTCGCCTCCGCCGGCGATGCCGACAAGATTCGCGTCGTGCTGCGCAACCTCGCGACGGGCGCGAGCAAACTCGCCACGGTCTCGGGCAATACCGCGCGGCGGATGTTCTCCATCGAAGGGTACGGCCCCTGCCCGGCGGGCATCGATCCCGTCGTCTCCGGCACCGTCGCCCAGATTCCGACCAAGAACCTCTGGGAGATCGACCTGTACACGACGCAGCAGATCCCCGATCCGGCGAAGCTGCCCGCCGCGGACGGTTCGCGCGGCGTCATCAAGACGGCGGTGACCGTCGGTCGAGCCGCGGGGCTCCGGTTCTTCGATCCCGGTACGCCCCCGGACGGCGGCGCCAACTGGAACCCGGACGCCCACAAGGCCATCGACATCGCGTGCTGCGATCCCACCAAACGCCCGGGCCCCGAGCCGTGGCCCGAACCCGAGCCGACGGGGACGTCCATCGCGCCTTGACTTTCTCCAGAACTTTTCCGGTGCGAGCGCGTTCTGACCCGAGTACTTGTCGACACGGGTCCGACACCGGAGGGTGAGGGAGATGACCATGCAACGCTTGCGCGCGACGGATCGGGCGGCACACGAGGCTTTTGCCCGGACGGGCCGCTCCGAGACCCTGCGGGACTTTCTCGCGCGTTACGGCGGGCTGTGCGCCGCGCTACTGGCCGACGCGGGCGCGCCGGATCCGGACGCCGCGCTCACCGAGGCGCTCGCGGGCTTTCTGGCGCGGCGGCATCGGGGCCCGGAAGCACAATGGCCCCTCGACCTGCTCCGCGCCGTGTTCGATGCGGTCCCCCGCTCGACGGCCTCCGAGTTCGGCCCCCGGGCGCTCGCGCTCGCCGGCCGCGCCGGGCTCGATCTCGACGCCATCGCGCACGTCCTGCGGGCCCCGGCCGAAGACGTCGGCACGGCGCTGTCCCAGACCTGCCGCGGCCTGCTGCCCGCCGAGCGGGCGCTCGGGGACGGGCCATTCCACCTCGCCCCCGAGGTCCGGATAGGGCTGGCGACGGCGACGCTTTCGCCGGGTGACCTCGCCACGGCGTCGACGCATCTGCTGACCTGCGCCGCCTGCCGGGCGGAGACCGAGGCCGTGCGCGAGGTCGTCGCGAGCACCGTGCCCGCGCGCCCCGAGACCCTGCCCCCGGCCCTGGTCGAGCGCATCGTGGGGGCGGCCCTGAGCGCCCGCCTTGCCCACGCGGCCGTGCCCCGAGCGCTGCGCTTCACCGGCCTGACCCCCGGTGCCCCCCGGCGCCCACTGCGCCTCGGCATCGTCGGCCTCCTCGCGCTGATGACGCTCATCTCGGGCATCACCTGGGCCTGGCAGGCCCACCTGGCCGCGAAATCCATCGAGACCGAGCTCGTACTGCTCGACGCCCCGGAGCTGCTGGCCGGGGCCTCGACGGCGGTCTCCGTCCGCGTCCGTCCGGTCGATACGGACGAAAATCGGGACGCCGCGGGCCTGCCGGGGGCCGCCCGGCGAGACGCCCCGAAATCGACCGAGGTGCGCGTCGTGCTGCGGGGTCCGGCCGGGCGAGAACTGGCCCGCGGCGCGGTGAAGACCGATGCGCAGGGCCTCGCCGTCGTGCCGCTGACCCTCGCCGATCTCGACGAGGGGCAGGTCTCGGCCACGCTCGAGGCCGAGGCGGACGTGGACGGCGAGCGTCGCCGCGTGACCGCGCCGGTCAACGTCGTCCGGCGGCTCCGCCAGGTCATCTCGGCGGACAAACCGACCTATCAGCCCGGGCAGACGGTCCACCTGCGGGGCCTGAGCCTCGACGAGGGCAGCGGCAAGCCCCTCGCCGGGCGCCCGGCCCGAATCGAGCTGCGGGACCCCCGCGGCAACCGGATCGTGGACCAGCAGACGACCGTCTCGCCCCACGGCGTCACGGCCGCGGACGTCGAACTCTCGCCCGGCGCGGCGCTCGGCCGCTACACCGCGCGGCTCGTCCTCGAAGGTCAGAACGGCACCGCCGAGACGACGCTGCTCGTCGAGCGCTACACGCTGCCGCCGTTCTCGGTCGCGGTGAAGGCCGGTGTGCCCTCGACGGACGGCCGCGAGCCCTTCGACGTGGACATCGACGCGAAGTTCACGAGCGGCGTGCCGATGGCGCGGGGCATGGCTCGCCTGACGGTCCTGGCCGACGCGCAGGAGGTCTACGTCGGCACGCGCCGGATTGAAGACGGCAAGGCCCGCCTGACCGTGCGGCTGCCGGACTGGCTCGTCGCCCGCACCTACCGCCCGCCGACGACGCTCGTGCTGCACGCGGCGGTGCGCGATCCCGCGGGGCGGGCCGAGGAGGGGCGCGGGGGCCTGGAGCTGCAAGGCGACGCCCTGACCGTGACGCTCCTGAGCGAGGCGCCGAGCGTGCGCCGGGCGCTGCCGCGGCTGAACCGGCTGCTCGTTCGCACCCAGCGACCGGACGGCACGCCCGTTCAGGCCCCGGTCGTGCTCTTCTCGCCCGGCGAGGGCGAGCTCGAGACGGTGGGCGCCGGCGAGCGCCTGGGTGAGATCACCACCAACGCCGACGGCCTGGCGTTCCTGGACCTGCCACCGGCGTACTTCGGTCGCCCGCTGGCCGTGCTGGCCACGGATCCGCAGGACAAGAAGGCCTACTGGACGACCATGCAGCCCCCGCCCATGCGTGAAGGGGCGCTCGTGCTCGGCTGCGACAAAGCCCTCGTGCGCGCCGGTCGGCCGCTGCGGTGCGAGGTCTTCGTGCCGTCGCCCCGGGCCCGCATCGTCCGGGCGGAGCTGGCCGGGCGCGTCGTCGCGATGGCGGCCAGCCCGGCTGCGCAGGGCATCTACCCCGTCGAGCTGGCCCTGCCGGCCAGCGCGCCGGGCCTCGTGCGGATCACGATGGAGGACGCGCCCCTCGAGGACGCCGTCCACGTTCTGGTGGCGCCGCACGACGGTCTCCGGGTCGAGGTCGGCGGGCTCGACGGCACGCGCGAGCCGGGCGCCGAGATCGGGCTGCGGCTGAAGGTCACGAACGCCGCGGGGCAGCCGCGCGCCGCCAGCGTCGGCCTGGCCGTCGTCGACGCGGCCGTCTTCGCGCGGGTCGCCGGCACGACGCCGAAGCAGATCATCGCCCGGCTCTTCGAGCAGCCGGGCCTGGCGCCGGTGGGCATGGCACTCTTGTTCGCCGAACGCACGGAGAGCGGCGGCGCCACCGACGCCGAGCCCTGGTCCGCCCTGCAGCAAACCGAGGCGCGCTGGCTCCTGGCGAGCGCCCGGGCCCCCGCCGCCGCCGTGCGCACGGGGTCGTCGCTCCCGGGCGACGCGATGGCCCTGTCGAGCCGGATCTGGTCGGCGAGGAGCTCCGCCCAGACCGCCCTGGGGCTCACGCTCATGGCGTTCACGGCGGCCCTGCTCCTGACGTTCCTGGTCGTCTCGTTCTGGTTCCGGGCCACGTTCGTCGCGGTGTGCGCGGCGCTCGTGACCGCCGTCGGCCTGAAGTTCCTGCTCGACGACGTCCTGGGCATGCGCAGCCAGACCGTGGACCCCGTGGCGCTGTTGCTCGGCCTCTTCTCGTTCGCCGGGGTCGTGCTGCTCGCCCGGGCGCGCCGCGGCGAGATCGCGCGGGGCCGAGTGAGCTCGGCCGGGTGGATCAATTGGGCGGCCCCCGCCGCCGCCGTCCTCGTGCTGCTCGGACTCCTGACCCTGAGCACGCGCCGGTACGAGACGAGTTACGCCCCGTCGCCGACGTCGGTCGCCCCGGGGTACATGGCCGAAAAGTCGGAGGAGGGCCGGATGGGTGGGGGCGATCGCGGACGCTTCGACAACATCGCGGCCGCCACGCCCGCGGCGCCGGCGTCGGAGCCGATGGCGCCCCCCGCGGCCGAGGAGAACCGGCGATTCAGCATCAAGGGTCCGGCCGCCGGGGGGGCGCTCCCGAAGCGCACCGGCGGTGGGTTCAGCGAATCGAGCGCGGACGGCCTGTTCGGCGAGGCCGAAACGGGGATCGCCCCCGCCGGTCTCCCCCGGAGCCGCCGCGCCGAGAGCAGCCCCAAGGACGCCGCGCCCGCCGAGCCCCTCGTCTCCCTGCGCCAGGAGTTCCCCGAGACGCTCTACTTCAACCCGGCGGTGGTCGTCGGCGAGGACGGCGCGGGCGAGGTCCGCTTCCGGGCGGCCGACTCCATCACCACCTGGGAGGCCTACGCCCTGGCCAGCGATGCGGCCGGCCTCCTCGGCGCCGGCTCCGGTCGGCTCGTCGTGCACAAGCCCTTCCACGTCGACCTCGACGTGCCCACGGACCTGACCGTCGGGGACGACGTGACGCTGCAGATCTCGGTCGCCAATGACCGCGACGCGCCCGCCTCGGCCCGCCTCACGGCCGTCGCCGATCGCGGCCTCTCGCTGGACGTGAAGCCGCTCGAAGCCCCCGTCGCCCTCGCGGCGCACGGCCTCGCCGGTCGGCTCGTGGATCTGAAGGCCGTCGCCGCCGGTGACCTCGCCGTGACGCTCTCCGGTGAGCTCGCGGGGGTCGCCGGCGCGCGGGATGCCCTGAAGCGCCCCATCGCGGTCAGCCCCAACGGCCGCGAGGTGAAGCAGACGTATGCCGGCCTCGTCGTCGACACCGTCTCGCGGACGATCGACCTGCCCGCGGACGCCTTCGCCGACGGCAAGTCCGTCGTGCTCACCCTGCTCGGCAGCCCGCTCGCCGCCGCCCTCGACGGGCTGCACCTGTTGACCCGGGCGCCCCGCGGGGCGTTCGAGCAGCAGCTCTCGACGGCCTATGCCAACGCGCTCATCCTGCAGGCCCTGCGCGCGACGGGGCGCATCGATCAGGCGCAGGAGTCGCAGCTTCTGCGCTTCCTGCGGCTGTCCTACCAGGACGTCCTCGGGTACGAGTCGCCCGGCGGCGGTTACTCCGAGTTCGGCGGCGACGCCCCCATCCGGACGGCCTCGACGGCCTACGGCCTGATGGTGCTCTCCGAGCTCGGGCGGTTCACCTACGTCGACGCCGACGCCGTGACCCGCGCCCGGCAGTCGCTGCTGCGCGCGCAGATCGGAGATGGCGGGTTCGCCGGCCCCACCGAGACGGCCTTCGTGGCCCTCGCGCTGGCGACGCACGATCCCGCCTGCCTCTCGGCGGAGGACCCGCAGAAGCCCTGGACGCCCGAGCTGCGCATCGCCCGGGAAGCCTGCCGCAAGGTCTTCGGCCGTCTCATCGACGCGTTCTCTCTCGTCGAGGGCGTCGACGCCTACACCCTCGCGCTCGCCGCCGACGCGCTGCTCGCCGGGGGCGCGAATCAACGGGCCCGGTCGCGCGCCGAAGCCATCCTCGACGAGCTCGACCGGCGGGCCGCCGTCGTCGGCGAGGGCCGGCACCGGCGGGTGAGCTTCCTGCCCCGCTCGGCGACGATCTATGGCGCCCGGGGCCGCGCCGCCGAGGTGGAGACGACGGCGCTGGTCACGCACGCGCTCGTGACCCACGGCGGGCGGCAGGACAAAGCCCGCGAGGCGCTGCGCTCGCTGCTCGTGCTCCGCGACGACGCGGGTGGGTTCCACTCGGCCCACGGCACGGCCCTCGCCCTCCGTGCCCTGCTCGCGGCCGCCCGCAGCGGTCAGGCCGGCGGCCGGGCCCGCGTCCTGCTCGACGGCACCGAGGTCGCCCTCGTCGAGTTCGACCCCGTGAACGTCAACGAGCCCCGCCGCCTCGACCTGCTCGCGCTCGCGCCGGACCTCCGCCCGGGCGCGGCGCTGACCCTGAGCGTCGACGGCTGGGACGGCGCCGCCGACCTCGCCTACCGGCTGACCACCCACCACTTCGAGCCCTGGACACGCCCGCCGGCCCGGCCCGTCGCCGCCCCGGGAGACGACGCGGTCTGGATGGCCCTGCAGCAAGCGATGGACGCGCCGAGCTACGGCTTGGGCGATCGCGCCGAGCTCACCGTGGACGTCGACCGCTACGGCGGCCGGGCGGCCAACGGCCTGCTGATCGCACAGATCGGCCTGCCGCCGGGCTTCCGCACGGCGCCCGACGCCTTCGAGCGGGGGGTGATCGGCCCCGCGCTGCGCGTCGAACCCGCCGCCCGCGGCCTGACGGTCTACCTCGAGGACCCCACCCACGGCCGGACGACGTTCACCGTGCCGCTCATCGCGTCCCGGGCCGTCCGTCGCGTCGTCGTGCCGCGCAGCCGGGTGTACTTCGCCTACCAGCCCTACATCGAGGCGCAGGCCGCCCCGGTGCCCGTCTTCGTCAAGCGCCTGCTCGGCGACCGGACCGGGACCGATCGCTGACGCCGCCGCGCGATGGCGGACGGGGGGAACAACGCCCCCCCGCCGCCCGGTTGCCTTGAACGACGCCCTTCGCCCCGAAAGCACCGACCATGTCCGCCGACGACTCCGAAGACTACGACGACGCCGAAAACGCCCCCCGCACGGTCTCCTCCGTGGTCCGCAAGGACAACGGGGACATCCACATCGCGATCACCATCAACAACAACAACAGCAACGACGGCGGCGCGACGATCACCGGGGACGAGATCGGCGACGAGTTCGGCGTCGGTGCGGGTCCCGGGCCTGCGTTCGATCCCGCGGGCCGCGCTCGCCCGTCCGCCCCGACGCTCGACGCGGCCGTCCCCGGCCCGTTCGTGCGCGGGACACCCGACGACGCGTTCGCCGCGGCACCGGTCTACACCAAAGGTCGCGCGCCCTTCGGCGGTGACCCGGGCTCGGGCGGCGGGCCCCGCGCGCGGATCTCCCTCGGCGGCCTCGTGGCGCACGGCCGCGCCGCGCTGTTCACACCGGCGGTCATCCACCCGGCGCAGGGCATCTACCAGGGCTTGTGCGTGGTCGAGATCGGCGCCGGCAACGCCCCCACCGAAGTGACGCTCGTGCCGGACGCCGCGGTCGACGCCCCCTGGGCGCACGCGACGCACGCGCTCCGCACGGGGTTCCCGGGCGGGCATTTCAGGCTCGCGGTCGTCGCAACAGCAAAAGCCGGCAAGGGCAAGGCCGCGCCGCCGGGGATCACCGTCACGCTCACCCCGGTCGACGGCCCCGCGGGCGGGTTTCTGAACGTCAT
This sequence comes from Myxococcota bacterium, assembly GCA_023150895.1. Lineage (GTDB taxonomy): Bacteria > Myxococcota_A > Bradymonadia > UBA7976 > UBA1532 > CAINDO01. The sequence continues at coordinate 5,079 of JAKLJY010000148.1, read as the reverse complement.
CCCGGCCGGGCCGGACCCGGCGGCGGCCGACGGCCCGGCAACGACCCTGGCCGACTACGCCGCGCGGGGGGCGTGCGTGCCCGTATCGCCCGCGGGCGGCACGATTACGGTGCCCCGCCCCGCCGGTGCCGCCGGCTTCTTCTTCGTCGTGACCTCGACCCGCCCGGACGCCCTGTCCCCGCCGTTGCTCGAGGTGCGCTCGAACGTCGGGTACCTGGGCGAATAGGCGAATCGCGAGGCGTTCTCCGCATGCACGCCCGCTCACCGCGCGGCGATGTGCCCCAGCTTCTCGGACTGGCTCATCCGCCAGAAACGGCGGACCTCGGGCAAAAGCGCGTCGAGACGAGCCCGCTGCAGATACGTCTGCGTCAGCCAGGTGCAGTAGCGCTCGGCCTGGCGGCTCGCCTCGACGTAACGGGGTCGTGCCTCGGGGTCGGCGTCCACGGTGAAACCGCGGAAGAGACGGTTTCTCAGCGTGTCCGGGCAGACGGCCATGCCGGCCAGGCGGCGCATGACGAACGTCCCCAGGAACTTGTCGACCTCGGCCTGCAGCTCCAGCTCGAGGCGCGAGACCGTCCGGCCGGCCTGCGCACGGTCGACCACGTAGAGCAGGTGGCTGACACCCTCGAGCAGCGCGCAGTGCTCATCGAGTGCGTCGTCGTCGCACGGATCCGACGTCGTGAGGCGATCCTCGAGCAGCAGCGCCAGGTTGAGCTCGTCCTCGCCCTCGTGGATGAGCAGCGCCTCGCGACCGGTGCCGGCGTCCGGGGCCTGCGGGAGCGCGGCGAGCAGCTCCGGCCGGGCCGCGTCGTCGACCACGAAGTCACGCACGCGCACCCCCGGCGTCAGGGCATAGAGGTCGCACAGGCGCGCTTCGAGGGCGCCGAGGGCGTCTCGTCGGGGGGCACTCAATGGTCGAACCGGGTGCGGGCCCCGACGGCCACTCCCATCTGCGCGAGCCGCGCGGCGACCCGCGGGCTGCCCGTCGCCGCGAACCGGTCGCACAGCCGCAGGACGTCCTGCTCCCGGTTGAAGCACCGCTCGCTCACGTCGTTGAGCAGGTCGACGAAGTGGACGAACCGCGATCCGAGATCCTCGAGCAGGCGGCGAAAGGGATTGCCGTCGCCCCCGCGGGTCAGCGCCGAGGCCGCGCCGCGATAGGCCCCCTGCCCGAGATCGATGAAGTATTTCTCGTCGTTCAGGGTGCGAGTGATCGAGTCGGCGAAGAACCCGGTCATGTAGAGGCTGTAGTCGCCGAGTTGCTTCAGTGTCTGAAAGCGCCGAGTCGGTGGGGCCTGCATCGCCTTCAGGACCTGGACGCCGATGGGCTCGTTCATCAGATCGTCGAGCGTTTCGGTCAGGAGCGACTCTCGACCAGAGAACGACGTCAGAAGCTGTACCAGGTACTCACGCGTCGGATCGTCCAGCTCGACCCTCTGCCGCGAGGCCGCCTCGTTCAAGCCTTCTCGAAAGTAGGCGTCGAGGTGACCCGGGCTGAGGGTCGGTTTCGGGTGGTCATCGGCCTCCATGCGACTCACTCCCTTTCTGGGTCCCTTTCCGGTGCATCGGATGGGTCCCCGTGTTGCTTGAATGCGATCTTTCTTGGGGCGTTCGGTCTCTCTGCGTTCCGGCGACGTCTGTGCTTCCAAATCTACGGACGTACAGTGGGTCCCTGCAAATTCGCGCGATCGTGATCTCTCGAACGTCGATGGCGCCGGCCGAGCGTTGACCCCCGGCGAACGCGGCGCGTATGGTCTGCCGGTGTCGGCCCTTGCTCCCCTCCGTCGTCCGATCTCGCGTGGCCTTGCGCTCGCGCTGTTCGTCGCAGCGACCCTCGCGGCCTGCGGCGGTGCCCCCGGCGGCGCGGCGACAGCCCCCGGCGGCGCGGCGCCCCCGGTACCGTCCGGCCCCTCGCCGGCCGCGACCGCAGCCTATACCGCCGCCACGAAGGCCGCCCAGGAAGGCCGACGCGCCGAGGCCGCCGCCGGCTTCGACGAGGCCGCACGACTCGATCCCCTGTCGCCGCAGGTCTGGCTCGCCGCGGCCCGCGCGCATGCTGCGCTCGACGCGCAGGACACGGCCGCGGAGCGTGCCCGCGAGGCACTGAAACGGGCCCCGGACGACGCGGACGTCGGGTCGGACGTCGCCGGCTTGCTGGCCTCGGCGGGGTATGTCGACGAGGCCCGGCAGATTCACCTGGAGCGCGCCCAACGTGCCCCGACGGACGCCGGCCCCTGGCTGCGCCTCGCCGATCTCGCCCAGGCGCGCGGCGAACTCGAAGAGGCCGAGGAGGCGCTGGCGCAGGCGACGCGCCGTGACCCGAAGAATGCCGACGCGTGGGAGCGCCAAGGCCAGATTCGAGCGCGTCAGGGGCGTCACGCACAGGCGGCGCAGGCGTTCGACCGCGCCATCGAGCACGATCCGCGGCGCCGGGGACTGGCCGCGCTCGTCCTGCGATTCGCGCTCGAGGGGGGCGACTTCGACGTCGCGCGTCGCGCGCTGAAGCGCCTCGGCGGAGACGATACGACGGAGACGCAGGCGTCCATCCTGCTCGCCGGCATGCTGGAGGAGCGCGGCGATCCGCTGAGCGCCGTCGCCGAACTCGAGCGCGCGGTCTCGCGGGATCCCGGCAGTGCCCTCGCCCGGATGCGCCTGGCCGGCCTGCTCATCGAGTCGAAGCGTTGGGCCGACGCCGAGGCGGCCCTCGCGCCGCTGCCGGCCGAGGGCGAGCACGGGGCCAACGCCCGCCGCCTGCGCGCCTACGTCGCCGTGGAGCAAGGGCGCCTCGACGACGCGCTGCGCCTCCTCGGCGAGGCCCGCGCAGCCGGGGCCGACACGCCGGAGGTCCTCGCGCAGCAAGTGCGCATCCGTCGGCGGCAGAACAAGCTCCCCGAAGCCCGCGCCCTGCTCGACGAGGGCCTCCCGCGGTTTCCCGATCACGCCGATCTCGCCTTCCTGTCGGCGATGTTGCATCAGGACGCCGGGGACGAAGCCCGCGCGCTCGAGACCATGATCGCGGTGGTCGGTCGTTTCCCCAAACACGCCGGCGCGCTGAACTTCGTCGGGTTCTCCTGGGCAGAGCAGGGCGTAAGGCTCTCCGAGGCCGAGGACTACATCAGGCGCGCGCTCGAGGTCGAACCGGAGGACGCGGCCATCATCGACTCCCTCGGCTGGGTCCTCTTCAAACGTGGCGATCTCGAGGGCGCCGAGCGGCACCTGCGGCGCGCCCTCGAGCGGATGCCCGACGAGGGTGAGCTCCATTTTCACCTCGGCGAGGTGCTGTGGGCCCGGGGTGATCGCTCGGCGGCGCTGGTCGCCTTCGAGAAGGCCGTACTCCTGACCGATCCCGCGACGCCGGGTGCCGCGGCGTACCGGGCCCGGTTCGAGAAGCGCCTCGCCACCGCGCGCCGTCAGCATCCGAAGGGCAAACGCGGGAGCCCGGGGAAGCCCCGATGACGTCCCGTCTCCGCCGCCTGCACGCCTACTCCACCGCTCTCCTGGCCGCGGCCGCCCTCGCCGTGCTCGTCGGCGGCGGATGCACGCAGCGCCACACCCGCCCGACGGACGCTCCGACCGAGCCGGGCCCCATCCTCGCTCGTCTCGCCGAGCGCGCCGCGGCGGTGCGCAGCCTGTCCGGCATGCTCTCTCTCGAGGTCTGGCGCGGCGACGAACGCGTCCGCCTGCGGCAGTTGCTGCTCGTCGTCCGCCCCGACAAAGTGCGCGTCGACACGCTCTCGCCGTTCGATCAGCCGTTGGCGATGATGGCCTCGGACGGGCAGACGCTCACCATCTACTCCCTCGAGAACAAGCGCTACGAGCAGGGGCCGGCGACGACCGTCAACCTCTCGCGGCTGCTCCGCCTGCCCCTATCGGGTGACGAGCTGACGGCCGTGCTCGCCGGCGGTGTGCCGATACCGGCGGGCATCACACCGACGCTGAGCTGGGACGCCGAAACCGGGACACACGTCCTGGAGTTCGTCGACGGCCGTCGCCGCCAGCGCGTCTCGCTGGAACCCGTCGCCTGGCGGCTCGTCGAGCTGCGCGCCTGGGACGGTGACGCGCCCCGATACGTCGCCCGGTTCGGCGATTTCGACGGCGAAGGTCTGACGGCGGTGCCCCGTCGAATGCGCTTCGAGGTCCCCGCCGAGTCCCTGCGCGTCGACGCGCGGTTCGAGGATTTCACCCTCAACGTCGCCCCCCCGGCGGACGCATTCACCATCCCGCCGCCGAGGGGCATCTCCGTAGATCCCCTGTAAAACACGATATTTTCGCGCCGGGTCCGGGCGGGCGATAGAATCGCCGGACCCTGCGGAGCACGGCCTTGAGCGACAAACTCCGATTCGGCGAGATCCTGGTGCGCGCCGGCGTCCTCGAGCGCAGCATGCTCGACAGCGTGATGCGCGAGCAGGACGCCATGGGGGGCGATCTCGGCGAACTGCTCGTCGCACGGGGCTGCATCGACGAAGGGGCCATGCTCACCGCGATCAGCAAGGCGCTGAACCGGCCCGTCGTCTCCATCGAGCAGGCGCAACCGGATGCGCGGGCCCTGCAGCTCCTGAGCCGCGACGTCTGCATCGAGCACCTGCTTTTCCCCATCGAGATCGAGCGCAGCAAGTCCGGCGAGCACCTGCACGTCGCGATGGCCAACCCCCTCGACGTGCGGGCCATCAAGATCGTCATGCAGCAGGCCCGGCTGCGCATTCAGCCGCTCGTGTGCTCGGCCCGCGAGATCAAGGGCGCCATCGCCCGCTACTACGGAGGTCCGGTCCCCGGGGTCGAGGCCCCGGCACGTGCGCGTTCCGCCCCGCCCACCGGCCTCATCGGCGCCCCCTCCGCGGGCCCGGGACTCGGCGGTGCGCCCCCGCCGTCGGTCGGGGTCCTCCGGACGCCGAGCGCCCCCCTCCCCTCGACGCGCGTGCCCTCGGCGCCCGCCCAGCCGCCCCCGCGCGTGCCCTCGGCGCCCGCCCAGCCGCCCGCCCGGGCCCCGAGTGCGCCGAGCCTCGGCGGGGTCGCGAGCTCGCAGCCCCAGGTGCCGACGGCTCGCCCCGCCGGCGCCGCGGAGGCGATGTTCGACTTCGC
>JAKLJY010000147.1 GCA_023150895.1 Myxococcota bacterium | reverse complement strand
GGGCGGTGGCTCGGGGCCGGGCGGCTCGACGGGCGGCGATACGCCGGCGCCCGATGCCGGGACGGGCGGCGACCGACCCCGACCGGACGCCGCGACGGGAGGCGGTCCCGGAGACGACGCGGGACTGCCCGCCGACGCGGCGGTACCGCCGGAGCCGGACCGGTTCGTGCCCCCCGGGGACCGGGACGACGACGGCGTGCCCGACGAGCGCGACAATTGCCCGGACCGGCCCAACAACAACCAGCTCGACACGGACGCGGACGGTTTCGGGGACGTCTGCGACGTCTGTCCGGAGATTGCCGATCCCGATCAGGCCGACGAGGACGCCGACGGGCAAGGCGACGTCTGCGACTTCGACGACGGCGACGGCGACGGTGTCCCCGATCGCGAGGACGACTGCCCGGCGGCGTTCGATCCCGGGCAGACGGACGGCGACAACGACGGCGTCGGCGATGCCTGCGACAACTGCCCGGCGACGCCGAATTTCAGCCAGATGGACGCGGACGGCGATGGCCGGGGCGACGCCTGCGAGCTGCCCGACGACGACGACGCCGACGGCGTTCCGGACGCGGGCGACAACTGCCCGGCCGCGGCCAATCCCGATCAGCTCGACCGCGACTCGGATGGTCGTGGGGATGCCTGCGACAACTGCCCCGTCGTCCCGAATTTCAGCCAGACCGACGACGATGGCGACGGGGTCGGCAACGCCTGTGAAGGCCAGGACACGGACGGCGACGGGTTCCTCGACGACCGGGACAACTGCCCGTCCGTCCTCAACCTCGATCAGGCCGACCGCGACGCCGATGCCATCGGCGACGTCTGCGACGTGTGCCCGGCGGTCGCGAATCCGGGGCAGGCCGACGCGGATCGAGACGGGCGGGGCGATGCGTGCGACGTCTGCCCCCGCGTCGCAGACCCGCAGCAGCTCGACGCCGATCAGGACGGGCTCGGCAACGCGTGTGACAACTGCCCGTTCGTCCGGAACGTCGACCAGGCCGACGCCGATGCGGACGGTGAGGGCGACGCCTGCGAGGTGCCGGACAGCGACCTGCGCATCGAAGCGACCTGGAACGCTGGGCAGGTCGACCTCGACCTCCACCTGCTCGGGCCCGCGGGGCGGTGGTACGACCGGGACCACGATCTGCACTACGCCAACGATGGCGCCGTGCCGTTCGCGACGACGAGCGACCTCGAAGACGCCACCCAGGGGCCCGGGCCGGAGCGCCTGACGGCGTCGGGCCTCACCCCGGGTCTGTATCATCTCGGGGTCTACTTCTATGGCAACCAGGCCAACATCCAGCCGTCGGTGAACATCACGGTCCAGTGCGGCGACCAGGACGCCGCGTTCGGCCCGCAGGTGCTGACCCGCTCACAGACGGCCGGATCGCCCGTGGACATGTGGCAGGTGACCGGGTTCTCCTGGCCGGACTGCGGCTTCTTCAGCGTCGAGCCGGCGGCGCCCGCCGTCGTGGGGCTAGCGGGCTGCTCGAACGGCGCGGGCGCGTGTGGCGACTGCGAGGGCTGCGTCGCCGGGCCCTGTGCCGGCGTGGCGTGCGGCGTCCTGACCTGCGATGGATTCAGCGGTGCGTGTTTCGATCCGTGTGAGAACGTCCGCTGCGCCGCGGACGAGTATTGCGACCCGGCCATCGCGGCGTGTCGTCCCCGGATCGGGATCTGTGACGCCTGCGTCGACGATGGGGACTGTGGCTTCGGCGGGACGGACCGGTGTGTCGCCCACCCGCAGGACGCGACCGTGCAGTTCTGCACCCGCAGTTGTGAGAACCAGGCTTGCCCGGCCGGTTTCCGGTGCGCGACGGATCTGAACGGCAACGACGTGTGTCAGCCCGAGACGGGCGCCTGCGTGAGTGAGTGCCGGCCGGGTGACTGCAACGGCATCTTCGGGCAGGACTTCTGCGACCCCCTGGACCGGGGCTGTCATGTCGATTCGCCCTGCCACTTCAACGCCGACTGCCCGGGCGCTTACTGCCGCCTCACGGATCGGACGTGTGTCGCTCGCGGCGTGGGGCAGGTCGCGGTCGGTGGGGCGTGTCAGGCGTCGAGCGATTGTGCGGCCGCCCTCGCGTGTCACATCACCGCGGGCGTCTGCGTCCGGCCGTGTGACCGCGCGAGCGATTGCGGCGCCGGCTTCCACTGTGAGATCCCGGCGGACGGTCAGCTCCGCATGTGCGTGCGAAACTGAGGTGAGCCGGGCGGGGGTCAGCCCCGCCCGCCGCGCACCAAATGGCCCGGGCGGGCACCGGTGAGGCGCCCGTGTTCGGTGATGGCTTCGCCCGCCACGAAGGTCGCGCGGTACCCGGCAGCGTCCTGCAGCAGCCGCTGCCCGCCCGCGGGCAGGTCGCGCACGAGCCGCGGCCGCGAAAGCGACAGCGCGGTGTGATCGATGACGTTCAGATCGGCGCGCAGCCCGACCTCGAGCCGGCCCCGATCGCGCAGACCGAGGAACGCCGCCGTATCGTGGCTCAGGAACTGCACGATGCGCTCCACGGGCAGGCGCCCCGTCGCGCGGTCCCGCGCCCAGTGCGTGAGCAGAAACGTCGAGAAGCTCGCGTCGCAGATCGTGCCGACGTGCGCCCCGCCGTCGGAGAGGCCAGGCAGGGCCAAGGGGTGCGTCAGCATCTCCCGCACGACCTCGAGGTTGAACCCGGCGTAGTTGTAGACGGGGAAGTACAAGAGCTCGTGCCCGTCGTTCTCCAGCAGCGCATCGAGAATGGCCGCCAGCACGGGGATGCCCTGCCGCTGCGCCTGCGCACCGATGGAGTCGCCCATCCCGGGCTCGTAGTTCGGGCGTTCGCCGAGGCGGAAGAACCGGAACGCCACGCGGTCGATCATCGACAGCAGGAAGTCCGCGAGCGGGGGCAGCGACGAGCCATCGCCGGCCACCTTGTCGCTCTTCTCGGAGAGCAGTCGCGTGCGGAACGCGGGGTCGCGCATGGCGGCCACGCGTTCGGCCAGCGGCAGGTGCGAAATCGCCTTGTAGCTCGGGAAGCCCATGAAGGGGTGGAACGTGGCCTCGAGGCCGAGCATCACACCGATGCCGCGGGGAGCGACCTGCAGCCGCGTGTCCCGCCCCCGCGCCGTCGCGCGCTCGGCCCGGGCGATGATGCGGCGCCACTGCTCCGGCTCCTGATCGCGCTGCGACAGCGAGATGGAGAACGGATGCTCCGGCCCGGCGGCGTCGGCCATGGCCTCGATGAGATCATACTCGGCGTCGAAGCGGTCGGGCCCCTGGGCCATGTCGAAGTCGGACACGGCCTGAACGACACCGTGCTTCAGGCCCCGGAACGCCGCGCCGAGCCCGGCGAGCTCGCGGGCGTCCGCTTCGGAGGCGGGCGTCGGCGCGCCGCTGCGGGCCCGGTGGTTGTCGCTGCGACCGGTGGAGAACCCGATGGCGCCCGCCTCGAGGGCGGCGCGCAGCTCGGTTCGCATGGCGGCGATGTCATCGTCCGTGGCGGGCGCCCCGTGCAGCCCGCGTTCGCCCATGGCATAGACCCGCAGGCAGTCGTGCGGCACCTGCAGCGCGAAGTCGAGCGTGTGGGGCTTGGCGGCCAGCGCGTCCATGTATTCCGCGAAGCTCTCCCAGCGCCAGTCGATGCCTTCCGCCAGGGCCGAGCCGGGGATGTCCTCGACCCCTTCCATCAGCGCAATGAGCGCGTCGCGGTGCTCCGCTCGGCAGGGTGCGAACCCCACACCGCAGCTCCCGAGCACGACGGTCGTCACGCCATGGATCGAGGACGGCATCAGGTCCGGATCCCAGGAGATCTGGCCGTCGTAGTGCGTGTGCAGGTCGACGAAGCCCGGCGTGACGAGCGCGCCCTCGGCATCGAAGACCCGCTCCGCCTGCGCGCCGCTCAGGTCGCCGATGGCGGCAATGCGGCCGTCGGTGATGCCGACGTCGGCCCGGCGTGCGGGCGACCCGGTCCCGTCGACGACGAGACCCCCTCGGATGATGGTGGTGTATGGCATGCGGCAGGATGACCACAGCCGCGGGCGCGGGTCAACGGCAGTAGTCGCGCCGGGGACCGGCATCGGTCCGGATGCGGGCGGCGAGGGCGGGCGTGGCCGGCTCGACCGCGGCGGCGTAGTACGTCTCCCGGTCGAACACCCGCTCCGGTTCGTTCGTCTCGACCCGCGCCCCCTGCAGCAACAGATCGCCCACGCTCTCGACGAAGCCATGGCTCTGGTCCTGCGCCCAGTCGTGACTGACTGCGATCTTGGAGACGAAGAAGTCGTTTCCGCCCCCGTGCGGGCTCGGATCCGGGCACGGGACGAGGCAGAACTCGCCCTCCCGCGCTTCGTAGACGTTGCCTTCCGAGAGAAACTCGGCGCCGTCGATGCTCGCCGCGCCGTACTCGTACCAGCGGTAGTGATAGTTGTTGAAGAAGTCGGCCTTGCCATAGGCGAAATGCGGCGCGCGGCGGGTCACGGTGTCGAAGAAGTTGTGATGGTAGGTGATGTGCATGCCCGGCGAGGGATCGCTCTCGCTGTCGCTCGTGTGCAGCATGACCTTGGTGTGATCGTGGAAGTGCGTCCAGGAGATCGTGATTTCCGTCCCGCCGCGCACGTCGATCAGACCGTCACCGGCGTGGTGGAGGTCGAGGTGGTGAAACCAAAGGTTCCGGGTCTCGTAGTCCCCGGGACTCGCGCCGCCCCGGCCGCGGATGGAGAACAGATCGCCGTCGTTGTCCTGCGGGTCCTCGAAGCTCGCCTCGAGGTCCGTGAAGATCACATTGTCGGTGCCGTCGCGGATCTCGAAGCGTCCGTCGACGAGGCGCACGTCGCGTCCCCGGCCGTCGACCGTCTTGTTCGACCGGATGCGGATGGGGTCGTCGAAGTCGAAACGGAACTCGCCCTCGACGTCGAAGACGATCCACAGACTCTCGTCGCTCTCGAGCGCGGCGCGGAGCGAGCCCGGGCCGCCATCATCGCGCGTCTCGACGCGGTAGATGTTGTTCGGATCACCGCCGGTCGTCCGGGCCCCGAATCCGACACGCTCGGCGAGCAGCGCCTCCGCAGAGAACGGGTAGCCCGCGCAGTCGTCGGGGGGCGGCGGTGGGGGCGGCGGCGGCGCGGCACAGTCCTCGCCGACGCAGGGGGCACAGAGACACCAGTCCGAGCCGTGCCCGGTGGGGGTGTCGCAGCCGAGCGCCGGCCTTGCGAGGTCCGCCGCGCAGACGTCGTCGAGGTTCTCGCGGGCCTCGGCGCAGCGCAGGCCGCCGGCGGCACAGGTGGCGGCGCAGCCCGACCGGTCTGTGAAGACGACCGCGCACCCGTCCGGTCGGCTCTCACAGACCGTTCGTCCTTCGCCCGCCAACACGGCGCAATCGAGGGGGGGCGCCGGGCCTGCGTCGGGGGTCACCGGCGCGTTGGCATCGGCTGGCGGTGAGACACCGGTGTCTCGGGGGACGGGCGTGCCGGTGTCCGACGACACCGGCACGGCGGCGTCAGGCAAGGGCGCGCTGCCATCCGGGACGGGGACGTCGGCGGCGCGGGCATCGAGGGGCAAGGCGTCGGTGGACGACGGTGCGGGGCGAGCGTCCGCGAGCCACAGGGCGTCCGGGCGCGGGTCGACCGGCCCGACGTCGAGCGCCGTGCCGGGTTCGCCCCCCGCGGCCCCCGAATCGGCGGTGTTCGCGCACGCCGAGATCGCGGTGCAAACCAGAAGTGCGAGGCGGGGTCCGGGTGGGCGGGGCATGGGTGTTCCTGTGAGGGGGGATACACAAAAGCAAACCTCGGGCCAACCGTGCCCGACGACTCGCGCGTCCGGTCGGTCAGCGGCGATTCGCGCTCAGCGCGCCGCGGCCCCGAGGGCGATGGCCTCCGGTGCAGGGACGCCACCACAGTCTCGCAGCAGGACCTCGGCATGACGGAGGTCCTGCTCGGCGAGGCCGTCGTCCGTGCGCACCTGACTCAGGACGTGCGCCGCGAGCGCCCGAACGATGGGATCCCCCGGCCGGATGACGAACTTCTCGAGGCGTTCGACGCACGCGTCGTGGTCCCCGGCCAACATATCGGCGAGCCCGGCGAGGGCATTGAGCCAGGAGAGGGGCGCCGGGACCGCGTTGCGCAGCGCGCGGAGGCGGTCGAGCAGGTGTTCGCGGGCCGCGGACAAGCCCGCGCGTTCGGGGTGCCGGAAGGCGGCCGCGGCGCGGACGGCGGCGACGCGGGCCGCCAGCAACGAGGCCTCGCCCGCGGCCTCGCGCAGGGCCAACAGACGCTGGTACGGGGCGTGCGCTTCGAGCCGCCGCAGGGCAGCGGCGGCCGTGTGCGCGTCCGTCGACAGGAAGAAGTGACGCACGCGCAGCAATGCCGTCTGCAACGTCGGCAGTGTCACGGGCTCCGCGGGCCAGATCTGTTCGGCCTCGTTGAGTCGGCGTTCGGCGGCCTGCCACTCGCCACTGTCGAGGTGCGTGCGCGCCATGAGCTGACAGATGCGGACCCAGTGCGCGAGCTGGCCCTTCAGTCGCGCGTCGCCATGCAGCGAGCGAATCCGCGCGCGGGCCACCGGAAGCTCGCCGAGATCGAGCGCGACCTCGACCCGGGCGATGCGAAGGCCGACGTGCGCCGGCTCCGGGCTCATGGGCGGCAGCCGACCGAGGGCTTCATCGAGGACCGTCCGCGCGTCGTGCGTCTGGCCCTCGGCCCGCAGCAGCTCGACCCGGGTGCGAACCGCCAGCAACGGATCGTGCGTCCCCGCGGTGGCCTCCTTGTAGAGCTTGCTCGCCCGCGTCAGCGCACGCGCCGGGGCGTCCCCGTCGAGGCCCGCGATGGCACGCACCAGCAGGGCGTCCGGGGCATCGACGGCGCTGATCATCACCTCGGCGCGGCCCGGATCATAGGGCAGCAGGAGCTCGGCGATACGGATGCGGACCGGGCCGGCCGGCAAGGCCGGATCGTCGCGGACCAAGGCGCCGTAGTGCCCCGCGATGAGGCGCAGCTCGGCCCGTCGCACCTGCCACGGCTCGGCGGGCACGGGCTTCAGGTCGACAATCAGGCGGTCCATGGCGTTGACCGCCTCGGCGTATCGCCCGGCGCGGGCGAGCTCGTCCGCATAGTCGGCCCACAGCCGCAGGGGATCGACCCCGGGCGGCGGCGTGCGCACGACGAGACCCAGCAGGTCCGCCGCGCGGGCGTGTTGCCCCGCCCGTTGGGCCTCCTCCGCCGCCTCGAGCGCGAACACCGGAGCTCGTTTGGCCTCGCCTGCTTCGGACCAGTGGTGCGCGATGGCTGCCGCGGGCCCGCCGTGCGCCTCGTAGGCGCGCGCCAACATGACGTGCATCGTGGTGCGGTCGGGCGCGGGTGTGTTGCGTCGCACCAGATCCATCAGTCGGGCGTGCACCGGTGACACGGAGACTTCCCCCGCGGCGTTGGCGACGCTGCGCACGAGGTCCTCGGCGTCGAGGCGATCGAGGGCCTCGTACATGACATCGGCCGGCAGCTCGCAGGCCGCCTGCAGCACGGCGCCGGGCAACGCGAACCGGCTCACGCTGACCACGCGCAACACATGCTGCGCCTCGGGGGTGAGCGTCGAAAGCGTTTGCCGCACCAGCACGTCCAGGCTCGGCACGCCCTGACCCGGGTGACGCACCATCTCGCGCAGCAACTCCGTGACGAAGAGCGGATCGCCCCCCGACTCGTCGTGCAGCCGCTCGGCGTCGGCCGGGTGCAACTCGGGCACGTGCATCGCCGCGAGCCGCCGCGTCTCGTCGGGCAACAACGGCAACAGCGCCATGCGGCTGATGTGCGGATGTGTCTCGACGAGCTCGAGGAAGTGGGCGAGGGGGCTGCTCGGGACCACGGCCTCCGGTCTCACGGACAACAGGAACAGCACCCCGGGCAGGCGACCTTGCCCCTGAAGCGCGGTGAGGAGCTCCAGCGTGACGTCGTCCGCCAGGTGAAGATGTTCGAGCAGGAGGACGAGGAGGCGTTTCTTGCCGAGCTCGGAGAGCAGCGTCGTCAGCGCGGTGCCCGCCCGCGGCCCCCCCGGGGGACGCTCCCCCACCGGCCCGTGCATCGTCTTCGGCAAGAGCTCGCCCAGAAACGGGAACGTCGTGATCAGCGCCGCGCGTTCGACCGGCGGCAGGGCCCGGATGATCTCCGCGGTGCGGCGACGCCACGCCTCGGCGAGCCGCTCGACGATGGTGTCCAGCCCCCGCGCCGGGACGTGGTCGCGGTGGACGCAGATGCCGGTGATCTGGACGGCGTCGTAAATGCGAGCCTCCGCGCAGAAGGCGTTGGCCAGGGCCGTCTTGCCGCTGCCGCTCTGCCCTTCGAGCACCACCATCCGCCCGGTGCCCGTCCGTACCTGCTCGAGGGCCTCGTGCAGGGCCTTGCGTGCCTGTCGCCGACCGACGAACTCGGCCGAGTCGTCGAGGTCGGCCTCGACCCGCTCGCCGAGCATCTCGAGCGCCTCTCGCGCGGAGGGGCGGTCGTTGGGGTCCTTTTCGAGCAGCGCCATGCACACGAGCGCGAGCTCCGGCTGAACCCCGGGGACCCGCTGCACGAGCGAGGGCGGGCGCGTCGTCTGGTGGTAGTGCGCGACCACCTGTGACTCGCCGTCGAAGGGCGGGGTCCCCGCGATGAGCTCGTAGAGCACCACGCCCGCCGCATACATGTCCGAGGCCGGTCCGACGCGCGCGCCCTGCGACTGTTCGGGGCTCATGTAGGTCGCCGTCCCGAAGACCTGCGAGAGGCTCTGCCCTTCCGTCCCCGGCAGAAGCTCCTTCACGATGCCGAAGTCGAGGATCTTGCAGACCCCGTCGCGGTCCACCATGACGTTCGAAGGCTTGAGGTCACGGTGGACGCAGCCCGAGGCGTGCAGGTAGGCCAGCCCCCGCAACATCTGCACGAACGCCCGCCGGATGCGGGCCTGACGCGCCGGGGCCGTCAACTGGCGGGGGTCCTCGATGATCGCGTTCGACTCGTTGACGTGGAGGTACAGATCCACTCCGTCGACGAGCTCCATCGTGAAGAAGTAGTGCCCATCCTCGACGTGCAGATCGTAGAGCGAGACGAGGTTCGTGTGGCGCAACCTCGCGATGGACCGGAACTCGCGCTTGAAGTAGTGCAGGGCCCGCGGGTAGGTGAACTTGAGGACCTTCAGGGCGAGGTCGCGCCGCCGCACCGGGTCGAAGACGTGGAAGACGTCGCCCATGCCGCCCCCGCCGAGGGCGCGCCGGATTTCGTAACGGCCGGCGCGCTCGGCGCCAGGAGGGAGAGGTCCATTCACGCGCCCTTTTTACCACCCTTCGCGCCGATTTCGAGGCATCCTCGCGCCGAACATCCTCCGCGGAGCCCGCCATGGACATCACCGTCGATCACGCCGTCGATTTCCCTCGTGCACTCGTCTTCGAGACCATGCGCGACAAGATGCCGGACCTCGCGCCGCTCTTGCCCAACGTCGACTCGATCGACGTTCGGGAGCGCCGGGAGCCGAGTCCCGGCGTCATCGAGCTCGTCAACCTGTGGAAAGCGGCGAAGACCGAGATCCCCACCGTCGCCCGACCCTTCGTCGATCAGAGCAAGCTCAACTGGATCGATCGCGCCCGCTGGACGCAGGCCGATTGGGGCTGCGCCTGGAAGCTCGAGGTCGGTTTCATGCCCGAACGCGTCAAGTGCGCCGGCAGCACGCGCTACGAGGAGATGGGACCCGAGCGCACGATGATCCGCATGCGCGGCAAGCTCGAACTCGACCTCAAGGGGCTCCTGCCGGGGCTCATCGCGCGGTCGGCGACCCCCAGCGTCGAGGCCTTCATCATCAAGCTCGTTCAGCCGAACTTCGAGAAGACGATCGACGCGCTGGCGCAGTATCTCGCCCACCAGAAGAAGGCGTGAGCCGGACGTTGCACTTGCGAGGTCGACGCCCGCCCGCGGTCGCGCTCGCGATGCTCCTTGCGTGCCCCGCGTGTGACGGCGTGCGCCTCGGCGGTCTCGGTGCCCCCCCCCCGGGGGATGCAGAACAGGAAGCCCTCGACACCCTCGCGGCGCGCGCGCTCCCGGCCCCGGCGTGCGGCGGCGCCGCCGATCTCGGGGACGTGGGCAGTGTGTTCGTCGTCTCCATCGAAACGGGGGGGGAAGTCACCGGCAACGTCGCCCGCCCACAAAGCGAGCGTGTCATCCGACTCGGCGTGGCGGCGATGTGTCTCGACGGTCCCGATGCGGCGGCGCAGGTGCTCACCTGCACGCTGCTCCGCACCCCGATCGAGGATCCGGGGGGCGAATGTGCGGCGCTCGTGCCCGGCGCGGGTCTGTTGGCGGCCCTGCCCGTCATGACACTGCGGGGTGGTACGGATGTCGCCGATCCCGAGCAAGCGCTGCGCCTCGCCGGTTTCGACGAGCGATGGGGGCTCGCCGACGACGCTGCGAACCTGCCGGAGGTACCGCCGGTGGACCCCGCGTCGCTGCCCGGTGTCATCGACATGGACGCCGACGAAGAGCCGGGCGTGACCCTCCACGGCGATGGCGAGGTGCCCCTCGAGGTCTTCGCCGTGCGACAGACCGCCGGTGTGTTGGCACTCGTGCCCGATGGGGACGGCCGACTCGTCGGCCGCACCCGGACACAGACCCGGGAATACATGATCGGGGGCCCGGCCGCGCGGGCAACGGGCGAGCGCAGCCACGCCGTCGGCGAGGGGCTGGCCGTCTTCGTCCGGGCCGACGGCCTCGCCGGCGCACCCCGCGTCGATGCGGATCGAGACGGGCAGATCACCTGCGCCGAAGCGGCGGCCCTGTACGCCCGCCTGCCCGCGTTGCCGACGGAGCGGTGCCGGTAGGCGGCGGGGTCGGGCGTCACGGACCGTTGGCGGTCGACTCAGATCGATCGGAGACGATCCTTCAGTGGCGGCGCGGCTCGAAGCAACCTGGCCTTCACCGCGCGGGCGTCGCTCTCCGGCGCCCCTCGTCGACGCATTGCCCGCAGAAGAGCCAGGTCTGAAGCGAACCGAGTGCCCGTCGACTCGGCGAGCGGCAACTCGTCGGGCGGCACCGGACACAGTCCGTCGAGATCGGCCAACGCGGCCAGCCATTCGCCCGGCTCGCCGTCGAGCGCGAGTTCGGTCGCCTCTTCGAGGAGATCGCCGAACTCCGCGGGCAGGGCGGGGTCGAGCGCCGTCTCCCCGGGCGCCACCAACGACGCGCAGAGCCAGGCACGACGCGAGGCGGCCGGCGAGGCCCCCGAGGCCGATTCGTACCGGGCGCGGAGCCGCAGAAAGACGCCGAGATCCGGCCCCGGCGGCGCGGGCATCGTAACGTAGCGTCGGGCGTCCGCCAGCCGCTCCATGTCGAGGAGCCGAGCGACCAGGCACTCTCCTCCTCCGCCGCGCGCAGTCGGCCCCTCGGCGTCGAGCACGACACACGATGCCAGGCGAATCGCCTCTGTATAGACGTCCGCGAAGCGTTCAGGCCCGATGTCCGGGAACAGCGCCGCGGCAAAGTCGGGGTCGGCCAGCCGCTGCGCCGTCGAGAGGCGCTCGCGTGGCGTCCCGGCCGCGAGTCGCTCGAGGGCGTCTGCCCAGGCCGGCCACGCCGCGGCCGGCCGATAGTGGGGGTACAGGGCGGAGGTCGTCGCATAGGCCGCCCGAAGGGCATGCGCGTCGCAGGTGGCAAGCGCCCGGTCGACCTCGGACTCCCCGAGGTGCACCCCGGAAAGCAGCGACTGCTGGCCCGGGAGCACGGGGTCGGGCTCGACGGCATCGGGATCGGACCGGGGAAGGGGCTGCGGGAGGGGCTCCCGGACCACGGTCTCCCAGACGTCGAAGATGGTGAGCTGCTCGGCCATCGGGCCCATGTTATCGCGCCTCGACGAGGTGCCAACCACTTCGGCGAGAGTGCTGGTCGCGGCCGACGAGGGGCCGACGAGGTGCTGCCGACGAGGTGCCAACCACTTCGGCGAGAGTGCTAGACGCGGCCGCGGCGCGTCGTGTAGCGGGCGCGAATCTCTGGGGCGAGCATGACGAAGAACGCCAGCGCAGCCGCGGCGGCTCCAAAGAGGAGCGCCATGGGGGGCACCCAAGCGGGCGGGTCCGACGACGCGTAGAAGGCGAGAAAGACGGCGTTTGCGGCGAAGGCCGGGCCTGCGGCGAGGTAACCCCAGCGCCGGTCACCCAGCACGCCGAAGCCGGCCGCGAGCGTGAGGACACCAAGCAAGAGGAAGACCAGGCCGAGTTTGAAACCGAGCAGGCACTCGACGAGGCCGCCGATCCCGGCGGCGCCGCCGACGAGCTGCGCGTACCAGGGCGCTGGCGGAAGGGTGAGGCTGATCTCACTGGTCATCATCGGAGAGAATCCATCGGAATCGAGGGATTCGAGGGCGCTGGGCCATCGTCCGCCGCCGTTTCCGCCCGACGACGAGGAAGAGGGCCAGGTCGCGAGCGGCGTCGCCGGAGGTGGAATGGGAGTCACGCCGCCGGGCCCGAAGGGATCGAAATCCGAGCGGCTCGGCGTGCGCTGCGGCGCGAGGGCGGGCCGTGCGGCCGCCTCGGCTCGAGCGCGCGCGCGCCGCCACTCGGCCTCGTCGTCGTCGTCGCCGGCGGGGATGGGTGAGCGCCGCACGCCGCTCCCGAGGGCGACGTCGACACGGGCGTCGCCGCTGGCCTGTGCCCGCAACCGAGCCCACTCGGCCTCGTCGTCGGCCTCGTCCGGCCACGGTCGGGAGAGCGTCGCCGGCGGCGGTGGTGACTGCGCAGGTGCGGGCGGGGCAGACACGCGGACGGCGCCGCCGGCAGGTGTCGCGACCGGTGCGACGCCCGCGTTCGGCGAAGTGGGCGTGGGCGTCGGCGCCATCGCGCCCGCGGTGGTCGGTATTGGCGAGGGCCGGCCAACGGCGTCCTCACCCCATGCGGGCGTCCTGGTCGAGGTGCCAGGCACTTCGGCTGATTTCGGCGTCGCCGAGGTGCCAGCCGCCGAGGTGCCAGGCACTTCGGCTGATTTCGGCGCAGCCGAGGTGCCAGGCACGTCGGCGAGTTTGGGGACGGACAGGCCGGTCAGGGTACCCGAACGCCCGACGGACGCCAGGTTGCCGGTCATGCGGTCTCGGGCGCGGCGTGCTTCGGCGGCACCCGCGAGCGGGTTGACCGGTTGGTCGAGGGCCTCGCCGATGAGGTCGAGGTACATCTGGCCGAAGGTGCCGATGACCCTCGCGGCGGCCGCTTCGCCGCCATTCTCGAGGACCGCTGCACTTTGGGCCAGCATGGACTCGTACTCTTCGAAGACCTCGTCGAAGTCGAAGCGTTGACCGAGTCGAACCGCCCGGATGGCGGCGAGGGCGTAGTGCTCCTCGACCTCCGGGAGTCCCGCGTCGGCGCGGAGGCGTTCGCGGCACCGCTCGCAGAGCTGGCGCAGGGCGGCTTCGCCCTCATAGAGACGCAAATAGCCCGCGGCGCCAATGGCGTTGACGAGTTCGTTGAGGGTATCGCCGCCGGTCCCGGCCTTTCGGACCTGCAGGCCGAGGTACATGCGGGCAGCATCCCGCAGGCGCGGATCCTCGATGGTCTCGGGCGCGGCAAGTCGACGAAGCTGGTCCCCGGGCGCCGCATGGCCGGGCAGGCTCTTCATCCACCCGACGAAATCCTCCCGCGGATTCGCCGGCGGCGCCTGCGGGATGGGCCGCGCCTTGTCCGCTTTCGCGGGCGCCGCGGCGGCGGTCGGGATCGGAGCCTCGGGCGGCTCCTCGAGCATGGAGTCCGAGACTTCCACCGAGGTGCCCGCCGGATCGGGCATGGAGCGCGCCGGCTCGGGTGTGTTGTCGGCGAGGGGAAACGGGGTCGGCGCAGGGGCGACCCGCTGGCCCGGCGCAGGGGCGGCGACGAGCCGGGGCGCGGGTGTCGAGGTCGGCGCCGGAGTCGCGCGCGGCGCCGGAGCAGGCGGCAGCAGCGCGGCCGGGCGGTGCACCGGCATCGGCGTGATCTGGGTCTGGTCGCGCGAGGGTCTCGGAGGCTCCTCGGGAGCGCCCGTCCCGTCGGCCGGGCCATCGCCGATCCGGTTCTGGGCCGTCGCGAGGCCTCGCACGTCGTAGTTCGGCACGGTGTCGGTGCGCAGATCAGGGGTGAGGCGTGTGACCGCGGTGGGGCGGTCGTCGTCCCCGTCGCCGCCGGGCCCCTGGTTCATGGTGGCCTCGCCGACGTTCGTCGCGGCCTCGGGCAAGGTGCGGACGAGGGCTCGGGTGCGCGGCGTGTCGGGCAGGGCGAGCGCATGGACCACCGAGACGCCCGGGCCGAGCGGGACGACGTCGCGCACCTCCCGGGTGTCGAGGTCGACCATGCGCAGCGCGGCGCCGTCGCTGTCGGTCGTCGTGAACCACAGGCCGCCCATCTGGCCGTCGAAGATGAGGCCACGATGGCTGTTGGTCGGCTCGCCTCGCATCAACAGGTGCACTTCGCAGGACTCCGCGTCCGCGAGGTAGATGTTGCCGTCCGCCGCATACGCGACGAAGTCCGTACCCGGGGCGACGACGACCTCTTCGATGCGCAGGTGCTCCCGCCCGAGGTCCACGATGCCGCCACCGTCGAGGGGGGTCCAGCGGAGGCGCTGCCGCGTCCGGCTGCGCGTCTGACCGACGAAAAAGACGCGTCCGCGCTCGGGACTGAACGCCAGCCCGGCGTCGACCTGCGCCAGGGCGCCCTCGGTCAGGGGGAGCGACAGGACCGACGGCGCGCGACCCTCCATCGAGAAGGCCGAGTCGCCGGACTGGTCGAGGTCGAGCAGGTGGACCTCCCATGCGCCGTCGGGCCGGTCGTTGTGGAGGTACACGAGTTGCCGCCCGCCCGGCAGGAACAGGGGGGCTGCCGTGCCGAGCCCCTGGCGGTTCCCGGCGCCCGCGATGATGACCTCCTTCGCCGAGTTGCCGGTGAACGAGACCTCGAGGATGTAGAGCTCCGTGAGGGGGGCACCACCGAACGCACCTTCGATGGCGAGCAGTCTCCCGGTGGGATCGAAGACGGCCCCGCCGACGCGCCACTTGGGGTCGAGGGACTGTTTGAGCCAACCGACCCCACCGTTCTCGAGGTTCACGATGCCGACGCGGGCCCGGTACTCGCCTCGCAAGACATTGCGGGAGACCGCGTCGAGGGCGATGCGGGTGCCTTCCGGGTGAATCGACGGCCGCAGCGGGAAGGGATGCTCCGAACGATACAACAGCCGGCGTTCGCCCGTTGCGGGGCGCAAAGCGATGAGGCGCGCGGCCCCTTCGTCGACTTCTTCGAGGATGATCCACTCCACGTCAGGGCCCCCCCGGTGCCGGCTCGGCCGCCAACGCGGCCGTCAGCCGCCACAGCGCAAGCTCCGTCTTGGCGTCGGCGATTTCGCCGCGCCGGCACGCGCTCACGGCGTCCGTGAGCGGCCACCAGCGCAGCGCGCCGACCTCTTCGAAGGGGCTGCCGTCACCCGAGCCGTGTCCGGCCTCGGCATCGGGGGCGACCTCGACCGAGAAGAAGTGGATCATTTCGGTCAGGATGCCCCCGCTCGGATAGGTCGGCGCCCCCAACGGTCGCAATGCGCCGGCGTCGACGCGCAAACCCATCTCTTCTTCGAGTTCGCGGGCGCCGCAGGCCGCGAACCGAGACGGCGCCTGCTCGTCGGCCTCGGGGATGCCGCACGCGAGTTCCCAGAGCAACGGGAGCGCATGGTGGCTGTCAGTCATCGGCGGTGACAGGCTCGCTCGAAGCTCGACGCCCGGACGCAGATTCTGGCGCAGCAGGACCTCGACGCGCCCGGCGACACGCCGCCAGACCAGCACGGCCACCGCGTCGATGCCCGGTCGATAGGCGGCATCCGCGACGTACTCCCGGGAGGACGAGCCGTCGGCGTAGTGATTCCGCAACCGACGACGGGCGAGCTTCAACCACCCGCCGTCGACGCGTTCGTCCGCGACGATCTCCAACCGAATGAGGGTCTTCATCATCGGGCATCTTGCCATCGCAGGCGCAGGTCGCCAAAGGATTCGACGTCGAACCGCCCCGCCGGGGCCGATTCCCACCGGCGCGCCCTGCCCATGAGCCTTTTCCGGTCGTCGGGATCGGGAGCGGGGCCAAGGCACGAAACCGCCCCGATACCGAGGCGCAATGAAAGGTCGAGCAACGCCCGGATCGGCGGGCAGACACGAGACGGGCCGCGGGCGCGGTGAACAAGACAGGCGCCGATGGGTTCAGGCGGTCTCGTTTACCCCGAGGCACGCTTCGAGCAGCGCATGCCGCTCTTCGAGCGCGGCGAGGGTGACATCGTCTCCACCGCGCGCGATTCGGGCGCGCAGGGCGTCGCGGGCTTTTTCGCCCTGACCCTCGATGATGCCGAGAATGATGCCGCGCAGGGGCGGATGACGATCGAGGAGGTCGAAAAGGACCGGGAGATCGGTCGGCACGGCGTAGGCAGACAACCAGACGAGCGCGGGGGTGAGGAGCCCGCGGCCCGGTTGCTGGATCCCGGCGTCGATCGCCGCCCGCACCGGTGCGCCGCCGACGGCGAGGGTGGCGGCGATCTGTCCCTCGGCGCGGGTTCCGCGGGCGGCCTCCAGCGCCCGGAGCAGGGGGGGAACCGCCGGGGCGTACGGGACCGTCCGCAGCACGGCGAGCAGGACCTCGACGCGCGCACCCGCATCCGGCCGAAGGCGGCGGGCGAGTGAGACCGTCGTCGTCGGGCCGAGCACCTGCGCCGTCTCCTGCAACGTATGCAGGACATCGGGCGCGACGGCGTCCCGGATCAGGCGCGCGAGCAACTCGGCGGCCTCGGGTTCGCCAGCCCTCGCCAGTGCCAGCGCGGCGGTCGCCGCCAACTCCGCGTCTCGGCCCTCGACGGCCCGGAAGAGCCGCTCCTTGGCGCGAGGATCGGCCCCGACATGCTCGCCGAGGAGCTCCGTTGCCAGGCGGCGCTCGAGCGAACCGGTCGCCTCGAGGCCGGCGAGCAGCGGATCGACGGCGCGAGCGTCGGCCGCGGCGAGGAGCGCCAGGGCCGGTTGCGCCGCGGGATCCTTCGCGGGGGGAAGCGGGAGGTGGGGGGCGACCCGTCGCAGCGCGTGACGGGCCGACACGGCGACCATCGCACTCGGATCGGCCGCCGCTTCGAGCAGCGCGGCCCGGACGTCGGGGGCCGGCGCGTGACCGAGGGCGCGCACGGCCGCCGCACGGATCTCGGGCTCGGGATCCCCGGCGGCACACTGAACCAGATCGACGAGCAGACCGGGCTCGTGTACGAGGTCCGCGAGTCGAACGGCGGCGAGCCGAACGCCCGCATCCGCATCGGCGAGACCGCGCAGGATCAGGGCGCCCTGGGCCAGCGGGAGCCACTGGCTCTGAAACCGGAGAAGCGCCTTCCGGGCCTCGCCCTCCCGGGCGGACGTCCCCGAAAAGCGAATCCAGAGGGCGCCGAGCACGTCGGGATGGGAGCCGATGAGCCCCGCGAGCGCGTCGAGATCCTCGCCGAGGGACGCCGGGGGGCGGTCCCTCAGGACCTGGGCGAGCACGCCGGCGGGATCCCGCGTGACCTGAGAGCCGCGCCAGCGCGGCAGATATGGCGCCAATGCGGGGGTCTCGAGCCCGGCCCGCAGCACGGGCGCGGCACCGCCCGGGCCGAGGCGGAGGAGCATGCGATGGAGGCTCAGGGCGACCGGGGCCGTCGGCTGCACGCGCGCGAGGGCCTGCGTGATGGTGGGCACGGCGCCGAGACCGAAGTCGGCCACCGTCTCTTCGAGCCGGGCGAGGAGCGTCGGCCGCATCCCGTCGGGGTGGCGGACCGCCTCGGCGTGTTCCCGGAGGAGGATCGGCAAGATGCCCGGGCCGAGCGCGAGGATACGATTCTGGAGCGGGCGATCCCGGCGAGGGTCGCCGGTCAGCTCCCGACACAGCTGGGCAACCCGGTGTGGTGTGTTTCGGGGGCGGCCATCATCGGCGTCGGTCTCGCTGTCGGCCTCGTCGGTCGACCCGCGGCCCGGTCGTGGACGCGGGCCGCGGGGGACGAGCAGCCCGATGAGCAGCCACGCGATGACCCCGAGCAGGACGAAGCCGCCCCAGTCCACGCCGTCAGTCCGCCAGCCTGCCCCGGGCGAGATCGCCCAGGGTCGGCGGGGGCTCGGCGCCGAAGCCCCGCAGCCGCGTACGGTCGTTGGCCAGGGGCGCGAGCATCTCCCGCGCCTCGTCCGGGTAGAGCAGGCGAATGCAACGCGCCGCGAAGATGCGCCCGGTGGCGTTCTCACTCTTCGCGGCGACGGCAACGAGGTCCTTGCGCGCCTTGGCCTTGCCCGGGCCCACCGCTTCGGTGCAGAAGCGATCGACCAGGACTCGCATTTCGTCGCCCTCGTCGGGCCACCCGGTGCCGTCGGGCAGCGCGGTCAACGTCTCTTCGAGCCGGCCGGGTCCGCGCAGGCGATGCAATGCCATGAGCGCCGGCAGTCGCATGGCGTTGTGGGCGATGGGGTCCTCGCTGCGCAGGATCTCCTCGATACCGGCCACGGCGCGCTTGCCCAGGCGCTCCACCGCGAGGTCGACCGCACGCGCTCGCGTGACGACGGGGATCTCGGGATCGCGGGCGGCGTCGAGCAGAAAGCGGAGCAAGGTCTCGTTTCCGTTCGCAGCGATGGCTTCGAGCAGCGGATCCGGAGGGGTCGGCAGGCTGCGCCGCGCCGCCTGAAGGAGCACGCCGGCGGCGCTGAGCCGGGTGGGCACATGCCCGATCGCGTCGATCAGCGCAGAAATCCGGGCGACGTGCGCCGGCTCGAGTTTGCCCTGGAGGGCCGTGACGAGGGCGGTGCCGACCGCGTTCGGGCGGGCGAGACCGGCGGCGAGGAGCACCTGCTCGACGGGCCGCCCCGGCGGCGGCGGTTCCGCGAAGAGCTGCGGCACGCCCCAGAGCACGAGGGCCTCGACGGCCTCGTCCGCGTAGTTCGCCTCGACCTCGCTCGTGTACGGCAGCAAGGCATACAAGACGTCCTTCGCCCGAACGGCGTCTTCTGGCGCGGCCGAAGCGAAGAGCGTGCCGAGGTAGACGAGCAGCGGCTCGAGCAGCGCCTTGCGGTCCTCGGGCGTCGTGTTGCGAATGACGTGCACGACCTGCCCGCCCGCGTCGACTTCCATCAGGTGACGCGCGGCGCGCACGCGCAGGTCGAGGGGTCGCTTCGCCTGCGCCATGAAGCCGGTCAGTCGCTCCTTGCCCTCCTGGACCTCCTTCCAGCGTGCAAGGTCATCGGCGCCGATGCCGCAGGCGGCGCAGAGGCAAACACTCAGGCCGAGCGCGAGCCGGCGCGCGGCGGAACGAAAGGGGGATGGCGTGCGAAGCGCGCGGGGCATGTCGGACTTCTAGGCCGCGCGGGCGGGGGGCGTCAACAATGCGCCCGAATGACGACGCGCCGGGGTGCGGTCACTCGCCGGCGTGCCCCCACATCGACATCTGCAGCCACAGGTCGAGTCCGAAGTCGTGGAGCGGCGTCCACGGGAACGGGGCCTCCAGGGCGGCGCCCCAGTAGTAGCGGTCGGCCGGGAACGGTTGCGGACTCCCGCCGGGCCCTTGCTGGCACGCCGCGATGGCGGAGTGCAGGTCGACGCCGTCCACGGGGAAGTCGATCGCCACGAAGAGGTGTTCGCCTTCGGTCAGGGTGACCGCGCCGTCGAGCGGCAACACGACCGTGTAGAGCGAGGCTTCGTATCCCGCGACCGCAGGCACGATGCTCTCCTGGAGAAGGTCCGGGACCGCGTCGGGGACGACGTCCGTGCCCTTGAACACGAGGACGCGCTGATCGGCGTCCACGGTATTCGTCGTGCCGTCGCCGCGCAGCCCGTTGAACATCTCGTACTCGATCGCGGTCGCGGTGAACGGCCAGCTCGGTGGCGTGATGCGGGAGAGCCCGAACTGACCTGCCTCGCCGGGGGCGGGGATGAGGGAGACCAGGGTGCCGCAGTCTTCGGGGAAGTGCGTGACTCGGGTCGTGTCGGGGGCCGGTGCGCCGCCCGCGCCGCCCGCGCCGCCGTC
>JAKLJY010000146.1 GCA_023150895.1 Myxococcota bacterium | reverse complement strand
CGGTTGGTTCGCGCATGCGGGCTACCGTGTTTGAACCAACGGACCTTCGTCTCAACTGGAACCGGAAACGCTGTCAGTCGAAGACGGACGCGATCGCCTCGGTGTCTGCACCCTCTTTCTGGGTCCGCAGGGCGTGGTAGATGACCGCCGGCGCCGTCGCGAAGAGCGCGCCGACGAGCACGCCCGCCGCGTCGCCGATGATGGAGACCTGCACGATGGTGGCATAGACCTCGTCGAGGGTGGCGCCCGGGTTGCCGGCCATGACACCGACCAGCACGCTCGGGGCCAGGATGAGGAGGCCGAGCACGAAGTAGAGGGCGAAAATCTGCCAGCGGTGGCCCTCCGTCAGGCTCGCACTGCGTTTGAGGGCTTCGACGCCCCCGAGTCGTTCGACGACCCCGACGACGGGCGCCGTCGACAGCATGACCGAGACGATGACACCCGGGATGATCAGCAGCAGGAACCCGGCGAGCGTCGCGAGCCCGGTGAGGAGCGAGATGACGATGATGCGCGGCATCGCGCCAAAGCCCACCGAGAGACACTCGCCGAAGCCGACGGGGCGGCCGCGGAGGTCCTGCATGACCCCGTAGCTGATGGCACCGGACGCCAACGCGCCGGTGATGAACCCCGTGTATTGGGAGAAGCGCTCGGCGAACTGCAGCTTGCTCTGCCACGCCGACGGATCGGCGCGGTCGAGGCTGAGGATGACCGAGGCCGTGACCAGAATGGCCGGCAGGTTCACGAGCAGCGTGATGACCGTGAACGGGCCGAAGTGCCGAAAGAACAGCGAAAACGTCCGCGACAGCAGCGGACCCGCCGTGATGGGTTCCATGATTCCCCCTCCCGCAGTGTGACGTGGGCCGACACTGACACGCACGGAAGGGGGTCGCAAGATGGCGGGTGCCGAAACTGCACCCGGCGGGTCAGAAGTCCGCCTGCCGGGGCGCCCGCGGGAAGGGGATGGACTCGCGGATGTTGTCCAGGCCCGTGGCGTACATGACGGCGCGCTCGAATCCGAGCCCGAAACCCGCGTGCGGGACGGTGCCGTACCGACGCAGATCGCGATACCACCAGTAGTCTTCCCGGTTGAGCCCGAAGTCCGCGATGCGGCGGTCGAGGACGTCGAGGCGCTCCTCGCGCTGGCTGCCGCCGATGATCTCGCCGATGCCGGGCGCGAGCACGTCCATGGCGGCGACCGTGCGGTCGTCGTCGTTGACGCGCATGTAGAACGCCTTGATCTCCTTGGGGTAGTTCATGACCGCCACGGGGCGTCCCACGACCTTTTCGGTCAGGAAACGCTCGTGCTCGGACTGCATGTCCATGCCCCAATGCACCGGGAACTCGAACTTCTCGCCGGACTTCTCGAGCGCCGCGATGGCCTCGGTGTAGGTCATGCGCTCGAACTTCGCCGATACGAAGTTCGTCAGGCGCTCGATGCAGCCCTTGTCGACCCGTTCGGCGAAGAAGGCGAGGTCGTCGCCGCGTTCGTCGAGCACGGCCTTGAAGATGTACTTCAGGAAGCGTTCGGCGAGGGTGGCGTCGTCGTGCAGGTCCGCGAAGGCGATCTCGGGTTCGATCATCCAGAACTCGGCGAGGTGACGCCGCGTATTGGAGTTCTCGGCCCGGAACGTCGGCCCGAAGGTGTAGACCTTGCTCAGCGCGAGGCAGTAACACTCGACGTTGAGCTGCCCGGAGACCGTCAGGTGCGCCTCGCGGCCGAAGAAGTCCTGCTCGAAGTCGACCTTGCCCTCCGCCGTGCGCGGCAGGTTGGCGAGGTCGAGCGTCGAGACGCGGAACATCTGTCCGGCGCCTTCACAGTCGCTCGCCGTGATGATCGGCGTGTGAATCCAGAAGAAGCCGTCTTCGTGGAAGAACCGGTGGACGGCCTGCGCGAGGGTGTGTCGCACGCGCGTCACGGCGCCGATGAGGTTCGTGCGGGGGCGCAGGTGGGCGACCTCGCGCAGAAACTCCGGCGAGTGGGCCTTCGGCTGGATGGGGTAGGTCTCCGGATCGTCGACGAAACCATGCACCCGCACGGCGCTCGCCACGATCTCGACGGCCTGACCCTTGCCCTGACTCTGCACGAGCTCGCCGTCGCACGCCACCGCGGCGCCGGCGGTCAACCGCAGGACCTCCGAGGTGTAGTTCGGCAGAGAAGCGTCGACGACGACCTGAACCGGCTGAAAGCCCGAGCCGTCGTGGACGGCGAGGAACGAGACGCCGCTCTTGGAGTCACGGCGCGTGCGGATCCAGCCCTGAACGCGGACCTTCTCCCCGACGGGCACGCGACCCGCGAGGAGCGCGGCGACGCGATGGGTGGCAGACGACATGGACGCGCTCTCAGCCCCCGACGAGGGCGGCGGTGAACTTGCCGAGGGCCTCGGTGGCCTTGGCCGGGATGCCGGTGATCTTGCCCTGCGTCTCCGAGATCTTGCCGGTGATCTCGGTCTGGATGCCCTTGACGGCCTCGGCGTCGGCCTTGGCCTTGGCCTTGTCGTCCGCGGAGGCGAACGGGTTGGCGCCGGTGGCCGTGGCGGAGGCCGTGACCTTGGTGGCGAGGACGGGGACCTTGGCGGTCAGCTCGACGCACTTCGCGGTCAGCGACGCGACGTTGTCGGGCACGGAGGTGATGCCCTCCTTGAACGACTTGACCTGGCCGAGGAACGTGTCGAGCTCGCCCTTGGCGCTGTCCTGGAGGCCGTTGATGGAGGGGGCGGGGGCGCCGTCCATGATGGCCTTGACCTGACCGATGAGGTCACCGCCGCTGATGCCGAGCTTGGTGGGCAGGGTGCCGAGCTGCTCGATGAGGCCGTTGACGTTGTCGATGGGGCCCATGAGCTTGGCGACCTCGGCGTCGAGCTCGGCCGGGATGCCCTTGAGCTCGTCGATGGGGCTCTTGTCCTCGGCGGCCGAGCCGCCCTTGGACTGACCGCCACCGCCGCAGCCGACGCTGGTGGTGACGAAGGAGAGGGCGACGGCGGCGAACATCACATTGCGAACGAGAGACATGGCATTCAGCTCCAACTACTCCGAGGGCGACGTGGTGATTTCGGCCGGCCCCGTGCGGGCACGACCGGACGGCGCCGGGAGAATGCGCAACCGGAGGGACCTCGGCAACACAAAAAACGGCGGCGCCCGGGCGACCGTCAGGTGTCGAGGAGGCTCAACCGCACCTGCAGGACGAACTCCGCGCGGCTCCGCGGGCGCGGTACGCGTCGCACGCCCGCCGTCTGCCGCGCGACGGCCGCGAGGGCCTCCGGAGGCAGTTCTGGCCCGCAGAACGCGAGGATGGGCGTGCGGATGTGAAGCGGCAGCCGGCGGATCGCGCCGAAGCTCGGGTCGAAGAGGCCGTGCTCGGTGACGACGAGTTCGGCCGGCGTCTCCGCGAGAAGCCGAAGCGCCTCGTGGGCGGTGCTCGCCACGCAGACCGTGACGCCGAGCGGCTCGAGCACGACCCGCACCCGCCGAGACGCTGCGCGGCTTCCGAGCGCGGTGACGACCAGTGGGGCGAGTCCATCGCCGACGTCGAATCGCCGTGCCGGCTCCGGATCGGGGAGGCCGCCGTCGAGCGCGAGCATGAGACGCTCGACCGCTTCACGGCAGAGCAGGCGGGCCGTGTCGGAGAACCGGGCCGCATCGCGGGCGCCGAGGGTGAGCAGCTCCGCGAGCGCAGTCGCGACGTCGAGGACGGGCGAGCGGCTTCGGTGCAGGGCGTCGGTGAGGCGCAGGGCCAACGTCGAGCGGAGCGCGGGCAAGGTGCTCGCCGCGCCGACCTCGGGACGAGCGAGCATGGCCCAGAGCGCCGGCAGGACGGCGCCGGGCGCCGGGGTCTCGTCGGCCCCGGGCGCGGCCTCGGGGAGGTCGTCGTAGGGGTCGGCCAGGGCGTGGACATCGATGGGCGGCGTCGGCATGGCGGCACCTACGACGACAAGGGCGGTGCTGGATCCCCGGGCCGGGGCGGCTTGCGACCGGACGCGACCGGCCGCTACAGTCCGCCGCCATATGGACCACCCCGTCACCCCCGCCGTTCGAGCCCTGCGCGCCGCCGACGTCGCGTTCACCCCGCATCTTTACGATTACGAAGACAAAGGTGGCACGCGCCGCTCGTCGAGCGAGCTCGGCGTCGACGAGCATGCCGTCGTCAAGACCCTGGTCATGGAAGACGACGCCAAGAAGCCGCTGATCGTCCTGATGCACGGTGACTGCCAGGTGAGCACGAAGGCCCTGGCACGACAGATCGGCTGCAAGACGGTCGCCCCCTGCACCCCCGAGGTCGCCGAGAAACACACGGGGTACAAGGTCGGCGGCACGTCGCCGTTCGGCACGCGCAAGTCGCTGCCGGTCTACTGCGAACGGACGATCACCGATCTCGACCGGCTGTTCATCAACGGCGGCGGACGCGGTTTCCTCGTGGCGATGGCGCCGGCGGAGCTCGTGCGGGTCCTCGCGCCGACGCTCGTGGACGTGGCGATCACGAAATGACGCCGGAGGGCGCCGTCGACCCGGCGGTGTTTCCGTTCCACCCGGCGACGCGGGCCTGGTTCGCCGCGGCGTTCCTCGCCCCGACGCCGGCACAGGTCGCCGGGTGGGTCCCGATCGCACGCGGCGATTCGACACTTCTGCTCGCCCCGACCGGATCGGGCAAGACGCTCGCGGCGTTTCTGGTGGCGCTGGATCGTCTGTGTTTCGGGCCATCCGCGGCGATGCCGGGCGTGCGCGTCTTGTATGTGTCGCCGCTGAAGGCCCTCGGCGTGGACGTGTCACGCAACCTGCGGGCGCCGCTCGCCGGCCTCGCCGCGCACGCCGATCGCATCGGCGGCGCCTGGCACCGGCCGACGGTGGGGGTACGCACCGGGGACACCCCGGCGGCGGAGCGGGCCCGCCTTGCGCGCAAGCCCCCGGACATTCTGATCACGACGCCCGAATCGCTCTACCTGTGGCTGACCTCCGAGGCGGCGCGCGGGCTCGCCTCGGTCGAGGCCGTCATCGTGGACGAGATTCACGCGCTCGTCGGGACGAAGCGCGGCACCCATCTGGCCCTCTCCCTCGAACGCCTCGAGGCCTGGCGGGTGGCGGCGGGCAACACCGTCCCGTTGCAGCGCATCGGGCTGTCGGCGACCCAACGGCCGCTCGATGAGAGCGCGCGATTCCTGGGCGGTGGCGACGTCGACCCGGTCACGGGCGCCTGGCGGGCGCGCGCCGTCACCATCGTGGACGCCTCGGCGCCGAAGCGGCTCTCGCTTTCGGTCGACATGCCCGCGGAGGAGCACCTGCTGCAGGGCATCACCGCCTGGCAGGCCGAGGCCGGTGCGGTCGAAGGGGTGAGCGATCCCGGTTCGGTGGCACCGTCGGCGTCGCGTTCTCTCTGGCCGGCCATTCACCCCAGACTCCTCGCCCTGATCCGGGCCCATCGCAGCACGCTGGTCTTCGTCAACAGCCGGCGTCTGGCCGAGCGCCTGGCGGCGGCGCTCAACGAGCTCGCCGGCGAGGAGATCGCCCGCGCGCACCACGGGTCGGTCTCTCGTGAAGCCCGGGCCGAGATCGAGGAGAGACTCAAAGCGGGCACGCTGCCCGCGCTGCTCGCGACGTCGACGCTCGAGCTCGGCATCGACATGGGCAGTATCGACCTCGTGATCCAGATCGAAGCGCCGTTCTCCGTGGCCTCGGCGTTGCAGCGCATCGGCCGCGCAGGGCACCACGTCGGCGGCACGTCGACCGGCCATCTGTTCCCCAAGTTCCGAGGTGATCTGGTGGCCTGTGCCGCGCTCACCGAACGCATGGACGGTGGCCTGGTCGAGGAGACCCGATACCCGCGCAACCCGCTCGACGTGCTCACGCAACACATCGTCGCGACCGTCGCCATGGGGCCGCGCGACGCCGACGCGCTCTACGCCCTGGCCCGGGGGGCCGCTCCGTTCGCACACCTGCCCCGCGACGTCTTCGATGGCGTGCTCGATCTCGTGAGCGGACGCTACCCGACGCAGGCGCTCGGCAGTCTCACCGATGCCCGCCCGGCCCTCGTCTACGACCGGTCGAACGGGCGTCTGAGTCCCCGGGCGCACGCCCGGCGACTCGCGGTGCTCAACGGCGGCACCATCCCGGACCGGGGTCTCTACGGCGTGTATCTCGCCGAGGCCGGCGGGGGCGACACCGGCACCGATGCCGATCCCGATGCCAACACCGGTACCGAGACGCGCACGCGCGGGAAACGACCGAGCCGGCGGGTGGGCGAACTCGACGAGGAGATGGTGCTCGAGTCCCGGCCCGGCGAGGTCTTCGTGCTCGGGGCGACCACCTGGCGCATCGAGGAGATCACCCACGACCGGGTCCTCGTGACGCCGGCGGGGGCGCAGCCCGGCAAGATGCCGTTCTGGCGCGCCGAAGGGGCGGGCCGGGCGTTCGAGTTCGGCGAGGCCATCGGGGGTCTCGTGCGGCGCCTCGAACACATGCCCGAGGCGCA
Source organism: Myxococcota bacterium (assembly GCA_023150895.1). Classification (GTDB taxonomy): domain Bacteria; phylum Myxococcota_A; class Bradymonadia; order UBA7976; family UBA1532; genus CAINDO01. The sequence continues at coordinate 13,521 of JAKLJY010000146.1, read as the reverse complement.
GGCCCGCGCGGCGCTCCGCACGACGCACCACCTCGGCGACGCCGCCATCGACGTTCTGCTGGCCTATCTGAACGATCAGCGCGCCGCGACGCGCGAGCTGCCGACGGACCGCCTGATCGTGGTCGAGCGGTTTCGGGACGAGATCGGGGACTGGCGCGTCTGCGTGCTGTCGCCCTTCGGCGCGCGGGTGCACGCCGCGTGGGTCACCGCGGTCTCCGCCCGGATCCGCGCGCTCGTCCCCGGTGAGGTCGAGATGTTCTGGACGGACGACGGTTTTGCGTTCCGGCTGCCCGATCAAGGTGAGCTCCCGGATCTGTCGGCGCTGTTTCCCGGGCCGGACGAAGTCGAGGACCTCGTGGTCGCGCATCTTGCAGAGACCTCGCTGTTCGCCGCCCGGTTCCGCGAGAACGCCGCGCGGGCGCTGCTGTTGCCGAAGCGCGATCCCCGGCGCCGCACGCCGCTGTGGCAGCTTCGCAAGCGGGCGCAGGATCTCATGGCCGCCGCGCTGGCCTTCCCGTCGTTCCCCATCGTGCTCGAGACCTATCGCGAGTGTCTCCGCGACGCCTACGACGTGCCGTCGCTGAAGCGGGTGCTCGAACGCATCGCCCGGCGGGAGATCCGGGTGACGCACGTCGACACCCCGCGGCCGTCGCCCTTCGCCGCGTCGCTGCTGTTCGGGTTCGTCGCGACGTTTCTGTACGACGGGGACCAACCCGTCGCCGAGCGCCGGGCGCGGGCCCTGACGCTCGACGTCGGGCGGCTGCGGGCGTTGCTCGGTGAGGACGAGCTGCGTTCGATCTTCGAGGTCGAGGAGATCGACGCGATCGAGCGACGTCTCCAGTGTCTCGAACCCCGCCTGCCGGGCGAAGATCCGGAGACGCTGCACGACCTGTGTCGACGCCTGGGGTGTTTGTCCGCCGACGAACTCGAACGCCGGCTCACCCTCGACGCCGGCGTGCTGCCGAGTCACCTCGCCGACATGGTCGCGCGTCGCCGCCTGGTGCCCGTGAGGGTCGCGGGCGAGCCGAGATACATCGTCGTCGAAGACGTCGCCCGGTACCGCGACGCGCTCGGGGTGGTGCCGCCGCCGGGCACGCCATCGACGTTCCTCGAACCGACGACCGATCCGCTCACCGATCTCGTCGCCCGGTTCGCGCGCACGCACGGGCCCTTCACCGCGGAGGCCGTCGCCGGTCGCTTCGGGCTCGGCCCGGCCCTCGCGCGGCTCGCGCTCGAACGCCTCGTCGCTGCCGATCGCATCGTCACGGGGGCCTTCCGACCGGGGCAGAGCGGTGTCGAGTACTGCGACGCCGAGGTCCTGCGTGCGCTCAAACGGCACGCGCTCGCGCGCCTGCGTGCCGCCGTCGAGCCGGTGCCGCCCGAACGATACGCGCGTTTTCTGTGCGCGTGGCAGGGGCTTACGTCGCCCCGGCGGGGGCTCGACGCGTTGCTGTCCGTCATCGAACAGATGCAGGGCGTGCCCGTGCCCGCGTCCGTCCTCGAGCGCGAGGTGCTGCCCGCGCGGGTCGCCGACTACGTGCCGGGCATGCTCGACGCGCTCTGTGTCGCCGGCGAGGTGGTCTGGCGGGGGGTCGAGAGCATCGGCGAACGCGATGGCCGCATCGCGCTGTACCTGACGGACGCGGTCGCTCGGCTGGCGCCTGACCGGGCGCCGCTGACCGGGCCGGTGTATGACACGGTGCGTTCTGTGTTGTCGACCCGCGGCGCCATGTTCTTCGGGGACCTCGCGAAGGCGGTGGGCGGTTTCCCCCGCGACGTCGAGGCCGCGCTCTGGGTGCTCATCTGGAACGGCGAGGTGACGAACGACACACTCGCCCCCCTGCGATCGCGGCTGCGGGGGGCCCAGGCGTCCCGCGGCGGCGCGGGGGCCCGGCGACGGGCGGGGCCGTTCGGGGACTTCACCTCGCGGCGGGCGGCGACGCCGGGCACGGAGGGGCGTTTCTCGATGCTGACCGTCGCGGGGGCACGTTTGCCCGGGGAACACACCGAACACATCACGGCGCGCGTGCTGCAGGCGCTCGAGCGCGACGGTGTGCTGGTGCGCGAGGCTGCGCTGGGTGAGGGGCTGTCGTTTTCGGACGCCTACCCCGTCTTGAAAGCCCTGGAATCGACTGGGCGTCTGCGCCGCGGATACTTCGTCGAAGGGCTCGGGGCGACGCAGTTCGCGCTGCCCGGCGCCGACGAGCGCCTGCGGCTCGGCACGGGGCCCGCGGACGCGGTCGGGACCGGCGGGATCGCGCGGGTGGAGGGCGTCGCCCTCGCGGCGTGCGACCCGGCGAACCCGTATGGCGCGGCGCTGACCTGGCCTAAGGCCGGCGACGGGCGGTTGCAGCGCGCGGCGGGGTGTTCGGTCGTTCTCGTCGACGGTCGGTTGTGTGCGTACCTCGGTCGCGGCGGCCGGTCGCTCACGCTGGCCGCACTGCTGCCGGAGGCCGCCGAGTTGCGCGCGGACGCCCTCGACGCGGTCACCGCGGCGCTCGGGGCGGCCATCGACGTCGGTCGTCTCGAACCCCTGACCATCGCGGAGATCGACGGCGAACCGGCCGAGCCGCGTCACCCGTGCGCGGCCGCATTCGCCCGCGCGGGCTTTCAGATCGCCCGCCTCGGATTCACGCGCCGACGTGTCTTCGCGGGAGGGACGGCATCGCCGCAAACCCGGGAACCGGGCGATGATGACGATGTGTTCGATGCCGACGCCGGCGCCGGTGTCGGCGAAAGCGACGTGTGACGTCGTGCCCGAGGGCGACACGATCTTTACACTCGCCGCGCGGCTGCGGCCCGTCCTGCTCGCTCGCCCGTTGCGTGTCGGCCGTCTGTGGGGGATGCCGGCGCACGTCCGCGACGCGAGCGCCAGCGCCGACATGACGCTCGACGGGCGCACCGTCCGTGACGTCGAAACGCGTGGCAAGCATCTGCTCCTGCACCTCGACGACGACACGACGCTGCACATTCACCTGGGGATGACCGGACGGTGGGAGGTCCGGTCTCTCTCCGAGCCGGGTCTCGGACCTGCGCCCCCGGCCGCGAGCCTGGTGTTCGAGACGGCGTTCGACCGCATCGTCGGCACACACCTGCCGGTGCTCGAGCGTCTGACGGCAGCGCAGCTCGCCCGGCACGCGCACCTGCGGGCGCTCGGTCCGGATCTGCTCTCCGAACACTTCGACGGGCGCGCCGTCGCCGCCCGGTTCGGCCGCGCGCTGTACGACCCCATCGGCGTCGCCCTGCTCGATCAGACGCTCGCGTGTGGCATCGGCAATGTCTACAAGTCCGAGGCGCTGTTTCTCGCGTCCATCGACCCGTGGGCCACCGTCGCCGCGCTCGGCCCCGAGCGCGTGGCGGCGCTGCTCGAAGACACCCGGGCGCTCATGCGGCGTAACCTGGAAGGTGATCTGCGGCGCACGCGCCGGGGCCTCGATGCCGATCGCTATTTCGTCTACGGGCGCGAAGGGCAGCCGTGCAAACGCTGTGGCGCCCCGGTCGCGATGCGGCGTCAGGGCGACCTGGCGCGGTCGACCTACTACTGCGGTCCGTGTCAGGGGGTCAGCGTCCAGGATCGAACGCGAACGACGCCGACCGGTACGCGGACGCGGACCCGGTACTGAAACGCCTCAGTCCCCGATCGGCAGGCCGGGGCGCAGCTCTTCGACCGTGTCACGCAGGGTGACGACGAGATCACGGGGCGCCCACCCGAGGTCGCGGCGGGCGCGGGTGGTGTCCACGTACCAGTAGTGGCATCCCATCTCGAACGTCTGCTTCTCGAGCCCCCCCATGAGCTTCCACTGGCTGGTGTGGCGCAGGACCTCGAACACGCCCTTGGTGTCGACGAGCTTGCGGGGCAGGGCGATCTTCGGGGCCTCGACCCCGCTGACCTGTTCGAGCAGCAACAGGAAGTCGCGCAGACCCAGATTGGCGCCGGTGAGCATGTAGCCGAGGCCCGGCTGCCCGCGCGTCATCAGGCGCGGCAGGATCTCGGCGACGTCGCGCACGTCCACCGCGCTGATGCCGCCCGGCAGTGCCGCCTTCACATCCCCGCACAGGAACTTCACGACGTCCCCCGTGCTGCTGCCGTTGTGATCGCCGGGGCCGAGCAGCAGGCTCGGGCGGGCGATGCGCACCGGAAGACCGTCGGCGACGAACTGCGCGATCTCTTTCTCGGCCCACGCCTTGCTCTCGTAGTAGGGCCACTTCGCGATGACATCCCAGGGGATGGGCGAGTCCTCGCGGCCGAGGAAGTCGTCGCGCTTGCTCACGCCGTTGACGCCGCTCGTGCTGACGCAGACGACGTCGCGCAGGCCCGCGTCGCGCGCGGCCCGCAGGATGTTGCGCGTCCCGGTGATGTGGACGTCGTACATCAGGCCCTTGTCCGCGGGATCGCGGCTGACGAAACCGGCGCAGTGGTAGATGGCCGTGACGCCCTCCACCGCGCGGCGGCAATCGTCGAGGTCGGTGACGGACCCCTGCCGCTGATCGACCTCGAACGGGACGAGGCGATCACTCGACGAGCGTCCGAGCGTGCGCACGGTATGACCGAGGTTGCGCAATACACGCACGAGGTGCAGGCCGAGGTAGCCGCTCGCGCCGGTGACGAGCACGGGCGCGGGGACGGCGGCCGCGGCGTCGGCGTGGGCGTCGGCGGCCTTTTTGAGAGACGTCTTGCGGGTGGCCATGGGAGATGTCCTCGGGAACCGGGCCTCAGAGGCCGAAAACGGTCTGGAACGTGCGCAGAAGGTCGGGCGCGTTCGTCTTGACCCGCCCGTCGGCGAACTCGGCGAACGAGGGCACGTAACGTTCGCGCACGATGCGCTCGAACGTCTTTGGATCGGTCTTCAGCACACAGTCGGCCTGGCCACCGGGCGGGCGGCCGGGCTCGATGCGCACGCCGTGCGGATCGGCGGCGACCGTCCACTTGCCGTCGGCGCCGTCGCCGAGGCTGAAGTACCACGTCACGGGCTTGTGCACCGCCCCGGGCACGAACTTGCCCTGAAGCTCATCGAACACGGCCGTGATGCCATCGGCCTTCTTCGGTGTCGCGGCGGCGCGCCAGGGGTAGGGGAGGCCGTCGCGCAGCGCCACGATGGCCTGCTCGAGCATGTCGGCGACCTTCTGATAGGTCTCGATGCGGTTGAGGCCCGCCGTGGCCGAGGCGATCTCCTGCGGGGTGATGACCGAGCCGATCTTCGCACCGAGCTTGCGATTGCCCGGGAACATCGAGCCCTTCGGCAGCGAGCGGTGCGTACCCTTGAGATAGACCGGCAGGATGCCGAGCCCGCTCTTCGCTTGCAGATACCCGACCCCGTGTTTGAAGTCCTGCAGCTCGCCGTTGACCGAGCGCGTGCCCTCCGGGAAGACGAGCACGATGCGGCCCTGCCGGATGGCCTGCTCCGCGAGGCGCAGGCTGCTCTCGAGCGAGCCGGAGCGGTCCACCGGGATGAGGTTCGTGAACTCCTCGAAGTAGGCGCGCTTCTGCGGTGTGTCGAAGAAGTAGTCCGACGCCGCCAGCGCGCTGAGCTTGTCGCCGTAGTCGCCGAGCGCGAACTTCACGAGGCCCATGTCCAGGTGGGAGCAGTGATTCGCGATGACGAGCGTTTGCTGATTGAGCGGGATGTTCTCCTCGCCCGTCACCGTGACGCGGAAGCCGCGGTTGTAGACCGCCCGCTGCGCCCGACCGAGCAGCTTGCGCCCGACCGTCGACACCGGCGGTGGCACCTCGATCTCGCCGTCGTCGTCGAGGTCGTCGAGGTTCTCCGCGTGCACGTCCCCCGGGCCCTTCTTGCGGCCGACGAGCTGCACGACGTCCATCACCGTGCCGCACTTGACGAGGTCGTCCCCGCTGACGCGCACGCTGCCGCGTTCTTCGATCAGCAGGCGCAGCTCGACGAGCTGCAGCGACGACAGGCCGAGGTCCTGGATGAGGTGCGTCGTCGGTTCGATGTCGACGGCTTCACTGCCCGTGAGGCCGGCGATGCAGGCGTAGAGCCAGGCCGGCTCGCGGCCCTCCGGCACGGCGTTGCCCTCGGTGCGCGTCGCGCGGCTCATGTCGAGCAGGCGCAGAAGCTCGGCCCGCACCTCCGCGCGCTTCACCTTGCGGGTCGCCGTGCGCGGCAGTTGCCCGTGCCAGAAGCGCATCGTCCGCACCTTCTGGTGGTCGCCGAGCTTGCTGCCGACGAGCTGGAAGTGCGTGCGGATTTCCGCGTGGGCGTCCTCGGGGGCGTCCTCTTTCAGCACGACGAGCGCCGCGACGCGTTCATCGCCCTGCGGATCGGGGATGCCGACGAGGCAGAGCTCCTCGATCAGTTCGTGCGCGGCGTAGAGCGGCTCGAGCTCGTCCGGGTAGACGTTCTTGCCGCTGCTCGTGACGATGAGCTCCTTGCGGCGACCGACGAGCGTCAGGCGGCCGTCCTTGTCGAGCCGTCCGAGATCGCCCGTGTGCAGCCAGCCTTTGCGGACGGTCTGTTCGGTGGCATGCGGGTCTTTCAGATACCCGAGCATGACGTTGTCACCGCGGGCGATGACCTCGCCGACGCCGTCTTTGTCCGGGTTGATGATCTGCACCTCGACGCCCGTCAGCGGTTTGCCGACGGAGCCGCCGCCGCGCCGGTCGCCGGGGCGCCGCACGGTCAGAACGGGGGCGGCCTCGGTGAGTCCGTACCCCTCGAGGAGGTCGAACCCGAGCCCCTCGAAGGCCTTGAGCGCCGGTTCGCCGAGCGCCGCGCCGCCGCTGATGAGATAGCGGATGCGGCCGCCCATCGTGCGATGCACCTCGGAGAACATGAGCGGGCCGGCGTTGACGCCATACTTCGTGCGCAGGAATCGCGACAGCCGCAGCATCGCCTTGAACGCGGTGCGGGCGCTGTCGCCGCGCTCGCCGACCTGTGTCTCGATGCGGCGGTGCAACAGATCCCACAGGGCCGGCACGCCGATGAGCGCGGTGGGCTTGAACGCCTTGAGAGCGGCCCGCAGAAGCGGCCCGTCGATCTCTTCGAGGTAGGTGACGTGGCTGCCGAGCGAGAGGGGCAGCAACAGACCGCACGAGAACTCGAAGGTGTGAAACAGCGGCAGGACGCTCAGGAACTTGTCCCGCTCGCTGATGTTGAACGTCCCCTGCAGGCTGGCGAGCAACGCGGTGAAGTTGCCGTGCGTGAGCATCACGCCCTTCGGATCCCCCGTCGTGCCGCTCGTGAACAACAGGCTCGCCACCTCGTTCTCGCGGTGACGCATGGGGATGTCGTCGAGCGCATCGGCCTCGAAGACCTCGCCGATGTTCACGCGGCGCACGCCGAAGTCATGGTGGTGATCGCGGCTCTCGTGAACGATGACGAGCTTGGCCTCGGACTTGCTGACGATGCGGCGGGCGTCACCCTCCGGCATCTCGGGGTCGAGCGGCACGGCCACGGCGTCGGCGCACAGAATGCCGAAGTACGCCATCGGCCAGGCCGGCTCGTTCTTGCTCATCAGCACGACCTTGTCGCCGCGCCCCACGCCGTTCTGTTGCAGCCAGTGCGCGACGCGGCGCGCGGCGTCCCAGACGTCCTGGTACGTGTAGGTGACCTCGAGGCCGCCTTCGTGCGTGAAGTGGCTGAACGCACGGCGCTCGGCAAACGTGCGCGTCGCCGTGCGGATGACCTCCAGAAGGTCCCGCGCGCGGGCGATCTTCTTGACGCGGCCGACCTTCTCGTCGAGCTCGCCGAAGACCCACTTGCGCAGGCCGGGCAGGTGGACGTCCATCCAGTAGTGGCGCCAGTCGACGGTGTGTCCGCGGTAGCCGAACGCCGTCCGCTCGTCCTCGACGAGGGTTTCGTCCAGCGCGCGGATGCTGCGGGACGAAAAGACCGGTTTGTTGTCGTGAATGAAGGGGACGAACATCTCCATGATCGTCCCGCTCAGCTTGCTCGCCTGCTCGAGGGCGCCGAGACCTTTCTCGACCTGATTGAGCATGGGCTTGACGGGCATGCGCACGGCGGGGGGGATCTGTTTGATCAGGGCCCGGGCGGCCTTCGCGAGACGATTCACCGCCGGCGCGCCGATGCGCTTGAACGCGTCGTATTCGACCGGCAGGGACTCGAGCTGTTTGAGGGCGGCGCGCTGCAGCGTGCCGTCGACCTCGGTGTCGTAGTCCCTTCGCCAGGCGAGGTTCGTCAGCTCGATGACCCGGAACATGTTCATCGGGTTCACGTCGCCGGTGCAGAACTGATACACGCGTCGGGCCCGGCCCTCGAGCAGCGCCGCGGCGGCCTGGAGCGTGCCCCGGCAGACGTCGTCGACCGGGATGATGTCGAGGATGACTTCCGGGTCGCTCGGCAGGAAACGATGCCCGCGCCACATGATGTAGACGATGGGCGCGGAGGTGTTGACGCCCTCGTTCCAGCCGGCGAACGGGAAATTCTGGCTGCTCTCGACGATCGCCGGCCGGACGATCGTGACCGGCACACCGGCGGCACGGGCGCGGGCGACGGTGATCTGTTCGCCCATGCTCTTCGAGTAGGTGTACGTGTTCGTCCACCCCCAGTGTTTCGCGCGCGCCGTGCCCTCGTCGACGAGTTGCTGGTCGATCCACCGCTCGCGACAGCTCCTGAGCGCGTCCTGCAAGCGCGAAGGGTCTTCATGGTCGAGTCCCTTGCGGGTGAGCTCGTCCTTCGCCTCGTCGCGGAAGCGGGACTCCATCGCTTGCGCCTGCGCCCGCTTGCGGATCTCGCCGATCAGCGTGAGGCAGTCTTCGAGCTCGCGCTCCGGATCGAAGCCCTCCTTGCCGCTCGGCGTGTACCCGACGATCGTGTCGTCGTCGCTCTCGGGCACCGGGCCGTCGACCTCGCCGGCGACGAAGCAGGTGCTCATGTGCACGATGCCGCAGCCGGCCGCCTTCGCGAGCTCGAGCTTGTGACCGACACCCATCGTGTTGACCGACAGGGCCTGATCGAGGGGCGGGTTGAAGTTCACGTTGCCGGCGCAATGCAGGATGACGTCGATGGGATCGTTCTTCGTCAGCTCCGCGTAGTCCTCCGGTGAGAGGCCCAAGTGATCGAAGGTGATGTCACCGGCGACCACGTTGACCTTCTCGTCGCACCACTTCTCGAGCGCCTCGACGCCGATCTTCTCGGCGACCGCCTGAAACGGCTCCGAGAGGGCGACCACCGCGTCGAAACGGTCGCGGGCGTTGGGGTACTCGCGGTTGGTGCGGACGAGCACGCTGATCCGGCGAGCCTCCGGCAGCTCGGCGGCGATGAGCGCGAGCAGCACCTTGCCGACGAACCCGGTGGTGCCGGTGACGAGCACGTGTTTGCCGGCAAAGGCGCGGCGCACGCTCAGGCGGGGCTGCGGGGCGACGGCCTCGGTGGACGGCCGGTGGAGCATCGCGGTCCCGGCGGCGTGGAGGTCGGCATGGGGATGCATGGGCGGTTCTCCTGCGACTCTCGTCCGGCTCAGGGTTCGACGTCCGTGACCAGGATGGGCGGAATGTGCAGGTACGTGATGTCCGGCGACGACTTGCCCAGGAAGTCCTTGGCTTTGTCGATGGCGCTCTCGAAGTCCCGCGCGGTGCGCCAGCCCATGCGCTTCGGCGCTCGCTCGTTCTCGGCGCCGACGATGATGGTCTGACCGACGTGCGCGCGGCCGGCGTCGCCCCAGTACCACATGTAGAAGGGGTGCACGCCGTGGTAGGCGTTGCCCTTGCGGTACATCTGGATGTAGTCGGGGTTCTGCGCGAACTCGGCCTCGAACTTCTCGAGGTCGTAGCTGTTCGTGCCATGGTCGAGGATGCGCTGATAGAACTCGACGTAACTGGGATGGTGGTCCCGGTTGAAGTCTTCGGCACAGGGGTGGCTGATGATCAACACACCCCCCTTCTTCAGCAGGGGCACGCCCCGATACATGTTGAACAGATACCCGAGCGCCATCACCTGCACGAGGATGGGGTTGAGGATGCTGTTGACGTTGTAGGGGCTGATGAAGGGAATGCCGCAGATGAGGACGTCGGCCTGCCCTTTCACCGGGACGGCGTACTGCGCATAGACGCGCTCGAGCGTCTTCTTGTGCACGGGCTCGGTCTTGCCCGCGAACACGCCCGTCAGGCCGAACGGCGACGGCACTTGTTCGAAGATGGCTCGGCGCCCGGCCTCGGGCAGCCGGTCGAGGGCCGCGCGCGTCGTCTGGAACTTCAGCTTGTCGAACTCGGACCACTGGAACTCGGGCTTGCCGAGAAAGGCCAGGGGACCGGCGTACATGTTGCTGTTCAGCGCGGTCTCGATGTGGAAGACCTTCATGTGCGCGTCGACGATCTTGCCCATGCGATCGGTGACCTTCGCCAGCATGGAGCGCTCGGGGCGCGGATCCATGTAGCTGTGGCACTTGTGCATCACGTGGGGGTTGTGATGGCTCTTGAGCGACGGATAGTCGGTCAGGCCGATCGTCACGCTCTTGTGCCCGCCGTCCATGGGTACGAGGTTGATGTTGACGTAGATGAGCAGGTCGCTCTCGACGCATCGGCGGTTGATGCGCACGCGCTCGCCGTGATCCGTCACGCCGAGCTCGACGATGCCGTCCGGGTCCTCGGCGTCGTGGTTGTAGAAACGATCCGGCCAGTACTGATTGAAGATCTTCGAGCCGACCATCCGCTTGGCTTCGGCCGCCGTCATGCGACGGTGCAGCGCCGTCGCGATGATGATGTGGATGTCGTCGACGCCGTACTGTCCACAGAGTTCGAGGATCTCCGTCAGGATGACCTCGCGGATGTCCGGCAGCACCATCGGCGGCAGCGGCAGCGAGATGTCGTCGACGGCGATGCTCAGTTTCATCCCCGGACGCAACTGCGCGAAAAGGGGGTCCATCTCCTCCGGGTGCTGCAGCGCGTACCGGATGGCGGCTTTGGGATTGCCGAGCGGCTCGATGGGCGGGCTCGGGTGGATGACGCGCGTGCCGCGGGGCAGCACGATTTCTTTGAAACGCGTGCCGTGCCAGATGAACCGCGGGCCGGACTTCTCGTCGATGAACTCGATGTTGGCGTCGCGCGTGATGCGAGGCTGGGGGCGGGCCATGGGGAACTCCGGGTCAGTCTTTTTGCGGCGTGCGGATGATCGGCCAGTCGTGCGCGTTGGCCGTGGAGGCCAGGTTCATGTCCGGGTTCACGGCGCACGGCCGGCCGACCATGCTGAGCATGGGAATGTCGCTGCCGCTGTCCGCGTAGCCGCGGCAGAGGCTCAGGTCGAGGCCGTGATCGGCGGCGTACTGGCGGACGTACGCGGCCTTCTCGGGGCCGGCGAACACCGGCGGCAGCAGCCGGCCCGTCGCCTTGCCGTCGACGATCTCGAGGCGGTTGGCTGCCCAGTCGTCGACCTCCAGGAACTTCGCCATCGGTCGCACCATCACGTCGAGGGCGCCCGTCACGATGACCTGTCGGTACCCCTCCGCGCGGGAGCGTTTGATGAGGTCGATCATGTCCGGGAACATCTTGCCGCGGATCCAGCGGTCGAAGAGCTCTTCGCCGAGCACGTGCAGGCGGTCCTCGCCCATGCCGGCGTAGTTCTTGTAGAAGATGTCGTTGAAGAACTTGCGGCCGACCTTGTCCGCCACCATGTAGAAGGGCAGTGAGGCCAGCAGGGAACCCGTGCGCTTCACCTTGTCGGTCAACGAGGGCACGTTCACGGCGTAGTAGGCGTAAGTGTGCACGACGTTCGTGCTCACCAGAGTGCCGTCCACGTCGTAGAAGGCGGCTGCCTTCATGTCGGGTCCTTTCGAAGCAGGAGATCGCGAGCGCCGCCGGGCGGGCCCGGAAAGCGGCGAAGGGAAGCACCATTGACACGCAGAGATCAATGAAATCCGGGCGTGCGTAGGGCCTTACGCAGGTGCAACGCGGGCGTGGCGGCCCGTGCGGCGCGGGCAGGCACCCCCGGTCGGACGTCGAAGTCCGCGTCCCGCCGAAAAAAAACCGACCGGGGCGCATCGGGTTGGTTTCGATCCGCCCGCGGTGGTGGCACACTGCCGAATCACCGCGGGCAAGTGAGCGAGGCGTCCGCGAGTGCGAGGCGTGGTTCTCCTACAAACGGGTGTGGTCCAGTGCAAGACCTGTTTTCTCTCGACGACGACGCGACCCTCCTTTGGGTCGGCTACCACCCGGTCTGGTTGGTTTGGGGCGATGAGCGGCTCCGACTCGATCTCCGCCGCTACTACATCACGGGCGAAGTCCTGGATCTCGTCCGGTACCGCCGCAACGGCCACCTCTCCCGGGTCGACGACGCGCGCGCACCGGACGACGTGCTCGAGTGCATGGCGCTGTCCGAACTCGACGAAGAGCCGGAGATCGCTGCCGCGGTGAAGGCCGCCGTCGAACGGTTCTTCGGACAGCGGATGCTGTACCGATTCAAACGGCAGAACACCCCCGGACGCCGCTGGGCCCGGTGGATGATCCGTCGCCGCATGATTTCGCCGGGCGATCACGCCGAGCGCCTCGATGCCGCGTGCACGCAACTCGTGGCGTTCGGGGCGTCGACACCCGATCCCCACGAGCCCGCGCCCGTCGCGAAGGCGCGGATCGAGTGCATCTACCAGGCGGCGCGCCACCGGCCCGAGACGGCGGGCATGGCCGCGGAGGTGCTCAACCAGTACGCAGTCGGCACCGGGTTTCCGCCCCGGCGCCTGGCCGCACAGCGCCTGGGTGATCTGCCCTACGGCGTGGCGCACGAGCGTCTCCTGGGGCTGATGTCGCACCCCAACCCGGTGGTGCGCGAGAACGCGGCGTTCGCGGTGCCGCGGCGCAAGCCCATCGCCGACCGCCAGTCGCTCGTCGACGCCCTCTTCGGCATGCTCGACGACCCCGAGATCACCGTGGCGTCGGAGGCGCTGACGACCTTCGTCGACATCCTGGCCGCCGGGACGCGCATGGCGCGCTTCCGCGACTTCGCGGCGCAGGTGGCAGCCAAGCCGGCGCACCGGCTGCATGGCCCGCTGCTCGAGGCCGTCGCCTGGTCGTCCGATCATCACCGCGCCCGGCCTGGTTTCCACCGCCGGGTCGGGGTCGCCAAGGCCGCGATCACGGGCGCGAGCGAGGCCGACGCGGCGGATGACCGGGACGACGCGGACGATCTCGACGACTGAGATCCGGGCCCGGGGGACGTCTCCGGGTCGAGGGCCGGGCGTGGGGCGACTTGCACGTCTCGCCCCGAAACCGCAGCATGACTCGCGTTTCGCGGTTCGCGTCTCGCATGGCGAACGACGAACGACAGACGACGAACGACGGGAGATACGCCGTGAGCGACGTACGAGGTTTCGGGTGGCGGCGCTGCGTCCTGGTGGCGGGGGTCTCGGTGGCCCTTGCCGGCTGTGGAGACGACGGTTCGACGTCCGGGGCGGGGCCGGCGAAGGATGCGGCCGGCGCGGGCGGCCTCGCACTCGACGACGGGCGCATCGCCGAACTGGGCGGCATCGAGACGCTGCGCCTGAAGAGCTACAGCACGGTCGATCTTTACGGCGCCACCAGTTTCGGCGCGAACCTGAAGACGCTCGAAATACAGG
>JAKLJY010000145.1 GCA_023150895.1 Myxococcota bacterium | reverse complement strand
GCGAGGGCGTCCCCGTCCAGGTCCGCCGGGGCGGTCGTCGCGAGGCGGTCGAGCGCCGTCACGGCGGCCTCGTGCGCCTCGCCCCGGACGAAGGCCCGGCTGGCGGCGCCGTCGGTGGGCAGCTCCGCGTCGCCGCCGAGCGCGTCGAGCCGGCGCTCGAGCACCGCCAACCGCGCCTGGAGGTCGCGCGCGAGACCGCTCGCCTGGTGTTCGCTGCGGGCGGCCGCGTCGAGGGCGAGACCTGCGAGCGCGGGCACGTCGAGGGCGATCCGCTCGATGCGGGCCAGGACGAGGGCCGCGGCGACGGCGGGATCGGCGCCGGCCGCCGTTTCGGCGCGCCCCAGCGCGGCATCGAGCGTGGCCATGGCCCCCGGCACGTCCCCGTCGCGGCGTTGCGCGGCGGCCTTGCCGGCGGCGGCCGTCAGGGCGGCGGCCATCGGGAGGCGGTCGGCCTGCGCGAGGACGGCGTCGTAGAACGCCAGCGCGCCCCGTTCAGGCGTCTGCGCGCCCCCCCCGAGCGCGGCCCCGACCTCGGCGACGAGCGCCTCGAGGGCGCCTGAGCCGGCTGCGGCCGTCTGCGCGACCAGCGCCGCGTAGACCTCGAGCGCGCGGGGCGTTTCACCGGCGGCGGCCAGCAGGCGGGCGAGCAAACGAAGTCGGACCGGCGCGTCCCCCCGGCCGCCGAAGAAGTCCCGGGCGCGCTCGACCCCGTTGGGGAGCCGGGCGAACGTGAGCGTCAGCCCGTCGAGCGCGGCGCCTTCGATCCTTCGCCACGCGGGGTGGGCCGGCTGCGGTGTGCCCAGCACCCCCTGAAAGGCGCTCGCGGCGGCGGCGAAGTCCCCCTGGTTGAAGCGGGCGTGCGCCAGCATGAAGCTCGCGTACAGGCGCTCGCGCGGGCCGGCGGCGGCGGCCACCGACTGGTAGAGCCGCGCGGCCTCTTCGGGCTGGCGGTCGTCGAAGAGAAGGTGATCGGCCATCGGGCGGCGCGCCGCCGCGGCGTGCGGGCTGTCCGGGTAGGCGGAGACGAGGTCTTTGAAGCGGGCCATGCCCTCTTCGCGGCGCCCGGCGGACACCAGGGCCAGGCCGGCGTAGTAGAGCACCCACGGCCGCTCGGGGGCGTTCGGCGCCGCCTCGGCGAGCCACGCTTCGAGCGGTGCCGAAGCCTCGTCGTACTGGGGCGCCGGCGGGACGGGCAGCGAGTCGCTGCGCCCGGCGAGATAGGCCTCCTCGGCGGCGACGTGCCGCGACCAGGCCCCGGCGTGCGCCGCGTTGGCGCCCAGCCAGCGCACGCCGGCCACTTCGAGCAGGCGGCGCAGGTGGTCCGGGTGGCCCTTCGGCGCGGCGGCGAGCGCAGCCTCCGCCCGTTGACGGTGGGCGTCGAGCGGGGTGCCGGCGGGGGGAGACTCACAGCCCGGCGGCGGCGGCACGGGGGCCTCCGCCGATTCCGCGACGTGCGACTCGGGGATGTGGGGCGGCAGGAGGTCTCCCGTGAGCCCGGCCCGCAGGCGGGGGTCGATCGGCGGTGCCGCCTCGGCGGCCGGGCGCGTCGCGGGGGCCGTGGACGCCACCGGAATCGACGCGGTCCGCGCCTCGCTCGCAGGGGCGTCGGTCGGGGTCGCGATGGGCTCCCCGCGCCGCAACGTCGCGGCCCGGGGCGCGCCGCGCGGGTCCGCCGGCTCGGCGGAGGTCGGCTCCAGGAGCAGCCAGATCGCGCCGGCGGCGGCCGCCGTGCCAATCCCGAGCGCCAGATAGAGTGCGAGGCGATGGCTGGTCGCGCGCGGGGGCTCGACGGGCGTCGCGTCGCGTTCCCCGAGCAACGCCTCGGTGTCGACGTCCCGCTTTTCGACGTCCCCGTCCGACGGGGGCCCCGACGGCCGTGCGGCGGCGTCCGGGTCGGCCATATCCGCCCCGCGGTCGTCCGTCGGTGCCGGGCCGGGCACGTTGGCGAACGTGGCGGTCGCCGTCGGCTGGGAGGCCCCGCTCGTGAACGCGTCGAGCATCTCGACGAGGGCCTGCGCCGAGCCGGGTCGGCGGTCGGGATCCTTGGCGAGCAGCGCGTCGACCAGGCGATCGAGGGCTGCGGGCAGGCCGAGCTCGGGGGCGACCGTCGACAGTCGAGGCGCCGCCTCGTTGATGTGTTTGTGCAGGAGCAGCGGCCCGAGCTTGTCCGTGAACGGCAGGCGGCCGGAGAGCATCTCGAAGAACAGCACGCCGAGCGAGTAGAGATCCGAGCGCGGGTCCAGGGGCTGGGCGAGCGCCTGCTCGGGGGAGCAGTACTGTGGCGTGGCGTAGACGATGCCCGTCTGGGTCAGCCGCTGGTCGGCCCCCTGGTTGCGGGCGATGCCGAAGTCGAGGACGCGTACCTGATCGGCGCCGATGAGGCGGCGCTCGATCATCACGTTGTCCGCTTTGATGTCCCGGTGGATGATCCCCATGTCGTGGGCGGCCTGGAGCGCGCAGGCCACCTGACGAACGATGCCCACGGCCAGCGGCACCTCGAGCGGGCCCTCCTTGATCAGCTCGGTGAGCGTCCGTCCGTCTACGAACTCCATCGCGATGAACGGCCGGCCGTCTTCCACGAGGCCGAAGTCGTAGAGCGTCACGACGTTGGGGTGGCGCAGCTGACTGATGGCTTTGGCTTCGTTGGTGAACCGTTTGGCTGCGGCGGCGTCGTCGGCGAGGTCGCGGGGCAGGATCTTCAACGCCACCGCCCGGTCGACGAGCAGTTGTCGCGCGCGGTAGACGACGCCCATGCCCCCGGAGCCGATCTTCTCCTCGATGACGTACCGATTCGCGACCGTTGCCCCGATCATCGACGCGCTGCCGAGCGGCCGCAGCACGACGGGGCCGGTGTGGCGCGGGCGCTGCGGGCCGGCCGACGGCGGGAGCGGCGCGGAGATCGGTCGCCGGTTGCCCGACGTACGACCGCCGGGCTGCCCCATCGCGATCAGCGGCGAGCCGTCGTCGGGGCAGACCGAGGGGGCGCGATCATCGGGGAAGCGCCGGCCGCACATCGAACAAATCAACGAAAACTCCCAATGATAACAGACTGTTTGACCACTCAATCCGGGATTGACCCTACGGTTATACGGGTGTCTTCGGCTGCGGCAAGATCTTGGATAATCGTGCGGACGTTCTGCGGCCGGTCGTGCCGGCCGGGCCGGGCCGGGCCTCAGTGGCCTCAGCTCGGCGACCAGCCGCCGTGATGACCCGTCTTCGCGACGTAGCCTCCCGGTCGCAGGACCGTGACGGGGAGCCCGGCGGCCCGGGCGGCGTCGAGCGTCAGGCGCGGCGGCTCATCGAGCGGCTCGTCCGTCAGTTTGTACGTGCCCCAGTGCACCGGCACGAGGAGCCGCGCGCCCAGAATCCGGGCGGCCTCGACGGCCTCCTGCGGGCCCATGTGTTGCCGGCCCATGAACCAGCGGGGCGCGTAGGCCCCCACGGGCAGACACGCCACGTCGACGGTCGGAAAGCGCCGCGCGATGTCGGCGAAGTGTCCGCCGAAGCCGGTGTCCCCCGCGAACATCGCCGAACCCGAAGGACCCTCGACCCGGAAGCCGACCCAGTGACTCTGCAGGCGGTCGGGCCCCGTCCGGATGGACCAGTGTTGCGCCGGCAGGGCCGTGACCGTCACGGCGCCGAGCGAGAGACCGTCGTACCAGCGCAGCTCGCGCACGGGCCCGCCGACCGCGCGCCGCGCCCAGGCGCCGAGCCCCTCGGGCACGACGAGCAATGCCGCGGGGTTCAGGTGCCGGAGCGCCCGCAACGACGGCCGGTCGCAGTGATCGTAGTGGCTGTGCGTCACGAGCAGGGCGTCGAGGCGGGGCAGCTCGCGGGGCCTCAGCGGGGCCGGCGCCAGTCGAGGGATGGTCCCGACGCCGATGCGGCCGAACGTCGGATCCGTCAGCAGGTTCACGCCGTCCAACTGGATCAGAACCGAGGCGTGCCCGAGCCACGCGACCTGCCGCGCGTCGGGAAACTGGAGCGCGCCGGGCCGCGGTTTCGTCGGGTGGGCCGGCACGTCGCGCGCGGCGGCGTGTTCGGCGGGCGCGCGGCCCCCGAGGCGCCACTTCAGAAACGCGCGCAGACCCAGGTCTCCCGGGACGGCGAGGCCGTCGAGGTTGTGGAAGCGCCCGTCGCGGTAGTAGGGGCTGTTCACCGGCCCCCGCAGTCGATGGGGCCGAGCGGCAGCGACTGATCGACCAGAAACCCCAGTTGCAGCGGCGAGCGATGACCGGTGCCCAGGTGGTCGTGGATCTCCTCCGTCACGCCGCCGATGTGCGCCGGATTGCCGGGGCCCGTCTCGTACCCCCCGGCGGCCACCACGGCGCGGCCGGATTCGGGGTCGCGGACGAGCACGCGCGTGCCGGGCGCGGGGCGGCGCCGCCAGTACATGTTCACGTACCAGGCCTCGTCGAGGACGGGCAGGGGGCGGCCGTAAGCCGACTGTCCATACTCGGAGCCGCCCTCGCCCGCGGGGGCCCACGGCTCGGTGCGGTCCATCGCGTAGCCGCTCGTCGCCTCGCTCAGCGCGTAGTGACGCTCGATGCCGTCCGTGAAGCTCGAAGGCCAGCCCTCGCCGAAACCGTCCTCGACGGTGACGAGGTGGGCCTCCTTCACGACCGGCCCCACGGCGGGCGTGCGCAGAAACCGCGCGCCGTCGGCTTCGTAGCAGTCGATGTCCGGCGCGCAGCTCCCCCAGACCATCTCCAGATCCAGGTCCTGCACCGCGCAGGGATCCCCGCCCGTCGCCGTGAACTCGATGGTCAACGTGTATTCGCCCGGGTACTCGACGCCGTCGGCGTCGGCCCAGGTGTCGGCGACGACGTAATAGACCCCCGCGTCGACCGTGCGGGCGACGGCGAGATTGTCCCGCGCGAGGCAGGCGTCTGGATCCGGCGCATCGAGCAGGTGCAGGTCCACGTCCGGGCCGCCGTCCGCCGGGGCGGCGATGCGCGCCGCGAGGAGGCCGCGATCACCGACGACGACGCGGTACACGTGCTCCGGGCCCGTCTCGCGGGTCTCGGGCCGGCAAGCGTAGGCGTCCGCCGCGTCCGAGGGCGACGTCGACGTGTCCCGGGTGACCGTGAACGGAAACGCCTCGACGCGGAAGGGGCAGTCGAACGTGCCCGTCTCGCAAGGGGGCGGTCCGGCGTCCGGCCTCGGGCCGGGTTCACCGCCGGCGCCCATGTCCGGGGCCGGCGGGCGAGCGGCGTCGGGCACGGGGGCGCCGCCCGTGGGCACGCCGGCGTCGGCGGGCAGCGGACGGGCGTCCCGCCCGGGTCCAGGCCGCAGAGCGTCCGGTGGCCGACCCCCCGCGGCCTCCGTGCCCCCGGCGCCCCCCGAGCCGCCGGCGCCGTCGCCTGCGTCCGTGGCCACGACGACCCGTTCGGTCTCGGGGGCGTCACTCGTGCCGCAGGCGAAGGTCGAGGCGACCAGGGCGAGAACGACGGGGGGCATGAAAGCGTGGCGCATGGCGCATCGTGGCGCGCCGCGGGCCCGGTGACAAGCGGGCGCCCGTCCGCACGACGGCCGGGAAGCCTCAGCCGGCCTCGGGCTGGTGCATGCGCATCGCGAGCAGCGGCGCGACCGTCTCGACCACCAGCCCCTCGCCCTCGAGCGCGCGGGCGCGCGGGTGGCTGTCCGTCACGACGATGTCGCTGAACAGGCCGCTGCCCTTCACCCGCGCGAACGCGTCACCGGGGAAGAGTCCATGCGTCGCGATGGCCGCGATCTCCGTCGCCCCGGCGTCGCGAAACGCCCGCGCGGCCCCCATGAGCGAGCCGCCGGTGCGAATCATGTCGTCGTAGATGACCACTTTGCGGCCGCGGACCTGCGCGCTGACGGCGGTGACCTCGGTGCGCTCGCCGTCCAGGCGCCGCTTGAAGACGAACGACGGCAGCACGCCGAGATCGTTCGCCAGCGACTCGACCCACTTCGCGCGGCCCGCGTCGGTGCAGCCGAGCACGAAGTCGTCGCCCCCCAGGCGCCGGGCGATGTCCGCGATGACCGGCTTGGCGTAGACGTGCGAGGGCCGCACCGGCCCCTCGAAGTAGTGCGGCAGGCCTTCGGAGTGCAGGTCGAGCATCAGAATGCGGTTGCCGTTGCTCGCCTCGGGGATGGCCGAGAGCAGCCGGGCACGGTTCTTGGCCGTCACGACCTCGCCCGGGAGCACCGCGCGCTCCATCGTCGAGTAGCCGAAGTAGGGCACCACCATCGTCAGCGAGCGCGCGCCGTGTTTGACCACGGAGCAGGCCAGATCGAAGAGTTCGAGCGTGTCCGACTCGGAGATCGTGCCGCCCACCAGCGCGACGTCGCGCCCCAGGGGCGAGCTGTGCATGCGCAGGTACCGCTCGCCGTCGGGGAAGAACCGGCGCTCGAGCACCGCCGGCTCGAAGCCGGTCAGCGCGCAGAGATCATCGGCGAGGCGGGCGTACGCGGCGGTCGAGAAGACGAGCGTGGTCATGCGCCGAGCCTACGCCGAATCGGACCGTGCGGCGACTTCCGCCGAGGTGCCAGGCACTTCGGCAGACGAGGTGCCAGGCACTTCGGCAGAGCGCCACGGCCTCCCCGGGGGCGTGTTAGGCTTCGGCCGATGCCCTCGCCCGCCGAACCGAACCTGACCGAACGGCAGCGCCGCGCGCTCGAGGCGGTGGCCGCCCGAGCGTCCGGGCCCCCACTCCGGCCGGCCTGGCGCATCCTGCTTCACTTCCACCCCGACTTCCCGGCGGCGCCCGACGGTGACGGGCGGGGGGGCGCGACGGTGATCGAAGCCCTCGCGGCCGAGGGCACGTATCGCTCGCAGTTCGCCACGGGGACGAGCAACGGTGGCCTGACGGCGCGGGCGGGCGGCGACCGTTGGCGGTGGGAGAGCCGCCTCTTCGGGGGCGCCTATGATGACGCATCGCCGCACGAGCGACCCGTCTACGGTGCGCTCGACTTCCGTGGGCGTGCCCACGGCGCAGCGCCGCGGTTCGGGTCGGCCTGGATTCGCCTGCGGGCGGCCGTGCGTCACCGCGCGACGTTCTGCTTTCCGGACAGCGTTTTCGAGCCCGAGGCCTTCGGGGTCGCCGCCCGGATGGGTCTCATTCCCCTGGCGGACGCCGCGGGACACGACCTGCTCGACGACTACGTCGAGGCGCAGGTCCACGGCGAGGTCCGGCTCGCGCGTGACGCCGAGGCGGTCGTGCTCGACCCCGTCTTTCGCGACACGGAGGTCGAGGCGCATGCCCGGGCGTTGCCGTGCCCGATCGAGTGGCACCCGGGCTATCGCCTCGAGGCCGCCGCATTTCTGCGGCACGCATCGTACCGGGGGACCGAAGTCGCGGCCGTCGGCGCCGAGCTCGCCGGCGAGGCCGGTCTGACGCCCGCGGGGCTGGGCGTCGCGCGCCGCTCGGGACGATACGATCCCCAGGTGCTGAAGAAGGTCTGGCACTGCCTGGCCCGGTTCGGCGTGCTGGCATCCGCCGAGGTGCCAGGCACTTCGGCGGAGTCGCTCCGACGCTCACGGTAGAGGGGCGCAGGCGGGACACGCGGCCCGTCGGCCCGCCTCACCGCTCCCAGAACCACGCCATCAGCGCGGTCGTCCCCAGCACGCTGGCCGTGAAGACGTGGACGGCGTTTTGCGGGACGGCCGTGCAGGCAGCGGCCGCGGCCAGTTGCACGGCGGCCGCGAGACCGAACCAGCGGGCGCGCGGGTTGGTGAGCGCAAGGCTCAGCGCCCCGATGAGCAGAAGATCCGTCGCCAGAATGTGGGGGACCGATGCCTCGAAGCGCGCGCCGACGAGCCGGTTCAGGAGCGAAATGCCGGCCGTCCCCGCCGCCATCAGGCCGATGCGGCGGTTGACGTCCGTCGTCGCGAAGGCTTGCCGCAGCAGGGTCAGGGGGGCGGCCACGACGAACACGGTCGCCAACGCCAGCGGGAGCAGTTCGCGCGCCGTCGTCGGATAGGGAAGCGCGCCCGTGGCGAAGCCGAACTCGGCCGCCACGCCGCACACCACGATCGTCCCCAGCATCCAGCGCCGCTGCCGCCGGCCGACCTCGAGGTCGAAGCGGTGATCACCGGCGGCGCTCGACAGCGCGTCGAGGCACGCGTCGAGCGAGGCGTGCCGGGCCCCCGGCTCCACGGCGAGGCCGCGTGCAGCGACCGAGAGCACCGCCCGCCGCCAGCCCCGGAGCGGCGAGGGCGGCGGGCCGCGTTCGATCGCGGCGCGCAAGGAGGCGACGTCGTGCCCTTCGAACGGCCGGCGGCCCGTCAGGGCTTCCCAGACGGCGGCGCAGAACGCGAACTGGTCCGCCGCCGGGCCGGCCGGACGACCGTCGAGCTGCTCCGGCGCCATGTACGCGGGCGTGCCCATGATCGTCCCGGCGACGGTCAGTGCGCCGTCGAGGGAAAGCGGCCCGCTCGCCGACCCGACGGGGGCATCCGGGACCGGGGCCGGGGCACCCTCATTCGTCCCGGCTGCCCGCGCGAGGCCGAAGTCGAGCAGCTTGACGTGGCCCATGGCATCGACGAGCACGTTGTCGGGTTTGAAGTCCCGGTGCACGAGCCCCGCGGCGTGGGCAGCCGCGAGCCCGCGCCCGGCCTGGAGAAAGGCCGTCAGGATCTCGCGCGGGGCGCGGTCTCGCAGCCAGGAGCGCAGGGTCGATCCGGCCAGGAACTCCATCGCGAGGTAGACCTGCCCGTCGTGCTCGCCGACGTCGTAGACGGCCACGACGTTCGGATGCTGGAGCTGTGCGATCGCCTGCGCCTCGCGCAGCAGCCGCGCCCGGCCCTCCGTACCGCCGTCCTGCCGGGCGAGCAGCTTGACCGCCACCGGTCGGCCCAGCAGTGGATCGACCGCCCGGTAGACGACGCCCATGCCGCCCCGGCCGACCTCGCCCTCGACGACGAACCGGCCGATGAGGTCGGGCATCGAACTCCGCGTGGCGGCGACCAGCGCCTCGGATTGCGACGGGCTGATGGTCGCCGTCCGCTCCAGCGCGTCGCTGTCGGTCGGGCGGGTCACCCGGGCATCGTCCAGGCCGGCGAGGCGCAGGTCAACGAGTACCGCCGAGGTGTCGGGCACTTCGGCCAGGCACTTCGGCCGGACAGGTCGTCCGAAGTGTCACCCGAGGTGTCACGGTGACACCCGCCGGACGGGGTGTGACACCCCATAAAGCGGCCTGGCATGCGGTTTTGCGTCGATTTCGGCTGGCACGCTCCGTGCTCTGGTGGGCGTCGTCCCCCAACACCGCGAAACACCGCACTCGACCTGGAGCCGACTCATGAACCTCTCCTCCGCCCCGCAGAACGCCGACCTCGACCTCAACCTGATCGCCCGCGCCACGGCCGGCGAGCGGGCCGCCGCCGCCGAGCTCGCCACGCGTCTGAACCCGGCCATCCGCAGCCGCGTCGCGCGGGTGCTGCGCCGCCTGACCCCCGGGCGGCTCGACGAGACGGACGACATCGCGCAGATCGTCTGGCTGGTGTTGTTCGAGGCGGGCGGCCGGCAGTTGCGGGCCTACCGACCGGAGCGGGGCATCAGCCTCGAGGCCTACGTCGGCATGATCGCCGAGCGCGAGGTCCGCAACACCATCGCCCGGGCCGCGGCCGCCAAACGGGGCGCTGCCCGCACGGTCGCGTTGTCGGAGGAGGTGGCGGCGGTGGTCCCGACGTCGGCCCCGCATCCCGAGGCGCAGGCCATCGCCGCGGACCTCGCCGACCGCCTCGTGGGGGCGCTCGTCCCGCGGTTCCCCGCGCGGGCCCGGCCGGTCCTGACGCTCTGCGTGATCCAGGGAGCACGTCCCGACGAGGCCGCGCACGCCCTCGAAATGCCCGCGCAGCAGGTCCACAACTGGCTCTTTCGCTTCCGCAAGGCGTCGCGCGACTTCCTCGAGGCCGCCTGACCCGCCGGCCGAGGTGCCAGGCACTTCGTCCGGCCGAGGTGCCAGGCACTTCGTCAGATCGCGATCCGCACCCGCAGCCCGCGCCCGTCGGGACCGGAGTGGAACGCCATCCGACCGCCGTGCAGGGCGACGATGCGTCGGCAGATCGAAAGCCCGAGGCCGCTGCCCTCGCTGCCATCGGCGGAGGTCACCCCGGGCACGCGGTGGAAGCGTTCGCCGAGCATGGGCAGCTCGTGCGCCGGCACACCGGGGCCGTCGTCCGTGACTTCGATCGTCGCCCGGCCGGCCGCGTCGGTCTCGACGACGACCCGAACCAGACCCGCGGGCGGGCTGTACCGCACGGCGTTCTCGACCACGTTGCGCACCAGAATGCCGAGCCACGGGCCATGGCCGCGGATGGGAACGCGCTCGGGCGCCGTCAGTTCGATCTCGACGCCGCGCGCGAGTGCGCGGGGGACCAACTCGGCGAGGGTCTCCCGCAGCACCGGCGTCAGGTCGATCTCGGGCGGCGGGGCGAGCGTGACGGCGTCGACGCGCGAGAGTGTCAGGAGCTGGTCGATGACTCGGGTCATGCGATCGCAGCCCTCGACCACCGCCGCGAGGGCTTTCCGGCGTGCGGTCTCGTCGGGGGCGCCGCCGGTGTTCGACGCCCTCGGCATGGCCGCGACCTGCGCCTGCGCCCGCAGGCCGGCCAGCGGCGTGCGGAGCTCGTGCGCGGCGTCGGCGGTGAAGCGGCGCTCGTGCTCGATACTGTGTCGAACGCGCTCGAACAGTTCGTTGAGCCGGTCGAGGAGCGGTCGGACCTCGGTCGGTGCGGCGTCCGCAGACACGGGCGCCAGGTGGGTCGGCGACCGGTGCGCGAGCTCCGCGGCTGCCGCGTTCAGCGGCGAAACCGCCCGTCGGACGGCGAAGCCGAGGAGCAAAGCGAGCAGCGGCAGAGCAATCAGCAGCGGTCGCAGGAGGCCGCCGGCGATCTCCTCCGTCAGGTCGTGCCGCGCCTCGGCCCGCTCGCCGACGTGCACCCACCGGTCCTGCCGGGGATCGCGGGCGGCGAACACCCGCCAGTGTTCACCGCGGATCACGCGAGTGGAGAAGCCCGTCGTCCCCTCGCTCAGCGGTTCCGCCGGCGCGTTCTGCGAGTGCAGCCGCAGGTCCGGGCCGACCCAGATCTGAAACGCGACCTTGCGTGCGTACCGGTGCAAGGTCGGCGCGTGTTCGTCCCGCGTGGTGCCGCCTTCGGGCGCGTCCCCGGGCTCGTGTGCCGTCTGCGCCATCAGAAGCGACGCGGCCTGCGCGAGGTGTGCGTCGAAGACCTCTTCCGCCTCGTGCCGCGCCTCGAACCAGGTGACCGCGGCGGCGGCGAGCCAGATCACCCCCACGACGAGCAAGGTCAGCGCCGTCACGCGCGCTTGCAGCGAGGCCAACCGCGGGCGCCTCACGTCGGCGCCTGACCGATGAGGTAGCCGACCCCCCGGATGGTCCGGATCAGGTCTCGACCGAGCTTGCGGCGCAGGTGGTGAATGTACACCTCGACCGTGTTGCTCCCGACCTCGGCGTCCCAACTGTAGAGTTGTTGTTCGAGCTGTGTGCGCGAGAGCACCCGGCCGGCGTTCAGCATCAGGACGTGCAGCAGCGCGAACTCCTTGGCCGACAGCTCGACCGGCGTGCCATCGACGCGCACCGTGTGTGCCGCGGGATCGAGCGCGACGCCCTGAATCTCGATCATCGGGAGCGGCCGCCCGTTGGCCCGACGAACGAGGGCCCGCAGCCGCGCGGTGAGCTCGCCGAGGTCGAACGGCTTGACGAGGTAGTCGTCGGCGCCGGCGTCGAGTCCACGAATGCGGTCTTCAATCGTGTCACGCGCGGTCAGGATCAGGACCGGCAACGCGAGACTGCGGCGCCGCAACGACCGCAGGACCTCGAGGCCATCCCGCTTCGGCAGGCCCAGATCGAGGACGACGGCGGCGTAGGTGTCCAGGCCGCCGTCGGCGAGGGACGTGGATGCGGCCTCGCCATCCCGAACCCAATCGACGGCGTAGCCAGTCCGGGTCAGGCCGGCGTGCAGCGCATCGCCGAGCAGGCGGTCGTCTTCCACGAGCAGCAGTCTCATCGCGGGCACATCCCGTCCGCCGGGTCAGTCGTCGTCATCGGGGCCTTCATCGTCGTCGTGGTTGTCATCGGGGCCTTCGTTCTCGCCATGTTCGCGCGTCTGGCCGCTTCCTGCCGCGTCTTTCTCGCCGGCCTTTTCACCGGCCCGGCCGGCGGCTTTCGGTCCGGCGAGTGCGCCGACGTCGAGTGCGCCGGTGCCACCGGCCGACCAGAACCCCAGCACGGCAAAGAGGAGCGCGAGGCCGATGCCGACGCGACCGCCCGCGATTCCTTCGCCGGCGCGCCCGAGCTTCACCCCCGTGAACATCGACCGCACGAGGTTCTCCCGGTGCTGGAAGCTGCTGAGCAGCACACCCGCCACGTGCACGACGACCAGTGCGAGCAGCCCGAACGCCGCGGTCTCATGCGCTTCCTCCAGCCACTCGCCGCCCACCTCGCGGTACGTCGCCAGCCCGCTCGCTGCGGTCACGAGCCCGAGTCCGAGCATGAGAAAGATGGCCGCGGCCGCGCCCGGGTTGTGGCCGACGTGGTGCTCCGGTGCCCGCGCGAGGATGGACCGCAGGTAGGACGCGACCCGGCCAGGCGGGAACACGAAGGACCTGAACCGCGCGTAGCGCGTGCCGACGAATCCCCAGACGATCCGGAAGACGATCAGCCCGACCATCGTCAGGCCGAAGAGGACGTGCACCTTCCGGCCGCCGTCCCACTCGGCCGTCAGAAACGCACCGGCAAAGGCGGTTGCCAGCGCCCAGTGAAAGACCCGCGTCGGCAGGTCCCAGACCGCGATGGGCGCGCGGTCGTCCGGGGTCACCGGGGTCACCGGGGAAGAGCGGGCGTCGTCGAGGGGGGGCGTGTGCATCGTGTCGTCCTTCAGTCACGGTGGAGGTGATGAAAGACTGCCGCGCGAACCTTAAGCGCCGATGAACGCCCGTGGAAAACCTGCCGAGGTGCTGCCGAGGCGCCGGGCACTTCGTCAGGTCAGGCACGCCGGGCGGCGACGAACCCGATGGGCATGAGACCGGGCACACGCTCGACGCGCTCGACGCGGAATCCGGCATCGGCGAGCGTTTGCGCGAGCGAGGCCACGGTGAATCGGCGCTGCCCCGGGAAACCCGTCAGCCGGCGCAGGAGCCCGGCCGTGACCCTCGCGGAGAGGCTCTCGTCGTGACAGTACGTCGGTGTGACGAGCACACCGCCGGGTCGCAGCACGCGCATCACACTCGGAAACACCGCATCGAGGGCCGGCAACACATGGAGCACGTTCGCCGCCACGACCGCGTCGAAGGCCGCGTCCGGGTATGGCAATGCCCCGGCGTCGGCCGCCTCCACCGTCACGTTCGTCCACCCAGCGGCGGCGGCTCGGGCGCGCAGGCGGTCGAGCATGGCGGGGGCGAAGTCCGTCGCGATCACGCGGCCGCCCACCCGCGACAGCGCGCCCGTGAAGAGCCCCGTCCCGGCGGCGAGCTCGAGGACGGCCCCGGCGCCGGTGACGGCCTCGGCCGTCAGGGCGATGGCCCGCGGCAGGGGCCCGCCGAACAGCCACATCGAACGATCGTAGCGGCCGGCGTTGCGGTTCCAGTAGCGGGTGGGGTCCGTGGGGGGGTCGAGCATGGGCCGAGTGTAGAGGCCCGGCCCGCCCGCCGCATCCCCCCGCGACGGATGCGCCCGCGGCGCGCGAACAAACGCCTACTTCGGACGCCACCGCCGGAACGGCACGCCGTTCAACGGCACGCCGGACGGCCATTTCACGCGGAACGAGACGTCGGCCCACCGCGACGAATGGTGCTGGTTGCGGTCTGGCTCGTCTGCGCTGAGGTCGCCGACGGCGATCTCGACCGCGTGACCGCGCCAGTCGAGGCTGAGACACTCCCCGGCGAGAAGCAAGAACGGGCGGTCGTCGACGAAGACTCGAACGGCGCCGGTGTGCCGCCACGGCAGGTGTCCCGTCTCGAACCCGATCCGAATCGAACGGAGAAACGCGGCAGCGGACGCCCGCTCGACACGGCCGATCTCGGTCGCCGGCATCTCGAGGTACCTGACGAGGCTGTGCTCATGGCTCCGCGATAGGATTGTCCCCTCTGTGGCCAAGTATGCGCTGAACATCAAGTGCACTTCGAGCCCGCCGCGTCCCGCGCCGAACGCGGTATCCACGGAGTACCACCGTCCGTAGGAAAGATGCAGGGGCGGCGACACATCGCCCCAGCCCATCTCCGCCGGCCAGATCGTCCAGACGACGACGCCCGGATCGTGGAGCGCGTGGGCTTTCGCAAGGTCCGGATACGCGGACTGGCGTCGAAGCACCCACACGCTCGGCCGACGGTGGTAGCGAAACCGCGTCTCCGCGGCATACTTTGTCGCCGCGCCGAGTTCCTTCAGGTCCTCGGTGCCGACAGTCACGGTGCATGGAACGGGGGAGCCCGGCGTCTGGCCGCGCGCCGGTCCGCCGATGACCGCCGTCCCGAGTGCGAACGCGAGTGAAACCCACTTCGAGCGCGACGCGCGGGGGGGGCGACTGTGAGGCGCCGTGGAGGGCCACCGGCGCAGTGCGCGCCAATGAATGGTCATTTCGGACGCCACCGCCGGAACGGCACGCCGGACGGCCACTTCACGCGAATCGAGACGTGGGCCCACTGGTATGTTTCCAGCCACGCGATGGGGTCGGGCTTCACGGCGTCCAGGTCGCCTACGGCGATCTCGGCCGCGTGACCGCGCCAGTCGAGGCTGAGACACTCCCCGGGCAGAAACCAGTAAGTGCGTTCGTCCAACGCGAGCCGAATGGCGCCGTCGCGCCGCCACGGCAGGCGTCCGGTGTCGAACCCGATTCGGACCGAACGGAGAAACTCGATGGCGGTGTCCCGCTCGACGGGGCTGATTTCGGTGGAACGAACCTCGAGGAATCGGACGAGTTTCCGCTCACCCGGGTCGTCTACGAGGGAACGCGCCGGTTCGGCCGGCCCTTTGAAGTACGTGTGTACTTCGAAGCCGCTGCGTCCGGCACCAAAGACGAAGTGGGGGAAGGAGTGCCCGACAAGGACGAACAGCGGCGGTGACGAATCGCCCCAGCCCATTTCGGACGGCCAGGAAACGGAAAACTCGCCGTTGCGGTCATCGGGGTGGTCGAGCGAGCGTGCGATGTAGTCGGACGGATACTGCGGATGGCGCTGGATGACCCAATCGGTCCACCGGTCTGGTGGCACTCGGTACCCTTCCTCCGAACCACGGCGAACCCGCTTGCCGAACGCTGCGAGTTCCTCGGTGCCCATCGGGGCGATGCACGGAACGGGTGAGCCCGGCGTCTGGCCGCGCGCCGATCCCCCGATGGCCGTCGTGCCGAGCAGGCACGCGAGCGGAATCCACCTCGAGGACGACGCCCCGGCGCAACGGCAAAGTCGAGCGAACGGCCGCATGAATCATCCTCCCCGTTTCCGGACGTCGCCGTCAAGGGGCTTGTCGCCGTAACCGATGCCGATGCGAGGTCGCTCGGGTCGAGGCGACCGCCGAGCGCGCCTGGAGCGACCGACCGAGCGCTACCCGTAGGTAGCGCGACCAAGGGAGTGAAGCCGAAAGCCGGCGGGCGGCCGACACGGGCGACCGCAGCCGGTGGGCGTTACGGCGACATGCTCCCTATGGGCCGTTGCGCGGTGTTTCAGCCGCGGGCGGTGGTGACGGTGGCGTTGAACACGGCGGTTGCGCCGCCCATGTTGACCCGTTTGAGGCGGATGTACCGGGCGCCGATGTCGGAGAAGGAGGCAAGCAGCCGAAAGGTGGTCGGGATGGGCCTGGGTCGGCTCCACTGACGCCGCGGTCCTCTGATTCTCGAGGAGCACCGAATCGAACACACCATCGCGGTCGGTCTGACAACGGGCAGGTTGCCAACCGAGGGCGGCGCGCGGTGGATTCGGTGCTCGAATATGATCGAAACGACTCCGGATTCGAGACAGGGTTTCGATGATGACCGAAGTTGCCGTCGGGCGCAGCTCGTAGGGCGAGTGTAGAAACCCGACGCCCTTTCTGCGACCCTCCGCCGCCATGGCCGCCCCACTCAACGTCACCTCCGCCACCGGCGCCCCGCCGGACTCCATCCTCAGCGTGCGCGGCCTCGCCAAGCACATCGGGCCGCGCGTGCTGTTCGAGGCGGTCGACTTCGGCCTGTCCGCCACGGATCGCGTCGGGCTCGTGGGCCTCAACGGCGCGGGCAAGTCCACGCTGATGCGCATCCTGGTGGGCGAGGACACGGCGTTCGAGGGCACGCTGGCCCGTCGGCGCGGGCTGCGCCTGGTCTACGTGCCGCAGGAGCCCTCGCTGCCGGCCGGGCAGACGGTGGAGCAGGCGCTCCGGGGGGCGCTCACCGAGCACGCGGCCGTCATGGCACAGCTCGAGGCCGTGCACGAGCGCCTCTCGTCGGCCTCCGGCGCCGCCCTGGACGCCGCACTCGCCGAGCAGACCCGCCTGCACGAGGCGCTCGAACACCTCGGCGGCTGGGACGTCGGGCACGAGATCCGGGGGCTGGCCGCGGATCTGGACTGCCCGCCCTTCGACCGGCTCGTCGATGCGCTGTCCATCGGCGAGCGGCGCCGGGTGGCGCTGGCGCGTGCGTTCCTGGCGCGGCCCGATCTGCTGGTCCTCGACGAGCCGACGAACCACCTCGACGCGCGCACGACGGAGTGGCTCGAGGACCGCCTGCGCACGCGGGACGGCGCCCTGCTGCTCGTCACGCACGACCGCTACTTCCTCGATCGGGTGGCGACGCGCATCGCCGAGGTCGACCGCGGCGCGCTCTTCACCTACGACGGCGGGTACGCGCGCTTCCTCGAGCAGCGGGCCGATCGTCTCTACAACGAGGCCGAGTCCGAGCGGCAGCGCGCGGCCTTCGTGCGGCAGGAACTCGACTGGATCCGTCGCGGCCCGGCGGCGCGCACGACGAAACAGAAGGCGCGCATCGACCGCTTCGACGCGGCGGTGGCGGCGAAACCGGACGAGAAGCGGCCCGACGAGAAGAGCCTCGCGCTGCGCATTCCGCCGGGTCCGCGGCTCGGCGGCATCGTGCTCGAACTGCGCGGGCTCTCGAAGTCGCTCGGGGGCAAGGTCCTGTTCGACGGCCTCGAGCTGACCATGAAACCCGGCGATCGCATCGGCATCGTCGGCCCGAACGGCGTCGGGAAGACGACACTCATCCGGACGATTCTCGGCGAGCTCGAGCCGGACGCGGGCACGGTCAAACATGGCATCAACAACAAGGCCCTGTTTCTCGATCAGACGCGCTCGACGCTGAACGACGAACACACGGTCATCGAGGCCGTCGCCGCGGAGAACGACCGCGTCTTCCTGCCCGACGGGCCGGTGCATGTCCGCACGTTCCTGCGCATGATGCTGCTCGACGATCGCATGGCGGGCTCGAAGGTCGGCAGTCTGTCGGGCGGCGAACGCAACCGCGTGCAGCTCACGCGTCTGTTGCGCGAGGGCGGCAACTTCCTCGTGCTCGACGAGCCGACGAACGACCTCGATCTGATGACGCTCAGCGCGCTGGAGGAGGGGCTCGTTCACTTCCCGGGCTGTGCGCTGGTGGTGTCGCACGACCGCTGGTTCCTGGACCGCATCGCGACGGGCATTCTGGCATTCGAGGGCGGCGGGCGCGTCCATTTCTACGAGGGCAATTACACGGAGTATCTGGAGCGCCGCGCCGGCCCGCCGCAGACGGCCGCCGATGTGTCCTCTCCGCCCGCCGTCCCGAAAGCCGCACCGGCGCAGACCGCCGCACCGTCGGTTCAGGCAACGCCCGCCCGGCCTGCGAAGCTGTCCTACGCCGAAAAGCAGGAGTTCGCCGGGCTCGAGGCCCGCATCGAGGCCGCGGAGGCCCGCGCGACGGCGCTGGAGGCCGAGCTCAACGATCCGGCCGTCTATCGCACGCGGGGCGCGGAAATCCCCGCGATGACGCAGGCCCTCGCTGACGCGAAGGCCGAAGTCGAGCGTCTGTACGCCCGCTGGGGCGAGCTCGGCGAGCGGGCTTAGGCGGTAGCGGCGGCCTGCGCTCGCCCGCGCTGGGGCGGTCTGACACGCCGGTGCGCGGGTCGGCAGTCGTCGGCAACGAACGATGCAAGCCGGATTTGACAGACGTCAACCCGCGCGCATGTCGGGTCGCGCGGGGTGGACGCGGCTTGACGAAGCGTCCTACGCTGACCCCCGAAACCTCCTCCTGATCTGTAGCGCATTGGCCGCCTGCGCGGCCGACCCGGAGCCCGATCGCCAGGACGCATGGGCAGCGGGTGGCACGGGCGAACCGGGGGATGCCCGGATCGACGACGCACTGAACGGCGACGCGACCGTGCCCGGGCCGGACGCGGACCTGAGGCCGAACTGCGTCGTGCCGGTCGACGGGGCGTGCCCCGACGACATCGAAGGGATCTCGACGGGCGGTGTCTGGCAACCGGAAGAAGGCTGCTGGCGCGAGGAGATCATCAGTTGCCTCTACAACGTCGGGGGCGCGACGGGTTCGGCCGAATACTGCCGCGAGAGTGACGGCGTGCCGTTCGGTGTCGGCACCATCACATGCATTCCGTTTCCGCACCGGCAGTGCACCCCGGAAGAGTGGGCCGCCACCGCCCCGGTTCTCTGCCCCGACGAGTAGCCGTCGGCCCGTGAAATGACCGACGGGGCCCGCGCGACCACAGCCGCACCGGCCGCAGGCGCGGCGAGGCGCGGCGCAGGCTTCGTGGTCTCGTCGGTTGAGATGCGGGCAGCACGCGGGTCGGCGCCGTCTCGGCGCCCCGAGGCAGGGTTGCAACGACCACGCGGTGTTCGCTACCCGATGAGAGGGTCGGCGGAAATCGTCCGCCGGCTCCGCAGCCCGCTGAATCCCGACTTGCGGCGTCGTGGGGCCCCCAACATCTGGGGCTGTACCCCGGGTACAGCACCCAGATGTCGTGCACCCCCACTCCTTGCCTGTCGGGCCCATCGTGCTGCTCGCTTCGGCGTCCAATTCGCGCCGACCCTCTGAATGTCGCCGCGGCGACGTTGGACATCGCACCCGAAGGTTCGAGAACGGAGAGGTGAGACGTGAGAGATTGGCGGTACGGCATTGCGGCGGCGGTCGCGGTGGGACTGGTGGTGGTCTGCCTGGCAGCGTGCGATCCGCCGCCGCCGCCGAGACTCGACCCCTTCGCGGAGATCTTCGAGGCGATCGGCGCCGCGTTGGAGGGGCTCGCGTCGGCGATCATGTTTATCTTCTTCATGCCCATCGTGCTCATCTCCGTCTGTATGCAGATGACCTTGGCGTCGATCGTCGGCGCAGGGTCGCTGTATGCGGACGCTTTGGCGGCCGAGGCCGAGCCGCTGCCTCCGGAGATCGCGCGCGCTGTGATGTCGACGGCAGAGAACTGCCGCGTCGACCCCGCGCCCATCCTATTGACCGGCCTGCTGCCGCCCGGACTCTACGAGCAGCAGAAACAGCGCATGGAAGTGCCATCGACCTGCGCCGGATACACGGGCGATGCACAGAACGGCGGTCTCGACTTCGCGCCCTGTGCCGCCGAGGGCCTGGGGGGCGCCGTCACCTGGGTCGCCGAAGAGTCGGGGTACCGACTGGATCTCCGGGGCTTCTCGGCGCTCGGCGTGCGCGGTACCGGAGTCGTCATGGTGGACACTTCGGAGGCGCGTCTTCGGCTCGACGCGGACCTCCGGCTGAGCGGCATCGGGTCCGGCGCCGAGGCGACGGCTTCGCTGACCGTCACGCCCGGCGACCCCCTGGTGGTCTCCGGCGGGGGCGCGGTCGAACTGGTGGACTTCGGTCGCGCGACGTTCCAACTCCGGAACGTCAGCGTCGATCCCGAATGCGCGAGTGCGGCGATCGGGGGCGAGGCGGACGTGACCCTGGGCGCCCACCGTTATCTCTTCGTCTTCGACGGGTGTGACCGCTGCGTGAAAGCTTGAGTCCCTCGTAAAAACCTCGCGCGCGCACGCGCGTATGGACGCACGCGACACGGCGTGAGATCGTCCGCG
>JAKLJY010000144.1 GCA_023150895.1 Myxococcota bacterium | reverse complement strand
GCGCGCCCGGGCGGCCGTCCTCGAGGCCCGCGCGCGCCACGCGGCCGCAGGCGCCCGTTGGGGCGTGGCCGAGTGCGAGAACGAGCTCGGCGAACTCGCCCGCGCGGCCGGGGACTGGGCAGCCGCCGCCGACCACTACGCACAGGCGCGCGCCATC
Organism: Myxococcota bacterium; assembly: GCA_023150895.1. Taxonomy (GTDB): domain Bacteria; phylum Myxococcota_A; class Bradymonadia; order UBA7976; family UBA1532; genus CAINDO01. The sequence continues at coordinate 20,174 of JAKLJY010000144.1, read as the reverse complement.
AACGACGCGCTCGGCTCCGGGGACGCGATCTTCAACGAGCTCAACCTCGCCCTCGTCCACCTGGAAACCGGAGACCATCCCGCCGCGAGCCTCGCCCTCATCCGCGGCCGCGACGTCCTCGAGGCACAGGGCCGCATGGCCTTTGCCGCCGCGGTCCGCGTCCTGGCGCTGGCGGCCTCGACGCTCGCCGAGCCCGCGAGCGCCGCACCGACGGGGGAGGTCGAGGCGGCGGCGCGCGACCTCTCGGCGTGTGGCCTCGTCGATCCGGACGTCGCGCGCTGGACGGCCCGCGCCCGGGACGCCGCGGCGCAAGCGGATCGGCCCGACCTCGCCACCGCCTTCGATGGCATACACCGTGCACAGCAGGCGGCGCTGGGACGTAGCGCCTGACGCCCCCGAACTCACTCGCTCCGGAGAGACCGACCATGCACCTGCCCCGCCTCGCGACCGCCGCCCTGGTGCTGACGGCCTGCGGTACCGACGGCACCGACGGCACGACCCGAACCGGCCCCGACGCCGACGCCACGCCGGCCGCCGCCCGCTGGACCGAGGTCGAGGCCGCGCTCACGCAGCCCTTGAACGCCGTCTGGGTATCGAGCGCGACCCAGGCCGTCGCCGTCGGACGCGGCGGCCTGATCGTCGAGTTCGACGGCCGCGCCTGGAACCCCGTCGACAGCCCCACGGGCGAGGACCTCGTCGGCCTCTGGGGCAGCGGCGTCCAGCGCACCTGGGCCGTCGGCGCCAAAGGCACCATCCTGACGCGCGAGGACGACGCCTGGCGCGTCGCCCGACCCGGCGACGGTCCGCCCCTGCGGGCGATCTGCGGCCGGGACACCACCGACGTCTGGGCCGTCGGGGACGGCAGCCGCGCGTTCCACAACACCGGCGACGGCTTCCAGCCCGCGACCGTCGACCTGCCGGACCGCCTCGGCGGTCTCTTCATCGACGGGGCCGGCCGCGGGACGTTGCTCGGCGCGGACGCCGACGGCAAGCCCGTGGGCGCCGCCTACGTCACGGACACCGGCTGGCAGGCACCGGCCCCCGTCGCGGGCGCCGACGGCCTCACGGCCACGGATCTGTGGGGCCGCGAGGGCGACGACGGCGCCGCCTTCGCCACGGCAGTCGACCAGAACGGGACGGGCGTCCTCCTGCGGGTCGAGGCGGGCGCGCGTCGCGTCACCCGACTCGCCGCCACCGGCCTCGGCGCCCCGACCGCGGTGCTGCCGCACGAGGACGGCGTCCTGGTGGCCACGGGCCGCACGATAGAGCGGTTCGACGAGGCCGCGGGGGCGTTCGTCGTCGAAACCGACGCGCTCGACGCCCCCGTCACGGATCTGCAAGCCGCCGACGGCCTCGTCGTCGCCGTCGGCGGGCAAGACGACGGGCGAATCTGGGTGCGCGGGGGGCCCTGAAGGGGAAGTGCCGACACTCGGGTGGTCGCGCCGCCGAGGTCAGTCTCGGGCGGGACGTATCGACTCGAGAAGCGTCTCTGCACGGCGTGTCGTCGGGTGGTCGGCTCCGAGTGCGGCGCGGAAGACTCGCACGCTGCGCTCCGCAAGCGGCGTGGCCGCAGGCCCCTCTCCCTGTATCGCCAGCATTTGCGCGAGGTTCAGGCAACGGAACCCCATGTCCGGGTGGTCGCCTCCGAGCGCAGCTTCCGTCCTGGCAAGCGCCTGGCGTGCGAGCGAAAGCGCCTCGGTGCGACGGCCGAGGTGCCAGACGACGGCGGCGAGCGCGCCGAGCGACGCAGCGTACTCAGGGTGGCCGGCCCCCAGGGTGCGCAGCGTGATCGCGAGGCTCTCTTGCAGCAGGGAGGCCGCTTCGGTGTAGCGGCCCTGGCGCTCGAGAGTCCTGGCGAGCGCGTGAAGCGAGGCGCTGTAGCCAGGGTGCTCCGTTCCCAAGGTGCGTTTCTTGATGGCGAGACATGACCTCAGCATCGCTTCCGCTTCTGGGTACCGGCCCTGGCTCGTCCGTACGCCGGCGAGTTCGTGGAGCGCCGCGGCGTAGTCCGCGTGATCACGACCGATGGTCCTCTCTTTGATTGCCAGGCTCTCCCTCAACAGGGATTCGGCCTCATCGTAATTCCCGAGCCGCTCCAGGACACCAGCGAGCGCGTGGAGGGATGTACCGTAGCTCGGATGCTCGTGGCCGAGCGCCCGTTCGTCGATTTCCAGGGCCTCCCTCAAAAGCGCCGCCGCCTCGCCGTAGCGTCCCTGCTTCTCGACCGCCCCCGCGAGTTCGTGGAGCGACGCGCCGTACCTCGCCTGAGCATGCCCCGGAGTCCGCGCCCTGAGTGCCAGACACTCTCTCAGCACCCTCTCTGCTTGTTCGTAGTGCCCCTGTCGACTCAGTACCGCCCCGAGTTCGTGCAACGCCGCCCCATACTCCACATGCGCTCGACCCGTCGTTTGCTCCAGGAGGGTCAGACTCGTACGCAACAGCCGCTCCGCCGCGCCATAGCGACCCGCCGCAAGGCTGAGCCCGGCGGCGATCGTGAGCGTCCGGGCGCGCACGAGATCGTCGTTCGTCGGTGGTTGGCGCGAGAGCCAGTCTTGCGCGACGTCCGAAAGCCCGAGCGTCTGTGCGCTGACCACCGCCGATAGCTCGGGCACCGGCCCGGACGCCATCGCAACCGCCACCTGTCGCGCCAGGGTCTCGATCGATCGTGCGTAGGTGCCCCGCGCCGGCCGCGCCACGACCCGTCGCGGCGGCGGCTTCAGCGTCGTCTGTGGCCGGCGGGCACGCGCGAGCGCAGACAGACGCTCCAGGCCCCACGGCCCGGCGTCCCCGGCCAAAGTGACGAGACGCGGATCACATTCCAGAAGCGCGGCGAGGAGCGCCGGGGCATCACACTGTCCGCCTGCTTCCAGTTGGTGCGCCGCCTCGGCGAGCGCGAGCGTCTCATCGCCGAAGTCTTCCACGCCCGGCCAGACCACCTCGGAGCGAACCAGGACACACATGCCTGTCCGACGGGTCTCCGCGAGCGCAAGACGCAGGCGCGCGGCGTCGTGCGTCGTCGAGACGCCCTCGACCACGCACAGTCGCGGGTCGGCGGCCGCCGCGCGGAGTTCACCGTACCCGGACCGACACGACACGGTCGCGAACGCCCCCGGCCCGAACCCGGCATCGAGCACCGGACCGAGGGGACCGGGCCCCGTCCAGCGCAGCACGCGGCGCGGAGCGACCCGCCGAAGACAACGCAGGCTCTCTCGGGTCACGGCCTCCACCCCGCGAACGACGCCTCCGAGACCGTCGAAGAAGTCGGGGGCCTCCCGGCGAAGGCGCTCGTCCAGTGTGCCGGGCGCCCAGATGACGAACGGCGACGCGCGCTCGCGGATCAGGCCCCGATTCAGATTGAGCGCCGCCGCGTGCTCGGGCGCAAACGCGAGCACGCTCACACCTGCGCCTCGGCGCGACAGCAACGACTCGACGGTCAGACAGATGCTCGGCGCATGCCCGGTGAACCGCCAGAGTAGCCGCACGAGGTCACCGAGCCTCGCCGGGTGACCTCCCGCGACCAACGCACGCAGCGTGGGTCCCGAAAGTCCGAAGACGAGCTTCAGCTCGTCGCGCCAGGCGGGAGCTGTTTGCGCGTCAGCAGCGGGTGTGGATACCACCAGAGGGACTCGTTCGGGTAGGGAAGCAGCCATTGGTTGCGGATGAGTTCCTCCGTGCACTCCGCGGCCGGCAGCTGCATCGGATTCGCCATGACCTCTCTCAGGACGGCGAGATGACCTGCGTCGAGCCCGAGTTCGAGGTCGCGACGACGCTCGTCGATCGCGGTTGCGACCATCGTATCCGACACCGCCCGGGTCCTGGCGCGACCGCCGGCGCGGGCCAGGTTCTGCATGAGGTGCATGAAGTCGCGAACGCGTCCACCGGACGCGACGGCGAACGCGTCCAACTGGCCGTCGGACAGCAGCGCTTCGACGGCACACACCCCCTGAAGGCGCCGTGTCAGGAGTTCTCGAAAAAACGTTCGGCCCGCCTCCGTGGCCATCAGCACGGCAGACCCCGAAGGGCGCTCGAAGACCGGAACGTTCGCAAGCACCTTGGGCTTGAACCCGCGCACGCTTGCGGCCATGCCTTCGTGGTGCACCGCGAGAGGCGCCGTGACGAGCGTTACACAGGCCAGCTCGCCGAGGAGCCGCGAGTCCAGGAACATTCGTCGAGTCGCGTCGACCGAGGACATGCGGTCGAGGCCGTCTACGACGAGCGTGATGGGCAGGTGCTCGTGCTGAATCCGACCGATCAGCAAATTGACGGCCGACAGCAGCGAACGCACCCGACCGTCCTGATCGTCGAGGCTTCGCTCCGCTCGGCGCCCGATCCGCAGCTTCCACGGCGCGTCTTCCGTCGCACCGCCGAGCGCTTCGAGCACCTGACCGGCGACGCTCAGGCCCGGCAACCCGACGAGCGTCGTCACCCCCTGAGCCAGCTTCATCAGGTCGAGGCGCGTGGTCGACGCGTCCTCACCCGGCGCCAGCGCGCGAATGGCCCCTTCGAGCGCGCTCGTCTCGGCATCTCGCCACTTGAGGACGAGCTTCTCCGCGCCGGCCCGGTAGATCGCGAGCCCGATGAGCTGAACGATCTCCCACGGAGCGATGTGCTCCATGGCGGGCGCGTCGCGCAGGCGCTCCTCCATGAACCGGTAGATGTCCAGAACGAGCGTGAAGTCCTCGGCGGCCCGCTTCGCGGCGAGCCGGCGCAGCTCCGTCGACTTGCCGGTGCCAATCGTCCCGAAGACCATGAACTTCTGCTCACCGAAGCGAAGCCCGATGTCGTCGGCGATGTCGTCTACCGGACTGTAGGCGCGCGGCGCGATCCAACCGTCCTGGGGCGGGCCCTCCGGGTCGAAGCGGCGGTAGATCTCCCGCCAGAAATCGAGCGCGTTCATGCCTCGGACTTTTAGTGGAGCGCGCAGAGTCAGGCAAGCATGGCGGGCCCGCTTGCCGTCGTCGAACACGACCGGCTGCTCGACGGCAATCGATACGACTTGAAGCGGGAGACCCGGTCGACCGCGGTCAGGGCAAGCTGGTCGGCAAACTCACGCCGCGCGGGCGAAGTCACCCGTGTTCGGCGGCTCGGCGGCGGCCACCGCGCGCCGGGCCTCCAGCCGGTCGAGTGCAACCGCAACGCCCGCCGCCGCGAAGGCATCGCACACGGCGTCGTGGTGATGGTCGAGCGCAACGCCCAGCGCCGCACACACGGTCGGCAGGCGGTGATTCGGCAGGTGTGGCAGGAGCCGTCGCGCGCGGAGAACCGTGCACTCCCAGGTCAGCGCCGGCGCCTCGACCCCGTACTTCGCCAGCGTCGACACGAGCACGCTACGGTCGAAGGCCGCGTTGTGCGCCACGACGCGCTCCGCCCGCGCGAGGAGCGCCGAGAGCCGCGGCCACAGGTCCACCAGGCGCGGCGCCCCCTCGACGAGCTCGGCCGTGATGCCGTGCAGCGCCATGTGCAGCGCCTCGAAGGGCGCCTCGGGATCGAGGAGGTCGTGGACGGTGTCGATGATGCGGCCGTCCTCGACGAGCACGGCAGCCACCTGGCAGGCCGAGTTTCGGTGACGGTTGGCGGTTTCGAGGTCGAGGGCGGCGATCAACATGGCGGTCTGTCTCCTGGGGTTCGGTCGGGTGGGCGGAACTCGGGGTGATCGGATCAGCCGGCGAGGCGCGCGGCCAGGGTCGTCGGCTGCGCGGGCGCGGCGGGCGTGTCCGCGGCGGCGCGGCCCTCGTCGGAGGACTGACGACGGCGCGCGAGCCCCAGCACGATCAGATCGGCGCGGTGACGCGCGACGGCGCGGGCGGTCTCGGACCAGTCCGCGTACCAGCGGTGGAGCGCGACGAGGGCCTCCTCGCGCGCCACGCGGGGCGCGTCGTCGACCGGCGCAACGACCGGGAGCGCCTGCTGCCCCGTCGCCACCCGCACCAGCGCCGCCAGTTCGGCCCGGCGGGCCGCACCGAGGACGCGCGCCTCGAGCAGGGCGAGCGCCGCCGCCGCCTCGGGACGCGCATCGGCGACGAGGGCGTCCAGGCGCTCCAGCAGCGCCCCGACCACCAGCACCGGCGCCCGCTCCAGGTCGACCACCGCGAAGACCTCCGTGGCGAGGTCAGGGTGGCGCCGGACGAGCAGCACCTGAACACGCCGGACGTACGACAGCCCCTCCGTGGCCAGCGTCCGCAGCGCGCCGGCCACGGCCGTCGGGGACGGCAGCTCGACGCCCCGAGCGGGCTGCGTGGCCCGCTGAATCAGCGAATAGCCCTCGGTCGCCTCGGACTCGCCGAAGCCCTGGGTGCGCATGGCCTCGGCGAGGTAGGCCACCTTGCCGATGCCGGTCAGCAGGGCGAGCGCACGCGCCGGCGTGCGGTGGAGGGTGGCGGGGCTCGGGACGGACAGCAGATCGAGGTTCGCGCTCATGGTCGCGGACTCCATCCGGCGGTCGCGGGCCCGTCCATCGGGCCTGGGTGCGCCGCCGTCGTGAACCCACTCTGCGACTGGGGGATTTCACCTGTTGGAAATGGTTCGGCACGGCCCGTGATCAACGGGCGGCGACCTTCGATCGGCAGACGTCGTTCACCGCCGCCGATGGGCTCGTCGTCGAGTGGCCAGCGTTCGTCAACGTGTCTGGACGTTCGTCGCCCGCTTTCGAACGCCCGCCACCGGATCGCGAACGCCCATCACTGGATCGCGAACGCCCGGCAACGGTGCGGAAACGTTCGGCATCCGGGGCGAACGTTCGTCGGCCCCGTTCGGACCTCCGTCTACGGCGAAATCGGCCCTCGCGAGCGATCTCGGCCTGCCAGGCCGTTGCAGGACGTTCGCGCTCGTTGAATGGCGTTCACGGGTCGTCGACGAACGTTCGCGAGTGGTCGACGAACGCTCCCGAGTGGTTGACGAACGCTCGCGAGTGGTTGACGAACGTTCGCGAACGGTGACGAAGGTTCCAGAGGCGGTGCGGGAGGTTCCGGGGGGGTGGGCGCGGGTTGGGGGGACGCCGAAGACGTTGAGCACGCCGATCCGCTGACGTAGAGTCCCGCGACCTGGGGCGTGATACGGCAAACTCGTGTGCGCGCCCCGCAATCTGGAGCAACCGATGCCCGACAAGGTACCGAAGTCCGAAGCGGCGGCTGCGACGCGCGGTGTCGTGGACGCGGGCGCGGGTGCCGAAGCCCCCCAGGACGCCGGTCGCCGGCGCGGACGTCCGCCCAGGAGCGGCGCCGGCACGCCCGATGCGGTGGTGGGCTTCGAAGAGAAGCTCTGGCAGATGGCGGACAAGCTCCGCAACAACATGGACGCGGCGGAGTACAAGCACGTCGTCCTCGGGCTGATCTTCCTGAAGTACATCTCGGACGCGTTCGAGGAGAAACACGCCGAGCTCGCGGCCGACTCGAAGTCCGGCGCCGATCCGGAAGATCCCGACGAGTACCGTGCCGACAACATCTACTGGGTCCCGAAGGAGGCGCGCTGGTCTCACCTCCAGGGCGCCGCGAAGCAGGCCACGATCGGCAAGCTCATCGACGACGCGATGGTCGCCCTCGAGGGCCAGAATCCGACGCTCAGGGGCGTGTTGCAGAAGGACTACGGTCGCCCCGCGCTCGACAAGACGCGCCTTGGTGAGCTGATCGATCTCGTGGGCACCATCGGCCTCGGCGACAAAGAGAACCGTTCGCGCGACGTGCTCGGCCGGGTCTACGAGTACTTCCTCACCAAATTCGCCGCCGCCGAGGGCAAGAACGGCGGCCAGTTCTACACGCCGCGCGGCGTGGTGCGCGTGTTGGTCGAGATGCTCGCGCCGTACAAGGGTCGCGTCTTCGACCCGGCCTGCGGCTCGGGCGGCATGTTCATCTCGAGCGAGAAGTTCGTCGAGGCGCACGGCGGGCGCGTCGGCGACATCAGCATCTACGGCCAGGAGTCGAACCACACGACGTGGCGCCTCGCGAAGCTGAACCTCGCAATCCGCGGCATCGACGCCCACATCGTCCACGGCGACACCTTCCACGCCGATGGCCACAAGGACCTCAAGGCCGACTACGTCCTGGCGAACCCGCCCTTCAACGACAGCGACTGGGGCCAGCCGCGCCTCAAGGAAGACCTGCGCTGGAAGTACGGCGTGCCGCCCGCGGGCAACGCGAACTTCGCCTGGGTGCAGCACTTTCTCCACCACCTTGCGCCCACCGGCATCGCGGGCTTCGTGCTGGCGAACGGCAGCATGTCGTCGCAGCAGTCGGGCGAGGGCGACATTCGCCGGGCCATCGTCGAGGCAGACCTCGTCGACTGCATGGTCGCGCTGCCGGGACAGCTCTTCTACTCGACGCAGATCCCCGTCTGCCTATGGTTTCTCGCGCGCGACAAGAAGAACGGCCTCGGTGGTCGCGGCACGAAGATGCGCAACCGCCAGAAGGAGACGCTCTTCATCGACGCGCGCAAGCTCGGCACGCTCGTCGACCGCGTGCATCGCGAGCTCTCCGACGACGACATCGCGAAGATCGCCGACACGTACCACCGCTGGCGCGGTGATGGAGACGGCAAGTACGAGGACCTGGCCGGCTTCTGCAAGAGCGCGACGACCGAAGAGATCGCCGCGCACCAGTTCGTGCTCACGCCGGGTCGCTATGTCGGTGCAGAAGAAGTCGAGGACGACGGCGAGCCTTTCGACGAGAAGATGAAGCGCCTCGTGGCGACGCTCGAAGAGCAGTTCGCCGAGGGGGCGCGTCTGGAGAAGGAGATCCGAAAGAACTTGCGGGGGCTTGGGTATGGGGGGTGAACGCGCCATCGCCACCATCGCCGACCTCCTTGCTGGCGGCGGCACCATCAAAACAGGGCCGTTCGGAACCACGCTTAAGGCGAGCGAGTACAGTTCGGTCGGCGTACCTCTCATTTCTGTCGGCGAGATCGGGTACGGCACCTTTCGGATTCACGAGAAGACACCGCGAGTTTCGCCGGCCGTAACCACTCGCCTCGCCGAGTACGTGTTGCAGGAGGGGGATATAGTGTTCGGCCGAAAGGGCGCGGTTGACCGCTCCGCTCGGATATCGGCGGAACAACATGGCTGGTTCCTGGGATCGGATGGAATCCGCCTTCGCTTGCCGGAGACGACAGATTCCAGGTTCATGGCGTTCCAACTCCAGAGCCCCGCATCGCGGAACTGGCTCTTGCAGCATGCGACAGGCACCACGATGGCCTCCCTCAATCAGGACGTCATCGGCAGGATTCCGATCTCCCTTCCGCCGCTCCCCGAGCAGCGCGCGATCGCCCGCATCCTCGGCGCGCTCGACGACAAGATCGAGCTGAACCGCAAGATGAACGCGACGCTCGAGACGATGGCGCGAGCGCTGTTCAAGTCGTGGTTCGTCGACTTCGACCCCGTGCGCGCCAAGGCAGAGGGGCAGGCGCCGAGCGGGATGGATGCGGAGACCGCGCGGCTGTTCCCGAGCGAGTTCGTCGAGTCGGAGCTGGGGGACATACCAAGGGGGTGGTCCGTGGCCTCCATCGGAAACCTCGCTGAGATCGTCGGAGGCAGCACTCCGAGCACGAAGGAGTCCGCATACTGGGACGACGGCGTCCATCACTGGGCAACCCCGAAGGATCTTTCGGCTCTGGCGACGCCCGTCGTCGCGGCGACGGAGCGCAAGATCACCGACGAAGGCCTTCGTCAAATCAGCAGCGGCCTTCTGCCGGTGGGCACGGTACTTCTCTCGTCGCGGGCACCCATCGGCTACCTCGGCATCGCGGACGTACCTCTCGCGGTGAACCAGGGCTTCATCGCGATGAAGCCGCAGCCCGGTATCTCCGCCCAGTTCCTCCTGCGATGGGCTGAGGCCGCGCACGAAAAGATCGTCAGCCGCGCCAACGGATCGACCTTCCTCGAAATCAGCAAGTCGAACTTCCGTCCCATCCAACTCGTTCGTCCTTCGGCGCCCGTGCTTGATGCTTTCCACGCCCTCGCCGATGGCCTGTACCGACGCCTCGTCACCAACGAGCAGCAGTCACGGAGTCTCGCAGTAACTCGCGACGAACTGCTTCCGCGTCTGCTGTCGGGCACCCTTGATGTCGGCCCGCTGGTCGACCGGCAAGGAGCCGCTGATGACTGAACCCGACACCACTTCCGAAGCGTTCGTCCTGCGCGGCGCACGAGCCGCGATGGCCCAGGGCCTTGCTCACGTCGAAGAGCAGGTGAAGGCGCTCGAACGCGCCGTGGTGGAGAACCCAGGTCTCGCCTTCGATCTCGCGAAGACGCTCGTGGAGAGCGCATGCCGAACGATTCTTGCCGAGCGACAGCAGCCGTACTCCTCCGATGACGACCTGCCCAAGCTGTTCAAGACCGTCACAACCTTCCTGCCGCTTTCGCCACCTTCGGCCAGCAGCAGTTCTGGCGGCCACAAGAGCCTCAAGCAGACGCTCAACGGTCTCCACACGGCGCTGCAGGGCGTCTGCGAGCTGCGCAACGACTTCGGCTTCGCTTCACATGGATCAGACGGTTCCCGCCCGCGAATGGAGAGCATCCAGGCGATGTTGGCGGCGCAGGCTGCTGACACGATCGTCGGATTCCTGCACGCGACGCACCAACAGGATCGAGCCGTTCAGAGGACTGCGCCCTTGCGGTTCGAGGACCGCGCAGACTTCAACGACTACGTCGACGACGCGCACGGCAGCATCCAGATCTTCGAGCTGAGCTTCCGGGCGAGCGAGGTTCTCTTTCGCGTCGATCACGAGGCATACCGCGACGCGCTCGCCTCGTTCGATGCTTCCGAAGAGGATGACGCGAGCGCCGCGGTCGAGAGGCTGCCATGACCGTGCCGTCCACCGTCAGTGCGATGGACCTGCGAGCCGTCGAAGACCTCTTCGGCATGGGCAGCGGCTACGTGCTCGCCTTCAGCAACCGCACGTTCGCTGAGTTCTTCGCTGAACTCGGCATCGACATCGACCAGGAGTTTCCCGAAGGGTCGAAGGCCAACAGGCTGCGCGCCTTTCTGAGGTCGTCCGATGCTCCTCGTGTCGCACAGGCGTTGGAGGCGCTTCTCGAACATCGAGGTACACGCGACGGCGATGACGCCTCGACCAACATCGTGAAGGTGAAGAATTTGATCGCCCGCCTGCGGAAGGCGCAGGTGGCGATGCTGCCGGTCACTCGGGCGGTCGATGTGCTGAGCCTCGCATACGTTCACGAGCTTGAGATCAAGATCGACCAGCGTCTCTCGGCTGCGGATCTCGAAGGCGCCATCACCGCCGCACGGACGATGCTCGAGGCTGTGCTCGTCGAGCTCGAGAAGCAGCTCGTGGGAGCGCCGGGGGACTACAAGGGTGATCTGCCGAAGCAGTTCAAGGCGGTGGCCAAGCAGCTCCGTATCGACGACGAGCGAGCCGACCTCGATGACAATTTCAAGCAAGTCGCGCGCGGGCTCGTGCAGGTAGTCAACGGGCTCGCGCCCATCCGCAACAAGATGAGCGACGGTCACGCCCGCGAGCGGAAGCCCGAGGCGCACCACGCCCGCGTGATCGTGAACGCGGCAAAAACCGTCGCGACGTTCCTCGTGGAGTCCTATCTCGTGCAGCGCGAGCGGGGGCTGTTGTCCGCCCCGTCGAAGTTGGAGTCGGCGCGATGACCCCCTCCGAAGCCCCCAAGGGCGAGCTGGTCCTCTACCAAACTGACGACGGGCGCACGCGCATCGAGTGTCGATTCGAGGGCAACACGATTTGGCTCACGCAGTTGCAACTCGCCGAGCTATTCGAGACCAGCGTCCCCAACATCAACCTCCACCTGAAGGCCGTGTACGCGGAGGGAGAGCTCGACGAAGGGGCAACCATTAAGCCGTACTTAATCGTTCGAGCCGAGGGGAAGCGCTCCGTCTCCAGGCAGGTGCTGCACTACTCGCTGCCCGCCGTCCTCGCCGTGGGCTTCCGGGTGCGCAGCCACCGCGGAACGCAGTTCCGCAAGTGGGCGATCGAGCTGATCGAAGAGTTCGTGGAGAAGGGTTTCGTCCTGGACGACGAGCGCCTCAAGAACCCGCCGGGCCCTGGTCAGACGGATTACTTCGACGAGCTCCTCGAGCGCATCCGCGACATCCGCTCCTCGGAGCGCCGCTTCTACCAGAAGGTGCTCGACATCTACGCGCTCAGCGCGGACTACGATCCGCGGGTCGAGGCCTCTCGCGCGTTCTTCAAGACCGTGCAGAACAAACTGCATTGGGCGGCCCACGGGCAGACGGCCGCCGAGGTGATCGCCGCGCGCGCCGATGCAAGCAGTCCGAACATGGGTCTCACCTCGTGGGCCGGGAGCACGCCGCGCAAGGGGGACGTCCAGATCGCGAAGAACTACCTGTCGTCCGAGGAACTCGAAGCGCTGAACGGCGTCGTCTCCGCCTACCTCGAGTTTGCGGAGTTCCAGGCCAAGAACCGGCGCGTCATGTACATGCGCGACTGGATCGCGAAGCTCGACAGCTTCCTCGCGCTCGCCGACAAGGACGTGCTGACGAACGCAGGCAAGATCAGCCACGAGCTGGCGATCGAACGTGCCAACACGCAGTACGCGCTGTTCCGCAAGCAGCAGGCGCGCTTGCCGTCTCCTGCTGAACGTGACTTCGAGGCGGCGGTTGCCCGGACCAGGCAGCTCGAGGAGGCCGTGAAGAAGGGCAAGCCCCGAGCGAGCAAGGAGAAGACGTCATGACCGGATTCTCCGAATCCGTGGTCGAGCAGGCCGCCCTCGCGTGGTTCGAGGCGCTCGGGTACACGGTCACCGGAGGCCCCTCGATTGCGCCCGGCGAGCCCGGCCAGGAGCGGCGGATCTACGCCGACGTCGTGCTCGACGGCCGCTTCCGCGACACGCTCGCGCGGCTGAATCCCACGGTTTCGCGCGAAGGCCTGGACGAGGCGTACCGCAAGCTCACGCGGATCTCGTCGCCGCAGCCGGTCGATGCGAACCACGAGCTGCACTACTACCTCGTGAACGGCGTCAGCGTGGAGTACCTGCGCGCCGACGGCACCATCGGCTACGACCCGGTGCGCGTCGTCGATTTCGACGTGCTCGAGAACAACGACTGGCTGGTCGTCAACCAGCTCACGGTCAGCGAGGGCGGCCACAACCGACGCCCCGACGTCGTCGTGTTCCTGAACGGCCTGCCGATCGCCGTCATCGAGCTGAAGAACGCCGCGAGCGAGAACGCGACCATCTGGAGCGCGTTCCAGCAGCTCCAGACCTACAAGCAGGGGCTTCCATCGCTCTTCGTGTTCAACGAGCTGCTCGTCGTCAGCGATGGGCTCGAAGCGCGCATCGGTACGCTCTCGTCGAACAAGGAGCGTTTCCTGCCCTGGCGCACCATCGAGGGCGAGGCGCTCGCGTCGAAGACGATGAGCCAGCTCGAGGTGCTGATCCGCGGCGTGTTCGACAAGCGGCGGCTCCTCGACCTGCTCCGCTACTTCATCGTGTTCGAGGACGACGGGGACACTGCCATCAAGAAGATGGCGGGCTACCATCAGTTCCACGCAGTGGCGCGGGCGCTGGACGCGACGATCTCGGCCTCGCGCCCGCAGGGCGACCGTCGCGTCGGCGTGGTCTGGCACACGCAGGGGTCGGGCAAGAGTCTCACGATGGCCTTCTACGCGGGGCGCGTCGTGCTGCACCCGGCGATGCAGAACCCGACGCTCATCGTGCTCACCGATCGGAACGATCTCGACGAGCAGCTCTTCGGCACGTTCGCGCGCTGCAAGGACCTCCTGCGCCAGAGCCCCGAGCAAGCCAAGGATCGCGCCCACCTGCGGGCGCTGCTCGAGGTCGCCTCGGGTGGCGTGGTCTTCACGACCATCCAGAAGTTCATGCCCGAGACCCGCGGCGACACGTTCCCGCAACTCTCCAAGCGCTCGAACATCGTCGTGGTCGCGGACGAGGCCCACCGTAGCCAGTACGACTTCATCGACGGCTTCGCGCGCCACATGCGCGATGCCCTGCCGAACGCATCGTTCATCGGCTTCACCGGCACGCCCATCGACACGGCCGACAAGAACACGCGCTCGGTTTTCGGCGACTACGTCAGCGTCTACGACATCCAGCGCGCGGTCGAAGACGGCGCCACGGTCCCCATCTACTACGAAAGCCGCCTCGCCAAGCTCGAGCTGAAGGAGGAAGAGCGCCCGCACCTCGACGAGGCCTTCGACGAGCTGACCGAGGGCGAGGAGCTCGAAGGGCGTGAGAAGCTGAAGACGAAGTGGTCGGCGCTCGAGGCGCTCGTCGGGACCGACCGGCGCGTGCAGCTCATCGCGAAGGACCTCGTCGAGCACTTCGAAGCTCGCCTCGAGGCCATGGACGGCAAAGCGATGCTGGTCTGCATGAGCCGGCGGATCTGCGTCGACCTCTACAAGGCGCTCACCGCGCTCCGCCCCGACTGGCACGACGAGAGCGACGACAAAGGCGCGATCAAGGTCGTGATGACCGGGTCGGCGTCCGACCCGAGCGACTGGCAACGGCACATCCGCAGCAAGCAGCGCCGGGAGGCGCTCGCCAAGCGGTTCAAGAGCCCGAGCGACCCCTTCAGGCTCGTCATCGTCCGTGACATGTGGCTCACGGGCTTCGACGCCCCGTGCATGCACACGATGTACATCGACAAACCGATGCAGGGGCACGGCCTGATGCAGGCCATCGCGCGCGTGAACCGCGTCTTCCGGGACAAGCCGGGCGGCCTCGTCGTCGACTACCTCGGCCTCGCCGATCAGCTCAAGAAGGCCCTGCACACGTATACCGAGAGCGGCGGCCAGGGCGAGACGGCGCTCGACCAAGAGGAGGCCGTGGCGCTCATGCTCGAGCGCTACGAGGTGTGCTGCGACATCTTCCACGGCTTCGACTGGAGCGCTTGGACCAGCAACTCGCCGGCCGAGCGCCTCTCGGTGCTGCCCGCGGCGCAGGAGCACGTGCTCGCCCAGGAGGGCGGCAAGGAACGGCTGCTCCAGGTCGTCACCGAGCTTTCGAAGGCGTTTGCGCTCGCCGTGCCGCACGACGAGGCGATCCGCATCCGCGACGATGTCGGTTTCTTCCAGGCCGTGCGCGCGGCCATCGCCAAGACACAGGTCGGGGACCGGAAAGGCTCGGGCGACATCGACCACGCCATCCGGCAGATCGTCTCGAAGGCGATCGTGAGCGACCAGGTCATCGACATCTTCGCGGCGGCGGGGCTCAGGAACCCCGACATTTCGATTCTATCCGACCAGTTCCTCGCCGATGTGCGCGGCCTGGCACACAAGAACCTCGCGGTCGAACTCCTCAAGAAGCTCCTCAACGACGAGGTGAAGGTACGCTCGAAGCGCAATCTCGTGCAGGCCCGGTCTTTCGCGGATCTCCTCGAGAAATCCGTGCGCCGCTATCAGAACCGGGCCATCGAAGCCGCGCAGGTCATCGAGGAGCTGATCGAACTCGCGAG
The DNA here is from genome assembly GCA_023150895.1 of Myxococcota bacterium. Taxonomy (GTDB): domain Bacteria; phylum Myxococcota_A; class Bradymonadia; order UBA7976; family UBA1532; genus CAINDO01. The sequence goes on along the minus strand of JAKLJY010000144.1, from coordinate 4,770 downwards.
GCAGATGCGCGCAGCCCAACAGCGCGGCGACGACCTCGGGCTGACGAGCGACGAACTGGCCTTCTACGATGCCCTGGAGGTGAGCGACACCGCCGTCAAGGTCCTCGGCGACGAGACGCTTCGCGCCATCGCGCGCGAGCTGGTCGAATCCGTGAGGCAGAACGTCACGATCGACTGGACCATGAAGGAGTCGGTCCGCGCCAGGCTGCGGGTCATCGTGAAGCGCATCCTGCGGAAGTTCGGCTACCCACCCGACAAGCAGGAGACCGCGACGGCCACGGTGCTGCAGCAGGCCGAGCTCCTGTCCGAATTCTGGACGACGGCGGGCGCGGCATGAGATCCGCGGCCGCACTCGCTTCGACGATCTCGTACCAGGGGCAACACGGTAGTGCCTGCTGGGAGGGACGACACGTCGCTGATGCGAGGCGATTCGCCGGCTTCGTTCGCGATGTCGTGCGACCGCGTGTGGTCGATGAGCCCGCTTCGTTCGAGCCGGACCTGAGGGGGCTAGCCACAACAGGCATGGCCACGGAGTTCGTGGAGCGCCTGCTCAAAGCCGTGCCCGAACCGGAAGGTTGGGAAGTCGGCGAAGCGCTTGCAGAGTGCGCTCTCGAGCAGGATTCAGGCCGCGAGGTGCACTGGCCGTGGAACACCGTCCGGGACAGGCGCACGCCGCGAGCGAGCCTACCGGGAACGGATCTGGTCGGCTTCTATCGCCAGGGCGAGACGGTGCTCTTGCTCTTCGGTGAGGTGAAGACCTCGTCGGAGGCAACTGCGCCCCCGAATGTGATGTACGGCGGCAGCGGGATGGCCTGGCAGCTCGAGGAGAGTGCCAAGCGCCTCGACATTCAGCGCTCGCTGCTGCAGTGGCTGCACGCGCGATGCCTTGGCGAGCCCTACCGCGACCTCTACGAGAAGGCGGTGAGCCGCTACCTCGGCTCTGAAGGCAAGGAGCTGCTCATCGTTGGTGTGCTGATTCGGGATACCCAACCGAACGAGGCTGACCTTCAAAGCCGCGGCAAGACATTGTCCGGGAAGCTGGGCGCGCCAACCCGGATTGAGCTGATCGCTTGGTACTTGCCCGTCCCCATCGCGGACTGGCCTCGGCTCTTGCAGGAGGAGGCGCCATGACTGCCGATTCCTGGATTCTCGAATCGCTCGGTGCCGACAAGATTCGGGAGGCAACGGAAGAGTCTGGCCGGCGACGCCTTCGCAACGCCTTGGGTGCTGATGGCGGAGCGCCGCTCTCGGATGAGCGCATGCAGTTCGTGGCAAACGCGCTCGAGCTCCGCGCGTTTGGGCTGCTCGACGGGGATGACGCCGAAGCGCTGCGGCACGCCTCCGTGCAGGCGTTCCAGGTAGCGAGGTCACTTCCACGAGGGCCGCTCCCGCTCGATGCGGCGGCCGCCCTCGTTCGCCTTGGCTGCCTCGGCGTCCTGGGAGACCGCGGCGCCGACGTTCGTCGACTGCTGCTCGATGAAGGGCTGCCCGTGTTGCCCCTCGATGCCACCGACTGGGGTACGCGGGTTTCAGCCAGCATCCTCGACATTTGGCTGCGGCTCTTCCGCAAACAGGGCTGGGACGACCTCGACGCGGTTCAGCAGCGGGTCGCGAGTCTACGCGCCGACCAGCGAGCGCACGAGCCAACCTTTCTTGCTCGAGCCGAAGAGCGAAAGGATGCGCGCCCTGCGTGGGAGCTCATGTCGCAGTACCACCTCGCGAAGGCCGCCGAGGTCCTTGGCGTCTACCTTTCCCAGGGCTCGGTCGAAGGCCACTACGACATTCGCGAACAGCTTGAAGCGCAGTTCGATCGCGCAATCGCTACGGCCGGTCGTGGGCAACTGATGGCGCAAGAAGCTCTGGCCCGCCTGCTTGCCCGAACCGCTCGCGTCCTCGTCGACAACAGCATCTGGACGGTTACCCGCGCGGTAAACAGCCGTGTGACGAAGTTCGTTGGCTCGTTGATCTCGCGCGACCGCAAGCAGCCGGTCTTCGAGATGCTGCCACCGCAGCGTCGGACGCTGCGCGAGGAAGGCCTGCTCGGTTCCGGCCACCGGTCAGTCGTCGTGAGCCTCCCGACTTCGAGCGGCAAGACGTTCATCGCCGAGTTCCGCATCCTCCAGGCACTCAACCAGTTCGACCACGAGCGCGGCTGGGTGGCGTACCTGGCCCCAACGCGCGCGCTCGTGAATCAACTCGCGCTTCGTCTGCGGCGGGACTTTGCCCCGCTCGGCACCATCGTCGAGAAGGTGAGCCCGGCGCTCGAGATCGACGGTCTCGAGGCGGGCATGTTGACCGACAAGGACGAGGCCCGGCAGTTCCGGATCCTGGTGACGACGCCCGAGAAGCTCGATCTGATGCTCCGCGGCGGATGGGAGGAGAAGATTGGTCGACCGCTCACGCTCGTGGTGGTCGACGAGGCACACGGCCTTGGCTCGCAAACCCGCGGGCTCAAGCTCGAGCTCCTTCTCGCAACGATCAACCGGGAGTGCCGCTATGCCCAGTTCCTCTTGCTCACGCCATTCATCCGCAACGCGGCAGAGATCGCGCGCTGGCTGTCCCCCGACAGCAACAAGAACATCGAGTTGGGCGTCGACTGGAGCCCCAACGACCGCGTGATCGCGATCGCTCGTCCCGTACAGGGCGACAAGCGAGGCGACTTCGGCGTCCGACTCGTCACGCAGCACACGACCCGAAACACCATTAGCGTTCCGGAGACACTCGACGTCGGCGAGCGAAGACCGCTCGGACTGTCCTGGTCTGACGTTTGTAGCTCGCCTGGAAAGCTGGCAGCCGCGACGGCACAGATCCTCCAGCGCCGCGGCACGGTGATCGTGCTGGTCGACAAGCCGCGCAATAGCTGGGGGGTGGCCGCAGCCTTCAAAGTGGAAGAGAATCGCGTTGGTGTCGCTGGCGCTGACCTTGCCCACATTCAGCGCTTTCTCGCTGACGAAATGGGCGAGGACTTCCCGCTGGCGGGTCTGCTCGAGTACGGAGTCGGCGTTCACCACTCCGGTCTCTCCGAGGACACTCGGACGCTGATCGAGTGGCTGACTGAGCAGGGCAGGCTCAAAGCACTGGTGGCGACCACCACGATCGCCCAGGGCGTGAACTTCCCGGTGTCTGGGGTGGTGTTCGCGAGCCATCAGTACCCCTACGGCCAGGACATGCCGCCGGAGGACTTCTGGAACATCGCGGGGCGCGCGGGCCGGGTCGATCAAGGAGATCTCGGCATCGTCGCGCTTGCCGGCCATAACGATGCGAAGGCGAAGCAGCTCGAGAAGTTCATCGGCCGCTCCGTCGGAGCGCTCAACTCGACGCTCATCGAGATGGTTCACCAGGCAGCCGCGAGCGGAAGCCTGCTGAAGCTCGAGACGTTGTCCTGGCAGCCTGGTTGGTCCTCGTTCCTGCAGTACCTCGCGCACACCTACCGTCAAATCGGAAGCCACGAGCACTTTGCCGCGCAGGTTGAGCAGGTGCTGCGCGGTACGCTGGGATTCCAGGCGCTTCGCAAGAGCCACAAGGGCTGGGCGGACAGCCTCGTGCAAGGCGTCTACAACTACGCTGAGCGCATCAGAGGGCAGCCATTGAAGCTCGTCGACGCGACCGGCTTCTCGTGGGAGTCGGTCTCCAACACCCTCATGCGCTTGAACCAGACACGCGTAACGAGCGATGTCTGGACGCCCGACCTGTTCGGCACTCGCCGCGATGATCTCCAGCGAATGATGGGCATCCTTCTGCAGGTGCCCGAGCTGCGCGAGCCCCTCAAGGAAGTCACTGGTGGACCGCAGCCCGACGGTGACACGCTCTCCCGGATCATCTGCGACTGGGTGCAGGGCCGGCCGCTGACCGAGATGGCCACGGAGTACTTCGCCAAGAAGACAGGGGACGACGAGGATGCGGCCGACGACGCGGATCCCGTCGCAGCGATGACCCGATGTTGCAGGAGTGTCTTCGGACGCCTGACGCAAACCGCCTCCTGGGGTCTCTCGGCTCTGCAGTCGCTGACCATCGGCGACTCGTTCGAGACGATGACCGACGACGACCGGCGGGTTCTCAGGAACCTCCCAGCGCGTGTCTACTACGGGGTCAATTCTGATGAGGCCGTCGCGCTCCGACTCCTCGGTGTACCGCGAACGGCGGCGACGCCGCTCGCCCGAACCCTAAAGATTGAACCATCTGCGCCCCTTAACTCGGTCCGCGCCTCCCTCCACGACTCGAAGGTCGACGCATGGACGGCGGCGCTCGGGGAGCGCGGCCGGAGCTACCACCGCGTCTGGTCGATCATCGAGGGCGACCTGTGACTGACGAGGCCCGCACAGACGTCGTTCCGCCCGCCTCTGAGCGGGGCCACGACCGCTCAACGACACCGAGCCCCCCCTCACCCGTCCAGCGCCGCCAGGGTGGCCCGGGCGCGGCCGCGGACCAACTCGGCCAGCTCGGGCGGGGTCACGATGCGGGCCTCGCCGCCCCAGCCGATGACCCAATCCGCGGCCGACCAGAGACCGGCGATGCGGGCCGTCAGGCGGGCGCCCCCGTCGGCGCGCGCCTCGATCTGCTGCCCGGCGCAGAGCGGCCGTGTCGGAAGATGGGCGAACGCGACGGCGCTGAGGTCGATGACGACGTCGTAGGCGGGCAACGATTCCAGCATCTCCCCGGCGGAGAAGTAGCCGGTCTCCTCACCGCTCGCCGCGCGCTCCGAGGCTTCGGCCAATGCCTCGACGGCGCGGATTCGGTGGCTGGAGAAGCTGCGCTCGCCCCGCCGCTGGA
>JAKLJY010000143.1 GCA_023150895.1 Myxococcota bacterium | reverse complement strand
TCGGCGAACTGCACGTGGAAGGTCTCGACGATGGGGGGCGGCGGCGGGGGCGGCGGAGGCGGCGGCACGGGAACCGGCGGCGGCGGCGGTAACGGCCCTCCGGCCGGAGCGGCCCCCTGCGGAGGTCGCGGCGGCGGCGGGGGCGGCACCGGCATCGCCACCGGGCGGACCGGCATGCCCTGGACCGTCTGCACGATCGGGCTCGCCGGGGCCGGCGTCGGCTGCGGGACGGAGACTGCGCGCATCGATGACGTCGAGACGCCCGAAGACCCCAGGGCGGCGGCGCCCTCCTTCGTCGCAACGAAGCTGTGCAGGCACTTGGGGCACTTGATGTGCAGCCCGTCCGGCGGGATCTTGCTGTCGTTGATGTTGTAGTCCGCGCCGCACTTCGGGCAGATGATCTTCATCGCGTACCTGACGGGGAGTGGCCCCAGGGCGGGGTCGGAGGAGCATCGTAACACTGGGTCGTCGGGGCGGCAAAAGAACCGCGGACCCGCATCCCGTGCGGATTTGCGTCGTTCGTGCGCGACAATGCGTTCAGGACTTGCGGCTCTTCTTGCCGGCCGGCGCGGGGCCGGGCGTGGCGTCGGGGGTGGCCGCGTCGGGCAGCGGCTCCCAGTCGCCCGGACCGCGCGCCCCCACGCGCCGGTACTCCAGCGCCTGGTAGTTCCGGTACTCGCAGAGCGTCCGGAAGAGGGGCCAGAGGGCGGCCTCGGTCTCCGTCGGCCCGACTTCGAGAAGGATGTGGGCGTGCTCGGGCGAGGAGAGGCCCACCTGCATCAGGTGCGTGCCGTCGGGCGAGGCGACGATGCGACCCTCGGTCTCGACCGTCAGGCCGCGCCCCAGGATGCGGAATCGGAGACGGGTAACGGTTTGTTCCATGGCCCGGAACTCGCATACTGCGCTCGCCCAGGCAAGGGGAACGCACCCCTCCCGGACCGCGGAGAGTCGTCGATGCCCAAGAAGAAGCCACCCCGCCGCCGCTCCGTCGCGGGCACGATGCTGCGAATCGTGGCCAGCCTGCTGCTGATCGGGGGCATCGCCGGCACCGGGATCGTCGCCGCCGGGTACTGGTACTTCGGTCGGGACCTGCCCGACGTGCGCACGCTGACCGACTGGAAACCGAAGCAGGTCAGCCGCGTCCTCGCCGCCGACGGGACGGTCATCGCGGAACTCTACAAGGAGCGCCGAACGGTCGTCCCGCGCGAGAAGATCCCGGACGTCGTCGTGTCGGCCGTGCTCTCCGCCGAGGACGGCGAGTTCTACAAACACGAGGGGCTCGACTACACCGGCATGGCCCGGGCGCTGGTGAACAGCGTCAAGGCCGGTCACGTGACGGGCAGCGGCAGCACGATCACGCAGCAGGTCGTGAAGAACCTGGTGCTGAGCCCGGAGAAGACCTTCACCCGCAAGGCGAAGGAGCTGATCCTCGCCCGCCGGATCGAGCAGGCCTTTTCCAAAGACGAGATTCTCTGGCTCTACCTCAACGCCGTGTATTTCGGCCACGGCCGGTATGGCGTTCAGGAGGCCGCGCGGTACTACTTCGGCAAGGACGTCGGCGACCTGACCGTGGTCGAGGCCGCGACCATCGCCGGGGTGATTCAGTCGCCCGAACGCCTCTCGCCGCGCAAGCACCCGGAGCGCGCGCGCGAACGACGCGCCTACGTCCTGCGCGAGATGGCCGACAACGGTTTCATCACCGCCGCGGCGGCGAAGCAGGCGACGGTCGCCCCCATCGAGCTCGCGCCGGCGCCGGTGGAGAACCTGCCCGAGGCGGCCTGGTTCGTCGACGAGGTCAAGAAACAGATCGGCGCCGCGTTCGGGGAAGATCGGCTCTTCAAAGGCGGGCTGCGCATCGAGACCACCCTCGATCTGGCGCAACAGCGGGCGGCGATCGCGGCGATTCAGACGGCGCTCGTGGCCATCGACGGGCGCCAGGGTTTCGGGCGAAAGCCGCGCCGGGCGCCCGACGCCGAGGCCTGGCGACGCAAACGCGCCGACAAGCTGAACGGCGAACCTCCGCCGATGGGGGAGGTCGTCGAGGCGCGAGTGGCGGGTGTGGTCGAAGGCCACTTGCAGCTCGACCTCGGCGTCGGCAGCGCCGAGATCCCCGTCGAGAGCCTGGAGCGCTACTGGCCGGTGGCCGACGCCGCCGATTCGACCGAGAAGTCGACGCCGGCGGACAAGAAGACGAAGCCCGCGCCGTCCGCGGCCGAACGCCCGAAGGACGCCGCGCCCTGGGCGGTGGGTGATCTGGTGCAGGTCACGTTACGCGCCGACGGCCCGCGGCACCCCGACCCGATGCGCGCCGCGATTGCGGTGGGTCCGCAGGCCGCCTTCGTCGCACTCGATCCGCGGACCCGCAAGGTGCTCGCGATGGTCGGCGGCGAGCGGTACGGCGAGTACCCGTTCAACCGCGTCACGCAGGCACGCAGGCAGCCCGGCAGCACGTTCAAGCCCTTCGTCTACGGGGCGGCCCTGGAGAGTCGGAAGTTCACTGCCGCGTCGATCATGCTCGACGCCCCCGAGACGTTCCCCCTCGGACCGGACAAGTGGTGGAAACCGGAGAACTATTCCGGTCGGTACGAAGGACCGATGCCGTTGCGCCGGGCCCTGGCGAAGTCGGTCAACACCGTGGCCATCAAGCTCATCGCGTCGCCGGACGTGGGCGTCGCCGCGGTGCAGCAGTTCGCCCTGCGCGCGGGGCTGCCGGGGCCGCTGGTGGACAATCTCACGCTGGCCCTGGGGTCGAGCGAGGTGACCCCCCTCGAGCTCGCCAACGCCTACGCCACGCTGGCCGCCGACGGCCGCCGGGCGGCGCCGGTGCTCGTCACGGCCGTCTCGGACGCCGAGGGGCCGCTCGACCACCCCATGCTCCACCCCCCGCTCCCCGAGCAGGTGCTGCCCGAGGACGTCGTGTGGGTGCTGCGCCACGTCATGCGCTCCGTCGTCACCGAGGGCACGGGCGCGGCGCTCAAAGGCATTCCGCGGCCCATCGTCGGCAAGACGGGGACGACCAACAACGCCCGCGACGCCTGGTTCGTCGGGCTCGTGCCCGAGCGCGTGGCCGTGGCCTGGCTCGGGTTCGACGACAACCGCACGCTCGGCCGCAAGGAGACGGGCGGGCAGGCCGCCGTGCCCATCGTCAAGGCGCACCTCGAGGCCTTCGCCGGCACGGGCCCGGACTGGCCGCCGCCCCCGGCCGGCGTGGTGCTGGCCCACATCGACCCGGCGAGCGGGCTTCTGTGGCCTGCGGCGGGACCCGACGGCGGAGCGCCCCCGGCGGGCGGACTCGACGAGGCCTTCCTGACCGGCACCGCCCCCCTCGAGGTCGCGGCCGCGCCGGGTGAAGTCACCGCGCAGAACTTCCTGCAGGACGGTTTCGGCGTCGACCCGGCGCCCGGAACCGCCAACGGCGACGCCCCGGTGGGTGGCCCCGCCGTCGGGACGCCGACGCTGCCCATCGCGCTCGCCCCCCTGCCCGGCGCCCTCATGCCCGAGGTCGACGCGGGGCTCGTCGCGCCGCCCGGCCCCGTCGACGACGACAACGGAGGCGGCGAAGGCGAACCGACGGGCAACCCGGACGACGAGGACCGCCCCCGGTGACGGCGCCCCGGTCCGCCGGCCGCGTTCTGGGCCGCTCCGCCGTGGCGGTGGCGGTCTCGGCGGGCCTCGTGGGGCTTCTGCTGAGCCGTGTCGACGCCGGCCGACTCTTCGACCGGGCCGCCGACGTGCGCAGCGGGCCGTTTGCGCTCGCGTTCGTGTGCTCCGTCGCCGTCCTGCTTCTGCGGGCGCAACGGTTCCACGCCCTCGCCGAGCGGGCGCGGTACCGGGAGACGGTGGCGGCCGTCGCCGTGCAGAACTTTCTCGTGCGGGTCACGCCGTTCCGCCTCGGGGAGCTCGGCCTGCCCGTGTTTCTCCACCGCGTTTCCGGTGAACCCCTCGTCCGCTCGCTGGTCAACGTCGTGCTGGTCCGGCTGGTGGAACTCTGGATGCTGCTCATGCTGGGCGCGTGCGCGACGGCCGCCTGGCTCGGCCCGCGCAGCGGCGAGCGCGGCCTCCCGCTCGTCACCTACGGCGCGCTGGTGCTCGTCACCGCCGCCGTCGTCGGGTTCCGCTTCTTTCTGGACGCCGCGGCCCGCCTTGCCACGCGCCTCACCGGGGGGGCGGCGGGGCGCGATGCGCCGGGGCTCGGCGGCAAGCTGGCCCGGGCGGTCGAACGCCTGCGGGCAGTGCTCGCCGACGGTGCCCGCCTCTCGCTCGGAGCGCGACTGCGCCTCGGCGCCGGAACCGCCCTCATCGCCGTCTTTCAGTACACGCTGTTCTGGTCGCTGCTGGCGATGTTCGATGTGCGCCTGGATGCGCTGCCGGTGCTGGTCGGCGGGACGGCGGCCCAGCTCGCGGCCGCCCTGCCGGTGCCGAGCGTGGGCTCCGTCGGCCCGCTGGAGGCCGCCTGGGTGGCCGGCTTCTCGTGGGTCGGCGTCGGCTTCGACGATGCAGTGCTGTCGGCCGTCGCGTGCCAGGTCGTGACGCTGGCCTTCGCCGGGCTCTTCGCCGCGGGGGCCTGGTTTTCGGTCGGGATGGGGCGCGCGCCCCGTGACATCGCCCGTGCGCCGGGGAACAATGCCCGCGGAGGTGACGATTGAGCAGTGTCCGCTTGGCGGTGGTGGGTCTGGGCGCACGCGGACGGGCCACGGCCGAGGTCGCCCGCAGCGCCGGCGTGCTGGCCGCCCTCTGCGACGTCGACCCCGTCGTGTTGGTGGAGACCGCGCGCGCGCTCGGCGAGGTCCGTGTCGAAGCCGACTATCTGCGCCTGCTACAGGCCGGCGATGTGAACGCCGTCGCGCTCTGCACCCCACCCGAGACCTGGGACGGGATGGTCGAGGCTGCGCTGCGGGCCGGCAAGGACGTCTACCTCGACGCGCCGCTCGTCCTGCCGCTCGCGGGCGGCAGGGCGCTGCTCGACCGCGTCGCCGAAGGCCGCCGCGTGCTGATGTCCGGCCCCGTGCTGCGGTTCGCCCCGGTGGTCGAGCACTTGCTCGCGATGGTGCGCTCCGGCCGGCTCGGCACGCTGCGCTACGTGCACGGCCGCCACTTCAAGGCCGCGCCGACGACGGCGGAGCCCCCGCCCGACGCCGGACTTTCGGTGACGCTGACCCACCTGTTCACCGAGCTCGTCGATACGCCCCCGGGGCGCGTGCTGACCCGCGCGACGACGTGGCGGTCGGCCCGACACCCGGACGTGACCGAGACGCTGCTCGACGTGCCGGGCGGGCCTCGGGCGCTACTGCACGCCGCGTCGGCCGACGGCTTTCGCCCGGCGTTCGAGCTCGAAGTCGTCGGTGACGAGGGCGCCGCGCGGCTGTGGCGCGATTCGGACGACCGGCTGCATCTGACGCTGACGAGGACGGCCGACGAAGGCGACGACGAACCGGCGGACGTGCCCGCGCCGTCGACGGGGAGCGAGGCCCGCGCGGCGAGTCTGCGACACTTCTTCGAGGCCGTCGCGGCCCGGCGACCGAGCCTTCAGGGGCCCGATGGCCTGTTGGCGTTGTGGCGCCTGCTCTCGGCGGCACAGCGTTCGCTCGATGCGGGGGCCGAGGTCGCGTTCGGCGAGGCGGCCCCGTCGGCACCCACGCCGGCGCTGCCCGGCCCGACGCTCGCCCCCGGGGTCTACCTGCACCCGACCGTGCAGATGGACGGCCCCTGCGAGATCGGCGAGGGCACGAAGATCTGGCACTTCAGCAAGCTGCTCGGGCCGCTCTCCATCGGGCGTCAGTGCTCGTTCGGACAAAACGTCGTGATCGAGCGACACGTCACCATCGGCGACAACGTCAAGGTGCAGAACAACGTGTCGATCTACTCGGGGGTCATCCTCGAGGACGACGTCTTCTGCGGCCCGTCCATGGTCTTCACCAACATCGGCACGCCGCGCAGCCACTACCCGCGCAAGGGTCAGTACGCCACGACCCGCGTGCGGCGCGGCGCGAGCATCGGCGCGAACGCGACGGTCGTCTGCGGACACACGCTCGGGCAGTACTGTTTCGTCGGGGCCGGCGCCGTGGTCACGCGGGACGTCCCGGACTTCGCGCTCGTCTACGGCAATCCGGCGCGGGTCATGGGGTTCGCGTGTTACTGCGGTGCTCGCCTGCCCCTGGGTACGGCCCCCGGCGAGCACCAGGAGGCCACCTGTCCGGACTGCGGCCGCCGCTACGTCCGCGACGGGCACGCCGTGGTCATGCAATCGGAGGCCCCGTGAGGTTCCGCGACGCGTTCAAGGTGCTCGAGACGGTCGGTCGCGTCGCCGCGGACGTGGCCATGACGCAGCCCGGCATCCGGCGCCGCGTGGAGCGCGTGCAGGGCCGCGTGGAGACGCTGCGGCAAGAATTCGAGACGATCATGGCCGAGGCCGAGGCCCGGGCGGAGGCGCTGCTGCGCGAGCTCCAGGCCGAGGCGATGCGCGCCCGCAAGCAGCTCGAACGCCAACGCACCGCGGCGGACCACTACCGCACGTTGGGGCTCGCCGAGGGCGCGGGCCTCGACGAGGTCAAGAAGGCCTACCGCAAGCTCATGCGGCAGCACCACCCCGACAAACACAGCACCGATCCGGCTGCCGAAGCGCGGGCGGCCGAGCGCGCGAAGGTCATCAACGAGGCGTATCGCGAGCTGACGGCGCTGCTGACCGGTCGAGAGAGCCGCGCCGCGACGTGAGCGCTCGCGGGCGCGAGGGCGCGCAGGCTCAAAGAATGAGCGCCGAGAGGTACTTCGCCCCCCCGCAGAGCAGGACGAGGGCGCCGGCGACCAGGTAGGGGCCGAACGCGACCTCGGTCCGGGCATCCGGGCCGCCGGTGCGGCGGAGGATCCGCGTGAGCACGAGCAGGACGGCGGCGCTCGTCAGCGCGAGCAGCAGCACGGCGGGCAACACCTGCCAGCCCAGCCAGGCCCCGATCATCGCCAGCAGTTTGTGATCGCCGGCCGCGATGCCCTCGCGCCCGGTCAGGCGCCCGAAGAGCCACTGACTGCCCGCCAGAAAACCGTACCCGCCCGCCGCGCCGAGGATGGCGGAGGTGGGATCGACGAAGAGGCCGAACGCGTTGAGGACCAGCCCGAGCCACAGGCCCGGCAGCGTCAGGGCGTCCGGCAAGAGACGCTCGCGCCCGTCGATGGCGGCGAGCGTGACGAGCATCGAGACGAGCACCGCGGCGGCGAGGGCCGTCGGGGTGGCGCCGAGTTGCAGGACCAGCGCCAGAAACGCTCCCGCGAGCACGAGCTCGACGACGGGGCCGGTCAGCGGCAGCGTGGCACCGCAGGCCCGACAGCGACCGTTGCGCAGAAGGTACCCGACGACGGGCACGGCGCCAGCGCCACTGAGCGACGTGCCGCAGGTCAGGCACTCCGGCCCGCGCCGCAGGAGCGTCGGGCGTTCACCCACGGGGGGCACGGGTTCGCGCCCGAGCTCCTCGTGCGCGAGCGCGACGTCGCGCTCGAGGTCCCACTGCATCCGGCGGGGCAATCGCAGCGCGACGAGCGTCAGGAGCTGCCCCAGAAGGAGCCCGCACAGCACCGCGCCGAGCAGGGGGATCACGCGGGTGACCGGTGGCCGCTCAGAAGACCGGGATCGACAGCCACCACTGGGCGAAGTCGAGGTAGATGCGGTACGGGCCGCCGAGGGCGTAGATGAGATAGCCCAGGAAGATCGTCCCCGCGCCGAGCATGGTGATGTACTCGAGCGTCACGACCCCGCGCTCGCGCGGGCGCAATCGTTCGACGAGCTCGGCCGGCAGACGCTCGGCGTCGCGCGCGGCGAAAAGGCGGCGGGCATACGGATGCTGCGGCTCGGGGGCTTGCCCCGCGGTGACCGTCAGCGTCTCGATGATGCGGCCGTCCTTCATCACCACGACACGGTCGCACAGCCGCTCGACGACTTCAAGCTCGTGGGAGATGACCACGAGCGCCGTTTCGGGCCGCGCGGCCAACAGCGCGGCGAGCAGCGCGACGGCCTCGCGCCGGAGGATGGGATCGAGGCCCGCGGCGGGCTCGTCGGCGATGACCACGGCCGGACTCGCGGCCAGCAGGCACGCCAGGGTGATGCGTCGGCGCTCGCCCCCGCTCAGCACCCCGATGCGTCGGTCGGCGTAGTGGGCGGCGTCGGCGCGCGCGAGCAATTCGCGGGCCGTCGCCCGGGCCTCGGCGCCGCGCTGACCCCGGTGGCAGCGGACGCTCTCGCTCACGGCCTGCAGGGCGGTGAGGCGCGGGTTCAGGCTCGCGTACTGGTTCTGGAAGAGGAACTGGACATGGCCCTTGCGCAGGCGGTGGCGCGCCCCCGAGGTGAGCGCGGCGACGTCGTGCGGGCCCCACCGGATCGTGCCGGCGTCGGGCGTCAGGAGGCCGGCGAGCAGGCGGGCCAGCGTCGTCTTGCCGCCCCCGCTCTCGCCCACGATGCCGAGACGGTCCCCGGCGCGCAGCGTGAGGTCCACCCCATCGACGGCGGCGACCTCGGCGACGGGCGCCGCGCCCCCGACGAGGCGGCGAAGGCCCGCGCCCCAACCGCCGCGTGCGCGAAACCGCCGCGTCACCGAAGACGCCTCGATGAGCGGAGGTGGGCTCACGGGGCCTCCACGAAGGCCTCGGCGGCCAGCAGGCGACGGCTGTAGGCGTGCGTCGGCCCCGGATCTCCGAAGAACGCCGCGGCCGCCGCGGACTCGACGATGCGGCCTGCCTGCATGACGTGAACCGTATGCGCCAGGCGGTGAAAGAGGCCGAGGCCGTGGGTGATGAGCAGGATGGCCCGGCCCTGGCTCGCGAGCTGTACGAAGAGGTCCCGCAGGACGACGCGGAGGGTGGGATCGAGGCCCGTGGTGGGCTCGTCGGCCACGATCAGACGTGCATCGGCGGCCAGGGCCTGCGCCAGGGCGACGCGTTTGGCCTCGCCGCCGCTCAGTTCGGAGGGCAGCTTGTCGAGGAAGCGGGCGGGGTGCTCGAAGCCGACGGCCGCGAGCAGCCCCTCGTTGCGGGCGCGACGGCTGGCCCGGTCGGTCGGCACCGAGCGCCCGCCGAGCGCGGCGGCGCGATCGAGCGCGAGGCCGACGGAGGCGAAGGGCGAGAGGGCCGTCTGGCTGTTCTGAAAAATGGCGAACGCCGACCGGCCCCGCAGGGGCGCAAACCGCGCCTCGGCCTCGCGGCGGATTCGGGCCGCCCGGGCGAAGAACCGTGGTGTCGCTGGGGAGAGCGGCGCGGCCGCGAGGGCCTCGGGGTAGAGGTCGACGCGGTGGCCCTCCGGGCTTTGGTGGGAGACCTGGCCACCGATCACGCCCGGCGTGCCGTCGAGGACCGCCAGGACGGCGCGGGCGGTGGCCGTCTTGCCGCAGCCGGACTGCCCGACGAGGCAGGCCACCTCGCCCGCCCGCACCTCGAAGCTCACGCCGTCCACGACGTTCGTGACCGCGCCCCCCGGGGCACCGAACGCGATGCGGAGGTCGCGCACGGTGAGGAGGGCCGCCGGGGCCGGGGTGGGGGTCGCCGTCACGATTCGGCCCGCCGGACGAGGCTCTCGCCGAACGCGAGCAAGCCCGTCACCAACAGGGTCATGTACCCGGCCAGTACGGTCAGCGGCCACCAGGTGTGGAGGTCCTCCAGGCTCGTATCGACGACGTCCCGGGCGGTGGCCATCACCTGCCCGAGCGTGTGATGCCCGCCGGGCGGGGGCTCGCCGATGCGCACGTAGCCCGTCAGCGAGCCGATGTACGACAGCGCCGCGTCGATCAGGACGACGTAGGCGAAAACGAACGCCGCCTGCCGGATGAGGCGGGGCCGCAGGTGGACCCAGAGAATCTGGTACGTCACCAGACGGAACCAGTCGATGCCGTGCGCCCGCGCCGCCGCCAGAAACTCGGCTTGCCGCAGGGCGACGAGCTGCTGGCGCACTTCGCCCGTGACGGCGGGGACGAAACTGACGGCGAGGGCAAGGGTTGCGGTGCGCAGGCTGGTATCGACCGCCGTGGCCACCAGAAGGAGAAAGGCGATGCGCGGGAACGAGGCCAGGACGTCGCACCCATAGCGGATCGCGGCGTCGACGGCGGGGCGCGTCAGCCCGGCGAGCAGACCCAGCGCAGTGCCGAGCCCGACCGCCAGCAGGGCCGCGGTCGCCCCGAGGGCCAGATACTGCGGCTGCCCGTGCGCGATCAGGGTGAGCAGATCCCGACCGTCCGCGTCCGTCCCGAGCAGGTGCGCGGCGCTCGGCAGCGCGAGCGTGTCCGGCCCGGCGGGCGTTTTCGCCGGCAAGACGAAAACCTCGGCCACCGCCAGGGCGACGATGGTGCCCAAGACGAGCCAGCCGTAGGCGTACCAGGGATCGAGCGGGCGGGCGCGGCGCACGGGCTACTCCAGCCGGGGCGCGCCGGCGCGGCGCAAACGGGGGTCGACGGCGAGCCGTGCGAAGTCGCGCACGAGGCCGGCGCCGCAGACGAGGGCGGACAGGAAGACGAGGCAACCCACGACGAGGTGTGTGTCCCGGCGGGAGGCCGCCTGATAGAGCACCTCCCCGATGCCGTACAGGCCGAACGGGATTTCGACGACCAGCACCGCGCCCAGCAGCAGCGTGAAGCGCGTCGTGACGAGCTGGGCCACGGGCGCGAACAGGGTGCGCAGAAGCTCGCGGCGGGCCCCGAGGCCGTTGGCGCGGGCCGCGACGACGTGATCCGTGCTCCGGGCCTCGGCCCACTCCGCGCCGAGCTGTCGGAAGAGGTCGAGCAGGTGACCGTCGGCGACCGCGAGCACGAGCGCGGCGGCCACGACATGCCGGACGTCGGGCACGAGATCGAGGTGGGCGGCCAGCAACGCTTGCACGATGACCGCCGCGACGAAGGCGGGCACGCCCGAGACCAGGGTCAGGCCGACCGAGACGAGCCCGGCCCGCCGGGGCCCGCGCCGTGCGAAGGCGACCGCCCCCGCGGCCAGGGTGAACGACAGCGTCAGGGCGAGCGAGACGGTCAGGAGCGTCGACTGAAAGGCCGGCCACAACAACGCCGCGACGCGCCCGCCGCTGCGATACGAGAGCGAGACGTCGAACTCCAGGTGCGCGAGCGCCCAGAGTCGGCGGCCGGCCTGCACGTACCAGGCCTGATCGAGCCCGTACCGCGCGGTGAGCTCCTGCTTGAGCGCCTCCGGGACGGAGGGCAGCGCGTCGAACGCGGTCCCCGGCGAGGTCGAGACGAGCACCACCACCACGGTGACGGCGCCGGCCAGCGTCGCGAGGAAAAACAGGAGGGGCCGCAGCCAGACGAGCCCCGTGCGCAGCAGCGCGAGGTTCATTTCCGGGCGGGCGTCTTCTTGCGACCGGAGGCGGCCGGCGCCGCGGCGGCCCGGAGCGCCGCCGGATCCACCGTCGCCGCGTAGATCTGGTCCCAGCGCTTCTGGCGGTCCTCCAGGTTGGCCTGCGCGGTGAACGTCAGGTACCAGCGCCCGTCGGGCAGTGCCACCAGCGAGGGGTCCTTGTTCTGGAGCGTCTGCGTGTCGAGCCGGACCACGAGGTTCGGTTCCCCGGGGTAGACGATCTCGATGGGGTTGAGGGGGTCCTCGTGGCGGACGTAGACCAGACCCGTGCCGTCGGGCGTGAACGCCGCCGGCCCCTGCTCGGGGCGCACGGTGCCCGCGGCGACGCTCACTGGTTCGCCCCCGTCGATCGGTCGGACGTAGAGGTCGAACTGCTTGCGATCGCGGGCGTTGCCGTAGAACGCCAGTTGGCGCCCGTCCCGCGAGAAGCCCGGGTTGAGTTCCGAGCCCGGCAGACGCGACAGGGCCGTCGCTTCGCCGCCGGCGAGGGGCATGCGATACAGGTCGTCCTCGCCCCGGGCCGTCTGGCGCACGAAGACGAAGGCGTCCCCCGCGGGGCTGAAAACGGGCGACAACTCGGGCATCTCGGCGACCGAGGTCAGCCGCCGCGCCCGGTCGTCGAGCTCGGCGCCCACCGGCAGGTCGAGGCCGTAGAGATCCCCGTCGCCGCTGCGGCCGGAGACGTAGATGACGGCCATCGAACCGCCGCGGCCCGCGCCCGTCGGGTGGAAGTCGTTGGCCTCGTGGCGCGTGATGCGATAGGCCGGTTTGTCGAGATTGGGCGAGGGCTCGAGGAAGAAGAGGTCGTAGTTGCCCTCGCCGTTGTTGCAGGACATGACCGCGCCGACCGGGGTGCCGGGCAGCCAGCTCAGCTCGTGACAGACCTGCCCGGCCGCCGCGCCGCCCGAGGCCAGCTTGCGCCGGACCGCCGACATCTCCATCACTGGTTGCAGGCGGCGGCTCGTCTTCGTCTCGCGGACGTAGACCATCTGCCGACGGACGTCTTTCAGCTCGTCGACGACGTAGGCCACGAACCGGGCGTCCGGCGAGGGTCGCGGGTTCGAGCAGTGCGCGTTCGCCACCTGTGCGATGCGAGCCGCCGCCACCGGCACGACCGGGGGACCCGCGGGGGTCGGGGCGGCGCAGGCCGTACGGGCCGAGCCGAGGCCGAGAGCGAGGACGACGAGGGCGCCTGCGAGGGTCTTCATGCTGCGCTCACCGACACGCGGAGATGGGTTGGGCGACGAAACAGGTGGTCAAAAGACCCGCCGTCAGCAACGCGGCGCCACCGCCGATGAGCCACGGCAGGTGACGCGACCGGATCAGGGGGCGCTCCTCGGACGGGAGCGACGGCGCCAGCGCCAGCTCGACGGCATGGGGCACCGGGGTGCGCGGATCCGGGAGGTCGACCGCCGCGGTGGGGCACGGCGTGGTGTCCCCGGCATCCCGACGACAGCCGGCCCAGGAGAGCGTGTACCCGGCCAGCGGCAGCTCCGCCGTGAGCTGCCACGCCTCGGCGGGCACGTCTTCCGGTCGCTCGCTCCGGGTGGGCAGGTCGCCCAACTGCGCATTCCATCGGGCCAGAACGCGCGGGGCACACGCGGCCAACGCCGGATTCGAGGGCGTCCGGGTCACGGCGGCGGCCAGCACCGGCTTTTCGTCGACGAGATCGACCCAGTCCGCGAACTCGGGGCGGATGGTCAGGGCCACCGGCTGGTAGGACGACGCGGCCTCTTGCGCCAACGCCTCGGCGTCGCCGGCGAGATCGTTGCGGCCGGCGAGCTCGGCGGCGTTCTGCAGGCGCGGCAGTAGCGCCCGCATTTCGTCGATGCGACACGCCGCCCGGTACATGTGCGCCGTCTGGACGAGCAGGTCCAGGTCGCCGGCGGCCTCCGGGCGGCTCGCCGCCTCGCCGAGATACCGCAGGGCTTCGTCCTCGCGGCCGGCCTCGAAGTTGTCGTACCCGGTCTGCTTGACCTCTTCGTAGCCGCGATCGGCGAGGTCCGGGGCCGGGCGTTCCGTCGCCGTCGCCCGAGAGACACCGCCCAGGCCGCTCGCGAGCGCCACCAGGGCGAGCACCCCGACCGGCGCCCTCACCGGCGGCCCCCACCCCCGCCGCCGACCTGATCCCAGTCGGTCACGTGCGAGAAGTAGTGGAAAGGATGGATGCGCTCGACGTTCTGGTAGTGATCCCGGTTGTAGGCGGACCACGCCTTGAGCGACCACAGGAAGGTGTAGGGCTGGTCGTCCCACAGCAGGATGTTCAGGGCTCGCAGCGTTTCGAGATACTGCGAGGCCGACGTCGCGCGCCCGAGTTCCTCGAGTTTGCGGTCGACCTGTGGGTTCTTGTAGCCGAACCAGTTCTCGCTGCCCGTCGAATGAAACAGCCCGCGCAGGTAGTCCCCGGGGGTCGGGCGCCAGCGGCCGAGCACGAGGTCGTAGCCTTTGCCCTTCTTGACCTCGGCCACCCACGACGGGAGATCCGGCGGCTTGACGACGTTCAGGACGATGCCGAGCTCCTGAAACTGGGCCGTCAGGTCCGTATAGAGCCCCTCGACGGCGCCGAGCGGCGGCTGCACGATCATCGTCAGCTCGACGGGGTTGCGCTTCTTGTCTTCGAGGACGCTTGCGTTGGCGTCGAACGTGTATCCGGCCTCCTGCAGCAGCGCGAGCGCGCCCGCGACGTCCTGTTTCGGCGGCGGCACGGCGTGCGGGTTGCGCAGGTCCTCCGCGGCCCAAGGACCGGAGATCGTCGCCCCGTCGCCGAGGTGCGCCTCGCGCAACGCGTCGAGGTTCAGCGCGGCCGTCATGGCCTTGCGGAAGAGCTTGTTGCCCGTGTGTTTCCCGCGGTGGTTGTGGCCCAGGTACCACCAGTCGAGCGCGACGTAGTCGAACACGCGCAGCGCTTTGACCGCACGCAGCTCCTTCACGTCTTTGGGTTGCACCCGGACCAGGAGGCCGAGGTTGTTGGCCTTGATGGCGTCCTTGTGCTTTTTCGGATCCGGGGTGCTCATGAGGACGATGGACTCGAGGCGGGTCGCGGCGGGGACGCGGGCGTCGAAGCGTGTCAGCTCGATGTTGTTCCCCTGGCGCTGCACGAGCTTGAACGGGCCGGTGCCGATGGGCTCCTGGCTGAACGGGCTGGCAGGGGAGATCTTGCCGTCCGGGAAAACGTGCCGGGGCAGGATCTTGAACGTGAGGTCTTCGAGGGCTTGCGGGGCGGTGTCCCGGCGCCGCAGGAGCTCGACGACGACCGTCTGCGGATCCGTGGCGCGGGCGGAGACGACGACGTCTCGGAACCACGGGAGCTGCGCCCGCATGGCCTCGACGGTGAAGACGACGTCGTCGGCCGTGACCGCCTGCCCGTCGTGGAACGTCGCACGGGGATCGAGGCGGAACGTGACGTCCTGCCCGTTGGGGGCGAGCGACCAGGAGCTCGCGATGCGGGGCTCGGTCGCCTGATTGGCCAGGTTGAACCCCACGAGTCCGTCGAAGAGCAGCTCCGTCGCCCGAACGACGTACATGTCGTCCGGGAACATCGGGTTCAGCGTGCCCGGGGACTGCTCCTCGCCGACGCGCAACGCGCCGCGGGCTGCCGCGGGGTGGACGCCCCCGCAGACGAGCAGTGCCGTGAGCAACAGCGCGCCGGGCGCGCGGAAGAGGCCGATCATGGTCGCGATTCCCTCTCTTGCGTCGGACAACCGATTCACTCCGGTTTTGCACCACCGACCGCGCCGGTGGTCCCACGGGCGAGCAGGCTCAGGCCGAACAGGCGGACCGCGTCCCGGGCGCCCGCCCAGGCCGGGTGGTGCGCGGCCAGGGCGCCGCACGCGTCGAATGCGAGCTGTGCATTGTCCGTCGCGACGGCGGCCAGTGCCAGCGTCGCGAGCGCAAGGGCCTGCGGCGGTCGCGCCGGTCCCTCGCTGATCACCCGAGGCGGGCCGCCCGCCGTCGAGAGCGCAAATGCCTCGACCATGCGACCGGACCGCACGAAGAGGTTCGCGCCGGCCAGGGCCCGGGCGCGACTGCCCGCCTCGGGCATGTCGAGATCCCGAAGCAGGGCGCGGGGCTCCTCGGGCTGCTGCTCGACCCAGGCGGTGCGCGCACGCCGCAGTGCGTCGAGGTGACGCTCCTCGGCGGCGCGATCGAAGCCCGTGTCACAGGCGGTCGCGGGCGCGCGCAGCAGGCAGCCGCGCCGCCAGGCCGCCTGCGCTGCCGGGTCGAACGTCGGGGCGGGTGCCGTCGAGGCGTCCGTCGCCGCCCCCGCGACGCGTCGGAGCTCGGCCGGGGTGTCCTCGGCGGCGAAGACCAGCAGGGGGAAGAAGGCCTCGGCGCTCCAGGCGGGCTGCGCCAGCGCTCGGCCGAAGGCAGACCGTGCGGCGTCGGTACGACCGAGTCCGACCTCCGCGAGGCCGCACGCGAACGCAAAGACGGGCGAGTCGGCGGGGCCGTCGCAGACCGCGGCCCGCGCTTCGTGGCGAAGCACGCGGGCGAGCGAGAGCGCCGGCAGCGGATCGATGATCGGTGTCGGCGGCGCGACGGTCGCGTCCCCCGCCGGCATGGGCGGCGTGAGCTGGACGGCGGGCGCCTCGAAGGCAAGTCGGCCGGCGTCGGCCAGCGCGCGGTCGATCCGGCCGACGAGGGCGCACGCAGCCAGGTGGTGCCGCAGCGCTTCCGTGGTGTCGGACCCGGCCTCCGCCTCGCACAGGGGGCCGGCGATGGTCTGCACGGCAGGCGTGGCCGGGCTCTGGAGCGCGGCGAGGGCGGCGCGGCGGAAGGCCATGGGTGGGGTGGCCGGGAGCGTCGCGCCGATCGCCGCGTCGGGCGGGGTCGTCAGAAGGGCGTGCCAGTCGGCCGCCTCGCTCTGACCCGTCGCCCCAACGAGCATGCGCCCCTGCGCGAGGCGCAGGACGTCCGCGGCCCGCTCGAGGCTCTCCGCGGCGGCGGTGAACGCCCGCGCCGCGCCGAGGCGAACGACGGCCTCGGGTGCCGGACGAGTCGCCAACGCGGCACGGAACTGAAGGGCGGCCTCGAACGGGCGCTCGCCCTGAAGTGCCGCCCACCCCGGGGAGGTGTCGAGCAATGCTTCGAGGGGTGCGCTCGCGGCGGCAAGCCGGGCACGCCAACCATCGACGGGCGGGGCCTCCGGCGCATCCGCCGCCGGGGCCGACGCGCTCGGCGGCGAGGAGACGTCGGCACCACCGCGACAGCCGAGGGGGCCCGAGGCGGCCGCGGCGACGGCCAGCGCGGCGACGAGCCGCTGCGTCACCGGCTGCTCCGCAGGCGCGCGATCTCGCGGTCGGCGTCCCGCAGGATGCCCGCGTTGCCCACCTGGCGGGCGAGGTCCTTGGCCATCTGCCAGTAGGTGATGGCGCGGTCTTTGTCGTCCGGCTCGGGGGTGCGGGTGCGGAGCGCAAGCTGCGTGTAGACGAACGCCAGGTTCTGGACCGTCTGCAGGGTGCGGCCGCCCCGTCGGTCGGGGCCCCAGGTGTTCTGGCGCTGGTGCGCGGCGACGAGGCTGCGCGCCGCCTCGCGGTATCGCGAGCGCTTCATCTCCAGGTAGCCGCGCCAGTAATGCCACTCGGGATCGCCGTCGTTCTGCCGCGAGAGTTCCTCGGCGTAGCCCATGGCGCGCGACCAGTCCCGGCGCCCCTTGGCGTCGTTGAACAGGGCCTCGCGAGCGACGGCGTACTGGCGCTCCCCGGGCTGGACCGCGGCGAAACGGTCGGCGCAGTCGGGGCCGAGCGTGCGCTTCTGGACGAGGCGGCGCTGGCACGCGACGAACTCGGCCTGCTCGGGGTCGTTGCCCGCGCTGCCACCGGACGGGATGGGCGGCTCCGGCTCGACGACCGCTGCGCTGGCCGTGCGCGCCGCGCGAGGGGGGTCATCCCAGATGCTCGCCCCGCCGGCCGGCTTGCGTGCGGCGCGCGGCGCGGGGCTCTCGGCGAACGGATCATCCGTCCGGCTTCGGCCGCGGGGCGTGACGACGGTGGGATTCGGAGGCTCGGGCCAGGGCTGTTCGCGCACGGCGGCGACCTCGGCGGGGGGCTCCGTGGCAGGGGCCGGCTCCGTGGCGGGGGCCGGCTCCGGCGGCGGCGCGTCGGCGAGGGCAGGCGTCCGAGAGGCCACGAGGACCTCGCCATCGACCGTCGGGGTGAAAACGACGGTGTCCGGCTGAAAGCGGATACCGGACTCGGGCGACGGGCGCAGCCGCAAGTCGTAGCGCTCGCCCACCCAGGTCGAGACGGGGCGAGCAAAGAGGCCGTACGGCGGGATCACGCCCAGGTTCTGGTCGCCCGCCAGGACCTCGATGCGGCCGCACTCCGGATCGCTGACGGCCGAGCAATCGATGGACAAGAGCAGCAGGGCCTCACGCACCGTCGAGTCCAGGACGAAGCGCTCCTTCGACGTGAGCGGCGTCCCCCCGGCGGCGACGTCGATGCGCAGTTCGACCGGCCGCTCGGCCGAGCCACGGAGCGCATAGCGGTTCGGGGTCGTGAGCACCACCGGGATGACCTCTCCGGGCTTGCCGCGGAGCTCGAGGGACCAGTTCCCTTCGGGCCCCGTGGGCTCGGGCACGTCGAGGCCGGCGACGGTGATGCGCGCCCCGGCGACCGCCGCCCCCTTCGCGTCGACGACCTCGATGACCAGGGGGAAGACGGCGGTGCGCTCGGTGACCGCGCGCTCGCAGCCGGTCGCCTGCGCGGCGGCGAGGCCCGTGGCGACCATCAGGACCCGCTGCCGCCAGGCGGTTGTGCCGTGGGGTGTCATCGCCGTTCAGTCCGGCAGCGCGCCGCCGGTCTGGCGGGGAAAATCGACGTTGGTGCGGGTGCCGCGCTCTTCGTCCTCGGGAGAGGCCTGATCTCGCAAGAGAAAGCGTCCGAGCCAGACGGGATCGTCTTCGAGTGCGAACTCGTGGTCGAGGGGCATTTCGAGTTCGATGGCCTTCCCGCCGACCGAGGTCTCCCCCAGACGGGGGTTCAGCCGAAGGCGGTAGCGGCCCGGGGGAATCTCGGGGTCGGGGGCGGCCGGGTTGCGGTCGATGTGAAAGCAGCCGCGGGCGTCCGTCCGGGCGAGATCCGTGGGGGGCTCCGTCGACACGGAGACGCCGGCCACGGGCTTCTGATTGCCGGCATACAGGACCCGACCGAAAAAGCGGGCCTCACCCGGCTCGCAGACTTCGTCGGCGGGATCGCGGATGAACGTCGGACCGCAGGCCCCGAGGAGGGACAGCGCGGCGAGGGGGCCGGCGAGGCGGCGGGGGGTCATCGGTCCTCCCAGACGACGCGGGTGTCGCGGCGGTGGCGGCGCGCGAAGGCGACGCCTTCATGCGTGGGGTCGAGCGCGTAGAGGCGTTCGAGCGCACCTCGGATGCCGGCCTCGTCACCCCGGGCGGCGGCCGTGCGCAAGGCCTCGACCTCGGCGCCGAGGGCGGCCTGGTGCCAGGCCTCGCTCCGGATGCTCGTCATCACCCGCTGCGTGCCCTCGTCGACGGGCATGTGACCGTCGAGAGCCCCCGTCAGCAGCTCGAGCGCCTGGCGTTCCAGCGTCTCGATGCGAGCCGCCTTCCGGCGCGGGTCCATCGTCATCGCGGTGGCGACCCGCTGCTCCGCGAGCTTGAGCCGGTCGAAAAAACCGCCGGGCAGCGGCGACGGCGCGGGGGGCGTCGGCGGCGGCGGCGCGTCGGCGCCCGTGCGCGCAGGCAGCAGGACGACGCGCGGGCCGGGCGGGGGCGGCGGCGGGCCCCAGTTCTGCGTCACGATGATGCCCGTCAGCACACCGCACAGCCCGAGACCGGCAATGAGAATCCAGGGACGCGAGGCGATGCGCGAGGGGGCCGCGGCGATGCGGTCCTTGCGCTGCCCGAGCTCGATGAGCGCGCCCCGGATGGAGTGCGGGCGTTCCTTGGGGTTGGCGCTGCAGGCCCGCGTGACGATGGGTGTCAGCGGCGAGCGGGCCTTGGCGATGGCCGCGAGCTCGTGGTTGCCGGTCAGGGCGAACGCGAGGCTGTGACCCCACATGAAGACGTCGCCGCCCCGCGTCCACGCCTGTTCATCGATCGTGACCTCGGGGGGCAGCAGCTGGCCGACCCGCAGCCGCAGCGGCGGCGGCGTCCCCTCGACGTCGTGAAACCAGACGCCGTCGAAGTCGATGAGCTGCGCGCCGAGCGAGCCGTCGGGCTGCGGTCGCACCACGATGTTGGACGGTCGGACGTCGCGGTGGAGAAGGCCGGCCGTGTGGAGCGCCTCGATGGCCTCGCCGATCGCCGTCATCACCTGCGTCGCCTGCGCGACACTGAGCTTGCCGTGCTTTTCGACGTGGCTCTGCAGGGTGTCGATGCCGAACATTTCGATGACGAGGAAGCCGCCCTCCTCGGTCTCGAACGCACCGCGCAGGGCCGGGAGCGCAGCGTGCCGGATTTCGGAGAGGACCTTGAACTCGCGCCGAAGCCGAGTCCGCCAGGCGTCCCCGCGGTCGTCGGGCCGCTTTCGGAAGTGTTTGACGGCCACCGCGGCCGACACGCCCTCGGGCACGCCGGCGTCGACGGCGACGTGGACGCTGGTCTCGGCGTTGGCGAAAAGCGGCTCGCCGTCGAAGTAGAAGCGCAGCCCGAACTCGGCGCGGGTCATCCGGACGATGCCCGCGGGCACCTCCGGGGGCGGGGCGGAGGGCGCGGGCCCGCCCGACGTCGGCGGTCGGGGCGGGGCCTGCGGCCCGCGCGGGGGGGCGGGGGCCGCAGGCGGGGCTTCGTCCCCGGGCAGCCGGACGAACGCCGTCGCCGCGTTGTCGTGGCGAGCGTTGGAATCGGGCACGAAGGCGACGCTCTTGCGCGGTTTCGTCATGGTGGGCCGGGCGCTTCTCGGGGACAGACCCGCCGGAGGATACGACGAAGCGGGCCGTCTGTCATTGTCATGGCGCCCGGCGGCAGTGGCGATCGGTGGGATCTTCACCTACATCGCCCCCAGCCCCCGTCGCAGGCCCAGGGTGCATTTGGTGTACCGC
>JAKLJY010000142.1 GCA_023150895.1 Myxococcota bacterium | reverse complement strand
CCGCCGCACCGGGGAGCACCCCCGCCGCCGCACCCTGGAGCGCCCCTGCCTCCGCACCGGGGAGTGCCGCCGCGTCCGCGCCCGCCAGTGCGCCGGCGGGTCTCGGCGGGCCGGATGCCTGGGCAGCCCCCCTGCCCGACGGCGCCGCGTGCCCCGCGGGCAACCTGATCGGCAAGAAGAAGCCGTTGTTCTGGGAGTACGCCTACAACCCGGACCGCATCTCCGACGAGATCGCGGCCGAGGACGGCGACAACTGGAAGTCCGACGTCACGGTCGAGTTGACGACGGCCGCCGGTCACGTGGACTTCGACCTCGGGGCCCGCACCCTGATCCGCGGCATCGCCCTGCAGGGGGACAACAACGACGACTATCCCATCGAGGTCTCCGACGACCGCAAGACCTGGCGCCCCGTCTGGACGCCGAGCGCGGTCGATGGGGCCGGCATGCGCTTTCGCGCAAAGGACACGCTCTCTGCGGTGGGCCGGTACCTCCGGGTCGGCGCCGCCAAGGGCGACCAGTCTTACAGCATCGGCGAGATGCAGGTCTTCTGTCAGAAGCCGGAGAAGTTCCCCGCCGAGGTGACCCGCAAGAAGGGCGTCGTCAAGGACGAGACGGCCGAGCGCAACAAGAAGTACGCCAACGCCAAGATGGAGATGGCCCTCATCTGTTTCGCGGCCTTCTTCTTCGTGCTCGTCGCGCCGCCCCGCCGCAAGCCGGTCGCCTCGCCCCCCCCGGCCGAAGGGGACGCCGCGGCCGAGTCGAACCATCGCCTCGAGGACTCGTGGAAGTTCGGCGCCGCCCTGTGCGCCGCCGCCTACCTGCGTTTCGTCCTCGAACTCGGCGGCGCGGAGTTCGGACTCAAAGCGCTCCAGGGCGTGCTCGGCCCGCTCGCGATCCTCGGGGTGATCATCTACATGGTCATCCAGAATCGCGATGCCGCGCGCCTGCGCTGGCCCCTCGCGCTCGTCGGCGGCGCCCTCACCCTCGTGCACAGCGCTTCGATGGCCTGGACGCTCCGCCCGGGGCAGGCCTTCACCGCGGATCTCACACTCGGCCTGAGCATCGCCGTCGCGGTCGCATGCGCCGGCGTGCTCCTCTGGGCCCGGCGCAGCGGACGCCCCATGGCCCTCTGGTTCGAGCGCACGACGCTGATGGCCGTCGCGCTCTCCGCCGCCTTCACCTGGACGAACTACGGCGCGTTCCACGGCTCCCGCGTGATCCACTTCTGGGACACGTTCCACTACTACGCGGGGTCGAAGTACTTCGCCGAGAACCGGTACACCAACCTCTACTACTGCGTGCAGTGGGCGGAGATCGACGCCGGGCGGCAGAAGGTCGTCGAGGCCCGCAAGGTGCGGAACCTGAAGACGAACCTGCTCGAAGAGACCGACGAGATCATCGCTCACCCCGAGGTCTGCCGGGACGTCTATTCGGACGCTCGATGGAAGGAGTTCCGCAGCGACGTCGAGTACTTCCGCAAGAACATGGGCGCGGATTGGTGGGACAAGATGTTCAAGGACCACGGCTACAACGCCAGCCCGGTCTGGAACATGTTCGGCTCGCGGTTCTCCAACATGTCGCCGGCGTCGGACGAACAGATCCGCAACATCGCGATGCTGGATCTCTTCTTCTACGTTTCGATGTTCGTGGCCATCCTCTGGGCCTTCGGCCTGCGCGCGTTCGCGCTCGCCCTCGTCGTCCTCGGCGTCGGTTACCCCTGGGCCTACTATTGGACCGGTGGCGCCTTCGCGCGTGTCGCGTGGCTCTGGGACGCCGTGCTCGGCGTCTGTTTCCTCAAGCGCCGCTGGTACTTCCTGGGGGGGGCTGCGGTGATGGGCGCCGCCCTGGACCGGGCGTTCCCGTCCGTCCTGTTCTTCGGCGTCGGCATCGCGATGGTGCTGCAGTTCATCAAGCATCTGCGCGGGCGCGGTGAAACCGACCCCCCGCCGGCCGGCGAAGGTCCTCGGTTCCTCGGCGTGCGGCGCGCGCACTGGATGGTCGCCCTCGGCGCGGTCGCCGCGCTGTCCATCGCCGTGCCCATGAGCGCAGCCACGAGCGGTGGCATGAAGAGCTGGTCCGAGTTCTGGGACAACTCCCAGAAGCACCGCAAGACGCCCCTGACCAACCACATGGGCCTGCCGACGCTCTGGACCTACCACCCGGCCCACGTGGCCCGGAAGAGCAAGAACGACAAGATGGAGGACCCCTTCCAGGGCTGGAAGGACAAGCGGCAGGACCTGCTCAGGGAACGTGCGCCGCTGTGGGCGCTGAGCGTCGCGGCCTTCATTGCGCTCATCGCGTTCTGGTCACGCCGGTTCAAGGAGCCGTGGCAACTCACGGCGGCGTCGACGCTGTTCATCGTCGGGCTCTTCGAGCTGACCTGTTACTATTACAATTTCGTCATCCTGCTGGCGCCGCTGGCCATCAGCCGAGCCAGACATGCGCTCGTCTTCATCGCGATGGCGTTCATCGGCCAGTACGTGCAGCTGCGGATCGGCTGGTTCGACGAACAGTACCTGTGGGAGACCGTCTTCGTGCTGGTCTTCATGCTGTACATGTTCATCGACCAGACCCTCTTCGGCGTGCCGAAACCGGACGATGGAGAGACCGGCGACAGCGCGAACCCGCGCCCCGCACCGGCGCCCGCCATCGCGGAGGCCGTCCCGACGCCGACACCGCCGGGCTCGAGCGTCGGCGAGTAGCCGACGGGGCCCTCAGGGCTGCAGGCGGCGTCCGCCCAGGAGCCACTCCAGGATGGCCTTCTGGATGTGCAGGCGGTTCTCGGCCTGATCGAAGACCCGGGACTGCGGGCCGTCGATGACCCCCGCCGAGACTTCTTCGCCCCGGTGCGCGGGGAGGCAGTGCAGAAAGATGGCGTCGGGGGCGGCCTGGGCCATCAGCGCCTCGTCCACCTGGAAACCCGCAAAGGCGATCTCGCGTTCCGCCTGCTCCGCCTCCTGCCCCATGCTCGCCCAAACGTCCGTGTTGACGACGTGGGCGCCCCGGGCGGCCTCCGCCGGATCCCGGACGACCCGGATCGCCGGATTCCATTCGAGCGCCGCATCGAGCGTCGCCGCATGGGGGTCGTACCCCGGCGGGCACGCCAGCGTCAGGGTGAACCCGAGCACGCGCGCCGCGTTGATCCACGAATTCGCCATGTTGTTGCCATCGCCGATCCAGGCGACATGCAGGGGCACGACGTCCCCGAAGGCCTCCTGGCACGTCTGCAGATCGGCGAGCACCTGACAGGGGTGGGCGAGATCCGTCAGGCCGTTGATGACGGGCACCGTGGCGTGTCGTGCGAGCTCGACGACGGTGTGGTGCTCGTAGGTGCGCAACATGATGCCGTCCACGTAGCGGCTCAGCACACGGGCGGTGTCCTGGATCGTCTCGCCACGCCCGATCTGGATGTCGCGGGCGGCCATCATCAGCGCGTGGCCGCCGAGCTGGTGCATGGCGACGTCGAAGCTGACCCGCGTCCGGGTGCTCGCCTTCTCGAAGACCATGGCCAGAGTACGCCCCTGCAGGACGGACGAGGCCCCCCCATGCCGGCGCACCGCCTTGAGGTCGATGGCGCGCTGCAGCAGGGCGAG
Organism: Myxococcota bacterium; assembly: GCA_023150895.1. Classification (GTDB taxonomy): domain Bacteria; phylum Myxococcota_A; class Bradymonadia; order UBA7976; family UBA1532; genus CAINDO01. The sequence goes on along the minus strand of JAKLJY010000142.1, from coordinate 16,823 downwards.
AAGTTCGGGCGACGAGAGGTCCGTGACCTCGAGAAGATCGCGCTTCATGCCGCCCCCTTGCCCGTCAGGGCGCGCTCGAGGATCGCGACGGCCTCGTCCACCTGATGCCGGCTGACGATGTACGGCGGCGTCATGCGCAGGGCGTCCGGCCCCGCCTGCGTGATGAGCAGGCCGAGCTGGCGACAGCGTTCGATGACCGCGGCGCGATCGATGATCTTCGGATCGACGCCGAGCCCGGCAAGCAGACCGCGACCGCGCGCCCCCGTCAGGCCGGGTACGCGGGCCGAGAGGTCCGTCAGCGCCGCCCGGAGGTGCTCGCCGACGCGCTGCACGTGCGACAGAAGGCCCTCCTGCTCGATGACCTTGAGCACCGTCAGGGCCGCGCGGCACGCCAACGGGTTGCCGCCGAACGTGCTGGCATGCGCGCCCGGAGCGAAGCCCTGCGAGACGGCCTCGGTGCAAAGCATCGCCCCGATGGGAACGCCGCCGGCCAGACCCTTCGCCAGCGTCAGGATGTCGGGCGTGATGCCGCTGTGCTCGTAGGCGAACCACGTGCCCGTCCGGCCGACGCCCGTCTGAACCTCGTCGAGGATGAGGAGAATGCCGTGGCGGTCGCACAGCGCCCGCAGGCCCGCCAGGTAGGCGGGCTCGGGGGCGATGACACCGCCCTCGCCCTGCACCGGTTCGACGAAGACCGCGCACGTCTCGTCGTCGATGGCGGCTTCGACGGCGGCCAGATCGGCGTAGGGGACATGCGTGAAGCCCGGGACCAGCGGCTCGAAGCCCTCGTGGTAGTGGGGTTGGCCCGTCGCGCTGATCGCCGCCCAGGTGCGTCCGTGGAAGCTGTGCTGCGCACAGACGAACTTCCAGCGGTTCTCCTTGCGGACGAGGCGCATGTAGCGCCGGGCCAGCTTCAACGCCGCCTCGTTGGCCTCTGCGCCGCTATTGCAGAAAAAGACGCGGTCGGCGAACGACAGCTCGACCAGCTTCTCGGCCAGGTCGATCTGGTTCTGATTGAAGTAGAGATTGCTGACGTGAAGCAGCTTGCCCGCCTGATCAGCGATGGCCCCGGCCAGCACCGGGTGACCGTGACCCAGACAGCAAACGGCGATGCCGCCCGCGAAGTCCAGGTAGCGCTTCTGGTCACGGTCATACAGGTACGGACCCTCCCCCTGCACGAACACGACGGGTTGAGGCTTGTAGTTGGGGGTCATGACGCGTCGCGCGCGCGCGACGACGTCGGCCTGGGCTTCCTGGATCTGCACGATCATGGCGGAGGCGCTCCCGGGACCGGCGGGGTCCACTGATAGCGGGTCTGAAACACATCGAGGGGGACGAGTTCGGCCACGACCTCGGCGAGGCGGGCCTCGGCGTCGGCGGGCCAGACGTAGACGTAGGCCGCGTGCCCGAAGAGGTCCTGCCGGTGGACGTCGAGGGACAGGATCTCCCGCAGGCGTGCGGCGGGCACCGCGCCGAGGACCTCGCCGCAGACGACCGCGCCACCGGCACCCGCCTGGGGACGGGCCAACGCGAGCCAGTCGACCTCCGGCACGATCGTCTTGACGAGGCACCACACGGAGAGCGAGGCCGGGGGGCCCTGCGCCTCGGTGGCCGGGACCTCGGCCGCGGCGGCGACGTGCGCTTTGTCCTTCAACGTACGGCGCAAAAACGGGACGAGGTGGCGGTTCCACTTGGCGCGACGCCGCGCCGGGGGCTCATCGGGGCCGGTCCGGCCGCGGAGCAGAGGGAGAACGCGCAGAAGCAAGAGGCCCGCCGCGGCAACCGCGACCAGGCCCGCCGCCAGCGCGTAGAGCCAGAGGTCAGACAACTTCCGTCCCGATGCCGCGGTCCGTGAAGATCTCGAGCAGGAGGGCGTGCAGCACCCGACCATCCACGATGTGGACCTTGCCCACGCCGGCCTCGAGGGCCTGCAACGCGCAGTCGAGCTTCGGGATCATGCCGCCATCGGCCACGCCCTGCGCGATGAGCGCGCGCGCCTGTTGGCGATCCAGACTGGCCTGAACCTGCCCCGCCGCGTCCTTGACGCCCGCGACGTCGGTCATCAGGAGGAGCTTGGCCGCTTTGAGGTGCGAGGCGACCGCGCCGGCGGCGAGGTCGGCGTTGACGTTGAGGGGGCGACCCTCGACGTCGACGGCCACGGGGGCGATCACCGGGATGAACCCGCCCTGCGTCAGGAGCGAGAGCTGGTCCGTGTCGACCCGGGTGATTTCACCGACCCGCCCGACGTCCTGCCCGTCGACGAGCAGCTTCTGGCCGAGGAGGAGCTGCCCGTCCGCCCCCGAGAGCCCCATGGCGCGGCCGCCCGCCTGGTTGACCAGCGAGACGATGTCCTGATTGACCTGGCCGACGAGGACCATGCGGACGACGTCCATCGTGGCGTCGTCCGTGACGCGCTGCCCGGCCCGGAACGTCGACGGGATGCCGAGCTTCCCGAGGAGGTCCTGAATCTGCGGTCCGCCGCCGTGCACGATCACCGGGCGCACGCCGATGGAGCGCAGGAGCACCACGTCGCGTGCGAACGAACGCGCCGCTTCCGGATCCGTCATGGCGTGTCCGCCATATTTGACGACGAACGTCGCCCCTGCGAAGCGCTGAATGTAGGGCAGCGCTTCGACGAGGACGGAGGCTTTTTCTTGAAGCGGCGCGAGCATGGCCGGTGTGTTTAGATCAATCGCCCCGTCCGGACAAGGGTCGGGGCGTCGGCCATCGGGCCCCGCCGGTGAAGACCCCGGCCTACAGGATGTACCGGCTGAGATCCTCGTCGGCGAGCACGCGCCCGAGTTTGTCCTGCACCATGGCGGCGTCGACCCGGACCTCCTGACCGGCCATCTCGGGGGCCTTGAACGAGGCGTCCTCGAGCAGGGCCTCCATGACCGTGTGCAGGCGACGCGCGCCGATGTTCTCGAGCTGTGCGTTGGCGTCGAAGGCGACCTTGGCGATCGCGGCGAGGCCGTCCTCGGGGAAGCTCAGCGTCACCCGTTCCGTCTTCAGGAGCTCCTGATACTGGCGGACGAGGCTGTTGGCCGGCTCGGTCAGGATGCGCAGGAACTCGCCCTCTCCGAGCGTCTCGAGCTCGACGCGGATAGGAAAGCGGCCCTGCAGCTCGGGGATGAGGTCACTGACCTTCGTTTCGTGAAACGCGCCGGCGGCGATGAACAGGATGTGATCTGTCTTCACCACGCCGTATTTGGTCGTCACGGCGCTGCCCTCGACGATGGGCAGAAGGTCGCGCTGGACGCCCCCGCGGCTCACGTCGGGCCCCTGCCCCGAGCCGCCGTTTCGAGCGGCGATCTTGTCGATTTCATCGAGGAAGATGATGCCGGTCTGCTGCACGCGCTCGAGCGCGAGGGCGACGATCTTGTCCTGATCGAGCAGCTTCTCGCTCTCCTCGGCGACGAGCACCTCTCTCGCCTGCGCCACCCGCATCTTGCGCTCGCGTCGGCCCTTGCCCCCGAAGATGCTGCCGAGGTTGCCCATCGCCTCCTTGAGGTTGTTCATCATGTCGTCGAGGCCCTGCGGCGGCACGCCCTCGAAACCGGGCGGCATCTGAATGCCCGCGACGGGAATAGCGATCGTCGAGTTCTCCCGCCCGCAGCTGCTCACGCAGCCTCGCCCGGCGCTCCTCGGGCGTGCGGGGTTCCCGGGTCACGGGCACCTGGGCCGCCTGCCCATCGGGGCCGACGGTGAACACGGCGCGCGGACGGTCGCTCTCCGCGGCCTGGGTCGACGACCCCGGCGCGGGTGCCGGGCCCGCGGCCACGGCGGGCTCCTCGGCCATGAGCAGATCGAGCAGGCGGTCCTCGGCATGACGCTCGGCGTTCGCTTTGACCTTGACCTGCTCCTCGCCCTTGACGAGGTGAATGCCAATCTCCATCAGGTCGCGGATCATGGACTCGACGTCCCGCCCGACGTAACCGACCTCCGTGAACTTGCTCGCCTCGATCTTGAGGAACGGGGCCTGCGAGAGCTTGGCGAGGCGCCGGGCGATCTCGGTCTTGCCGACCCCCGTCGGCCCGATCATGATGATGTTCTTCGGTGCGATCTCGTCCCGGAGTTCCGGCGGGACGTTCTGGCGCCGCCACCGATTGCGCAACGCGATGGCGACGGCGCGCTTCGCCTTCTGCTGACCGATGATGTAGCGGTCGAGCTCGGAGACGATCTCGCGGGGCGTGAAAATGCGGCCCGTGGCGGCCGGGGTGGGAGCGCTGCCGGGCATCTCAGGCCTCCAGCGTCTGAACGACGAGGTTCGTGTTGGTGTAGATGTCGATGCCGGCGGCAATCGTCAGCGCACGCGTGGCGATGCTCTTCGCGTCGAGCTCGGTGTTCTCGAGCAGGGCGCGCGCCGCCGCGAGGGCGTAGTTGCCGCCGCTGCCGATGGCGATCGCGTCGCCGTCCGGTTCGATGACGTCGCCCGTGCCGCTGATGAGCAACGTGCGCTCCTTGTCGGCGACCAGCAGAAGCGCCTCGAGTCGGCGCAGGTAGCGGTCCGTGCGCCACTCTTTGGCCAGCTCGACGGCGGCGCGCGTGAGGTTCTTGTTGTGGCTCTTGAGGCGCGCCTCGAACTTCTCGAAGAGCGTGAAGGCGTCGGCCGTCGCCCCGGCGAACCCGGTGAGCACCGCGCCGTCCAGGAGGGTGCGTACCTTGACCGCCGTGCCCTTCATCACGCTCGTGCCGAGGGTGACCTGCCCGTCCCCGCACATGACGACGGCGCCGTTTCGCCGCACCGCGAGGATGGTGGTGCCATGGAAGACCGGGGCGTTGGATTCGGACATCGGGCTGCGCACTCCCGTGGTGGAGTGCGCGAACCTAGGCACCGCCGGCTCGAAGTCAACCCGGCTCGGCGGCGGCGCGGGCGCGGGGGTGGGCCCGATCGTACACCGCCATCAACGCCTCGACGTCGACATGGGTGTACCGCTGAGTGGTCCGCAACGAGGCGTGTCCGAGCATCTCCTGAATGCTGCGCAGGTCCGCCCCGCTGCCCAACATGTGCGTCGCGCAGGCGTGTCGCAGCCAGTGGGGGGTGGCCCCGTTCTCGGCGCAGACCGGCCGGTGGGCCTCGACGAGCCGCTGGACCGCGCGCGGGTTCAGGCGGCCCCCCCGCGCGGCGACGAAGAGCGCCGTCGGATGAACCCGCGCCGTGTCGAGCTGCGAGCGCTCGCCGAGCCACGCCCGGACCGCTTCCTGCGCCATCCGTCCCATGGGAACGATCCGCGTCTTGGCCCCCTTGCCGAGCACCCGCACGAGCCCTCCGGGGAGATCGAGGTCGACGAGATCGATGCCGCACACCTCGCTGACGCGCAACCCGGCGCCGTAGGTCAGCTCGAGGATGGCCCGGTCGCGGGCAGACGTGCCGGCGGACCCGGCGGCGGCCGCCGCTTTCGTCGGGGCCTCCACGAGACGCTCGGCGTCGTCGGGTGAGAGAAAGCGGGGCACCCGCTTGGGCACCTTGGGCGTGGCGACCCGGGCCGTGGGATCGCGGCTGAGAACCTCTCGCCGCACAAGGAAACCGAAGTAGGCCCGCACCGCCGCGATCCGACGCTGAATGGAGGCCGGCTCTAGACCCTCGTCGTAGAGCGTGTGCAGGTAGGCGCGCACCTGCGTCCGGTCCACCGCTTCGGGGGCGAACTCGGCCAGTCCGCCCGTTTCGTCCCGATCGCCGCGGCGCTCCCGGACGAACTGCACGAAAAAGCCCAGGTCGCGCAGGTAGCCCTGCACCGTCAGGCGGCTGTAACGCTTCTCGTCGGCGAGGTAGGTGCGAAAGTCGGATAAGGTACGCATGGTAAGAATCATGCGCCCATGGCCTACATTCGTCTACTTCCCGTCGAGCCCCGGCTCAGGCCGGCGCGAGGCCACTCCGGGTCCACCACGAGGAGAGGTCCGTCGCCGCCCGGGCGACCAGCAGGGCGCGCTTGTCACCCTTGCTCCACTTCCGGATCTTGCCCCCCGGCCCCGGCTCGGGCGCCGGCAGCTCGGGAAACAGGCTCCAGTTCAGGTTGCTCGGGGCGTAGGTGCCGAACAGGCCTTCGCCGCGCAGGTGCCGTCGGAGCGCCCCGAGCGCGGTCGTCGGCGGGGGGTTCGGGACGTCGCGCCCCGTCAGGTGCGCAACGACCGCGAACGCGATCAGCAAACCGCAGGCCGTGCTCTCGACATATCCCTCGACACCGGTGATCTGCCCGGCGAACCAGAGGTCGGGACGATCATGCCAGCAAAGGGCGTCGGAGAGCAGCGTCGGGGCGTGCAGGTAGGTGTTCCGGTGGACGCTCCCGAAGCGCAGAAACTCGGCGTTTGCCAGGCCCGGCAGCTTCTGGAAGATGCGCCGCTGCTCCGGGTACTTCAGCCGCGTCTGGAAACCGACCATGTTCCAGGCCGTGCCCTCGCGGTTCTCCATGCGCAGTTGCACGACGGCATACGGCCATCGCCCGGTCCGGGGGTCGGTGAGGCCCACGGGCTTCATCGGACCGTGCGCGAGCGTCAGCGGCCCGCGCTCGACCATGACCTCGATGGGCAGGCAGCCCTCGAAGTACCGAGCCTCCTCGAACGCGCGGGGCACGACCTTTTCACCGGCGGCGACGTCCGCGACGAACGCATCGTAGGCCCCGCGATCGAGGGGGATGTTGGCGTAGTCCGCGCCCTCCCCCTTGTCGTAACGGCTCGCCCGGAAGATCACCGACCAGTCGAGGCCCTCGGCGTCCACGATGGGCGCGATCGCGTCGTAGAAATAGAGCGAGTCGCGACCGGAGAGCCGGGCGATGTCCTCCGCCAGCTCCGGGCCCGTCAGGGGTCCGGTGGCGACGACGGTCGGTCCTTCGCGCGGTACTTCATGAACGACATCGTGAACTACTTCAATAAGCGGTTGCGCACGAATCTGGGCTGAAACGTCCTCGGCGAACGCGTCCCGGTCGACGGCCAGCGCGTCCCCCGCCGGTACGGCGCAGCGGTCCGCCGCGGCCAGGATGCGACTGCCCACGGCCCGCATCTCGTGCTTCAGCAGGCCGATGGCGTTTTGCACGTTGGCCGAACGAAAACTGTTGCTGCAGACGAGCTCGGCGAGCGCGTCGGTCGACTGCGCGGGCGTGCGACGCAGGGGCTTCTGCTCGACGAGGCGGACGGGGATCCCCCGCAGTGCGAGTTGCAGGGCGATCTCGCAGCCGGCGAGGCCGCCGCCGATGACCGTGACCTGCCCGGGGCCGGCGACGCGGGCGCTCACTCGGCGTCGGCCTCGTCTTCGCCCTCGGCGGTCGGGCCGCCCCCGGCCGCCTGCTTCACCCAGTCGCACGACGGACAGACGACGCCGAGCGGTTTGCCGCGGGTGCCTCGCCCGGTCTTCAGGCGTTCGACCAGGAAGGCGTGCTCGCAGTTCGGACAGGGCTCGGCGATGGGGCGGTCCCAGAGTGCGTGATCACAGGCCGGGAACGTGCTGCACGAGTAGAACGTCTGCCCCTTCTTGCTGCGCTTCTCGACGAGCTGTCCCTTGCCGCACTTCGGGCAGGTGACGCCGGTGTCGAGGGGTTTGGTCGTCTTGCACTCCGGGTAGCGCGTGCAGGCCAGAAACCGCCCGAAGCGCCCGTTGCGCACGGCCATCGGGGCATTGCAGGTCGGGCAGTCCACGCCGGCGAGCTCGTCCTTGACGACCTCGATCTGCCCCTCGTCGCTCGTCCGGTACTCCTTGGTGTTCTTGCACTCCGGGTACCCGGAACAGCCCAAGAAGCGCCCGTTCTTGCCCCACTTGATGACCATGGTGTGCTGGTTGCACTTCTCGCAGACGACATCCGTCGGGATCTCCTCCCGCTTGATGTCGCGCATGCTCTCCTTGGCGGTCGTCAGCGTCGCTTTGAACGGCCCGTAGAACTGGTGCAGCAGCTTCTTCCAGTCGAAAGTGCCCTCCTCGACCTGGTCGAGGCGGCTCTCCATCTCGGCGGTGAACTCGACGTCCAGAATCTCCGGGAAGTTCTGCACGAGCAGCTCGGTGACGACCTCACCGAGCTCGGTCGGCTTGAAACGGCCGGCCTTCTCTTTCTCGACGTATTCTTTGTCCAGGATGACCTGGATGATCGAGGCATACGTCGACGGCCGGCCGATGCCCTTCTCCTCGAGCTCCTTGACGAGCGTGGCGTCCGTGAAGCGCGGCGGCGGTTTCGTGAACTTCTGCTCGGTGTGGAGCCGCACGAGGGCGAGCGCATCGCCCTTGGCCATCGCGGGCAGGCGGCGGGCTTCATCGCCGGCGTCTTCCCCCTCGCCCGTGCCCTCCGGCTCGTTCGTCTCGTCGGTGAGCTCCCGGTAGACGGCCTCGAACCCCGCGGCACGCAGCACGCTCCCCGTCGCGCGGAACTCGAACCGCGGGCCGGCGGTGATGTCCACGGAGGTGGCGTCGTAGATGGCCGGGTTCATCTGGCAGGCCAGGAACCGGCGCCAGACGAGTGTGTAGAGCTTGGCCTGATCCGGGCTGAGGAAGGCCTTGACCCGCTCGGGGGGGTAGTCCATCGACGTCGGCCGGATGGCCTCGTGGGCATCCTGTGCGCCCTTCTTCGTCTTGTAGACGTTGGGCTGCGCGGGCACTTCGGCCGGGCCGTACTTCTCGGCGATGTAGGCGCGCGCCATGGTGATCGCATCGTCGGAGAGGCGCACCGAGTCGGTTCGCATGTACGTGATGAGACCGACCGCGCCCTCGTCTCCGAGTTCGACGCCCTCATAGAGGCGCTGCGCGGTCTGCATCGTCCGTTTGGCGTTGAAGCCGAAGTGCCGGGACGCTTCCTGCTGGAGCTTCGACGTCGTGAAGGGCGGCGCGGGGGCTCGCTTGCGCTCCTTCTTCTGCAGGTCCCGGACGAGGAAGGTCTGCCCGGCGATGCCCTGGCGGACATCCTCGGCGCCCACGGCGGTGCGCACGTCGGCCTTCTTGCCGTCCACCCGCGAAAGCCGCGCCCGAAACGCGGGCGGCAGCGCCGCACTCAGCTCCGCGTCGACGTTCCAGTACTCCTCGGGTTTGAAGGCGCGGATGGCCTGCTCGCGCTCGACGACGAGGCGCACCGCGACGCTCTGCACGCGCCCGGCCGAAAGGCCCCGCTTCACCTTGTCCCAGAGCAGCGGGCTGATCTGGTAACCGACCAGCCGATCGAGGATGCGCCGCGCCTGCTGGCTCTCGTAGCGCTTGAGGTTGAGGGGCTGCGGCTGGGCGATCGCCTGCGTCACGCCACGCTGCGTGATCTCGTTGAACATCACCCGGAAGATCGGCTTCTTCGACTTGATGATCTCTTCCTGGATGTGCCAGGCGATGGCCTCCCCCTCGCGATCGGGGTCGGGTGCCAGATAGATGACGTCGACCTCTTTGGAGGCCTTGCGCAGATCGGCGACGACCTTGCCCTTGCCGTCGATGACCTCGTACTCGGGGGTGAAGTCGTTGTCGATGTCCACCCCGAGCTGGGACTTGGGCAGGTCCTTGATGTGCCCGACGCTCGCCTTCACCTCGAAGTCGGGCCCGAGGTACTTCGAGATGGTCTTGGCCTTGGCCGGGGACTCGACGATGACGAGGGCCTTGCTCATGGAGGGCTGCGTGCTCGGGGGTGAGGGAGGGGGCCGCCGGGCGGCCGGTTTCAGGGCGAGGTGCGGGCGAAACGCCCCCCGGGCTCGGCGCGCAGCCAACCGGCGAGCTCCAGTTGGAGGGCCAGGGCGGCGGCGTCGCCTGCAGAGAGACCGGCCTCTTGTGCCAGCAGCGCCAGCGGGACCGGCTCCGCGCCGGCCGCGCGCCACAAAACCAGCCCGAAGGGGGGGACGGCGTCGGGGTCGGCGGTCGCGCGGGCTGCAATCGTGCGCGCCGACGGCGATTTGTCAACCCCAACTGAAAGGAAGGGCATTTCCGCCCGCCAGGCGTCGGGCCGAACGAGGACCTTCGCACCCGAGGCCAGGAGCGCATGTGCGCCCTGCTGGAGCGGGCTGTCGATGGGTCCGGGGAGCGCGTAGATCGGTCGTCCGAGGGCACGCGCCGCCCGCGCCGTGTGGAGCGCGCCACTGTTCTCCCCCGCCTGGAGAACGACCGTGACGGCCGCGAGACCCGCGATCCACGCATTGCGGCGGGGGAACGTGAACCGGCTCGGGGCCACGTCGCACGGAAACGGGCTGACGACCGCCCCCTGTCCGGCTGCGCGCTCGAAGAGCCCGGCGTGTGTCGCCGGCGAGGGGTGCGACAGGCCGGAGCCCAGGACGACGATCGTCTCGCCACCGGCGGAAAGACAGGCTTCGTGGGCGTACCCGTCCGTCCCGAGGGCGCCGCCGGAGACGACCACCACCCCCGCCGCGGCCGCCGCCCGGGCCGCCCGCTCCGTGATGTCACGTCCGTACCGGTCTGCGAGGCGCGAGCCCACCAGCGCCACGCGGGGGCCGGCCCCCAGGGTGCCGCGGACGCGCAGCACGCCTTCCGGCGACAGATCCGCGGGCCAGTCCGGGCAGAGTGGGGTCACGAGCCGGGCGCCGAGCCGAGCGAGCGACTGTCGCTCGACGGCCACCGCCTCCTCGGCGGGTCCTGCGAGAAAGGCCCGCCACGCGGCCCGGGCGCTCGGCCGCGCGAGCGGGGGCGCAAGGGCGTCGAGCGCAACGCCCTCGCCGAAGAGATCGGGCCGTGGCGTCGCGCCCAGGGCGGCCGTCAGCGCCGGCACCCAGCGTTCCGCCGTCACCCCCGGGCAAAGTGTCGCGGCGAGGAGCGCGTCCTGTGGGGAGAGGGACAAGGCGCCGCGCCGACGCTCAGTAGTTGCGTTCCATCTGCACGCGATCGCCGACCTTGAGCTCCTTCGCGGAGCGCGTGATCAGCACGGTGCTGTTGCGATCGTGCGTCTCGACGACGAGGAGTTCGCCGACCTGCTCCCACGGGAGACGCTCGAGCGCGTCCTCCTCGAGCACCTCGCGGCCGTCCCCCCGGCGCATCACGAAGAGGCGGTTGCCCACCTGGACGCCGTCCTTGGAACCCTTGTCGACGAACGCGACGTGAAACTGGCCGAGCTCCTGAACCTCACGGAACGAATCGACGATCATCCCCGTCAGATCGAGCAGGTTCTGTTTCGGTGCGACCACCTGATAGTGGTTGAGGAGCGGCACGAGGCGGGCACCCCGCTCGATCTCTGTGAACGAGCGAACGATGCGGGCCCGCGCGACGTGCTCCTCGACCGTGTCGATCTCGGCGATGCCGAGCACCTGCACCTTCTGGCCGAGGATCTCCTCGCTCTGCGGGTGGACCACGTCGTTGAGGAGCTTGTAGATGCTGTACTGCTGTCCGATGCGGACCTCGTCGAGCTTGTCGAACTCGAGGTAGACGGCATCGCCGGCGCCGAGCATGCGCTTCGCCTCCACCGAGTGCGTCAGCGTGCCGACGGCCTTCATGTCCTCCTCGGTGATGAAGCCCTCGTTGAGGTTGATCTGCGCGGCGTTGTTCACACCCACCGTGTAGGCGGTCGGGACGACGACCTCACTGAGGCTGATGGGCGTGCCGTCGGCGTTCCGGAGGCGGACGACGTCCCCGGGGTAGATCCAGTGGGGGTTGGTGATATGCGGGTTGAGCGCCCAGACGCCGGGCCACTGCCAGCCCTCGTCGAAGAACTCCTCGCAGATGCTCCAGAGCGTGTCGCCCTGTTCGACGACGTGTTCGGCCGGCACGTCCGGCTGCCCGGGGCCGGCGACCGACACTTCGATGGCCCCCGCCGGACCGGCGAGGAACAGCGTGCCGGCGGTCAAGAGCCCCATCCATCGTCCGATTTCGCGTCGCATCCGCGCTCCTTGCGTCCGTCGTCGGGCGGTCATCGCCACCGCCATCACATCTGCCCGCCGCGAAGGGTGGCCTGAGCTCGCGTCGCCGCGTCCGTCCCCGGGAACATCGACACCAGGCGCGAGAGCGTCTCGCGACCCTCCGCCGGGCGTCCGAGGCGGTCGAGCGTCAACCCGATCATCAACAGCGCGTCGGGGACCTTGTTTCCCGCCGGGTAGCGGTCCACCACCGCCCGGAAGGCCGTCAGCGCGCCGGCGAGCTCGGCGCGGTCGAACCGCGCGCGCCCCACCAGAAAGAGGGCGTTGTCCGAGTAGCTGTGCTCGGGATATCGCTCGGCGAACCGCTGGAAGGCCGCGATGGCGCCGGCGAGATCGCCGTTCTTGTACTGAGCATAGGCCAGTTTGTACGCGCCGATGGCTTCGTCCGTCGGCTCGGCCACGGGGGGGGGCGTATTGGCCGCGGCGGCGCCCCCGCTCCCGCCGGGAAGCGGCGCAACACCGATGTTGCCGGCGAAGGCCGCATTCTCCGGCGGAGGTACGGGCCCTCGGGGTCCGGAACGGCGTGCGGCGGCCCGCTCGGGGTCCATCGCGTCGACGTCGTCCTGCGAGATGACGTAGCCGATCGCCCCGCCCTCGGCCCCGCCCTGGTCTTCGTCCTCCCCCCCGCCGGCCGGCGTGCCGGGTGGGGCGAGTTTGACCACCGGCAACGGCCGACTCGCGGCGCCGCCGTGGAGTTTCGCGGCCTCGAGCTGGTCTTCGAGGACCTCGACCCGACCTTTCAGCCCCTCGAGGCGCTTGTTCTGCGCCTCGTAGGCCTCGGCCATCGCCCGCAGCCGGGACTCCTGGTCGGTCAGCTGCGTGCGAAGCTCTGCCGTCGCACCGCCGCAGCCGGCCGCGGAGAGCGCCAGAGCGGCGGAGGCGAGGGCGAGAAGGGTACGGATTCCGCGCATTTGGCGGAGAGTGTGGAGGGCGGTCGGCCCGGTGTCAATTTGTGCGTTTCGCGGGGCGACGCATCACCGGACACGGCGCGATCAGGGCTCGCCCATGATCTCGCAGGGCTGCTGGACCTCGGGGCAGTCGATCGGGCGGCGGTTCTCGTCGAACGTCTTGCGGCAGCCGCTGAAGCACCCGCGGAACGGAATCGTCGTGTCCGCCGTGAACGCGATCTGGCCCGTCCAGACGCCCTTGTTCAGCCGGTCGATGTTCAGATCGGCGTCGGTGTCCGCCGGCTCGACGAAGCCGTTGAGGGTGAACTGGTTGACCTCGAGGTCGAGGCGACCGAGCTGCTGCACGATGAGATCGGACAGGGCCGCGACGAGGACGTCCTCGCAGAAGGTGCTGCCGGCCCCGATGGAGTTGTTGATGCTCTCGCAGGGCAGGAGCTGCTCGAGGAGCTGCTGAACGGTGACCTCGCCCTCGGCGGGCTGGCCGGTCGCGCTCAGGATGGCCGGAATGATCCACTGCTCGGCCACGGCGAGCAGAATCGTGCCGTAGCGGATCGTGAAGCTGTGCTCGGGGATGAGAATCTGGGTGACGTTGAGCGACGCCGGGCAGGCGGCCGGGCGACCCTCCGCGGGCTGGGAGAGGTCGCAGACCACCGCGTCGAAGAGGCCGGCGATGGGGCGCGACTCGCCTTCGGGCCCGATGTCGAACTGGCGGATGCAGTTGGCCGGGTTGGGGTCCATGCAGCCGTTGCGCCAGACGAACTGGAACTTCTGCCAGCGGTTGTCCGCCTCGAGCAGGTTCGCGTCGCCCTCGTGCGGGTTCAGGACGAGCTCGCCGACGATCGTGAGGTCGCTGACGATGCTGTAGATGTCGCCCACGATGTTCAGGACGTTGAGGATCTCCGCCGGGACGTACTGCTCGATGAGATTGTCGATGACGCGCCCGCCGACGAGACCGACCGCGTCGCAGATGCCCTGCCCGACGTCCACGAGCTCGCAGAAGAGGTCGATGAGCGCCTGACCGCGCTGCCCGTCCGAGTTGCCGATGATGCCGATGACCTCGAGCACCTGATCGACCGTCTCGAGCGCCGGAACGCCCGAGTTGGTGAGCATGTCCGTGAGATCGAAGCGGTGGACGAGCTGGTACTCGCCCTTGTACTGCAGCGGCAGGTCGAGCAAAGGCACCTGAACGACGGTGTCCTCGCCGCCGACGACGGTGACGCCGGTGACACAACCGAACGCGAGCACGACGCCCGCGGGGCTCAGGGCTTCGGCGGCGATGCTGAACGTCGCCCCGCCGTTGAGACCTTCCTGCACGACCTGGTTGTTCACCGCATCGAAGGGCATGATCACCGGAAGCTGCAGATGGGCGGGCGGCAGACGGCCGGGCATGTTGGGGGGCGCGAGGAGCGCCTCGCAGCTCTGGTTGAACAGCGAGACCCGCGCCTGCGTGAGCTCGCGGAACGTGTAGCGACCGCCCCCGTTGCGTCCGCGGGCCGTGTACATCGCCTTGACCACCAGGGAGCCGTCACCGGCGCGCTGGACCCGCACCCGGACCTGGTCCTGGGGGTCCTCGGCGACGCCCATGGCGCTGAACTTCACGTAGAATTCGACGTCGTTGCCGCCGGAGTTGATCGTGAACACGGCGTTGCCGCCGACGTCCGTCACCGCCGTCGACGCGGCCAGCACGGTGCCGCCGAGCCCGACGCCCGTGACGTCCTGCCCGCTCGCCGTATCGACCATCGCCGCCGCGACCGTGAAGTTCGCGGAGGGCTGCGCGTTGACGTCGAAGTAGCGGACCGTCAGGTCGAGCCGCGTGTTGTAGCCCATCGAGTAGGTCGTCTCGCCCACCACCTGAAGCTGGGCGGCCCCGGGTTCGGGTGCGTCCGTCGGCGCCGCCGTCGGGGGCGCGGTGGACGGCATGCCGCCGGTCGGGATGACGGACGTGCCCCCGGCCCCCGCATCCGGATCGGCTCCCTTGGAGGTCGCCGAGTCGGCGCAGGCCGCCAGGGTGAAAAGAGTGGCCAACACCAGCCACGGCATCTGAAGACGCAACGAAGACATGAAATTCTCCCCTGGGATGACGGGACCGCTCCCGGGGGGTCCGCGGACCCCCCGGACCCGCACGGCGTGCGGCGTCGAAACGCGGCCATTCTCGTCGAACGGTGAGACCGGATCAAAGCGGAAATCCGGCCCGCGCGCCGAAGTCCCCGCCGCGACGGGCGCCGGTCGGACCGAACGCGACGACGCCGGACCGGGTCCTCAGCCGAGGACGCGCTCGATGCGCGCGAGGAGATCGCGGGTCTGCTCGACGGTGCCGACGGAGAAGCGGACATACCCTGCGAGCTGGTTCATGCCCGACCGATCACGTACGTAGACGCCCTCTTCCTGGAGTCGCTTGACGACCCACGGCGCCTGCTCGAAGCAGACCATGAAGTAGTTGGCCGGCGTGATGTGGCACGGCAGCCCGCGGGCGCGGAACCAGTCGGCGACGAGCACCTTCGACTCGGCGACCTCGCGCAGGTACTCCTGCAAGTAGGTCTGGTCGTCGAGGGCCGCCATCGCGCCGATTTGCGCGAGCACGTTGACACTCTTCGGGTTGAAGACCCGGCGCAGATCCTCGACGACGGCCGCAGAGCCCATTGCGTAGCCGATGCGCAGGCCGGCGATGCCGTACGCCTTCGAGAACGTGCGGGTGATGATCAGGTTGGGGTACGTCTGCAGCAACCCGATGCAGCTCGAGCCCGCGAATTCGGAGTACGCTTCATCCACAATGACCAGCGTTTCGGGGCTGGCGGCCAGGAGGGTCGCCACCTCGCCGGGGGAGTACATCACGCCGGTCGGGTTGTTCGGGTTGACCAGGTAGAGCAGCCGCGGGCGATGGCGCGCCACGGCGTCGAGCAACCCGTCGAGGTCCGCCTCGAACGGGTGAGCGCCGTAGACCGGCACGATCTCGGCGCCTCGCGTTTGCGCGAAGACGAGGAAGTGCGTGTAGGTCGGGGACGGCACGAGCACGACGTCCCCGGGATCGAGGTAGGTCGTGCAGATGGTGTCGAGGGCGTCGTCGCTGCCGTTGGTGATGAGCAGACATTCACCAGGAACACCGTGGAATTTCTCCAGCTTCTCGATGAGATTCGTGCTGTTGAGGACCGGGTACCAATTCAGGTGATGCGCCTGCTCGAGGAAGGCGTGAATCGCCTCGATGACCTTCGGCGACGGCGGGATCGTCGACTCGTTCCAGTCGAGCTTGAGCGGCACCTGCGCCGGCCGGCTCTGGATGGCCTCGAGCGAGGACACGGCCTGATACGGCTTGACCTCGGCGATCGTTCGCGCGACGGGAATCGTCGCCGTCGGGCGGTCGGGCCGGGCGAGGGTCAACGCCGGGGAGGCCTTGGTGGCCGAGGGGGGGGCGTGGACGACCGTGGACGGGGATGGGCTCATGGACGTGTGGGCTCCGGGAACGGGGGCGCGGCGCGGCGGGTTGGCAAACCCCCCCGGGGGAGGTATCGTGCTCCGCGCGCGCTGCCAGACGGATGGCCGATGCGGCCGACACGCCAGCGCGCTGCAAAAACCAAGCCATAGAATCGAAGGTACCGGTGGCCAACTTCCGCCGATCCCAGCGCTATCCCTTCCGGCTCGACGTCCTGCTCAAGGGCACGTACCGCAACACGCCGACGACCACCGAGGACGTCAGCTTCCACGGCATCTTCATCCGAAGCGACGAGGAGCGCGCGCCGAACCAGCTGCTGAAATTCATCGTGGTCGATCCGCGCAATGGCGAGCACGTCGAGCTCCTCGGCATCGTGGCGCGCTGCGTCACCCGGGCCGAGGCGGCGGCGAATCGTCCGCCGGGCGTCGGCGTCTCGCTCTTCGGCAACGACCGCGCCACCGAGGCCCGCTGGGTGGCGATCATGCGGCAGATCAAGGTCTGGGTCGAAGTCGGGCACCGGGCCGCGCCCCCGCTTCGCCCCGACGTCGGCGGCCTCGTCTCCGAGGGTCAGAGCACGCTCGTCGGCGTGCCGCGGCCCGCCGCGCCGACGCCGACGCCTCTGCCCGCGGCGACCACCGCGCGCCCGGCGCCGGTCGTCGCCTCGCCGGCCGCGCCGACCGCGC
>JAKLJY010000141.1 GCA_023150895.1 Myxococcota bacterium | reverse complement strand
CGGCCGGCGCGGGCTCGGCCGCGATCGAGAGCGTGGCGGCGGGCGCGGGCGGGCTCGTCGCCGCCTGCTGCGCCGCGAGCATCGCCTTCACCTCGGGCACGTTGATCTTGTACTCGTCCTTGCGGAACTTGCTGGCCGGGACCTTGCCGTAGAGCAGGTCGAGGGCCTGGGCGTGCCCCATCTCGACGAAGTAGAAGACGTCGGTGTCTTTCGGCTCGCAGAGCACGAAGTACATCGTCTGCAGGCCGCCCTCGAACCACCCCTTGAGGTGCGACGCGGGCTGCGCGAGCCAGGTCTTGACGCGATTGACCTGGTCGGGCGCGAAGCTGCCGTAGGGCGCCTTGCACTTCTCGCAGCACATGACGATGGGCCCGCAGAGGGCGTGGTCTTCGGTTTCGCCGTGGCGGTGGACGTACATCGCGGCCTGGCCGTCCGGATCGAATCCGACGAGCCACCCGGTCTTGCCACCCTCGGCACTCAGCTTCTTCTTGATTTTCTTGACCATGGCGCGGCGGTTTAACACGCCTCGTGCGCGCAGGGAAGCGCGTCGCGCGTTGCCGCCCCCTTGCGACGCACCGCGCCATGACGCACCATGACGCCGATGCGTCGCCTCGTCTCCCGCCTCTTCCTTGCCGCCGTCTTCGCGCTCGGTGTCACCGCGGCGCCCCCGCTGAGTGCGCCGGCCGCGGCCGCGCCCCGGACGGGGAAGGCCGACAAGAAGTCCGACAAGAAGGCCGGCAAGAAGTCCGCGAAGAAAGCCGACAAGAAGTCCGCGAAGAAGGCCGGCAAGAAGCCCGAGAAGTCGAGCAAGGCCGAGAAGTCGGGGAAGGCCGAGAAGTCGGGGAAGGCCGGCAAGGCGGCCGGCAAGAAGACCAAGGCCGCCCGGGTGAAATCGAAAGCGCGGTCCAACGGTGCGGTCGCCGATCTCACCGAGGACGGCAAACCGAACATTCAGTCGTCCTACGGCATCGCGGTCGACCTCGACACGAACGAGGTCCTGTGGGGACGCAAGCCGGACACCGTGCAGCAGATCGCCTCGATCTCGAAGCTGCTCGCCGCGGTCGTGGCCATCGAGAAGGGTCTCGATCTCGACGGCAAACAGACCATCACCGAGGTCGACGAGCGCGTGGCGCGGGGGGGCGCGAAGTCCCGGCTCCTGCGCGGTTACACGGTCACGAACCGGGATCTCGTCCACGCGGCGATGCTCGGCTCGGACAACCGGGCGGTCTCGGCGATGGGACGTTCGGTGGGGCTCGATGCCCGCGCGTTCGCCGCGGCGATGACGGAGAAGGCCCGCGAGTTCGGCCTGACCCGGACGCGGTTCGGCGATCCGACGGGCCTCGACGAGCGCAACGTATCGACGCCGCGCGAGATCGTCGGGATGCTCCAGGCGGCGCTGAAGAACGAGACGCTGGCGCCCATCCTGGCGACGGCGGAGTACACGGCGAAATACGTCGTCGGGAAGGCCCCGAAACAACGGGCCGGCCTCATCGAGTACCGGAGCACGAACCGGCTCATCAAAGGCAGCCCGTACAAGATCTACGGCGGCAAGACGGGGTACACGGACGAGGCGAAGTATTGCTTCGTCGTCGCCGGGGAGCTCGATCACGGGCGGCGCATCGCACTCACCGTGCTGCACGGGCAGGGCGAGCTGACCCGGTTCGCGGACTTCCGCCGCATGGCCGCCTACCTGAAGCGCAACCCGCCGACGCTCATCGCCGCCCCGGCCACGGAGGCCGAGACCACGGAACCGCCGGTCCCCGTGCCGTTCAAGCTGCCCGAGCCCGACGCGACCGACGCGCCGCCCGTCGCCACGGCCGACGCACCAGTGCGTGCCCCCGGACCTTCGACGGGTCCCGCCCACGACCCCGAAGATCTGCCGAAGGCCGCGGCGACGCCCTGAGGCGGCTCACTTGCGGGTGTAGACGAGTTCGAGGCTCTTGAAGGGCCGCCCGCGCGCGTCGACGTCGTAGAGCGTCTGCACGAGCTTGCCGTCGTCACGGGTCTCGAAGGTGACCCGCGTGTTCTTCGGCTTGCGGGTCGCCGGGTCGAGGTACTGTCCGCGCATGTCGAGCGTCTTGCACTCGGCGTCGGCGCAGCCACCCTCGTGCTGGAGCGGGGCGGTGCTGACCGCGTCGACCCAGAACGAAAAGAACTTCGCCCTGACGTTGTCGAACCCGAGGACGCCGAAGCCCTGGTAGGCCTGACCGTTCATCGTGCCGGCGAACTCCTGACGCAGGTAGCGGCCGCCGAGGACCATCGACTGCTCGACGGTGGCGGCGGAGAGCTGCGGCGCCGCGTCGGGTCCGGCGTAGAACCGGCTCTCGAGCGCGAAGGAGCCGGCCATCTTCGCGAGCAGCGCGTGCGGGGCCCCGGGCTCGGCCTTGGCGAGCCAGGCCTTCATCGCGGCGTCGCCCGCCGGGGCCGCGGCGGCGGGCCGGGCGGCGCGGACGGGTCGCTTCTTCTTGTTGCGGGCCGCGTGGGCGGGGGCCGGCGCGAGCAAGGCCACGCCGAGGAGGGCGACGCACAGGCCTCTGAACGCGCGGCGGGGAAGGGGCGAGGGGAGCAAGGGCGACATGGCGTGGGCGGTCCTCTCTCGGTGCCGAGGCGGGAACAGCCCGGGATGAGACGACATTCCCGGCGCCCGGGCAAGGCGCAGGCAAGGCCCGGAGGCCGCGTGGGCCCGCACGGAGAACGTCAGCGTTGACGCCCGACCCGGCGAGAGGGCATGAACGCCCGCATGCCCGACCCCTGGTTCGTCTATCTGCTGCGGTGCGTGGACGACACGCTGTACTGCGGCATCACGAATGACCTCGATCGCCGCACGGCGGCCCATCAGGCCGGGCAGGTCAAGTACACCCGCGGTCGACGGCCCGTGAGTCTCGTGTGGACGGAGCCGGCCGCCGATCGGTCCGAGGCCAGCCGCCGCGAGCTCGCCGTCAAACGCCTCGATCGTCGCCAGAAGCTGGCCTTGATTGCGGCCGCCGACGGTCGGGCGGCGTCCTGAAGGGCCCATGCTGAAGCGCTTCTTCTTCGTGCTCGTCAGCCTCGCCCTGACGGGCCTCATCCTCGGCGGCGCTGCCGTCACCGCCGGCTGGTACTGGCTCGACGAGGAGGTCGCCCGCCTCGCCTTGGAACTGGGCCCGCGCGTGGCCGCCGTTCGAGACTTCACCGAGACGCGCGGCGGGTGGGCGTTTCCGTCCACGGTCTGGTCCGATTGGTTCGAGCTCGCCGAGGGCAAGGGGTTCGGTGTCGAGCGCGTCGCACGCGAGGCGAAGGCGCGCGGTTATCGCAAGGTCGAGGGCGGGGCGGCCGCGCTCGAGCCCGGAGACTATCGCCTCGACGGCAAGACGCGCCTGGAGATCCGCCTGCGGGGGTTCGACTTTCCCGAGGGGCGCGTGGGGCCCGTCACGCTCGCGCTCACGGCCGACAAAGCCCGGCTGACGCGGCTCGAGGTCGTCGACGGTCCGCCCTGGCCCATCCCGTATCGGCTCGAGCCGCTCTACCTCGACACCTGGATTCCCGAATCCAACGAGGTCCGGATCTACACGCCCCTCGCCGAGATCCCGCCCATCGTGCAACAGGCCATTCTGGCGAGCGAAGACGCCCGCTTTCGCGAGCACAAGGGCGTCGACCACATCGGCATTCTGCGGGCGATTCGTCGCAACGTGCAGGGGGGCGGCCCGATGGAGGGCGCCTCGACCATCACGCAGCAGGTCGTTCGCACGTTCTTCCTCAGCCGGGAGCGGTCGTTTCGACGCAAGGTCAACGAGGCCTTGCGTGCACTCGCGCTCGAGCGAGTGGTCGACAAGGACGCCATTCTGGAGCTGTACCTGAACTCGGTCTACCTCGGGCAGGTGAACGGGCGCTCGGTGGGGGGCGTGGCCGCGGGGGCGCGGCAGTTCTTCGACAAGTCCCTGGCGGCGCTCTCGCTGGACGAGGCGGCGAGCCTGGCGGCGATCATCCCGGCGCCGGTCAAGTTCTCGCCGGTGAAGAACCCCGAGCTCACGCGCCAACGGCGGGAGCGCGTGCTCGATCGCATGGCGGACCTCGGGTACGTCGCACGGGCCGACGCGGAGGCCGCGCGGCCCCGGCCGGTGGTGCTGCGGACCCCGACGCCGCCCGCCCCCCGATGGCCGCTGTGGTCGCAGTGGGCCCGCAAGTTCCTGACCGAGGTCTTCTGCCGGCCGGCCGGCGAGCCGACCGATCGGCCGACACCCGCGGGCGCGTGCCCCCTGGGCGATCCCGCCGCCCGCGGTCTGCGCATCTTCACCTCGCTCGACGTCGCGCTGCAAACCGAGGCGGAGGTGGCGGTGGCCAATTCCGTCGGCGAGCTCGAGGCGGAGTTCGGCGTCTGGCGCCGGGATCCGCTGCAGGGCGCGGCGTTCGGCCTCGACCCGCAAACGGGCCTCGCCCTGTTCGCGGTCGCCGGCCGGGGCGTCCCGGGGGACCAGTTCAACCGGGCCGTTCAGGCGCGGCGCTCGCCGGGCTCCGCGATCAAGCCCGTCGCCTACGCGGCCGTGCTCTCGGAGAAGGACGAGACCGGCCAGTACCGGTTCACGCCGGCCCACACGGTCTCGGACGAACGCACGTCGTTCGACACACCCGAGGGCAAGTGGAGCCCGCGCAACTCGGACGGCCTGTATCACCCGTGGGTGACGGTCGCCAAAGGCTTCGCCAAGTCCATGAACGTCGCCACCACGAACCTCGTCGTGGCCGTGGGGCCGCAGAAGGTCGCGGACCTCGCGCGCAAGCTCGGCATGCGCGGCGACATCCGCGTGGTCCCCTCCATCGGCCTCGGGTCGTCCGAGGTCACGGCGGCCGAGCTCGTCGGCGCGCTTTCGACGGTCGCGGTCGGCGGCAAGCGGGTCGACGTCAGCGCCGTTCGCGTGGCCGTCGATCGCACGGGGAAGCCCGTCTGGCGCGCGCCCGCCCCAACGGTGCAGGTGCTGGAGCCGGTGGTCGCGGGCGAGATGTACGGCCTGATGAAGAACAGCTACGAGCGCGGCACGGGCTTCGAGGCGCGCATCATGCTCGGCTCGAGCCGGGAGGTCGTCGGCAAGACGGGCACCAGCCAGCAGGGGCGGGATCTCTGGTTCGTGGGCGTGGCGATGAACATGGCCGTCGGGTACTGGGTCGGGCACGACCTGGGACACCCCATCTGGGCCATCGCCGGCGAGACCATCGCACCCGCCTGGGGTCGCATGGTGCGCCCGCTCTACGCCGATCTCGAGCGCGTCCCGTTCACGTTGCCCGAGGGCGTGCAGTTCGTCGACGTCGATCCGTACTCGGGGTGCAAGGGCGGGGGCTTTCCGGTCGTCATGCCCATCGGTCAGCCCCATCCCAAGTGCCGGCCCATCAACTGGGAGATTCCGAAGCGCTCGCCGGAGGCCCTCGCCGAGGCCGCCGAGAAGCGCAAGAAGCGCCTCGAGCGGCGATGATGCACGCGGTGGTGGTCGAGGGGATGCCGCCCTGGGCGCCCGCGGCGGCGCTGCTCGGCCCGGGGCCCTGGCGGGAGACGGCGCCCGGGCGCTTCGAGGCAATGCTGTCGACCCCGGCGGCCGCTGCGCTCGGGGCGGCACTGCGGGGACAGGGTCTGGGCGGGCGGCTGCCGTCCGTCGAGATGGCGCCGCCGGTCCCTCGGGCTGCGGTCAGGGCCGCGCGCCTGGCCGATGCCCGCGCCCGGCGGGACACCACCCCCGGGTTCACGCGCCCGGGCGTCCGCCTCGACGACGAGGGACGCTACTCGTGGACGCCGGAGGCCCTGGCGCTCGACCTCGCTCGCGCCTGGCCGCCCCGCGAGGTCTGGGATCTCGGCTGCGGCGCGGGAGGCAATGCCATCGGGTTCGCCCGTGCCGGCCATCGGGTCGTGGCGGTCGAGCGCGACGCCGGTCGCCTCGCGGACGCGCGCCACAACGCCCGGGTGTACGGGGTGGCGGCGTCGATCCGGTTCGTCGAGGCGGACGCCGTCGCCTATGTCACCGAGCACCTCGCCCGGGCCCCGGACCCCGTTCTGCTCTTCGTCGATCCCCCGTGGGGTGTGGCGTGGAACCGCACGCGGACGACCCTGGCCGACCTCCCGCTGCTCGCCGCCGTGCTCGCGGCCCGGAACGGACGGGCCCTTCTGGCCAAAGTCCCGCCGTCGTTTGATCCGGCGAGCGTTCCCGTCGCCGGGCTGACCTCCCGGGCCGTGCTCGGGCTCGCCCCGGGCGACGCGCGGCGCGTGAAGTTCGTCGTGCTCGAGGCGCCCGCCGGTTGACGCCCCGGCCCGGGTCTCAGGGCCCGCAGGCCCCGCCGAGGCACCGGGCGCCACCGCCGGCGGCAAGACACTCGGCGTCGCTGCGGCAGGCCCGGCAGATCTGGCCGAGCGCGTCACAGACGGGCGTGACGCCGGCCGGATCGCACCCGGCGCCGTCGCCCGGATGGCAGGCGACACAGCGCCCGGCGAAGCAGTGGTCGAGCGCGCCGGGCCGCGCGGCGCAGTCGAGCGACGACGCGCAGGGGACGCACCGGCCGCCCGCGCAGAGGGGGGCCTCGCCGGCCTCGTCGCACCCCGCATGGTCGGCCGCCGTGCAGACGCGGCAGCGACCGGCCTCGCAAACGGGGCGATCGGGGGGGCAGTCGGCCTGGGCTTCGCAGGGGCGGCAGGTGCGGGTCGACGCATCGCAGGTCGGGGCCGGGCCGCCCGGCAGACACCCGGCGGCGTCGGCGGGATCGCACGCGCCGCAGGCTCCGCCGGCGCACTGATGCCCCACCTCGGGGTCGACGCATTCGGCATCCGCCGCGCAGGGGCGACAGACGCCGCCTTCGCAGACGGGGATCGGACCGCGGCCCGGGCACGGCGTGCGCGCACCGCATCCGGCGCAGGTCCCCGCCTCGCAGCGCAATCCCGGCCCGCAGTCCGCCGCCTCCCGGCAGGCCGAACACGCGCCGTCCACGCAGAACGGGCGCTCCGGAGACGCGCACGGGGGGCCTTCTCCGCACGCACAGGCGCGGTCGACGCAGCGGTCGGCGGTGTCGGGATTACACCCGGCCGCACAGGCTTCGCAGCGGCCGGCGGGCGCAGCCGCGACGCAGCGATCGAGACAGCAGAGCTGTTGCGGACCGCACCCCGCGTGGGTCGCGCCGTCGCAGGGGCGACAGCGACCCTCGACGCAGTGCGCGCCGCCGAGCGCGTTTTCGCAGTCGGCCGCGACGAGGCACTCGACGCATGCCCCGCGTCCGGGGTCGCAGAACGGTGTGGGCTCGACGCATTCGGGTCCGTCGCCGCAGCGGCAGGTGCGGTCGACGCAGCGATCGGCGGCGCCCGGCTCGCAACGCGCTCCGCAGGCTTCGCAGCCGGACTCGACGTCCCCCGCCACGCAGGCGAGCGCCGCTCCGGCGACCGGGCAACAGAGGGCGTCCGACCCGCAGCCCTCGTGGTCGACCGCCCGGCAGGCCGTACACAGGCCGCGCTCGCAGCGGGGGGCATCCGGCGGACACGCCGCGGCGTCCGCGCAGGGGCGCGGCGCAGGCCGACAGAGGGGGCCGTCGCCGCAGACGCCCTCGCAGCACACGTCGCCGTCGGCGCAGGCCCGGTTGCAGCCCCCGCAATGGCGGACGTCGGCGGCGAAGTCGAAGTCCTCGTCGACGAGGCCGTCACAGTCGTCGTCGAGGCCGTCGCAGCGCTCGAGGCCGGCGCCGGCCTCCGGTCCGCACGGGCCCCACACCCCGTCGATGCACGTCCGCGCCCACAGACCACAGACGCCCGCCGCGCCCGCCTCGTCACCACACGGCTCGACGAGGCCTTCGTCCGGCGTGCCGTCGCAGTCGTCGTCGAGGCCGTTGCACGCTTCCGACGACGGCAGCGTCTCGTCCTGGCAGGCGCCGGGCGTGCCGTCGTCGCAGCGGCGCCGGCCCGCGTGGCAGACGCCGACGCCTCGCGTGCCCTCGGGGCCGCCATAGCAGGGGGCGGGGGTTTCGTCGACGGCCCCGTCGCAGTCGTCGTCGAGGCCGTCGCAGGTATCCGTCGCTGCGGGCACGACCTGCCCTTTGCAGTCTTGGGGGACGCCGTCGGCGCACCGCGTCACCCCGGCGCGGCAGACGCCGACGTCGCGCGTGCCGGGCGGGCCGTCGTAACAGGGCATCTCGACCGTCAGGCCGTCGTCGATGGCCCCGTCGCAGTCGTCGTCCCGCCCGTTGCAGCGCTCGGCCGCGGGCGTGTTCAGTCGGCAGCCCGCTCCGGCCTCGAGACATACCACGCGCCCGGGGCCGCAGGCATCGACACAGGGCGTGAGCGCGAGCCCATCCCGATCGAGGCCGGGCGGGCCCTCGTCCGCGACGCCGTCGCAGTCGTCGTCGAGGCCATTGCAGCGCTCCGGCGCCCCCGGGTGGCGACCCGGATCGCGGTCGGCGCAGTCGCCGGGCACGGGGTATCCGTCCAGATCGCGATCGACCGCCCCGCTGCAGGGCAGGTCGCGGCCGTCACAATCCTGATCCACGGCGTCGTCGCAGCGTTCCGGTGCGCCGGGAAAACGGGTCGCGTCGGCGTCGTCGCAGTCGCGGGCGGCGCCGATGCCGTCTCCGTCGCCGTCGTCGGGCGCGCAGGGCGGATCGACGCCATCGCAGTTCTGATCCACCCCGTCGCCGCAGCGCTCCAGCCGATGGGGGGACCGGCCGGGGTCCTCGTCGTCGCAGTCGCCGCCTTCGGGTGCGACGCCGTCGCGATCGGCGTCGGTCAGGCCGGGCGGTGGGCACGGATCGCGTCCGTCGCAATCGTCGTCGAGGCCGTCGCAGGGGGCATCCGCGCGGCCCGGCGCGGTTTCGGGGCGCGTGTCGTCGCAGTCTGCGGGGCGGCCCTCGGCGGTGATGCCGTCGAGATCGCGGTCGGTGCCCGCCGCGTCGCGACCGTCGCAGTTGGCGTCTACGCCGTCCCTGGGGGGGTCGACCGCGTCCGGGTGGATGGCCGGATCGCCGTCGTCGCAGTCGAGGCCGACCGGGACTCCGTCCTGATCGGCGTCCTGGCGGCGCTGGCAGACCACGTCACCCCCGGCGCACGCATCGTCGAGTCCGTTGCCGCACTCGAAGTAGTCCACCGGCGACTCGAATTCGCGAAACGCATGGGCGGTGTCGGCGCGGCGCCGCTTGGCGTCGGCGAGCAGGGGGCCGCCGGCGCTGGCCTCCGCGAGGCGCAGCGCGGTCGCGGCGTCGTCGAGGCAATCGAGCACGTGCGGTCGCAGGGCGGGCGGCCAGGGGTCGCAGCAATCGACCCGGCAGGCGTAGTGGCCGTCGTCGTCCGCGTCACAGTCGGGGCGGTGCGGCCAGATCGCGAGGGGCTCGCCGGCGGGCAGGGGCAGGGCGGCGTAGGCGATGCCTTGCCGGGCCCCGGCCGTCCCGAGCGCGACGTGCAGGTGGGTCGGCGCGGCCTCGGGGGGCGGCGGCGGCAACGTGAACGTCCCGCGCGCGACGGCGGCGGCGTCCAGCGTCGTCGTGACCACCCAGACGAGGCGGGGGCCGGCGCCCGCGGGCTCTTGTCTGAAGGTGCCCGCGACCGGCGTTCCGACCGCCAACCCGGGCGGGAGGGCCAGCGGGACACCGCCCGCGTCGACGGTCGCGTCCGACTCGCCCGGGCCGGCGTCGGCCGCGTGCTCGACGGGTGTCCCGCATCCGAAGACGAACAGCCCGAGCAGGCGCACGCGCAGCGCCGCGCGGCGAACGGACCGGGGCGCGGTCACGGGGGGCGGCTCTGAGGGGGGGCGACGGTTCACCCGCAGCATCTTGGGGCAACCGTCCGGACGCGGCAACGGGCTCGCCGGCGCGCCGTCGGTGGACCTCGCCGCCCGGCTGCGGCATGATCCGCGCCCCGCATGGAAGGCGACGCGCATGCCCACAATCGAAATCGTCCCGGCCGAGGCGCCCCCCGTCGCCGTCGTCCACCGCGCCGCGGTGGCGGTCTACTTCGGGGAACTCGATCCGACGGGGCGGGCGGGTCTGCTCGCGGATGCGCGCGCGGCAGCGGCGCGGGCCGTCCGG
This sequence comes from Myxococcota bacterium, assembly GCA_023150895.1. Taxonomy (GTDB): domain Bacteria; phylum Myxococcota_A; class Bradymonadia; order UBA7976; family UBA1532; genus CAINDO01. Next base: position 10,579 of record JAKLJY010000141.1, on the reverse strand, counting down.
GCCGCGGTCGTGCCGACGTTCCTCGCCGGGCGCCCCGTGCCCGCCGATGAGATCTCGGCTGCGCTCGAACAGGTCCGCGCGTCGATGCCCATCGACGCCGTCAAGGCCGGTCGGCTCGGGGGAACGGGCACGGTGCGGTCCGTGGCCGAGGAGCTCGCCGCCCTCGCCCACCCGCGGCTGGTCGTCGATCCCGGGTTTCTGGACGCGCGGGGCGAGCCGCGGGTGAGCGATGCGGTGGTCGCGGCATTTCGGGCCCACCTGCTGCCCCTGGCGCTGGTCGTCATCGTGAACGTCGTCGAGGCCGAGCGCCTCTTCGGTCGGCCCTGCGAGGACCGCCACGGCATGCTGGAGGCCGCGAAGCGGCTCTTCGACGACGGGCCGACGTGGGTCGTGGTCACGGGTGGCCGTCGGGAGGGGCACCCGGTGGATCTCGTCTTCGACGGGACCGGGACGCTCGAGCTCGGCGCGGACCGCATCCCCGGGCTGCGCCTGCCCCATACGGGCGGCACGTTCACGGCGGTGCTGGCGGCGGAGCTCGCGCGGGGCCTCTGTGTCCCGGCGGCCCTCGAAGCGGCCCGGGCCGCCGTCAATCCGTCCCTCGCGGGCGCGGCGCGGTTTCTCTTGCATCCGCCGGCGATCGAACCGCTGGCCGCGCACTACGCCGCGCTCGGCCTCGACGCCGCGCCCGTCGCCGTGCCGGTGCCCGCTGCCCGCGGCGACGGAGGCCAGCACCCCGGCGACCGCCCCGCGCCGTGAAGACCCCGCGCGCGTGAATCGTCCTGGGGGCGTGGCGCATCCGTCCCTGCCTGCGGTAGCGTGCGCCCACCGCCGTCTCCGACATCCGTTTCGAACACCGAATCGAAGCCCTCGATCCCATTCCGGCGGGGCCATCCCGCCGAGCAGGAGCCTGCCCATGTCCCCCGTGCCGTCCGCCGGTCCGCAGCGACCGACCGCCGCACCGCCTCGACCCATCGGCCCGCGCGCCCGCACGGCGACACTGGCCGGGCTCGCACTCGTCGGTAGCTTCTCCCTGGCGAACGCCCAGGTGGCCCCGGAGCCGGGCCCGGCGGCGGCCGTCGTGGCCCCCGGCGACGCGCTGAGCCGTCTGCGGGCCGCGGCGCCGGCGGCGCGCTTCTCGGAGCGCCTGGCGACCGGCCTGCGCCTCGCGTTGGCGGGCGAGACGCCCACGGCCCGCGTGCAGGCGTTCCTCGCGACGTATCCGGGCCTCTTCGGCGAAGGGGGGCCGACCGCGCTCGTCCCGGGGGTCGAACGCGGCCGCTCCGTCCGCTTCGAGCAGACCCACGCCGGCGTGCCCGTGCGCGGGGGGGGCGTCACGTTCGCGTTCGACGCCGAGGGTCGCCTCAAGGGCTACACCGACGAGGTGCGGCGCGTGACGTCTGTCGCGCCGGCGAAGCTCGATGCGGCGGGGGCCGTCGCCGCTGCCCGGGCGTCGCTCGGCGTGCCGGTCACCCGGGGCGAGCCGGCGACCCGGGCGGTGCTGCTCGTGCAGGCGGGGGTCGCGACCCCCGCGTTCGAGGTCGACGTCGTCGGGCCCGCGCCCCTCGAAGTGCGCCGCGTGCTCGTCGAGGGCGTGTCGGGCCGGGTCGTCGGCCAGGAAACGATGGTGCACCGATGAAGCGGCCCGCGCACACCGAGCGATGGAACACCCTGCTCGTCCTCCTGGCAGGGCTCATTTCGGCCTGTGGCGACGACGGTGGCGCTGCGACCGAAGTCGAAGAGCCCGGTTCGGATGCCGCGACGGGCGGCGGCGGGGGCAGCGTCGATCCGGACGCGCCGGACGCCGCTCCGGGCGGACGCTCGGGCTGGTTGCCCGCCGTCCCGGACGCCGACGCCCCCCCGCCCGCCGTCGTCGACGCCGAGGTGCCGGGGCCGGACGCGCTGCCGCCCGACATGGCGTGGGCGCCGCACCTCAGCGAGCCGAAGGGCTTCAACTACCTCCACGACCCGTTGACCGACGAAGGCGAGCTGACCCCCGTGACGCTGCCGGAGACGACGACGCCGGACGGGCGGCTCACCAACGGTTCCGTTCAGGTCTTCAACTGTCTGAAAGAGGAGGGCGGCGTCTCGGCGCCGGTCTTCGGCAACATCACGGCAACGCTCTGCCACGAGGTCCAGGACACCCGACCCGATCCGGACGGGAACTACTTCAGCATCGTCCCGCCTGCGGACGAGTCGGACGGAAACGACCAGTTTGCGGGCATCATGATGTACCGCAACGTCACGCGGGCCCACGACTACTTCAAGGGCACGCACGGCGTGGACTGGATGGACTTCCCGCTGCCGGCCATCGTGAACCTGGAGTTCAAGATCACGCCGCCCGTCTCCATCGGCGGTTTCAGCCCGGGTCCGGACGGCTGGTACGACTTCGCGAACGCGGCGTATTTCCCGAAGGAGAGCTGGGACGCCCTCGCGTCGCAGCTCGGCCTGCCGCCCCGGGACTCGGACTCGATCATCTTCGGGCAGGCCGGGCACGACTTCAGCTACGACGCGTCGGTCATCATTCACGAGTACACACACGCCATCATCGGCACGGGCCGTCTGAACGGCCGCGCCTTCGACCGTCAGGGGGTCGACGACGCCCCGCGGGCCATGAACGAGGCCCTCGCCGACTACTTCGCGGCGACCATCGCCGACTACGCCGTCGTAGGACGCTACGGGATTGGCAAGCTCGCCAGCACGCTGGTCCGGGACCTCGCGGTCAAGCGTCGCTGCCCGGACGATCTCGTCAACGAGATCCACGCGGACGGGCGCATCTTCGGCGCGGCGCTCTGGGCCATTCGGGGCGCGTTGGGCGCCGAGACGGCCGACCGCATCGTCTTCGGTGCGCTGGAGCAGATCGGGCAGGATCCCGGCTTCGAGCAGGCCGGTGAGCTCCTGCTTGCCGAGACCGAGGCCGTCGCCCCGGAGGCGCTGGATACGGTCCGCGGCCTCCTCGTCGAGCACGGCGTCCTCGGGTGCGAGCGCGCCAAGGAGTGGCGCACCTTCTCCGCGGCCCAGTCGGCCGATCAGGTTCCCTATGTCGTCGAAGGGCGGCAGACGGTCGGCCTGAATCTCGACGCCGTCCCCGGATTCAACCAGTGGTATGTCGACCTCGAGCCCGGCACCGTCGTGCTCGAGCTCGGCTGGACGATGTCCGCCGGGGGGGGCATCCCGGGCTTCGGCGGGGGCGGGGTCGGCAAACTCGACGTCGCCGTGCGCGCCGGCACGCCCCTCGAGTTCGATTACGGCCGCACGCTCGAGGTCACCGCCGATCAGCGGGTCTCGGTCCCGGAGGCGACCCAGACCCCGGGCGGGACGTTCCAGCAGGCCGTCACGCTCACCGCCGGCTGCCTGCCGGCCGAGGGGGGGCGGCTCTACATCGGGCTGCTCAACGTGGCCGACAACGCCGCGCAGATCATCAACATGCGCAAGGCGGTCATCGCAGCCGGCGAGGCGGTGGGCGAGGACGCCCCGGCGGTGCAGACGTGTGAGGTCGTGCCTTGAGGGGCAGGCCGCGCCTCCTGGCCGTTCTGGGTCTGGCGACCGTGGTGGCGGCCTGTGGCGACGCCGCAAGTGACGGCGGTGGCGAAGGGGTGACCCCCGACGCCGCCAGCGCCCCCGCGCCGGACGCCGCGTCCACACCCGCGCCGGACGTCGCGCCGACGCCCGAGCCGGACGCGGCGGCCCCACCCGCGCCCGACGCGGCCACGCTCGAGCCCGACGCGGCCACGCCCGACGCCGCGCCGCCGCAGCCGCCGCCGCCACCACCGCGGCTCGGGGGCGACCGCCCCACGACCTTGCGCCTGCCGGCCACACCGCCCCCGGCGGCCGGGTATCCGCTCGTGCTCCTGCTGCACGGCTACCGGGCCACGAGCCTCCTCATCGACCGGCAGTTCGGGTTCAGCGCCCGCGTCGAGACCGACGGCTTCGCGCTGCTCGTCCCGGACGGCCTCAACGACGAGAGCGGGTTCGCCCACTGGAACACGGCTCGGGACGGCTCACCCGACGACATCGGCTACCTGACGGGTCTGGTGCGGGAGGCCCTCGCCGCCGCTCCCATCGATCCGGCGCGGATCTACGTCGTCGGGCACTCGAACGGGGGAGCGATGGCCTATCGCCTCGGGTGTGACGCCCCCGAGCTTTTCACCGGCATCATCCCGGTGTCGATCCTCTACCGGCTCGATCCCGAGACGTGTGCGGGCGGCCCGCCCGTGAACCTGCTGCACGTCCACGGTGACCAGGACCAGTCGCACCCCTACGAGGGCGACGCCGAGGCGCGCTCCGTAGACGCGACGGTCGAGTTCTTCGCCGAGCGTCTCGGCTGCCCGGGACCCCCACCGGTCGACGGTGAGCCCTTCGACGCCGAGGTGACGTCACGGGGACCGGAGACCCGCGCCCGGGCCTATGCGGGGTGCAGCGCCGGCACGTCCGTCGGGCGATGGTGGATGCAAGGGGTCGGTCACGTCTTCGTGCTGACGCCGACGGGCAGCGAGCGACTGCTCGCCGATGTCCTCGCGATGCGCCGCACGCCCTGAGTCGCGCGTCGCCGGGACCGGGCGTCAGCCCGCGGAGAAGAAGCGGCCGTTCTGCCCGCCCTCGCCGATCCGGAACCGGACGCCCTTCGCACAGCGCGGGCAGTTGCCAATGTAGTGCGTACCTGCCGCGTTGCGGTACACCCGCGCGTAGACCTTGCAGCACTCGAACATGACGCCCAGAAACGGGCGTGACTCGCGTGTCGACGCGTCGTCATCGGAGGACGACGACGAAGGGGGCGTGCGGCTCGGGGGGATGTCGTAGAAGTCCATGGCCTGCGATCATGGGAGTCTGATCGCAGTATCGGACGAGGGGCGGGGTTCTGAAGGGAAAAACGCCGGCTTATGCGGCGAGGGGGCTCAGCGGACGAGCAGCGCGCAGTCGATGTCGTAGGCGACGGGGATGTTGCACCCGTTCGGCCACTGATCGTCGAGGTTGTCGGGCAGGCCGTTGAAGAGGTTGCAGTCGAGGCCGGGCACGTCCAGGCAACGCCCCTCGGAGAACCCGACGGCGTCGCCGTACCCGTTGAGGCGACAGGCGGCATTGGCGCAGGTCTGCGCGTCGCCGCACTGGTTCCACGTCTCGCAGCTGCCGTGGTGACCGAACGCGTTCGTCGCGCCGAGGTTGGCGACCGGCGCGCCGCAGACGATGTTGTAGGCGACCGGGATGTTGCAGAAGTTGCCCCACTGATCGTCGAGGTTGTCCGGCAACGCATTGAAGAGGTTGCAGTCGAGGCCGGGCACGTCGGTGCAGCGGCCCTCCTGCCAGGCGACGGCATCTCCGAAGCCGTTGAGGCGGCAGGCGGCATCGGCGCAGGTCGCGCCATCGTTGCAGGAGTTCCATGTATCGCACGAGCCGTGGTGGCCGAACGCGGCCAACTCGCCGAGCGCGTTGCCGGCGACGCACTGCTGGTTGACGCAGTGCTCGCCCTGGGCGCAGACCGCGTCGCCGCAGCGCGGACCGGCCGGCTGGCAGACGATGTTGTAGGCGATCGGCACGTTGCAGAACCCGCCCCACTGGTCGTCGATGTCCAGGGGGTCGAGGCCGCGGAAGAGGTTGCAGTCGGCGCCTGCGACGTCCTGGCAGTTGCCTTCCTGCCACGCCACCGCCGGGCCCTGCCCGTTGAGCGCGCAAGCGGCGTTGGCGCAGGTGGCGCCATCGTTGCAGCCATTCCACGTCTCACACGTCCCGTGGTGGCCGTACCCGTTGAGTGCGCCGAGATTGATGCCGGCGACACACTGCTGGTTGACGCAGGACTCGCCCTCGCGGCAGATGCGGCCGCCACACAGACCGGCTGGCGGCACACAAAGGCCCTCGACGCAGACGTCGCCGTCGGCGCATTGCGCGTCGTCGCGGCACTCACCGGGCAGCAGGCAGATCACCCCGGCGTCTTCCTGGTGGACGCAGTTGTGCTGGCCGACGGGCAAGGCCGGGCAGAGGTTCAACCGACGTTCGCCGCCGGCACACTGCACGTCGTCGAGGTGAATGGGATCGGCGCCGCCGCCGTACTGCTGGATGGCCTGGCGCGCGCCGGGGAACCCGAGCTGACGGCAGACGACGTCGCCATCGAGAAGATCCCAGGCGTCGTCGCAGACGGTGCCCCAGGCGCCGTTGAAGAAGACCTCGACGCGGCCGTTGTTCGGCGCGCTGCCGACGATGCGGACATCACCGTTCTGCTCGGCCGGCCGGCAGGTGACGTCGTAGGCGGCCGGAATGTTGCAGCCCCCGCCCCACTGCGCATCGAGATTGGCCGGCACCTCGAAGAAGAGGCGACAGAAGAGGTTGTCGTCCGTGCAGCGCCCCTCCGTCCAGCGAATGGCGTCGCCGTGGCCGTAGAAGCTGCACGCGGCGTTTGCGCAGGTGGCGGCGTCGCCGCAGGCGTTCCAGGAGTCGCAGGAGCCGTGCGCGCCGAAGCCGACGCCCGCGCCGAGCTCGATCCCACCGAGGCAGCGGCCGTCGACGCAAATCTCACCTTGGGCGCAGACGACCTCCGCACACGGATCGACCGGCGGGGGCACGTCGCACCGCCCCTCGACGCAGGCGAGGCCGGCGCCGCAGTGGGCGTCGACGAGGCACTGGCCGGGGGCGAGGCAGCGCACGCCGGCGTCCTCCCCGTGGACGCAGTTGTGCTGACCGACGGGCGCCGCCGGGCACAGGCCCAGCGAGTTTTCGGTGCCCATGCAGCTCACGTCGTCGAGCCAGATCGGGTCGGCGCCGCCCCCGAAGTTCAAGATGGCCTCGCTGGCGCCGGCGTAACCGAGCTGGCGGCAGACGACGTCGGCGTCGGCGAGATCCCAGACGTCGTCGCAGACCGTGCCCCACTGTCCGTTGAAGAACGTCTCGACGCGGCCGTGCTCGGGCGAGTCGCCGCCGGCGAGGCGAACATCGCCGTTCTCCCAGGCCGGCGCACAGCGCACGTCCCAGGCCACGGGGATGTTGCAGAAGCCGCCCCACTGGTCGTCGAGGCTCGCCGGCTCGAGGGTCAGGAAGAGGTTGCAGTCGAGGCCGGGCACGTCCTGGCAGCCGTTCACGTTGTAGGCGATCGCCTCGCCGTGACCGGCCAACCCGCACGCGGCATCGGCACAGGTCTGTGCGTCGTTGCACGCGTTCCAGGTCTCGCACGTGCCGTGGTGACCATAGCCGGAGAGCTGTCCGAGGGAGACGCCGTCGACGCACCCGCCGGCGACGCAGACCTGACCGATCGGGCACTCGACGCCGGCGCATTCGGCGCCGATGCCGACGCAGACGCCGTCGTTGCAGACCTGGCCGAAGTCGCAGACGACGCCCTCGCAGGGATCGGCCGGGCCGCAGCCGCCCGGCACGTCGTCCACCGCGCCGTTGCAGTCGTTGTCGACGCTGTCGCAGACCTCGGGGCCCGCCGGCATCTCGACCGCGTTGCAGACGGGCTCAGGGCCCGCGCCGCAAACGGTGAAGCCTTCCCCGGCGCACTGACCGAGGCCGACGACGCAGAAGTCGCCGAGGCCGATCACGTCGTCGACGCGGCCGTTGCAGTCGTTGTCGAGCCCGTCGCAGCGCTCGGGGCCGCCATCACCGGCGCGCGCGTCGCAGATCAGGGAGCCGTCGCCGCCGCAGACGATCGTGCCCATGACGAGGCAGGCGCCTTCGCCCGCTTCGCAGGGGGCGCCGACGCCCTCGATGCCGTCGTCGACGTCTCCGTTGCAGTCGTTGTCGAGGCCGTCGCAGACCTCGGGCGTCGCCGGGGGGATGACCCCGTTGCAGACCGCGGTGCCGTCCTCGGCGCAAACGAAGACACCCAGCCCGGTACAGGCCCCTTCGCCGACGGTGCAGGCGCCGCCGAGGTCGAAGCCGTCGTCGACGTCGCCGTCGCAGTCGTCGTCGACGCCGTTGCAGATCTCGGCGACGGGCTCGCAGCCCATGTTGCCGCCGACGGGCTCGCCGCCGTTGCCGCCGACGGGCTCGCCGCCGTTGCCGCCGACGGGCTCGCCGCCGTTGCCGCCGACGGGCTCGCCGCCCATGCCGGCATCCGGCTTGATGCCGCCGCCGACGGGCTCGCCGCCGTTGCCGCCGGCGCTGCCGCCGATGCTGCCGCCCGTGGGGTCGCCGCCGGTAGTGCCGCCGGTCGAGCCGCCCGTGGGGTCGCCGCCTGTGCTGCCCCCGGTGGGGATGCCGCCGGTGGGAATGCCACCGGTCGGGCCCATGTCGAGCGTTTCTCCACCACCGCGCGCGGCGTCATCGCCATTGACGAGGCCACCGGCGGCGTCGCAACCGACCCACAGGCACGTCGCCGAGACGAGCAGCCACTCGGGCCGCAGGCGCCGCCAGCCAGACTTCGAACTTCCCATCCGACTCTCCTTGATTTCGCTCGCATTTCGAGCACGCCTCCAAACCGGAATGGTCGGAGGCGAGGGCCCGAAACCGTCGAACCGTGTAGAACTGTGTAGAGCTGTGTAAACGGACGCCTACGTCGTCCCCGGACTCACCGGATCTCCCTCGGCACGAACGGGGCCGGACGTGAGGGGACGCACCCGCGCGAGCAGCAGGCAACCGGCGACCAGAAGAACCGCCGACAACAGAAAGGGCGCGCCGGCGCCGGCGGGCGTGCCCGTCGCCTCCGCCCCGGCCATCATGACGCGGGTGAACAGCAGGGGGCCGATCATGTCGGCGACGCCCCGGAGGCTGGCGAGCGCGCCCTGCAACGAGCCCTGCTCGTCCGCGGGCATCTCGCGGCTCATCAGCGCCTGGAGCGCGGGCCCCGCGACGCTCCACAGACCCGCGAACGGGACGCCGACGAAGAACAGCGCGCCGGTCGGCGCGAAGGCATACACCGCGAAGCCGAGCGCGCCCGTCACGTAACCGAAGTAGACGGCCTTGCGCTCGCCGAGGCGCCGCACCGTGGGCCGGACGACGCCGCCCGAGACGATGACCGAGACGATGCCGACCGCCATGAGGCCGAGGCCCGTGTCGCGCTCCGTCCAGCCATACCGGGCCACGGACGACAGGACGAAGGTGTGCGGCAGGGACTCGTGCGCGAGCGCGCTGACGAACGCGACGACGGCGAAACCCTTGAGGGCCGGCGCCTGCAGGAGCCGCTGCAATGTGGCGAACGGCTGCGCCCGGCGCAGATCCAGGCGCGGGGCGCGCCGCTCCGGCGGGAGCGATTCGGGCAGGATGAAGAAGCCATAGGCCGCGTTGGCGAGGCTCAGGGCGGCCGAGACCCAGAACGGCAAGCGGACGTCGATGCCGCCGAGGACCCCGCCCACCGCCGGACCGATGACGAAACCGAGGCCGAAGGCCGCACCGAGCAGGCCGAAGCGGCCGGCGCGTTTCTCCGGCGGAGTCACGTCGGCGATGTACGCGCTCGCGGTCGAGAAGCTCGCCGAGGTGATGCCCGAGAGGACCCGGCCGAGGATCAGCCAGCCCATCGTCGGGGCGAGCGCCATGAGCACGTAGTCGAGACCGAGGCCGAGGTTGCTCAGGAGCACGACGGGCCGGCGCCCGACGCGGTCCGACAGCGCCCCGAGGACCGGCGAGAACGCGAACTGCATCGCCGCCCACAGGAAGCCCGAGACGCCCGTCATGAACGCGGCGCGGGCCATGTCCCCGCCCTCGAGCTGCATCACGAGACGCGGCCAGACGGGGATCATGATGCCCAGGGCCAGCATGTCCAGGGCGACGGTCAGAAAGATGAACGAGAACGCCGCGCGTCCGGGCCGCGTCTGGGGGGGGAGCATGGCGCGGGACCTTACCAGAAACGGCCGGAATGTCAGCCGTCCGGCGTCGACGTCGCGATCTCGAGGCCGAGCATCAGCACCTGCCGGGGGGCATCGCCCAGGTGCTGATAGTCCTCGAAGCGCTGCCAGCGCAGAAACGGGCGAAGCGCGCCGGCCGAGCCCGTGAACGTCGCGCCGACATCCACTGCGCCGTCGAGTCGCAGGTGTGGTATCTGCGTCCCTCCGTCGCGGTGGAACGCCAGGACGACACTGCCGCCCGCGTCCACGACGCGCCAGACGGGATGGCGCACCGTGGTCCCCATCGTGGCGAAGGTGTATTCGAACGGCCAGTTCTGCCGTTCGAGCGCGAGTGTCGTTCCGCGGTCGTAGACGAGCCCGGCGAAGGCCCGCCAGCGCTTTCCCAGATACTCGGCCCCATAGATTTCATACGCGAGCGTCTCGGTGTTCAGCCGGGCGTCGGTGACGTCGACGTCATGGTTCGACTGATGAAACGCGAACAGACCCCAGGCGGCTCGGCCGCCGTCGAGCGGAAATCGGACGTGCGCCGACACCGGATAGCGGATCTGCTGCGGAGAGAGCCGGACGCGAGTCTCGTGACGGGCGTTCTCTCGAAACCACGTTTCCAGGCCGACCTCGAGGTCGAGCCGCCACGTCGAGCCCGCCACGATCGTCGGCGAAAGCTGCGCGAAGACCCGGCCACGGAGGTCCGGTTCGAGGCCGAGGTCGTGACCCGCCTCGACGTGCCCGCCGGCGCGGGGCAAAAGGACCAGCGCGGCGGCGGCCAGGAGCGTGTTCTGGTAACCCGGACCGGTGTCGAGGCCCCTTCGCGGGGG
>JAKLJY010000140.1 GCA_023150895.1 Myxococcota bacterium | reverse complement strand
CGCCGGTCTCGCCGCCCGCGCCGCCGCTTTCACCGCCAGCGCCACCGATTTCGCCGCCCGCGCCGCCGCTTTCACCGCCGGTTTCGCCGCCCGCGCCGCCCGGGGCCGCGTCCGGTACGTCCGAAGCGCCGCCGGCCGAGGCCGGGTCACTGCCGCCGCCGTCACCGCACGCCGGTGCGGCGAGCGCCAGCGCCAGGAGCGCGGCTGCGGGGCGCGCGAAGAACAGACTCTTGGACGCGGTACGCGTGGACACGGGCATCGGCATCGGCATCGGCATGGACGGGCTCGGGCGAAAAATGGCGTTCGGTGTCAGTCATGCAACACCCGAGCCACGATTTCGAGGGGGTTGTCCCCGTGAATGCCCGCGATTCGACGTGCCCGGCCGGCCGGCGTGTCATCCCCGCTTGTCAGGCGGACGTCGCGCGTTGGCAGGCCCGAACGGCAGGATCGGGTCGATCGCCCGCCAGGCGCCGGGGGTCAGGCCGTCGAGACCGAGCGCCCCGATGCGCACGCGCACGAGACGCAGCGTCGGAAACCCCACCCGCGCCGTCATGCGACGCACCTGCCGGTTCTTGCCCTCGCTGATCGTGAGCGAGAGCCACGTCGTCGGGATGTGCGCGCGGAACCGGATGGGCGGGGTGCGCGGCCAGAGCTGCGGCTCCGGCGACGGTTCGAGGCGCCGGGCCTCGGCCGGGCGCGTGACGAAGTCGCCCAGATCCACGCCCCGCCGCAGCGTCTCGAGGGCCGCGTCCGTCGGCTCGCCTTCGACCTGCACCCAGTACTCTTTCGGCAGCTTGTGGCGCGGATCCGAGAGCCGGGCTTGCAGCGGCCCGTCGTCGGTCAGCAGCAGCAGGCCCTCGCTGTCCGTGTCGAGGCGGCCGGCCGGGTAGACGTGGGGCACGGGCACGAAGTCGGCCAGCGTCGGCCCGCTCGGCGAGGGGCTGAACTTGCAGGCCACCCCGAAGGGTTTGTTGAGCGCGATGAGCACCCACCGAGTGTGCCATGGTTGCCACGACGGTCCCGAGGCCCGACCGTCGCACGGGTTTTCGCGGATTTGTCACGCGCCCGGCCGCGGGTTGCGCCATGGTTGTCGGGCCATGCCTTCGACTCCGCCCCCGGCGTCCCTCGCCCGCCGAGACGTGCTCCGTTTCGCCGCGTTCTCCGCCGCGCAGCTCGCCCTGCTCGGCTGCCGCTCCGGCCCGTTGCCGTCGCCCGAGGCCCGCGGCGCAGGCGGTCGCGCCCCCGGTCGGTTCGGGCCGCTGATCACCCGCCCCGGCGCCCTGCTCGACCTGCCCGCGGGGTTCGCCTGCGTGTCGCTCCAGCGCGCGGGGGTGGACGCCCTGGACGACGGGCGCCCCGTGCCGGGCTGCCTCGACGGCATGGCGTGCTTCGAGAACCCGGACGGCACCTGGACGCTGCTGCGCAACCACGAGATTGGCGACGCCGCGTGGGTCGACGAGTACCGCTACACCGGGCAGGCGAAGATCGTGCGGTGGGGCGCCACCGACGCGCCGGTGGACCCGGCCATGCACGGGGGCGTGAGTCGGCTGGTCGTCGACCCCGTCGCCCTGCGGGCCGCGCTCGCCGGGCAGGCGCCGGGTGGCCCGGTCGTGCGTTCGACCCGCATGGCCCTCACGGGCACGGACTGCAACTGCTCGGGCGGGCGGTTCGCCGAGGGCTGGGTGAGCTGTGAAGAGACCGACACGCCCGGGCACGGGTACCCGTATCTGATCTCGCCCGCGGCCCCGGTCGCCGGCGGCCCGGGACCCCGCCGGCTCGACGCCTGGGGACGCCTGCGCCGCGAGGGCGTCGCGCTCGGTAACGGCGTCGTCTACATGACCGAGGACGCGCCGGACGCCTGCTTCTACCGCTTCGTGCCGGCGTCCGCCGGCGATCCCTTCGGTGCGGGGCGACTCGAAGTGATGTCCATCCCCGGCCGGCCGACGACACACGAACCCGGCCGGGCCGTTCTGCCGCCGGACTTCGACGCCGAGGTCACCTGGCTGCCCGTGCCCGACCCACACGCCCGCGAGGTGCCCTGCCGGCGTCAGGTGCCGGCCGCCACGCGCTTCTGCCGATGTGAAGGCATCGTCTGGGACGGCCGCGCGGCGTGGTTTTCGGCGACCCAGGGCGGTCGGCTCGGCAAGGGTCAGCTCTTCCGGCTCACCCCCGGGGACACACCCGGTCGGGACCGCCTGCGCCTGATGATCCAGGTCGAGGACCCCCGCACGCTGTCGCTGCCGGACAACCTGGCGCGCGCGCCGTGGGGTGATCTTCTGATCTGCGAGGACAACTACTCTTCGGACGCGGTCATCACCCACCAGTACATGCGCGGGCTGACGCCGGCCGGCGATCTGTATGACCTCGCGCGCAATCCGCGAAACACCCCGGTCTCCCCCGGCGAAGCGCCCGGCGATGAATTCACGGGGCCGTGTTTCTCGCCCGATGGGACGATTCTCTTCGTCAACATGCAGGGCGAACGCGACGAGACACTCGCCATCGCGGGCCCTTTCCCGAGTCACGGCGGCTGATGCGGAAGCTTGCCGGCGGCGCCGTGGCGCTGGCGGTGACCCTGCTCACGGACGCCCCCGTCCGCGCGCAGGGACCCGCACACAAGCCCACCGATCCGCTCACGGACGCGGACCGGACGGCGGGGCTCACGGCGCGCGACGGGAAGTGGCGCGGTCCCGGGCGATTCACCGTCGTCCCGGGCGAGGTGCCCGCCCCGGGCAACGGCGTGCTCACGACCGTCCGCGTCGAGGTCGAACAAACGCTCCCCGTCGATGGCGAGGTCTTCGCCGCCTACGTGCTCGACACCCTGAACGATCGGCGCAGTTGGGGTCGGGACGGCGAGCGGACGTTCGCCCGCAAGACCGAAGGGAAGGCCGACGTGACCGTGGTGCTCGCCACACCGGCGACGAGCGCTCGGCTCTGCGACCCGTGGATCACCGGTGGTTTTCTGTCCTGTGCGAAACCGGGCGTGGCCGTCCTGACCTTCTACCGCTGGGCCCTCGGCGTCGAGTGGTACGGCCCCGGGCCCGAGGCCCTCGAACAGTATCGGCGCTACCTCGTCAATCACGAGGTCGGGCACGTGCTCGGTCACGATCACAAGGACTGCCCCGGCCGAGGCCGGCTCGCGCCGGTGATGCAACAACAGACGAAGGGCCTCGGGCGTTGCCGGCCGAACGGTTGGCCGTTTCCGTGACCTTCGTGTGTGTCTCCGTCCGGGTCAGCCCTCGCCGGCGAGGGCCCGGGCGATGAGATCCCGGGGCACCTTCGCAGGGGGGACGGCCTGCTTGTCGGTGCCCCCGCGCTGCGACCGGGGACGCGAGGCGCCGCGCGGGCCGGCCGCCGGACGGTCCTCGAACCAGACGCGCACGTCTTCTTCGAGGCCGAGGCCGTGCATGAAATTGTAGAGGGCCTTCTCCAACCCGCGCCGCAGGCGGTCGCGGTCGGCGCCGGTCGGGTCGACGGGGTCGTCGAACTCGAGGTCGTTGTGCGCGAAGGTGATCTCGGGCAGCGGCCGCAGCGTGATGCCGAAGCGCTCGGGATGCAGGCCGATGGGCGCGTGCGCCGTCGCCGCGAAGCGGTGCCAGTACGCCGACTGAATACACCCCGCCTCGAACAACTGTCGCACCCGCTCGAGGCTGTCCACCGTCTCCTGCACCGTCTGCGTGGGGAAACCGTACATGAGATAGGCGTGCACCATGATGCCCGCGTCCGTGAACGCGCGCGTCACGCGGGCCACCTGCGACACCGTCACGCCCTTCTGCATCAGCGTCAGCAGGCGGTCCGAGGCCACCTCGAGCCCCCCGCTGACCGCGACGCACCCCGCGCGGGCCAACAGACGACACAGCTCGGGCGTGAACGCCTTCTCGAAGCGGATGTTCCCCCACCAGGTGATGTGCAGGTCCTCCGCGATCAGGCGCTCGGCGAGCGCGCGCAAGGCGGCGGGCGGGGCGGCCTCGTCGACGAGGTGAAAGCCCGTCTGCCCGGTCTCTTCCACCATCGCACGAATGCGGCGAATCAACACATCCGTGGCCGTCTGTTCGTACCGACCGATGTAATCCAGCGAGATGTCACAGAAGCTGCACTTCTTCCAGTAACAGCCGTGCGCGACCGTGAGTTTGTTCCACCGGCCGTCGGACCACAGGCGGTGCATGGGGTTGAGCATCTCGAAGACGGAGGCGTAGTGGTCGAGGGGCAGGCCGTCGTAGGTGGGCACGCCCGTCTCGCGCGTCGGAATGTCGTGCTGCGTGCGGTCGTCGCGCAACACCACCGCCCCGGCCTCGCGCACGTACGTCCGCACCAGCGGTGCGTCGCCCCCGGAGAGGTGCGTCAGCAGGTTCAGCAGCGGGCGCTCGCCGTCGTCGAGCGTCACATAGTCGAAGAAGTCGAACACACGCGGCTCGCGGAGCGTGCGCAGCTCGGTGTTCACCCAGCCGCCCCCCAGGATGAGGCGGGTCTGCGGCGACAGACGGCGAATCGTCTGCGCCATGCGGAACGCCCCGTACACATTGCCGGGGAACGGCGCCGACAGACCCACGACGTCCGGACGGTGGACCTCGACGAGCTCGGCCGTGATGGCTTCGAGGGCCTCGTCGACTAGTGTCGGCGGCGCCGCCAGGGCCACGGACAGCGGATCGAACGTCGGCGCGCTCGCCGCCAGCCGCTCGCCGTACCGCGAAAGCTGAAAATGCGGGTCGATGCCCTCGCGCAACACATCGGCCACGTCGTCGACGAACAGACTCGCCAGGTAGCGTGCCTGCTCCGTCGTGCCGAGCGCCCCGAAGGCCCAGGTCAGCGAGGCGTCCGGCTCGGCGGCGTCGTCCGTCCCCGGCGGCGGCGCCAGATGCGCGAACCGCGGCCCCTCGGGCAGATACGCCCGCCCCACGATGCGCAGCGCCAGCGCCGGATCGCGCCCCTGCAGGAACCGGATCGTCGGCTCGACCACCGCCGCGTACCGCGCGGGCTCGGCCAGAAACCGCGCGATGCAGGCCGGCGGCGGCGGCACGCGCATACCGGACCGGCCGGACGCCGCGCCCGCCCGCGCCCCGAGCGTCTCGGCCACCCGTGAGAGCCCCGCCCGCGAGTAGAGCCGCAGAAACAGCAGCAACGCCGGATCCGCCTGCGTCACCGTCAGGTTCAGCGCCGCGGCGTGCTGCCGCAGAAACCCGGTCAGATACGCCGTCGCGGGGTACGGCGTGTTGAGCTGCGTCATCGGCGGGGTGGCGAGGAGGAGGCGCATGGGGGTGATCGGGCTGCCGGCTTCAGTCCGCGTCTGACTCATCCGAGATGGGAATGCTCTGATCACCCTCCCGGAGGCGCCGAGCGGCGACGTGCATCGAGATCGGCGAACGCGAAAGCACGGCGTCGACCATCCCAGTCAGGAAGGCACCTGCAGACAGATCGTCCGGCACGGCTTCCGGCAGGAGGAGGACCGAACTGCCATCATCCGGCCACTCCGCGACGACCAGACACGTCGCATCGTAGACGTCGAACTCGGCCTTGAGCTTGCGCAGCATGTCAAGGGCTCGATGCAATGGTCCGGGCTCGGCGAGGGCAGTGCTGCGAAGCAGGAACGCGAATCCGATGGCAGCGAGCGGATGGCGCCCGCGGAGGTTCTTTGCATCGCCGTATGCTTCTTCGAATCGACTCGCGAGGTTCTTGCCGAATGATGACACCATCGTCTTCGTCGAGATCAGGACCTCGGGACCCGCGTTCCAACTCGACATGACCACATCGACCTGCTTGACATAGGCTCTCCCGAGAATCTTTGCGTCATTCGGGGTGACAGAGGGTGAGCGGGTGATCATCTCGTTCAGGAGCGTCTTCCCGGCCGGCGGCGCCGCTCGCAGGAGCGTCGCGACTTCGCGCGGAAGCACACGGGGCGGGAAAGCCCTCGGCCAGACCGCATCCGGGTCGAAGCCCGCACGTCGCAGTTCCCCGGCGAGCCAGACATCGAATGCCCGGGCGAGCGCACCCGATTGAGACTTGGCTTTTGCAGCGATGGGCCCGGAGAGGACACTCACCAGCGCCTGGTCGTCCGTCAGGAATCTTCGTGGCTCTGTCGGTGACCAGGGGCTTACAGGCACCCCATGTTCGCCCGGGCTGCTCTTGTCAGTTGTCTCCATGGTTCAGGCTGCTCGCCGCTGTGTCACGCCAATGAGGCGGGCGAAATCGATCTTCAGAACCTCAGCAACCACAGCCGTCGCCAGGCCGACGTCACGCTGGCGGAACGCCCGTCCCAGTTCACGCGCCTGAGTGGTTGTCACGGCATCAGGGAGTGGCAGGCGAATCCGCCGGAGGTATTGCGCCTGGAAGCGCATCGTCCCACCACGCATGCGGACGCAGTAGGCTCCGATGAAGAGGTTCGCAAGATCGGAGAGCAAGAGGCCCCCGAGCGTCTCAAGATCCCAAACGTCGGAAGTCACGGCGTAGAGGTTGTGGTGCGGATAGTACCCGCCCTCATCCAGTACGGGATGAGCGGTCGCCTTCATCTCCGGGAACAGGAGTTTGGAACGCTGCTGGAGCGTGGGGTCCACCCGATCTATCGTGCGAAACCAACGCGCGGGGTTCTTGACCGCCGTGTGTCGGCGCCGGATTCGATCAGCGTTGGCATCGAAATAGGCCGCGAGTTTCGGATAGTCTGACAAATCGACCAGCCGACCATCCTTCCAGGGATTCACCAGGTAGTGCCCCGACCATTGAAGTGAGCCGGTCCGGACATCGCTGGCCATAACGACGGGCAACAGTCGGTCCGCCTCGACCTGGTTCGGGTTCCGCGTCAGGTAGAGGTCGTCGGCTCCCGTCGCCACACCGATGCCAACACGCGTAGAACTCTCCGCGGTGCCCATGGCCGGGAGTTTCGACTCGAGCTCGGCAATGACTGCGAGTTGCTCAATCGTGCCCGTCGGCCAGGGCTCGTCCGCGCGGAACCACCCATCCAGGACGGCACCCTCGATGCCATCGGCTGTCAGGCCGGACGCCGCGGGATTCGCATGCCAGCGGACAAGGCGACGGGCGGAGTCGGGACCGAACGCACTCGTTGACCGCGCAACCCGAGCCTGCCCTTGCGCGCGACGGCGGATGACAACGACCGCGGGATAAGCCGCAACGTCGTCCTCGAACGCAGCAACATCGTGCATCTCGACGACGACCTCGACCGAGAAGCTGCCTCCAACGAAGCGCCGGAGGTCCGCGCCATACTGATTTCGCATCCATCGATCAGCGACGATGAACCCCAGTGTACCGTCCGGTTTCAGATCTCGCAGGCCACGTTCGATGAAACCGACGAAGAGGTCGCTGCGACCACGCATCGTCAGGCACGCCGCGCGGTATGCGTCGCATCGCGCGTCGGGGATGTTCTCGAGTCTGACATAGGGCGGATTCCCAATGACGAAATCGGCACCGGAAGGGGTACCCGGATCGAGCAAATAGTCACCCACGCGGATCCAGGATTCGACGAGCGAACGCGCGGTGTCCGGATCCACTCCGCACTGAACCAGCCGCGCGAGGGCGAGTCGCCTCGTGACTTCCACGTTACCTGGTTGAAGATCGGTCGCGCGGAGCGCATGGGTTGCCGAGCGGATGTCTTTGCCGTGGGTCCGGCAACTCTCGATCAAACGGTCGAGCATCGGGAGAAAGAAGGCGCCCTGGCCGCACGAAGGTTCCACCGCGACGGAAGCCGCGAGGTCGGAGGTCGCGGCGTATCCGGTCAGGTCCAGGATGAGCTCAACCACCCAGGGTTGCGTGAACACTTCGCCGTCGGCCTTCGCAGCGGCCTCGTCCTTGGACACGCGAAAGAAATGCAGTTGCTCGGTTTGGGGCTTGGGCATGGTGGCCATATCTAGACATCCGTTCAGGCCGACAAATCAAGACGAAAACCGGTTACCCGTGGACGTCCCCCCCGCCTACTTCCCCGAGAACACGGCCTTGCGCTTCTCGACGAACGCCGCAAGGCCCTCGCGGGCGTCGTCGCTGGCGAAGAGCTTGGCCTGCAGCTCGCGCTCGAGGGCGAGGCCGTACTCGAGGGGCAATTCGCCGCCGGTCTGCACGGCGCGCTTGATGTGGCCGGCGGCGAGGGCGGCGCGGCCGGGGGTGCAGTAGCCCTGCGCGATCTCGACGACGCGGTCGACGAAGGCGTCGCGGGCGAGGGCGGGCACGGTGCGGGGCTTGCCCTTGATCTCGCGGGTCTCGACGTCGCCGATGACCTCGGTGACGAGGCCGGCGGCGAGGGCCGCGTCGGTGTCGAGGTTCTCGCCGCGCAGCATCATGGGCAGGGCCCGGCCGGCGCCGACGAGGCGGGTGAGGCGTTGCGTGCCGCCCGTGCCCGGCAGGACGCCGAGGCCGATCTCGGGCAGGCCGACGAAGCCGCCGCCGCGGCGCGCGATGCGCAGGTCGCAGGCGAGGGCGATCTCGAACCCGCCGCCGACGCAGTGGCCGTTGATGGCCGCGAACACGAGCTTCGGCGTCTGCTCGAGGCGCGAGAGCGTCTCGTTGGCATGCAGGCAGAAGAAGTACTTACTCTCCGGATCGGCCTGCTCGAGCATCTTGATGTTGGCGCCGGCGCAGAAGTGCTCGCCCGCGCCGGTGATGACGATGGCCTGCACCGTAGGATCGAACCGGGCCCGCAGGACCGCGTCGTCGAGGTCCCGGAACATGCGGTAGGTGTACCCGTTGAGGTCGTCGTCATCGAGCGTGAGCAGGGCGACGGGGCCGCGCTGCTCGTAGCGGACGCGGCGTTTGTCGGGATCACCGAAGAGGTCGGCGCGGGTCGTCATGGGCGTCTCCGGATGCGGGCATGGGGTGAATGGCCGCCGTCCGTACCCCGGCGCGGCCCCGGCGGGCAAGGGGGTAAGCGGTCCGGTCGCGCGTCACCCGCCCGATTCGCCGCCTTTGATTTCCGCCCGGCGCGCGGGCTTGCTACCATGATCGCCCCGCAATCGCTCCCCGACGAGATCCCCATGACCCCCGAGATCAAGACGCTCGCCGTGCTCGGCGCCGGCACGATGGGCCACGGCATCGCCGGTCAGGCCGCCCGCTTCGGCTGCACCGTGGTCCTGAACGACATCGACGAGGCCCGCGTGCAGAAGGGCCTCGACGCCGTGCGGGCCACGTTCCGGACGGCCGTCGACAAGGGCAAGATGACCTCGGACGAGGCCGCCGCGTCGCTCGATCGCCTGCGGGGCGAGGTCTCGGTCGAGGCCGCCGTCGCGTCGGCCGATCTCGTCGTCGAGGCCGTGCCCGAGCAGATGCCGCTCAAGCGCGCCCTGTTCGAGCGGGTCGAGGCCGCGGCGCCCGCGCATGCCCTGCTCGGCACGAACACGTCGAGCCTGTCGATCACCGAGATCGCCTCGGCGACGAAGACGCCCGCGCGGGTCGTCGGGCTGCACTTCTTCAACCCCGTGGCGGTCATGCCGCTGCTGGAGATCGTCCGCGGCGAGCACACGTCCGACGCCGTCGTCGCCGCGGCCCGGGCCTTCGGCGAGCGCATTCAAAAGACGTGCATCGTCGTCCGCGACTCGCCCGGGTTCGCCACGAGCCGCCTGGGCATCGCGCTCGGCAACGAGGCGATGCGCATGTTCGAAGAGGGCGTCGCGAGCGCCGAGGACATCGACAAGGCGATGGTGCTCGGCTACCGGCACCCCATCGGGCCGCTGGCCCTGACCGATCTCGTCGGGCTCGACGTGCGCCTCGCCATCAGCGAGCACCTGCACCGCGAGCTCGGCACCGACACCTTCCGTCCGCCGCAGGTTCTTCGCCGTATGGTCCGCGCCGGCAAGCTCGGCAAGAAGACCGGCGAAGGCTTTTACAAATACTAGACCCCCGCGTGACCGACCTCCCCGCCTTGATGGACCGCCGCTTCCTGCTCGTCACGGGCAAGGGCGGCGTGGGCAAGTCCACCGTGACGGCCCTGCTCGCCGCCGCCTCCGCCGCGGCGGGGCGCCGCACGCTCGTGTGCGAGCTGAACACGCAGGAGCGCATCCCCGGGCTGTTCGGCAAGCCGCCCGTCGGGCCGCGCGTGACGTCGCTGGCGGACAACCTGTGGTCGGTCAACATCGAGCCCGCGGCCGCCCTCGAAGAGTACGCGTTGATGAAATTGCGCTTCCGGACGCTGTACTCGCTGGTGTTCGAGAACCCGTTGGTGCAGCGGTTCGTGGGCATGGTGCCGGGCATGAACGACCTTTTGCTGCTCGGCAAGGCGTTCAATCACGAGCGCGAGCGCGAGACGCCGGGCGACATGCGCAGCCCGCTGGCGTGGGATTGCGTGATCATCGACGCCCCGGCGACGGGCCACGGCGTGACGTTCTTCCGGCTGCCGAAGGTCATCCTGGACCACGTCCCCGTAGGCAACATGCACGACGAAGCGCGCGAAATGTGGTCGTTGCTCACGGATCCGCGGCGGACGGCGGTGCACCTCGTCACCCTGCCCGAGGAGCTGCCCGTGCAGGAGACGCTGGAGCTGCACCGCACCCTCGCCGGGCAGCTCGGCCTGCCCATCGGCGCCCTGTGGCTGAATCAGATGCCGCCGGTCTGGGGCACGCCGGCGACGCGCGCGGCTTTTGCCGACCTCGCCGAGCCCGAGGCGACCTCGCCCGTGCGCGGGGCCTGGGAGGCCGGGCGGGTGCGCGGCCTGCGTGAGAATCAGGCGGCGCGGTACGCGGAGACGCTCGCGGCGCTGGGCCTGCCCACGCTGCACCTGCCGACGCTCTACCGGCGCGAGTTCGACCACGCCGCGGTGGTGGATCTACTCGCGGCCGCCCGCGCGCAGCTCGCCGGGGGGGCCGCGTGACCGCCGTCGCCCGCCTGCTCGACGAGTCCCGGCTGATCGTGACGGCCGGCACCGGGGGCGTCGGCAAGACGACGACGGCCGCCGCGCTGGCCTTGCAAGGCGCCATCGCCGGGCGCCGAACCGCCGTCCTGACCATCGACCCCGCCCGTCGTCTGGCCAATGCCTTGGGGCTCGAGGCGTTCACCGGGCGCGCGCAGCGGGTGCCCACCGAGCTCTTCACCGCCGCCGGACTCACGCCGCGCGCCGAGCTCTCCGCGATGATGCTGGACATGCGGGCGACGGCCGACGAGATGGTGCGCCGCTACGCGCCCAACGCCGAGGCCGCGACGCGCATCGTCTCGAACCCGTATTACCAGGCCTTCTCGACCTCGTTGGCGGGCACGCAGGAGTACATGGCGGTCGAGCAGGTGGCTGATCTGCTCCGCTCGGGCGAGTACGACCTGGTCATCCTGGACACGCCCCCGGCAACGCACGCGCTCGACTTCCTCGACGCGCCGGAACGCCTGCTCAACGCCCTGGACAACCGCGCCGTCAACTGGCTCTACCGGCCCCGCGAAACGAGCACCCGCGACCCCGGTTACGGCGCGAAGCTGCTCGGCAAGGGCCGACAGATGGTCTTCAAGTCGCTCAACAAGTTCACGGGCGGCCCGTTTTTCGAGGACCTCGCGACCTTCCTGCAGGCGTTCTCGAGTCTCTTCGAACAGTTCCGCGTCAGCAGCCGGGCGGTGCAGGCCCTTCTGCGGGCCGAGAGCACGCAGTTCGTCGTCGTCACGGCCCCCTACCCCGCCACCGTGCGCGAGGCCATCCACTTCCGGGCGCAGCTCGTCGAGCGCGGTTTCCCGTTCGGCGGTTTCGTGTGCAACCGCGTGCACCTGCCCGTATCGCCGGTCGAGGCGGCGGCCCTGACGCTCCCCCTGCGCGCGGCGGGCGTGCCCGAGGCCGTCGCCCCCGAGCTCGCCAGTGATCTCGCCGGCCTCGTCGCCGATCACACCCGCATGGCCGAGCGCGACGCCGAGAGCCTCGACCGCCTGCGCGAGGTGGCCGGCGACGCGCTCGACGTCGTGCCGCTGCTGCCGGAGGACGTCCACGATCTACAGGGCCTGGCGAGCGTCGGGGCGTGGCTGACCGGCCGCGGGGGGTGAGGGGCGGGGGGGCGCCGGCGGGTGGTGGAGGACCTCGTGGTGGGTGCCCTTGCGCTCGCGGCGCACGGGCAACGCCGTCCGCCGCATCGTCTGCGGGGAACCGTCGCCAGTCGGCGCGTTGAGGGCCGGGGCCCGGACCTCCACGGCGATCACATGGCTTCGGGTGTCGCGGCTCGTACCTTGGTCGCGCGCCCTCCCGATCGCGCCTATCTGGACTCGGGCGTCGGCTTGAAGTCGACGGGCTCGACCTCCATGCCCCGGTCTGCGCCCGGCTTCACGACCTTCTTGCCCTTCTTCTTGGCAGCCTTGCCCGGGGCCGCCTCCTTGGCGGTGTCCTCGGGGTGAGCGGGCGCAGCCTCCGAGGGCGCGGCGGCGGGCGGCTGGCTGGCGGCCGAGGGCGCGGGCGCGGGCCGGGCGTCGGCCGGCGCCGCCTCGAGCGCCGTGGGGAAGAGAGACATCACGAGAAGGGTCGACCAGAGCATGCTGCGCATTGCGGCCTCCATGGGCTCGGACCGCAGGTGGGTGCCTGCGTGCGCAGCGTACGCCCCCGATGACCGCCGGGGAAGTCCTGCGCCCCCCCCACCCGCTACGGCCCGACGTCGTCCCACCCGGCATCGCCGGCGAGCATGCGCTCGAGCCAGGCGGCGAGTGTCGTGCCGCCGCTGCGCACGGTGTCGGGTCGGAGCATGAGGGTGTGTTGCGCGCCGTCGACGACGAAGGTGCCCACGTTGGGGGCGGCCGCGTAGACGTCGCGCCGGGCGGCCTCGAAGGCGGCCGTGTAGGCCTCGACGGTGAGGCCGAACCAGGGGGGCAGCACGCCGTCGCGCGTGGTGCCGCTCAGCGCGAAACGGTCGCCGGGGTACCGCGCGGCGAGGGCCGTCAGCACCTGCGCGGGGTCGGCGGCGCAGGCGGGGCAGAGGGCTTCGAGGCGGGCGTCGAGGCCCCAGGCGGTGTCCCAGGCGGTCTGCAGCGGATCGGGCAGGGCGTCGCCGCCCAGCAGCGGGAAGCCGTCACTCCAGACGAAGCCGGTGCCGCCGCGCCAGTAGTCGCGGACGTGCGCATAGTTGACCAGCGCGCCCAATCCGCCCGCGCTCGGGCCGATGAGTGCGAAGTTCTCGGGCGCGGGGAAGGTGGCCGCCACCCGGGACATGAACAGATCGAGGTTGCGTGCGCCGGTGTGATTGAACTCGACCGGGGCGGCGTTCGCCTGCGCGTCGTAGGTCTGTCGCCGGTCGCCCGTGTGGCCGTCCCCGGTGCAGTAGGGCACGAAGACATACGACCAGCCGCGGAAAGGGTTGCCCGCCGCGGTGGGGTCGAGGATGGTGCCCTCGAAGGCGCGGGCCATCTGGGCGAACTGCGCGCCGCCGAAGGGTCCGGAGGTCGAGGTGTGCAGGACGACGCAGGTCTGCGCGTCCCAACAGAGGCCGCCGCCGTTCAGATACACGACGACGCCGGGGCCGTCGCCGGGGCGCACGGCGATACCCGTCGGGCTGCCGTCGTCACAGGTCGAGTCGGGGAAGTCGACCCACGTCCAGCGGTCGGCGGGGGCGTCGATGGGCGGGCCGAGCACCGGGCCGGGGGGCTGGGCGGCGGCGTCGGGGCTCGGGTCGAGCGCGGCGTCGGGCGTCGGCTCGGGCGCGGCGTCCTGTGTCCCGGGTGTCACAGCGGCGTCGTGTCGCTCGGGGGTCACATGCGCATCGGGCGTCGGGGTCGGCGCCGGGGCTGCATCGGGGGTCGGCGTCGGGGTCCCACCGCCGGTCTCGCCGGAGCCGGTATCCCCGCCGCAGCCGGTGGTCAGCATCGCGCCCACGAGGGCAACTCGGAGACCGTGTGAACGTACGAACATATCCGCCTCCTGCGGCCCGGGTCGCGCGATCAGTCGAAGAGGAGAAAGTACGCCGGCAACTGCGCGTTGCTCACGGGCTTCTTCACCCGCGCGAGCTGCCCGAACGCGAGCTCGAACTCGGGGTTGGCCACGATGAACCCGGCGCGCCAGCCCGGCAGGTGGCGCCAGAGCGTGCCGAGCTCGCGGTAGAGGCCGTTGAGCTCGTCGGGGGCGAGGCGCTCGCCGTAGGGCGGGTTGCACAGGATGAGACCCCGGTCGGGATTGCCGCCCCGGGCGGCCACGCGGCGGCGCAGGGCGTCGGGGTCGATGTCGCGGAAGTCGCCGCACTTGCGCTCCACCTCGGTGTCGACGCCGGCCCGGCGGTAGTTGCCCTCGGCCTGTCCGAAGGTGGCGCGGTCGAGCTCGTTGGCGAAAACGATGGGCCGCGTGTCGCCGAAGAGGGGGCGGTCGAGGGCCGTGCAGAGCGCTGCGAAGCCGGGCAGTCGCACCGCCGCCGGGCGCCGGCCGCCGACCCAGAGGGGGCGTCCACGGGCCATGCAGGCCGCCTCGATGGCCAGCGTGCCCGAGCCGGCCATCGGGTCGAGGAACGCCTCGGTGCGCGCGTCGTGGCGGGCGAGCATCACCAGCATCGCCGCCACCGTCTCGCGCAGGGGCGCCACCCCGCCGCCCTCGCTGCGGTAGCCGCGCTGATTCATCGCCTGTCCGCCGAGGTCGAGGCTGACCGTGACGACGCCTTCGAAGACCTTGATCGCGAACACGAGATCGGGCGCGTCGACGTCGACCCGCAGCGTGAGGCCGCGCTTCGCCGCCGTGTCGATGAGGGCGTTCTTGAGCACGCCGACGAGCTGCCGGGCGCCCGCGGCGAACTCCTGCGTGCTCGCCGGGTGTACGCTGAAGCTCAGGCCGTCGCGCAGCCACGGGCGGTCCTCGGCGGCGATGGCCGCGCAGAGGTCGTCGTACAGGGGCTCGAGGCGCTCGGCGCGGCTGCGGTAGAGGTTCCAGTAGACGCGCGAAGAGGTCCGGTGGTGCATCACGGCCACCGCCGCGGTGCGCAGGTCGAAGGGGTACGAGACCGCGCCTTGCCCCTCCTTGACGGGCTCGGGCAGGCGGATGTCGTCGAAGGCCCGTCGCACGAGGCGCGAGAGCTCGCCGGCCATGACCTTGTTGGCCCCGGTGATGCCGACGAGCTGCAGGCGGTCGACGCGGCGGGCGGTGTCTTCGGCGGCGGGGGTCTCGCTCATGCCGCCGGCCATGCCACAAGGCGCCCGCGCGTGCAAAGGCAATCCGCCCCGGGGTCGTTGCGCCCCGACGCCGATTCGCGGGAACATCCGCCCCGCGCCGTGTTCTGAAACCGTATGGACGATCACCCCATGCCCCGTCGCTCCCCGCTCCCGCTCCCGTTCCGCCGGTTTCCGTTCGGCGTTCTCGGCTTCGCGGCCGTCGCCGCACTGCTCGCCGCCTGCGGCGCACGGCCGCAGACCGCCCCCGGCGTCGGCGACCGCCCGCCCGAGGTCGTCGAGATGCAGCCCGTCGTCATCGAGTCGCAGACGGGCGACGACGGAAACATCACGACGGAGGCCTACGATGCCGAGATGCTCTTCCAACAGGCCCGCGGCGCGTTCGACGGACACCGGTTCGACGAGGCCGAGCGTCTGTACGGCAAGCTGCTCGAGCGTTTCCCTCAGAGTGATCTGTCGGTCACGGCCATCTACAACCGCGGCCTCTGTCTCGAACACTTGAAACAATACGGGCAGGCCGCGGCGCACTTCCGGCGGTACTCGCAGATTGCCACGACACTCAAAGACAAGCGCGACGGCGAGTTCCGCTGGGGGTACAACCTCGTACAGACGGGGGACTTCCCCATGGCGCTGGATCTGTACACGCGCCTGCTCATCGAGACGGACCTCTCCCCCGCCGACCGCGCGGAGTGTTACCTGCGGCGGGGCATCGCGCTTCTGCGTCTGTCGCGCTACGGCGAGGCCGAGAAGGACCTCCGCCGCAGTCTGGATCAGGCCGCGCAGGCCTACCAGGGCGAGCTGATGAACAACGAGCTCGCGGCCGAGGCGCACTTCCGGCGCGGCGAGATCTATCAGCGCATGTGTCGCGAGGTGACGCTCAAACTGCCGGTGGAGAGCATGAAAGACGACCTCGCCGAGAAGGCGCGCTTCTTTCGGCAGTCGCAGGCGAGCTTCATCGACGCCCTCAACGTACGGCACAGCTATTGGGCGACGGCGGCCGGCCTCAAACTCGGCGAACTCTACGAGGACTTCTATACCGACATCCTGAGCGCCGAGGTCCCCCCCGACTTCGACAAGGACACCAAGCGGTTCTACTTCGTCGAGCTGCGCAAGAAGCTCGTGCCGCTGCTCGAACAGTCCCTGAGCATCTACGAGAAGAACATCACGATGTCCGAGCGCATCGGGGCGCAGAACGAGTGGGTGAAAGAAACCGAGACACGTCTGTCTCGCCTGCGCTCCCTCATCGAAGCGACGCACCGCGAGGATGCCGCCGAGGCCCTCGAAGCCGCGGCGAAAGCCGGTGCCGCGCCCCCGTCGGCCGGTGCGCCTGCGCCCGCGCCCGAACGACCCGCCGCCGCGCCCTTCAGCGCGCCCGCCGAGGTGCCGGAGGCCGCCGGCGGGGCCGTCCTGTGAGTGAATCGACCCCACCGCCGGGCCGGGTCCTCGGCCTCGACATCGGCGACGCCACCTTCGGGGTGGCGGTCAGCGACGAGACGCGGCTCATCGCCAGCGCCGTGACGACCCTGCGCCGTGCCGCCTGGGCCACGGATCTGAGTGCTCTCCGGGCGCTGTTGGCCGAGCACGAGGCCGTGGCCATCGTCGTGGGCATCCCCCGCAAGCTCGACGGCCGCGAGACGGACCAGACGCGCAAGACGGAGCGCGTGGCGGCGGCACTGGAGAAGGACCTCGGCCTGCCCGTGCACCGGACGAACGAGGTGCTGACCACGGCCGCGGCGAAACGGACGCTGCTCGAGGCGGGGACGCGCAACCAGAAGCGCAGCGGCGCGCTGGATCAGGTCGCTGCGACGTTGATTCTACAGGGTTGGCTCGACACCGAGCGGGCGCGGGCGTCGTTTCTGGCCTCGTTTGCGGCCGACGCCGACTGACGGGGCTCACCCGAGAGCATTGGCGCACTTCTTGAATGCGCAATCGCGTGCCCGCGCCCAAAGCGCGAAACTGAGACCCACGCGTCACATCGGAGCGCCCATGTCCTTCCCCGTGCGCCCTTTCGCCCATGCCCTCGCCGCCGCCGTCTCGTTCGCCCTCGCGGCCTGCGCCGACGTCCCGGACGAGCCCTTCGTCGAACACGACGAGCCCGATGACTACGTCGTCGAGAAGGCCGCCGTGCAGGGACTGCCCGTCAGCTTCGACCGCGATCACGTGATGGACGACGACTTTTTCACGAACGCCGGGGCCGTGACCGCCGCCGACGTTCAGGCGTTCCTCGAGGACACGCCGTACGGCCGACCCTCGTTTCTCGCCCGTGAGCGCGTGGGCGGCCGCCTCGCGTCGGAGGCCATCGTCGCCGCGGCGCAGGCCTACGACATCAACCCCGTCGTGCTGCTCGCGCGCATGCAGGTCGAGAAGAGCCTCATCGGCAAGTCGAGCCGCCCGTCGGCGAACAGCGTCGATTACGCGTTCGGCTGCGGCTGTCCCGACGGACGGGCCTGCAACCGGGCGTATCGCGGCCTCGACAAGCAGCTCGAGTGCGCGGCCGAAACGCTGCGCCAACACTTCGACGGCTCGGCCGACGGCACGAGTCCGTGGGTCCGCGGCGTCTCGCGGCGGTCGCTGGACGGCCTGCGCGTCGTGCCGGACAACCACGCGACGGCGTCGCTTTACAGCTACACGCCGTGGGTCCTGACCGGTCGCGGCGGCAACTGGCTGGTCTGGAACGTCACGACGAAGTACGCCCGCGCGCTGCAGGACGTCATGCGCGCGCCCGGCGAGGTGCCGAACGAGGCCCCCGGCGGCGGCGTTTCGCCCGAGGCGCCGGAGAGCCCCGTGGCACCCGACTTCCTGCGCGCCGAGTGGATTGGCGACGCCTGCACCGACGACCGCTCCTGCCGCTTCGCGAATGGGACGTCCGGCCTTTGCACCCGCTGGTCCGGGGCGACGACGGGCATCTGCACGGTGAGCTGCGAGGGCCTCTGCCCGGATCTCGCCGGGCATGGCTCGACGTTCTGCGTGAGCGCCTCGCTGCTCGGCGGGGACGACGGCGGTTACTGCGCCCGCAAGCCCGGCGCCGACAACGCCTTCTGCGGCGACGTCCCCGGCCTCACGGCGCGCAGCGCCTCGCGGTACCTGGGCGACAGCAGCGCCGCCGCCCGCACGGCCGAGGTCTGCCTGCCGCGGTGAGGCGGCGGCGGGCTACTCCACGACCTCGAACGCGGCGCCCACGTCCGGCGCGGTCGCGAGCAGGCCGATGTCGACGAGCTGACCGGCGAGGGTCTCCCAACGGGCGCGCGTCATCGTGCCGAGTGGACCGGGGCCGGGGGCCGCTCCGCCGTGGACGAGGGGCACCTGCGCCGCCGCGGCGGCCGCGAACGTCTCGGGGGACATCGTCGTGTTGAGCTTCGCCATGACCGCGTTGGCGGGCGCCGGATCGGCCAGGTAACGCTGCCAGCCGTCGCGCGTCGCCGCGAGAAACCGGCGGACGAGGTCGCGTCGGGTCGCCAGCGTCTCGCGACGCACGACCACGACGCCGACGTAGGGGTTGAAGCCCTCGTCGGCGATGAGGAAGACCTTGGGTGAGAGGCCCTGCGCGCGGGCGGCGAGGGGCTCGCTCGTGACGAAACACTGCTGCGCGAACTGTTTGTCCGGGGCGGCGACGAAGCGCGCGACGCCCCCGTCGTAGGGCACGAGCCGCGCGCCCGTGGCCGGCCCGAGCTTGCGGCTGAGGAACTTTGCGTAGGGTAGCCCCGGTTCGAGGGCGACGGTGCCCCGCGAGAAGACCTCGGCCAGCGTCGCGCCGTGCTCGGGGTGCGCCATGATGCCCTGCGGCGACGTCTGGTAGATGGCATAGACCCCCACGACGTCGGCCCCGCGCGACCGCGCGAGCAGGATCTCGTCGGCGGCGGAGATGCCGAAGTCGACCTGCCCGCCCGCGACCATCTGGATCACGGGGACGCCCGCGCCCCCGGCGGTGATCTCGACGTTCAGCCCTTGCGCGGCGTAGGCGCCGGCCTCGCGCGCGGCGTAGAACCCGCCGAACTCGGGCTCGGGCACCCAGTTCAGGGCGAGCTTCACTGTGGTCGGGCCGGCGGTCGGGGGTGCCCCGGGCGCGGACGGCGCGACCGGCGCCGTGTTGCACGCGACGAGGACCGCCAACGCCGCGCCGACGACGACACGGGCCAGGGTGGTCGTGAAAGTGCGCCGGTGCATCGTCTGCCTCAGAACCCGAAGCGCACGACGAACGGCCGATCGACGTCCGCACTTCGGAATGTACCGACGGCCACCGCGCGGCCGCCGGGGGTCAGGCGCAGGCCCGTCACGCGGGCGTCGCCCTCGCCGAAGCCGCCGATTTCGCCGAGTTCGAGGATGACCCGTCCGGCGTCGCCGAAGGTGGGGTCGAGCGCACCATTGGCGGCGAGGCGCAACAGCACGACGCGGTCGTGCCCGCCCACCCGCTCGCCGGCGGCGACGAGGATCGCGCCATCCGGGCCGACCGCGACCGCGCGGGCCGTATCGCGCGGTGCATCGGGCAAGACCGGGGCGACCGGCACGGGGGCGATGCCGCCCGCCCCGAACGCCGCGTCGGGCGTGCCGTCCGCCAGGAAACGCTGCACGACGCCCTGGCGGTGGCCGTCGGGCGTGAGGCGCTCGCCGACGCCGACGAAGCCCTGCCCGGCCGGGACGAGCGCGTGCATGTGGAACGCCGTGGGCTCGGGCGGCACGAGCGCCCCGATCGCGCCGTCGAAGATGGACGCCCCCGCACCGTCGTAGCGGGCGGCGTGCCAGCTGTCGGTCGCGCCCGCCTGCACGTCACCGCCGAAGAGGACGGTGCCGTCGGCCAGGACCGCGAGGCCCCGGGCCCGCGCGTCGCCGGGCGACCAACCGGGCCGCGCGTCGACGCCGCCGCCGAAGACCTGGGAAGGGGTGAGATCGTCGCTCAGGCGCACGAGAAACGGCCGCCGAAGACCGCCCTCGACCGCATCACCGGCCAGCCAGGCGCCGCCGTCCTCCGCCGGCTCGACGCGCCAGAACGCACCGTGGGCCCCCCGCGGGAAGAGCCGCGCCGGCCCGCCGCCGGCCGGGGCATCGAAGGAGCCGTCGTCCGCCAGCGTCCAGAGCGCGGGCGTACCGTCCTGCGGCCCCTGGCTGAGGCCCGCAATCTGGATGCGGTCCGTGACCGGGTCGAACCGGACCGCGTGGCCGCGCTCCGTGCCCCCGAGGTCGCTCTCGATGAATCCGCCACCGCCGAAGGCCGGATCGGGCGCCCCCGCAAACGTCAACCGCATGACGAGAAGATCGCCCGCGTCGGCCCGGCGAACGCGACCCACCGCCACCACGCGCCCGGCCCCGTCGACGTCCACGTCGAACAGTTCGCCGTCGGCCGCCAGCACGGGGAAGGACACGCCGCCGTCGCCGAATGCCGGGTCGAGCGCGCCCGGACACAGGCCGGCCACGTCGAACACCGTCGGGCACGGATCGTCGACGTCGCACCGGCCGTCGAGGTCCGTATCGGCGCAGGGCGGCGCCGCGTCGGGTTCGGGGGGAGCGGCATCGGGGTCTGGTGCCACGGCCGCGTCGGGATCGGGTCCGACGGCCGCGTCGGGGGCCAAAGAACCGCCCGCGTCGCCGCCCGCGTCGGGGTCAGAGGGTCCGGCGTCACCGCCCGAGCCCCCGGCACCGCCCGAGCCGCCGACACCGCCCGAGCCGCCGACCCCGCCC
>JAKLJY010000013.1:78614-96607 GCA_023150895.1 Myxococcota bacterium | reverse complement strand
GCGCTTGGCATACCCGGGCGGCAGCGCCGCCAATACGTCGGGCAGGTCCCGCCGCAGCGCCTCCATGAAGACCGTCACGGTCTCCACGAACAGGCCCAGCCGGGTCAGGATGGCGATGTTCGAGATCACGTGCGTCGAGTCCAGCCGCTGCTTCCCGAGGCGCAGCCCGTCCATCTGCGCCAGACCCCGCGTCACTCCCTCGAACATCTGCTGCGCCCGGCCGTTGGCCTTCAGACGCTCGCGGAACGTCCACAGCGTCTTCTCGCTCACGTGCGCCGCCGCCGGCTCGATGCCCAGGGCGTACTGCCACTGCAGGTTGTACTCGAGCTGCTCCGCCACCTCGGCGTCCGTCAGGTCATGCCAGTCCCGCAAGAGATGCAGCCCCACCAGCAACCGAATCGAGGTGTTCGGCCGCCCGCTGTCGGCCGCAAACGCGTCACGGAACACCTCCTCGTCGATGAGCGGCAGCACCCGCGTTCGAAACGGCTCCGCCCACGACTTCGCCAGCCGCGCCGCCTTGTCCTTCGGAATCAGGAACTGCGCTTCGAACAGGGAGGTCTGCGGGCTCGTTGGTCGGAACATCCGCGGACGATCTCACGCCGTGTCGCGTGCGTCCATACGCGCGTGCGCGCGCGAGGTTTTTACGAGGGACTCAGACTTCGAGCCCCGGTGCGGGGCCGTCGCAGCGCAGGCCACCGTCGGCGCAGACCGTGCGTCCCGCCGCGCAGACGCCCGGCCGACCCGTCTGGCACGCCTGACCGTCGAGGGCGTCCTCGTCGACCGCGCCGTCGCAGTCCTCGTCGAGGCCGTCACAGCGCGCGTCCGACGGGGCGGGCTCGAGCAGCGGCCGACACACGACCTGCCCGCCCTCGCAGGCCGTCGCGCCGGCGCCGCAGAGCCCGAACGCACCCGTCTCACAGGGCTGCCCCTCCGCGTCGAAGGGGCAGGCGTCCGCGGCGTCGCAGATGCCATCGCCGTCCGCGTCGCCACAGGGCAGCCCGAAGCCCCACTGCGTATAGACGCACAGCGCCTCGCTCGTCGCCCCGGGGGCCAGCGGACCGACGTCCGCCCGCAGTGCCAGCGTGAAGTCGTCCCCGCGGTCCGTGATGAGATCGCGGTTCACATCGACGTCGCGCAAGTCGCGGTCGCGCAAGCCGCGGTGCAACGGCGGACACCCCCGCGCGACACTCTCGAGGCGGGTGCGGCTCTCGCTGAAGCCCCCGACCTCCCAGCCGGTGATGCGCCGCTCGTCCGGGTCCGTGTAAAGGCCCAGATAGGTCGTCGGCCGGGCCGGGGCGTCCCCCTGATCGAACTCGTAGAGGTGCGGCGGCTCGCCGAGCGCCCGCGCGCCGCGGTCGTTGTCCGAGCCCGCCTCGAAGATGAGATCCCCGTCGAGGTAGGGGTAGAACGCCACCGTGTCGAGGGGCGCCGCGCCGAGGTTCGTGAACTGCCAGCACTGCCGGACGACGTTGCAGTCGAGCGTCGCGACGAGGTCGACCCGCACGTCGCCCGCGTCGAAGGTCGACGTGAGCCGGTTCTCCACCCCGTCGGCGACGACGCGCGCCCCGACCATGTCGGCGGCCTCGAAGACGTGCCCCTCGCGCGTGCCGCCCGCGTCCGTACACAGAAAGCCCATGCTCTCGTAGACCGTGCCCTGCGCGCGGCGGTCCGGCACGTCCTGCGCGGGGTCGAAGAACGCGCTGTCCCCCTGCGACGTCGCGATGCCGAACGCGCCGAATACGTCCATGCGCAGCCGCAGGTGCCCGAGCGAGGGGTCGCAGGCCGCCGCCGTCTCCATCCGGTGATTGAACGCCACCGGCGCGGCCCCCGCGAGCAGCGGGTGGGCCAGCCCGACGGCCAGGGCCAGGATCGTCAGCGCGCGCGCTCGGCTCGCCAGTCGGGTCATGGGGCGGGGATCCTCCATCACCCGAGAGTATCGGGCCCGACCGACCGAATGAATTGGAATCAATCGAAGGCGAGGTTCACATTCTTCGAACCCAACTCCCCCCGCAGCGCCGCAAGGAACGCCTGCCCGGCGCGGCCGAGGGGGATGTCGCGGCGCGAGACGATGTGCGGTCGGTAGGTCCAGGTGTTGCCCTCGTGGAAGGGCACGCGGACGAGCTCGCCGGCGGCGAGGCCGGGGGCGGCGAGCCAGCGGGGCAGCCAGCCGAAGCCGGCGCCGGCGCGGATGGCGGTGAGCTTGCTGTGGAAGTCGGCGAGCAGGACCACCTGCGGGCAGCCGAACCAGGACTCGCGGGGCGTCTCGGCGAAGCCCGGGGCGCTGTCACGCACGACGAGCTCGACGTGCGACCGCAGGCCGTCGCGGTCGACCGCGGGCTGCCCGGCGAGCGGGTGCCCGGCGGCGACGAGGAGGTCCATGGGCAAATCCGGCAGGGGCTCGGCCTGCCAGGCCCCCGTGCCATCGAACTCGAGCATGAGCATCAGATCGGCGGTGTCCCGGGCGAAGCGGTCGGCCACCCCGCTCTGATACTCGACGTGGATGCGGACGCGGGTGGGCACGCCGAGCGCGGTGAACGCCGTGACGGCCCGCATGACTGGTTCGAGCGGATACACACCGTCGACGACCACCGAGAGCTGCGGCTCCCAGCCATCGTGCAGCGCGAGAGCGACGCGCTCGAGGCGGCGGGCGTGTTCGAGCACCGTGCGGGCCTCCTCGACCAGGCGCCGGCCGGCCGGGGTGATGTGAACCTGCTGCGCGGCGCGGGTGTAGAGCGCCACACCGACGGCGTCCTCGAGGCGCGAGACGGCGTAGGTGATGGCCGACGGGACGCGGTGCAGTGCGCGGGCCGCGCCGACGAAGCTGCCGTGCGCCTCGATGGCTTCGAGCACGACGAGCTGATCGAGCGTGAACCGCGGGGGCAGGCCGCCGTTCAGGGCTGCACACCGCGGGCGGCGGTCACGAAGGCCGCCCACGAGGCCTCGTCGGCGCTCTTGCTGTAACCGAGGCCGTCGACCCCGGCCTTGTCGGCGTTGGGGTTCGTGAAGGCGTGTTTTGCGCCGGGCAGGTTGAAGAA
This sequence comes from Myxococcota bacterium, assembly GCA_023150895.1. Taxonomy (GTDB): domain Bacteria; phylum Myxococcota_A; class Bradymonadia; order UBA7976; family UBA1532; genus CAINDO01. The sequence goes on along the minus strand of JAKLJY010000013.1, from coordinate 93,572 downwards.
CTGGAAGTCGGCGCCGCTCGCGGCGAGCGCCCCGACGTACTTCGACACCGCCGCCGCGGGGATCATGGGGTCGGCGGCGCCGTTGAAGACGAGCACGCGGCCCTTGAACGCGGGCTTCTCGACCGGCTCGGGGATGGCCCCGTGGAAGCTCCCGGCGACGAAGAGGGGCGCCCCGCGCTGCGCCATGTCGAGCACGATGCGCCCGCCGAAGCAGTAGCCGATGGCCCCGATGCGGGCCGGGTCGACGAGGGGCTCGGCCTTCAGCGAGGCGAGGGCCGCGTCGAACCGGGCCTGGAGCACCGCCGGGTCCTTGGTCGCCTCGGCCATGAACGTCTTGGCGTCGGCCGGGTGTTGGGCGACCTTGCCCTTGCCGTACATGTCGAGCGCGAACCCTACGAAGCCCGCGGCGGCGAGGCGCTCGGCCTGCGCGCGGGCGTGCTCGTTGTGGCCCCACCACTCGTGCACGACGACGACGCCGGGTCGTTTGGCGGCCGTGGCGTCGTCCCAGGCGACGTAGCCGACCAGCGTAGTGCCGGCCTGTGTGTATTCGATGACCCGCGACTTGATCGCCGCGACGGCGGGGGTGGCGAACAGGCAGACGAGGTTGGCGGCGAGCGCGGCGAAGCGGGCGAGCGTCGAGTGGTTCATGGATCGGCTCCGGGCGGGTGAACCCCCCAGATGCATCAAACGGGCACGCGGCTCAAGCCCTGGCCGCGAGTTTCCGACGCACGGTTGTCGCCCTCGAGAGTTCCGTGTCGCCTGAAAGGAGCCCATTCATGCAAACGTCTTCCTGGAGAGGGTCGCGATGAGTTCGACCATTTCGCCACCGCCGACGGCGTCTCGCGCCGTCTCCCGCAGCATCCACCGACACCGCGTCGTCGCCGGGCTCGCGCTCTGCATTCCGCTCGCCTGCGCGCCGGCGGAGGAGACCGCAGACGCCGGCCCCGCGCCGCGCAAGGACGCGGCGGGGCAGGCCGACACCGACGCGAGCGCCAGACTCGACGCGAGCGCGAAGCCCGACGCGAGCGCGAAACCCGACGCGAGCGCGAAACCCGACGCGAGCGCGCAATCCGACGCCGAACCCGGGCCCGAGGCCGATGCGACCCTCGGCGGTCCGGACGGCGCCCTGGTATCGCCCCCGGAAGAGGCGCGAGCCGAGGCGCTCTTCGGCCCGGACCGGCCCGGCGCGACGCCCCTCGACCCGGTGATCGCCGACCTCGTGGCGTCGTGGCAGGCGCTGCCCACCGACGATGCGAGCGCCCGGGCACACGCCGAACAACGCCGCCGCGCAGTGGCCGAGATTCGCGCGGGGGGCACCGCGGCGGCGGACCGTCTCGCCGACGTCTGCGCGAGCGTCTCCGAGACCAACGCCCGCGACCTCATGGTCTGTCACCGATTGCTCGGCCTCGTCGACAGCCCGCGCAGCCTCGACTTGCTCTCGAGCCGCGCGCGGACGGCGATTCCGCCGTGGCCCGAGGGCGCCCACCCCCTGTTGCCGCCGCCGGAAGCCATCGCGCGTCAAACGGCCCTCGGCGCGCTGGCGCAGCGGGCCCGCGAGGGCTCGAACGCCGCCGCCGACCGCCTCCTGCGCATCGTCGCCGCCCCCGATGGCGCCGATCGCGCGCAGGCTGTGGCCGCCGTCTTCTCCGCGATGCCCCACCGCGTCGCCAAACGTCGCCTGAAGGCCGTCTTGCCGGCCGATCAGATGCACCTGCTCTACCAGACGCGGTGAGGAGAACGACCATGCAGACCCTCCGAATGGCCCGCCTCGCTGCCCTCGCCGCGCTGCTGGGGCCGCTGCTGGGGCCGGGCACCGCGGTCGCCCAGACCTGCCCCCCCAACGAGGCGAGCTTCGCGACCTGGACCTGGCTGCCGGGCGACCAGAGCGGCGACGACTGGATGCGGGATGTCATCTGCGCGTCCCCGCAGGCCCGTGACGCGGTCGTGAGCCATGTCGTGACCCACATGGGCCTCGACTCGAACTGGGACGACTGGGATGACATCCTGGCGACCGTGAATCAGTGCAACCCCAACTCATGGGGCCTGCGCGCCATCACCGGCGGATACGCCGCGGACTACGTCGGCGTGCAGCGCGACAACGACACCCTCGGCCACGGGGCCTCCCCCGGCGGCACCTTGCCGGACGGGACACCCATCCGATTCTGGCTCAGTCAGTACGTGTCCTTCTACGTCTCGGAAGAGGGCTTCGTGCCCCGGTGCCTCGCCAGCGGAGACGCCGCCGGCCCGGCAGATGGCTGGACGTTCGCGTCGAACCCTTGGGACAACGGGGCGAACTCGCTCTTCTACCCCTGGTTCTGGAACCTCGACGTCGGCGAGCGCGCCGGCACGCTCGTCCACGAAGCGACCCACGAGTTCCAGGGTCACGTCGGCAACGACAAGTGCAGCAACGGCGGCTCCTGCGACGACGTCTTCATGAACGCCAACGCACAGTCCTTCAACATCATCTACGACCTGCAGGCGCTCGACGCCTACCAGCGCGAGGACGGTGGTCGGGCGTTGAAGGTCGTCGGCTACGGGAACGAGGTCTGCGGATACCTGCCTGCCTTGCCGGATCAGGTCCGGTTCGGCCTCGTCCAGACCATCCAATACAAGTTCGGCAACGTCTTTCAATTCGCGCCACCGATGTCGTCCTGGCCCGCCGGTGCGTTCATCGATCCGGTCAGCGACGCCATCTACGACGTCGCCTCCGAGCCCGGGGGCGGCGCGGGCCTCGCGTACCGAATCGACATGGTGAACGGCGCCATGTGGCCCTGCGAGGCCGTCTGCAACGTCGCCGACTACGCGTTCGACCCGCACGGCGCAAGCGGCCCGCGGGCCTGCAATGAAGACTGGCAGCCCGAGAATGCCGTGCGCAACGCGGCCAACCGACAGCGCTGCGAGGCGCTCAACGCCCAGGTCGCCGCCGGTGTCACCCCCGCAGAACGAGCCATCCTGCGGAGCCAGGCCACGAACACCATGCAGGGCTGCATCCCGGGCCTCAGCGACGAGTACATCGCCCGGATGTGTCAGCAGGCGAGCGTGGGGGCCACCCACGTCGATGACATCGACGAGGCGTGGCCCATCGCCGAGTCCCTGAACTACATGTACGACGACGAACAGGCCGTCCGCAGTTGTCAGGCCGAGTTCTGCCAGGGACAGCCCCTCGGCGCCTGGAACGAAGAGGCCTTTGCCGCCTGTTTCGAGTGGGACGACGACGCCGGGTGCATGTCGCTGGCCTGCGGTGACCTCGAAGCGCTCGAGGCCAAGTTCGGCCGCGACAGCCTGCAATACCTCAATGCCCTCGTCTGCCGCGCCTCGGAGCTCGGTCGAAACATCGAGAGCCTCGAGGACGCCGTCGGCATCTGTGACACGGCCTTCAACGAGTGTTACATCCGGGAGAACTACCTCCCCCTCTGGCTCGATCAGCTCAACGAGGGCGGCGACTGTTGGGCCGAGGGGGTCCAGAATCCCGCCGATCCGCTGCAGAAGAACCGCCGTCTGCAGATCGGCCTGATGCCCGCGGATCGGTATGTGATCTCCGATGCGAACATCGGCCTGCTGCAGTCGACCTGTCTACTCGAACAGATGGAGTGCGAGGCCTTCCAGGCCGCGCTGCAGGCCATGGCGGCGAAGGTCGCCAACATGAAGGCCGAGCTGCGACCGACGTGGAAGGGCCCGCCGTTGCCCGACCCCTGGGAGGGTCTGCGCGGCCGGTTCGACCGCGAACTCGTGGCCGAGATGGCCGCGCTCGGCGGCGAGTTGATCGCCGGGATGGATGCGCAGACGCCCATTTCGCGCAACGAACGCCTGATGAACGCGGTGAATCGCCCGGAGGCGCGGCTCGCCACCGCGGAGTTCCTCGGCCGCGACGTCTACCTCGCGGCCGGTGGTGCCCGTTTCGCCGAGGGTGTCTTCGCGCCCGAGGCCCTGGCGAGCTTCAGCGGACCGGACGCCGCCGATGACCCCTACGGTCTCGACACCGTCGGTTTCGAGGCCGAAATCGGGGCGCTGACGACCTTGAATCAGCGCGTCGGCGGCCGCGCCTGGCAGGCCCTCACCGCGAGCGTCGGCCGTCTCGGTGGCGCCGCCTACTATGGTCACCTGCTGGCACTGCTCGGCGCCCGCGACGCCGCCGAGGTCCTCGCCGCACACGACGCCCTGCAGGCCGATCTCCAGGCGCTCGGGCGCTGATTGGCCGCGCCCCGCGCCGACGCCGCCGCGCGAGCAACCCGACGAGCGCGAGCAGCGTAACGGAGGCCCCGTTCGCGCTCCGGCCCGCGCTCTCGCACGCGCAGCCGCTGCTGATCGCGTCGGCGGAGGGGTCTGCGGCGCCGGCACCGGCGTCGTCGCCGCCCGTCGCCAGGGCCGCGTCGGCGCGCTCGCCCGCCGCGTCGCGGCCATCGGGACCCGGCCCCGGTCCCGCGCCTTGATCCCGCAGGCCGGCGTCGCCCTCGCCCGGGCCGCCGTCGAAGCCGACCGCCCCGCCGTCGGGCGCCCACGCGGCGACACACTGCGCGCGGCCCTCGTCGTCGAGGCGGCAGGTCTCGCCCGGCGGACACGACAGTCCCGCGCACGGATCGGCGCTGCACAGGCCGTCGAGGCAGACGCCGCCGGGGCCGCATTCGATGCCCGCGCAGGGGTCGAGATGGCACGCGCCGTCGGTGCAGATCTGCCCGTCCGGGCAGTCGACCAGCGCGCACGGGTCGTCGACGCACACGCCGTCGACACACGCCTGATCGCCGGCGCAGGCGACCGCGGCGCAGCTCTGCACGCATACCCCCCCGCGGCAGAAGAGCTCGGGCCCGCACGTCACACCGGCGCAGGGGTCCGGCACGCAGACGTCCGCCGCGCAGATCTGACCTTCGGGGCAGCCGGTGAACGAGCACAGATCGGGCCCGCAGGCCCCGCGGCGGCAAACCTCGCCCGCGTCACAGGCCACCGCGGCGCAGGGGTCCCGACAGACCCCGTCCTCGCAGGTGTGGTCGGCGTCGCAGTTGGCCAGGTCGCAGGGCTCGACGCAGAAGCCCTCGAAACACAGATCGTCGCCCTGGCACTCGTTGTTCACACACGGGGCGAGGCAACGTGCGAAGCGACAGATCTGTTCCGGCGGGCACGGGGCGTCGTCGTCGGCCACGCCGTCGCAGTCCTGATCGAGCCCGTCGCAGACTTCGACGGGGTCCGGGCCGCAGCGCCCGCAGACGTTGCGCAGCCCCTCGTCGACCTCACCGTCGCAGTCGTCGTCCCGACTGTTGCAGTCCTCGGGCGCGGGCTCGGCGTCCGGCACGCAGGCCTCGCCCTCGGGCAGACACACCAGGCGCCCGAGCGCGCACGCCCCCAAGAGCCCGGTGGCGCACGGCGTCTGGCTCAGGGGCTCGCCGTCCGCGGGGACGTCGACCGAGACGCCCAGACCGTTGTTCTCTTCCCGACACTCGTTGAAGGCCGCCGCCGCATCGACGGTGACCGTCAGCATGAGCGCCGCGCCGCGGGCGGCGCCGACGACCTCGGGCCAGGCGAGCAGGACGACCTCGCTGCCGCCCGGGGGCAGCGCCGCCGCCGTCTGCGCGGTGGCCACCGTCGCTCCGTCGGGACCGAGCAGCGCCACGGTGACGCCCGCGGGCACGGCCTCGCTGCCCTGGTTGAACACCGTGGCGGTCACCACGGCCGAGTACGGGCAGCCCTGCAGCTCCGCCGCCGCCGACACGACGACCAGATCGGGCGCGGCGAACACCCCCGCCCCTTGCACGTTCTGCCGGAAGTTGTTCAGCCACGGCAGCGACCAGTTCGCCCGGGGGCGCCGCGGGATGCCGCCGTAGCGGTTGTCCGCGGGGTCGCACTCGTCGCCGATGCCGTCGCACACGTTGGTCACCGAGTAGGCGTGCTGGTTCCAGATGCGACGCGTGCCGACCCAGTTCCCGCGGCGGTCCTCGAACACCCGGATGCCGGGCTCGAAGGGCTGCCCGGCCCAGGGACACTGACCCCCCGCGCCGTTGCCGATGGCGATGATCTCCGCCGCGCCGTCCCGGTCGACGTCCACGATCAGGGGATACTCGTAGGTCGTGCCGGAGCTGTTCTCGGTCTGGAAGAGCACCGCCCCGTCGCGCCCGCGCATCACGCGGACGTAACACTCGTCGTTGTAGACCACCTCGGCCGAGCCGTCGCCGTCGAAGTCGAAGACCGACGAGCCGGTGACCCGGGACGAAGCGTCCTGTGTCGCCACGCTCCACAGCACGGCGAGCCCGGACAGATCCGCGGTCGGTTTCATGACGACGTACTGTGTCGAGCCGGCCATCGCCATCTCGGGCCGGCCGTCGCCGTCGAAGTCGGCGATCGTGGGCGCACCGCCCGGGTCCGTGGCACCGGGCACACCCACGTTGCGGGCGAGCACGCGGCCGGTGATGTCCTGAATCCGCACGCCGCCGGAGTAGACGACGACGATTTCGGGCGTGCCGTCGAGGTTCAGATCGGCCACCGCGGGGAACCCGTCCGGCTCGCCGGCCTGCACCCAGCGGGTGCGGCAGTCGCTCTCGTAGACGGCGTTGCCGGTGACGATCTCCTGCAGCCCGTCGCCGTCGAGGTCGACCGGCACGGACAGCGGCCGGCGCCCGTCGTGGTCGCCCTGCCCGCCCGGCCCCTCGGCCTGACACTTGAGCCGGCCCGTCGCGCCGTGCAGCACCACGCGCCCGGCGACCACCTCGACGGTGCCGTCGCCCTCGAGGTCTGCGAGCGCGGGCCCGCCCCAGCCGATGACATAGGCCGCGTCGGACTTCCATTTGACGCGGCCGTCGCGCTCGAACGCCTGCAGGCCCGAGGCGAAGACCGAGCGCCCGGCGAACGCGCTGGTCACGATGTCGACCGAGCCGTCGCCGTCGAGATCGCCGACCGCGAGTGAAGACAGACCGTTGACGCGATCGGCCGGATCCGCCGCGGTGAACAGCTCGCGGCCGTCGTCGCCCGAGACGGCGCGCAACACGCCTTCTTCGGCGTGACTGCCGCCCGAGACGTAGGTCGTGAAAACGACGTCGGGCACGTCGTCCTGGTCGGCCCGGCCGTCGCCGTTGTCGTCCGTCAGGCTGACGACTGCGGGGGTCATCATCACGAAGCGGAAGTCGGGGAGCACCGGACTGCCGTGCCAGCCCCACTGCACGACGGGGTCGAACTGCCCGACGGGCGGGCGGTACTCGCAGGGCGGCAGCGCGTCGCGTGTCAGACAGGCGGCGAGCACGGGGTCGCAGAAGTCGGCCTGGGGACAGTCGTCCTGGAGCGCGCAGGCCCCACCGGGCTCGAAGCACTGGCCGAAACGGCAGTCCGACGCGCCGTCACAACAGACGTCGGCGCAGGGCGGCCGGCCGTCCGGGCAGGGCATCTGCGCGCGGGCGGCGGGCGCGCCGAGGAGAACCGCGGCGGCGAGGGCGGCCACGGCGACGAGGACAAGTGGGGCGGCGCGATGTGCGGTCGGGGTGGGGGCGCGTGACATGCGGCCATTCTGTGCAAGGCGCGGGCCGGCGTAACGGACAATCGTCGGGCCGGGCCAACCGGGTCCGTCGCTCCGGGTGCCGAGCCGGCACCGCAAGGGGCTTGTCGCCGTAACCGATGCCGATGCGAGGTCGCTCGGGTCGAGGCGACCGCCGAGCGCGCCTGGAGCGACCGACCGAGCGCTACCCGTAGGTAGCGCGACCGAGGGAGTGAAGCCGAAAGCCGGCGGGCGGCCGACACGGGCGACCGCAGCCGGCGGGCGTTACGGCGACATGCTCCTTGGGGCTTTCGCCGCAGCCCCCGGGCGTTGCATGCTCCGCGGCCGACATGCCCGCCCCGCCGCCCCGATCGCCGGACCCGACTGCCGACTGGCCCGCCGACGCGGCCGACGCTGCCCTCCGTGCGTTTGCGGGCGGCCTCGCCCCGGCCCCGGGTGACCCCGCGTTCGAGACGGTGCCCCCCGACTCGGGTGCCGTGCGGGCGGCGCTGCTGCGCCTCGTGTTCCTGGTCTTCGCCGAGGCGCGCGGCCTGCTCGTCGAGACGGCGTCCGGGGGCGAGTCCCTCGCGAAGATGCTCGACCGGCTTACCGCTGCAGCCGCTTGCGATCCCGCGGCGCACGCGGAATGCTTCGACGCCTGGGCCGCTCTGGAGGCGCGGTTCGCACGCGCGGCACGCTTCAGCAGCGCGAGCGGTGGCGGTGGTCTCTTCGACCGGGACCTGGCTGGCACGCTCTCCGGCGGGCGGACGTTCCGTGTGACCGATGCCGGGGTCGAGGGCACCCTGCGCGCCCTGCTTCTCGTCGACGGCCGCCGCGTGGACGACCGCGCCTTCGAGGTCGAGCACCTCGGTTCGTTCCACGAAGTGTTGATGGACTTCGAGTTCGCGCCCGCAGAGCCGGAGACGGCAAAGGGCCCGCAGGGCCGGGCAGGTCTGGCGGGCGCACTCGCGCTGCGCGCCGTCGGCGCCCGTCGACAGAGCGGCGCGCATTACACGCCGCGCAGCCTGACCGAACCCATCGTGCAGCGCACCCTCGCACCGCTGCTCGACCGCCTGCAGACTCGCGCGGCCGAGGCCGGGCTCGCCGCACCGACGCCGGAGGCTCTCCTGGCGCTGAAGGTCGTCGATCCCGCCATGGGCTCGGGTGCCTTCCTCGTGGAGGTCTGTCGACAGCTGGGCGAGGCCGTGGTGGCGGCGTGGCGCGTCCATGGCTCGCCGCCGGACGTGCCCCCCGGCGCCGCGCTCCCGTCGCACGCACGTCGTCTGGTGGCGCAGCGGTGTCTCTACGGCGTCGATGCCAACCCCCTCGCGGTCGCGCTCGCGCGGCTGTCTCTGTTTCTCGTCGCGGGGGCGGCCGACACACCGCTCGACTTCGTCGATCACGGCCTGCGGTGCGGCGATTCGTTGCTCGGCCTCACGACCGCACAGATCGTTCGGTTCACCTGGGACGCCGCCGCGCCGCCCGGCCCGTCCGGCCCCGCGATGCCCCCTACCGACGCGCTGCGCCGCCGCGGCGATGCGTGCCTCGCGGCGTTCTTCGCCGAGTCGACCCTCGGGGGCCGCGAGCGTCGACGGAAGGCCCTGTGCGCGTTGTCGGATGCCGAGACGGGCGCGCTCTTTCCGGCCGAACGCGACGCGGCCCGCGCGGCCATCGACGCCGCGCGATTGTCTCTGACCGCCCCCGCGTCGCGACCGGCCCGGCGACCGTTTCACTGGATGGTCGAGTTTCCCGAGGTCTTCGCGCGCGACGAGCCCGGCTTCGATGCGGTCGTCGGCAACCCGCCCTTCCTCGGGGGGCGCAATCTCTCGGCCGCCCACGGGTCCGACTACAATGACTGGCTGTGTCGTTTGCATCCCGAGTCGAGCGGCAACGCCGATCTGGTCGCGCACTTCTTCCGCCGATCTTTCGATCTGTTGCGCAGCGGCGGCACTCTCGGGCTCGTCGCGACGAACACCCTCGCTCAGGGCGACACGCGCCGCACCGGACTGCGCTGGATCTGCACGCACGGCGGCACCATCTACGCCGCGCGCCGCCGCGTCCGCTGGCCGGGCCTCGCCGCGGTGGTGGTGAGCGTGGTCTGGCTCGCGCGGGGCGAGGTCCCCGGGCCGCGCCTGCTCGACGACCGCGAGGTCGAACACATCACGGCGTATCTCTTCCACGCCGGGGGTCACGACGACCCGGCGAGCCTGCCGGAGAACGCCGGGCGGTGTTTCCAGGGGTGTATCGTGCTCGGCGTCGGTTTCACGTTCGACGACACGCAGGCCGAGGCGACGCCGCTCGCCGAGATGCGGCGTCTCATCGCGCAGGATGCCCGCAACGCCGAGTGCATCTTCCCCTTCCTCGGGGGCGAGGAGGTGACGACGAGCCCCACCCACGCGCACCACCGGTATGTCATCGACTTCGGCGAGCGTTCGGAGGGCGAGGCCCGCGCATGGCCGGCGCTGATGGCCATCGTCGAGCAGAAGGTCAGACCGGGGCGGCTCACCAAAGACGCGAAGAAGTACCCGCGCATGGTGCATCAGTGGTGGAAGTTCTGGAACGCCCGCCCGGACCTGCGGCAGGCCCTCGTCGGGTGCGACACCGTGCTCGTCACACCGCTGATCTCCACGCACTGTGTCTTCGCCCGCGTCGACGCCCGCCGCGTTCACTCGCACAAGCTCGGTGTGTTTCCCGACGCACGGCCCGCGCTGTTCGCCGTGCTGTCGTCGCGGGTGCACGAGATCTGGGCGCGGTTTCAGTCTTCGACGCTCGGCGACGCGCTGAACTACTCGCCGACGGACTGCTTCGAGACGTTTCCGTTCCCCGACGGTTGGGGGACGAACGCCCGGCTCGACGCCGCCGGGCGGGCCTACGACACGTTCCGCGCGGCGCTCATGGTCCGTCACGGGCAGGGCCTGACGGCGACGTACAACCGCTTTCACGATCCGGGCGAGGCGGAGCCCGCCGTGCTCGAGCTGCGGTCGCTGCATGCGGCGCTCGACCGCGCGGTGCTCGACGCCTACGGTTTCGAGGGTCTCCCCGTGGAGTATGCCTTCGCCCCGGCGCTTCAGGACCCGGCGCCGGGGGTGCGGTCACGGGCGTGGCGTCTTCGTTTCACGGACGCGACACACGACGAGGTGCTCGCGCGTCTGTTGGCGCTGAACGCGGCGCGGGCCTGCGCTCGCCGTTGACCGACGAGTGGCCGATCAGACGCCCTGGTCCTCGGCCGGCAGCGGCGTGGGCTCGTCCTTGCCACCTTCGCCATCGTCGACGAAGCCCTCGCGGCCGTCACCGCCGACCGGCGCCGGGAAGACCACGTGCCCGATCTCGCTGAGGTCCGCGCGGTCGCTGGCGATGAGACCCACGTTGCTGATGGAGTAGATCACGTCGCCGATGACCACGCTGCGCTCGACGTGCGCGTAGCCGTGCTGCCCGGCGAGGGCCATGTGATCGATGGTGCCGCGGCGGATGATGCCCTCCGTCACGTCGACGTCGAAGATCTCGAGGCCGTCGATGCCGCCCTCGTCGGTCCACGCGCTGAGCGGGAGCAGCAGCATGCCCTCGTAGAAGGTCAGGGCCTTGTGATCGTACGCCGCATCGGACCAGCCTTCGCCGAGCAGCAGGTTGAAGTCGAGCGCCGGCGCGGCGAAGTCGCTCACGTCGAAGAGGCTCAGTTGCATGCCGGTCTCGAAGCCGTTCTCGTCCGCGGAGCGCCCGACGCCGAGCAGGTGGTCGTGGTCGACGGGGTGCAGGTACGTCGAGTACCCGAGCACGTCGAGCTGACCGACGATGCGGGGCGCCGACGGCGTGCTGAGATCGACCGTGAAGAGCGGGTCCTTGCGCTCGAACGTGACGACGAACCCGCGCTCCTCGATGAAGCGTACGGCGAAGATGTCTTCGTTGGGGGCGACGTCTTCCGTCTGACCGACCAGATTCAGCTTGCCGTCGAACACACTGACGCGCGTCACGGAGCGGGGCGGTGCCACCGCCTGCGCCTGCGCCTGCTCGGCGGCCTCCATGGGCACGCCCGCCTCCGGGGGCGCCTCGGCCGTGTCTTCCTCCGCCGGGCGCGTGACGGTCACGTCCCCGCCGTCCTCCGCGATGCCGACCGCCACGTCACCGCCGCCCCCGAAGAACTCCAAGGTGTGTTCGGTGGCCGCGATGCGCAGGTGACCCTGGTACTCGCTCAGGCTGAACTGATTGAGGAGCTGCCCGTGGACGCGGCCCGAGGCCAGGTACCGAGCGGCGCCGTCGACCGGCAGCGCGAGCTTGTGAATCTGCGTCGCTTCGCGGTTGTCGGGCTCCGCCGCGCCGTCGTCCGCCATTTGCGCCTGGCGCGCGCCCTCCATCGCCGGGGCGTCCGCCGGGGCGACGTCGACGGTGGTACCGCCGGTGGTGCTTCCGCCGGAGGACGCGCCGCCGGTGGGTGCGCCCACGGCCACGTCGCGGGCCATCAACGGGGCGATGAAGTCGCGCCAGTTCACCGTGGTCAGGTAGAGGTTCTCGCCGCTGGCGTAGACGATGCCCGCGGCGGAGACCACCGCCGGATCGGGCAGGACGGCCTCGGGCTGGTCGAGATCGATGGTCAGCACCACCGTGCTGCCGAGACCGGCGCGCTCACCGGGGCGGTAATACTGGCCGCACTGCACGGCGCGGCGCTGTTGGCCCTGCCCCTCGGCCGGCACGTCGATGGCCTGCGGAATCCAGGCGTCGATGGTGGTATCGGCGATGGCCGCCTTCACCTCTTCGAGGTAGGCGGCATAGGCGTCTTCATAGGCCATCTGCGCGCCACCGGCCCGCTCCATCGCGGGCTCCGCGGGGGTGGGGGCCGGGGTGGGTTCGGGGGCCCCCGCGTCGGCGTCGCCGCTCGACCCGCCGGTGCCCGTGCCGCCGCCGCTCGCGCCGCCGGTGCCGCTGCTGCCGCCATCCACGGCGGGTGGCTCGTAGGGCTCGCTCGGCTCGGTGCCGCCGCCGACGCCGCTCCAGTCGAACGGCGGCAGATCGAGCACGGGCTCGTGCTGCACGACGAGGCGCGCGAGGCGGCCGGTCAGGCGGCCGGCGACCAGCGAACCCTCGACGCTGAGCGTGCGCAGCAAACGGGGCGTCGCGCGCTCGGAGACGTCGTAGATCGCGGCAACCATGCGGGCCTGATAGCGGTGATTCTCGGGGATGGCCACGCCACCGATGGAGGCGGCGCCGTACTGGGTACCGAGCACGAGGACCTGATTGCCGCTGAGCAGAAGCTGGCCGGCCTCGAAGTCGAGGGTGACGTCGGACTGCGTGCGCAGGCCCTCGGCCTCGATGATGAGCAGGTGCCCGTTGCGGACGGTGTAGAGGTAGCGCCCGTCGGTCTTCACCAGATCGGGCTCGTCGACGCCGGCCTCCTGCACGTTGGTGGTGCTGAAGCCCGGGCCCGACGACCCGGCACCGTTCTCGTCGCCGCCGGCCGTCGGCGCGCCCGCCTGCGCGTCCTCACCGAGGGCGATGCCCGGCTCGCCGCGGAAGCCGCCGCCGTACGAGAAACCGAGGCCGAGCTCGAGATCCGTCGTCGCCTCGTTCTGGAAGTAGTCGAGCAGACCGTCGCAGCTCTCGAAGGCGACGAGGCCCGTCGAGCGCGCCTCGAGGTCATTGCCGACCTCACCCTCGTCGCTCGTGCAGCCGGGGCTCGCGATCAGGGCGGCGGCGCCGAGGAGCCAGCCGAGTCCGCGGATTTTCGAGGTGACCTTCGCCGGATTTCCGTTGCGGGGGGCGGCGTTCTTCAGGGTGGCGTTCATGGTTTTCAGCCTTTCTTCGGGGGGAGACGTTTCAAAGCGTCGATACCCGAAAACAAAGCAGAGACCATGCCAACCCGGCGGAGGACTCAGGCCTCCGCCAGCGCCCGAGCCATGCGGAGGACCTCGGCGAAGTGCTCCGCCGAGACGGGCTGCACGCTGAGCCGCTGCCCCTTGCGCGTCACGAGCATGCCCTCGAGCGCCGGGTTGGCCTTCAGCGCCTCGAGGGGCACGACCCGGGCGAAACGCTCGACGAAAGCGACGTCCACCCGCAGCCAGCGCGGCTCGCCGACGGGGCAGGACGGGTCGTGGTAGTGATTCGCCGGATCCCAGGCGGTGTCGTCCGGGTAGGCCGTGCGGGCGATCTTCGCCACGCCGGCCACCCCCGGGGGCTCCGCGTTCGAGTGGTAGAACAGCACGGGATCGCCCACCGCCATGTCGTCGCGCATGAAGTTGCGCGCCTGGTAGTTGCGCACGCCCTCCCAGAAGGTCGCGCCGTCGCGCTCGAGCGCCTCGATGGGGTAGACGTCCGGTTCGCTCTTCATCAGCCAGTGTCGCATGCGGTCTCACTTCGGGGTCGTCGGGCGAAAGCCCCTCCAGATGCCCCACGCCGGCCCCGCGTCGCAAGCCCGACCGCGCGGCCGCGCGCGTTGACACCCGGGGTGTCCCCCCCTAACCTGCCCTCCCGTTCCACACCGGCACCGGAGGCCAATCCGATGTTTCGTCCCGAATTTCGCGCACTTGCGACCTGTGCCGCCCTCGTCGGGCTGATGGCGGGCGCGCTCGGCGGCTGCTCCGGCGGCGGGGGCGACGCGAAGGGCCCGGGCACGGGACCGGGCTCTGCCGCCGCCAGCGCAGATCCGGCGGGCGGCCTCGGCGTGCCCAATCCGCCCTTCGAGGGCGACATCCCCAAGGGCGCGCTCCGGGTCGAGGGCGGCGAAACGGGTCGCTACGGCGGCACCCTCGTGCTCGCCTCCGCGGGCAACCCCAAGTCCTTCAACCCGATTCTCCAGAACGAGGCCTCGACGTCCGAGGTCATCGCCGGCCCGGTCTTCGCGACGTGCTGGGAGTTCAACAACCTCGCGCAGGTCGACGAACCGGCGCTGTGCGAGAAGTACGAACGCTCGCCCGACAACCTGATCTACACGTTCACGCTGCGCGAGGGCCTGCGCTGGTCCGATGGCACGCCCATCACCGTCGACGACTTCGCCTTCAGCTACAACATCATCACCGATCCGAAGATCCCCTCGACGGTGAAGGACCTCTTCAAACAGGGCAAAGACGAGGCCGGCAACGACCTCTTCGCCACGATGGAGAAGGTCGACGACCGCACGTTCCGCTTCAAGCTGCGCGAGCCGAACGTGGTCTTTCAGTACACGGTCGGCAGCATCTACGTGATTCCGCGGCACAAGTGGCAGAGCGTCTACGAGGCCGGCGGGTTCATGCAGGCGATGACGGTGCAGACGCCGCCCGCCGACATCATCAGCTCCGGCCCGTTCCGCATCAAGGCGTTCGCCGCGGACGAACGGGTCGTGCTCGAGCGCAACCCGCACTACTGGAAGGTCGACAAGGCCGGCAACCGGCTCCCGTACCTCGACCGGGTCATCTTCGTGGTCGTGCCCGACTTCAACGTGGCGCTGCTGAAGTTCCGGGACGGCGAAACGGACGTCTACGAGGTCCGCCCGGAGGACGTCGAGCTGCTCAAGCGCGACGCCGAGAAGGGCAAGTATCAGGTCG
>JAKLJY010000013.1:0-78604 GCA_023150895.1 Myxococcota bacterium | reverse complement strand
CTTCAACACCAGCTACTTCATGTTCAACCAGGATCCGGGCAATACCAAGGACGGCAAGCCCTTCGTCGATCCGGTCAAGCTGAAGTGGTTCCGGGACAAGACGTTCCGCAAGGCCATCAGCCACGCCATCGACCGCAACTCCATCGTGAATGTCATCTTCCAGGGCCGCGGGCAGCCCCACTGGACGTACACGAGCCCGGCCAACAAGCAGTGGTACTACGACCAGGCCACGCAGTACCCCTACAGCCTCGACAAGGCCCGCGAGCTGCTCACGCAGGCCGGTTTCGTGTTCAAGGACGGCGTCCTGCGGGACGCCGCGGGCAACAAGGTGACGTTCACCGCCGTCACCAACTCCGAGAATGGCACCCGGATCGCCCTGCTGAACCTGCTGAAGGACGACTTCGCCAAGCTCGGCATCGAGGTCACGGTGCAGCCGGTGCCCTTCAACGAGCTCACGACCCGCCTCGCCGACACGCGGGATTTCGAGGCCGTGGTGCTCGGGTGGTCGAGCGCGGTGCCGCCCGATCCGTCGCAGATGCGCAACGTGCTGCTGAGCAGCGGACGCAGCCACAACTGGCACCCCAATCAGAAGCAGCCCGCGACGGAGTGGGAAAAGCGCATCGACGCGCTCGTCAGCGAGAACTCGCGGGTCGCCGAGCTCGAGGCGCGCAAGAAGGCGTTCCACGAGATCGAGGCCATCTTCTCCGACGAGCTCCCCCAGATCGGGTTGGCGGTCTACAACGATCACGCCGCCGGTCGGCTGAACCTGGGCAACTTCCGGCCGGCGCCGCTGCGCCCGAAGACGCACTGGAACGTGGACGAGCTCTTCTTCAAGACGCCGAAGGCGCGCTGAGCCGCGCCGATGTGGGTCTACGTCGCGCGGCGACTCCTGGCCATCCCGCCCCTTCTGCTGGCGGTGAGCTTCGTCACGTATCTGCTCCTGTACCTGGCGCCCGGCGATTACGTCGATCAGCTCAAGGAGAACCCGGCGATCACGCAGGAGACGCTGAATCAATACATCCGGGATTACGGCCTGGAGGGCGGCTTCTTTCAGCGTTACGGACACTGGCTCGGCAAGGCCGTCACGCTGGACTTCGGCTACTCGTTCTCCAATCACGTCCCGGTGTTTTCGCTCATCTCGGAGCGGGTCGCGAACACGTTGCTGCTGAGCATCACGGCGATGATCGCCGCCTGGATGCTGGCCCTGCCGCTGGGGGTCGTCGCCGCGGTGTATCAGGGCACGCTCATCGACAAGACGGCCGGGTTCATCGCCTTCTGCGGTCTGTCCATCCCGCGGGTGTTCTACGCGCTGCTGGCCGTGCTCTTTGCCGCGAAGACGGGCTGGTTCCCCACCGGGGGCATGCGTGATCAAGTGTATTGGGACGACTTCACGGCCTGGGAGCGCGTCAAAGACGTCGCGCACCACCTCGTGCTGCCCGTCTTCGTGATCGCCTCGGCCGAGATGGCATCACACATGCGACAGATGCGCGCACAGATGCTCGAGACACTCGGGCGCGACTTCGTGCGCACCGCCCGCGCCAAGGGTCTGGGCTTCTGGACGGTGGTCTGGAAACACGCCTTCGGCAACGCGGTGAACCCCCTCGTCACCCAGTTCGGCTACAGCCTCGCCGCCCTGCTCACCGGCTCGTTCCTGGTCGAGGTCGTGTTTTCGTGGCCGGGCATGGCGCGGCTCACCGTCGACGCCGTCTTCAAGCAGGACGAGCCCCTGGTCATGGCCGCGGTGATCATGGCCACGGTCATGCTCTCCGCCGGCAACCTGATCGCCGACCTCATCCTGGCGGCCATCGATCCGCGCATCCGGCTGGAGTGACGCATGTCTCCGTCCCAGATCATCTGGTTCAAGCTGCGGCGCAACAAGACGGCCATGTTCGGGCTCGCCGTGCTCATCGTGCTGTACCTCGGCGCGCTCTTCGCCGGGTTCCTGGCACCCGAACACTTCGCGTCGCAGCACCGCGAGAGCACCTGGCACCCGCCGCGCATCGGCCAGATTCACTTCGTCGACGACGCGGGCAGCTTCCAGGGGCCGTTCTTCTACGCGACCCGGCGCCTGCACCCCTCCCTGCCCGAATATGAAGAAGATCGCGCGCGCCCGGTGAGCGTCGAGTTCTTCGTGCGGGGCGACCCGTACACCCTGCTCGGGGTGTTCGAGACGGACCTTCACCTGCTCGGCACGTCGGATCCGAAACAGCCGCTGTATCTGCTCGGCTCGGACCAGTTCGGGCGGGACATCCACTCGCGCCTGCTCTACGGCAGCCAGATCAGCCTCTCGGTCGGCATCGTGGGCATTCTGGTCAGCATGACGCTCGGGCTCTTGCTCGGCGGCGTCGCCGGGTACTTCGGCGGGCGCATCGACTTCGGCCTGATGCGGGTCATCGAGGTGCTGCTTTCGGTGCCGAGCCTGTATCTCATCCTGACGCTGCGACAGACGTTCGGGCAGGGCCTCAGCAGCACGCAGACGTACTTCATGATCGTGCTCGTGCTCGCCTTCGTGGGATGGGCCGCCAACGCGCGCGTGGTGCGCGGCATGGTGCTCGCCCTCAAAGAGAACGACTACGTCACGGCGGCCGAGGCCCTGGGTCTGAGCCGCATGCGCATCATCACGAAACACATCCTGCCCAACACCTGGAGCTTCGCCATCGTCACGGCGACGCTCTACGTGCCCTATTACATCCTCAGCGAAGTGGCGCTGAGCTTCCTGGGCGTCGGCATCAACGAGCCGGACGCCTCGTGGGGCAACATGCTGCGCGACGCCAACAACGTGCGCAACCTGACGGACTACCCCTGGGTGCTGACCCCCGGCGTCTTCATCTTCCTGGCGACGATGGCGTTCAACTACCTGGGCGACGGCCTGCGCGACGCCACCGACCCCCGGAGCAAGACGTGAGCGCCCCCGCCGCCCCGACCGCCCCGGTTCTCTCCGTCCGCAACCTGCAGACGCACTTCCGCACGTTCCGCGGCGTGGCCCGGGCGGTGGACGACGTCAGCTTCGACGTCTACCCGGGCGAGACGCTCGGGGTCGTCGGCGAGAGCGGCTGCGGCAAATCGGTCACGAGCCTGTCGATCATGCGCCTCGTCGACCCGCCGGCCGGTTTCCACCCGGGCGGGCAGATTCTCTTCGGGGGGCGCGACCTGCTGACGCTGCCCGAGCGCGAGATGCGCACCCTGCGCGGCGGCGAAGTCGCCATGGTCTTTCAGGAGCCCATGACGAGCCTCAACCCGATTTTCCGGGTCGGCAACCAGATCGGCGAGAGCCTGCGCGTCCACCGGGGGCTGGACAAGAAGGCCGCCCGCGCCGAGGCCCTGCGCCTCATGGAGCGCGTCGGCATCCCCGATCCGGCCAAGCGCCTCGACGACTACCCGCACCAGCTCTCCGGCGGCATGAAGCAGCGCGTGATGATCGCCATGGCGCTCGCCTGCAAACCCAAGCTGCTCATCGCGGACGAGCCGACCACCGCACTCGACGTGACCATCCAGGCCCAGATCCTCGACCTGCTGCGCGACCTGCAGAAGGAGCTGGGCATGGCCATCCTGCTCATCACGCACGATCTCGGTGTCATCGCGGAGATGGCCCACCGCGTCGTGGTCATGT
Organism: Myxococcota bacterium; assembly: GCA_023150895.1. GTDB lineage: Bacteria > Myxococcota_A > Bradymonadia > UBA7976 > UBA1532 > CAINDO01. Next base: position 74,994 of record JAKLJY010000013.1, on the reverse strand, counting down.
ACGGCGGGCGCGTCGTCGAGGAGGCCACCGTCGAGGCCCTGTTCGAGGCGCCCCACCACCCGTACACGCAGGGGCTCTTCCGCTCGCTGCCCAGCGTCGACACCCGGCGAGACCGCCTCGAGGTGATTCCGGGCATGGTGCCGCCCGCGACGGACTTCCCGAGCGGCTGTCGGTTCCGCAATCGCTGCGAGAAGGCCACGGACGCCTGCGGCACGGCGCTGCCCGAGCTGGTGAGCATCGGCGAGCGGGGCAGCCGGGCGGCGTGTCTGCATTTGTGATGGGCGGGGTGTGGGGGCGATACCGCCCGAAATGAACCGGGCCACGCGCACTCGAAGGCGCAGACGCGCGCTCTCTTCCTTCTGGTTCTTTCGACGCTGACGGCGACGGCCTGCGGCGGCGACTCCGGCGGCCCGGCCTACGTCCAGCGCGGCGGCCAGTGGTTCGTCGGCGGCGTAACCTCCTACGGCGACGCGGGCTGCAGCGTCTACGGCATCAGCATGCGCTCGGACGCCTACGCGGCCTGGCTCGCGCAGTACGTGCCGGCGAACTGAGGAACGCGCTGGCCCTCGGGGCGGGGTGACCGACCCTGCCGCGCCGGCGGGCGGCGCCGGGCAATCTCGGCCATCTCGGCGTGGGTGAATGTGGAGAATGCCGGCTTGCACGCGCCGGTCGCGGCTCCGACGAGCCTCGCACGACTTCGCGCGACATTCGCCCGGCGCTCGAGGCGCGGGCCGAGAGCCAACACCAGTGGCCGTGCCCGCGTCGGTGGCGCTGCTCGAGCGGGCCGCCTGGCGTGGCGTTGTCCTGCGCTCGTGAACGCCACCGGCTCCGCGTCGTCAAACGCGCCCGGGTGGGGTGCCACGGCGCGGCGCGCTCGACCGGGAGAACCGTCTACGAGCGCCGCGCCGGGCGGGTGGTCTTCAGCCGGCGCGAGCGCCGACGCGGGCTCGGGACCGCTGGTCGCCCCCGGAGCACAGGTCCGGCGTCCGTGAACGCCGGGCATCGGGCAGTGGGGGCGAGCTGGCTGGGCGGAAGCCGAGGTTGTCGTTCCGGTTGTCGGGGGTGTTGTTGTTCCGGTTCGCCGCCCGGACGTTCTGGGCGTTGTTGTTCCAGGACCCGCCCGGTTGACCCGGTTGTCACCAGCGGCAGGGCCCGGGATCCCTCGCCGAGCTGAACGCTACCCGGCTTCGCCGGCCCGAGCAGTGGGCCAGGGGCGAGAAGAACGAGAAGAGCGAGACGCCCGCGAAGGAGAAGTGACAACGGACGCGCGAGCCGTCCGCCCCTGCTCGTCGCTGGCCGTTGCTTGACAAGCGCGGCTCGCCGCGGCCGAATGGGCGCATGGATGAAGTTCAGCTCCTCGCCCGGATCACCGTCGACCCATCCTGTTGCCATGGGAAGCCGTGCGTTCGCGGCCTTCGCTACCCGGTCGAGACCCTTCTTGGGCTGCTCGCCGCGGGCATGACGGTGGACGAGATCCTCGAAGACTATGAGGATCTGGAGCGAGACGACCTTCGCGCCTGCTTCCTGTGGGCCGCCCGCCTGGCCGAGGTGAAGTCGATCCGGGTGTTCGCGGCTTGAGGTTCCTCGTCGACGCGCAACTGCCGCGGCGTCTGGCCCACTTCCTGAACACCCGAGGCCATGACGCCCTCCATACGCTCGACCTGCCGAGCGGCAACGCAACGACCGATTGGGCAGTTGCCGAGATCGCCGATGCCGACGACCGCGTCGTGGTCACCAAGGACGCCGACTTCGTCGTCGATCACCTCGCGAGAGGGCGCCCAGCGCGCTTGCTCCTCGTCGCCGTCGGGAACGCATCCAACGCGCGCCTGCTTGCGATTTTCGACCGTCATCTCGACGCCATCGTCGCGGCGCTCGATGAGTCACGGTTCGTCGAGCTCCACGCCGACCGCCTGGTGTGTCGGCCCGGCTGACCCGCGCGGCGTCGAGTCGGCGGAGTTGCGGCCAGGAAAGTGCGCGACCAGGGCTCCGCCCTGGAGCCCAACCCCAGACCCCCGGGCGCTGCAACTCCGACAGACCTCGCCCGCCGTCATGGTGCCGCGCCTGCGCCTGTGGGCGCCGTCTTCGCGCGGCCCCCGGCGGGCTTCGTGCCAGAGCAATCCTCGCAGCCGTCAAGGGTCCAAGGGTTCAAGCGCCAAGGGTCAGAACGAGAGCGACCTGGCTGGGCGGAAGCCGAGGCTGTCGCCCCGGCTGCCGGGGGGGCCGCCGGGGCGGAACGCCGCCCGGACGAACTGGGCGCTGTAGCCCCAAGCCCCCCCCCGGCCGACCCGGATGCCACCAGCTGCGGGGCCTCGAGGGTCCTGCGCCGCTCCGGCGGGGTAGGCGGCATACCAGTCCCAGCTCCACTCCGATACGTTGCCCAGCATGTCGTACAGCCCCCACGGGTTCGCCCGTTTGCGGCCCACGGGGTGCGTCGTGTCCCCGCTGTTTCCGCAGTACCACGCGATGGGGTCCAGGCTCGCGTCGAAGCCGCAGTCCACGTTCCCCACCGGACCGTTGTAGCTTGCCTCCACCGTCCCTGCTCGCGCCGCGTACTCCCACTCCGCCTCCGTCGGCAGGCGGTAGCCCTGGCAGTCCAGGCCGTTGCGCCAGGTGGGCCTGGTATAGCTGTTTGCGTCCGCCGCGTCGTAGTCCGCGCCGCCACCGTCCGCGTAACACCGGGGCAGCCCCTCCGACAGCGACAGCGCGTTGCAGTACGCCACCGCGGCGTACCAGCTCACCCGCTCCACGGGGCAATCGTCGCCACAGCCGGCGAAGCGTGACGGCCGCGTCCCCATGACCGCGAACCACTCGCCCTGCGTCACTTCCGTGGCCTTCAGCGCAAACGCGCGGGTCAGGGTCACCTGGTGCTGCGTCTCGTCGTCGAACCGCCCCGCCTCGTTTACCGGGCTCCCCATGGTGAACACCCCGGGCTGGATGGTCACGTAGCCCTCCACGGTGGGCACCTCGACGCACGCGCCGTTCGCGTCGCACGACTCGCCCGCTGCGCAGTCGCCGCACGTCCCGCCACAGCCGTCATCACCGCACTGCCGCCCGTTGCAGCGCGGCTCGCCGCAGGCGCCCGCCACCTGCACGTTGACGAGCGCCGTGTCCGAGTGGCCCGCGGCGTCCGTCGCGGTCGCGCTCAGGGTGTACGGCCCGGCAATCAGGCCAGCCGTGTCCCACGACCACGTGAAGGGCACGGCCGACACGGTCGCCAGCTCGGCGCCGTCCAGGGCAAACACCACCTGCGTGACACCCCGGTCGTCCGTCGCCTCGGCCACCACCTCCACGACGCCCGAGACGGTCGCGCCGTCGAACGGGCTGCGAAAGAAGATGTCGGGGGGGGTCACGTCGGGCGTCAGTACGTCCGGCTCGGGACCGGCGTCCGTCGTGCCGCCGGGTCCGCCGCCCGTGCCGCCTGGCCCGCTCCCGCCCACCTGACCGTTGCCGGCGCCGCCGCCGTCCCGGTCGTCACCACCCCCGCCTCCGCCGCCTGCGTCCGTGCCGCAGGCGAGAAGGCCCGCAGCGACGCAGGGCAACCACCACGAAACAAGGCCAAGCGTCATTGTTGCTCCGCGCCGGGCCGTCCTCACCCTTGCAACCATCGCCATTTTCGCTCCTTTTCCGCTCGTCACGCCGGCGGCCGTACCTTACGGACCCCGCCAGCGTCGTCCGTCTGGCGTCAACTTTGGCACTTTCTCAGGCCCGTCGCCTACCCCGTTGCCGTCCGTCGCCGGGCGGGTGCCGCCGACAAAGCGACGTGCCCCGGCCGAAAACACGCTGCCGCCGCGACGCCCCCTAAAGGGACCAACACCGCACCGCGACGGATTTTCCCTTCCGATGCGGCCGGCCGAGGATCGTTGCCATCGCCTCGGAGCACGTCGACACGCTTGTCCGCCGCCATCGCCCCTGCGAGGCTCTTCACGGTCTGACCAAAGGAGTGATTGATGCCGGCTCCGCTCGAACTGAAGGTCGATGATTCGACGCGAGCGCGTCTCGCCCGGGTGGCGCTTGCACTGGACCGCACGCTGGGAGCGATTCGTCCTGACGGGCGAGGCGAACGACGGATCGGACGTGAACGCCTGGCTCGCGCGTCTCGCGGCGACGGGGCCAATCCCGTGGCGGTCGTGCGGTGGCTCCCCGAGGCCGTCGGCGACATCGAGAGGCTCCACGCGTTTCTTCACGAGCGGAGCCCTGATGCCGCGAAGCGGATGGCGGCCCGAGGGGTCGTCCATCTGGATGGTGATCCACTGCCTGGACGCCCTGGACCGGGCGTATGCCGCGGACCAGTACCGGCGCGCACGCGCCGAGTTGGGGCGCACGTTTCTCGGGTTCGGCTGGGCGATCGAGTGGCCGGCGAGCTGGCAGGGACCGCGCGACGTCGACTCGGGGCCGATCATCCCGGTCATCGAGGTGAGCGCCGGTGCCAGCGGCATGGCCTTCCTGGGCGCCGCGACCGTCGGTGACACGGACGACCTGCAGGCGCTGCACCGCACGATCGACTTCGCGGCGTTCCCCATCCGGGACGCGTTCGGGCTGCGCTGTGCCGCCAGCAACCAGGTCGGCGACGCCGTGCTGCTCTACGCGAGCGTGATGGGACCTCTCTGGGACCGCCTTCGCGCAGGTGGAGGTTCGCATGATGCGGCGCCTTGAGCGCGCCTTCGGGGCGCCGATGCTGTCCCCCGCCGGCCTCGCGCTGCGGGCCTGCCTGCTCTGGCTGGCCTTCGGGCTCGTGCACGCCCTCGGTCTGCGCGAATACACCACGGTGCTCTCGGGCACACCCGTCGGCGGCCTCGCGCCAACGCTCGGGGGTGTGTTGTACGTGATCCTGTACTTCGGCGCGGTGGTCGCGGCGCCCATCGCCCTCATCGCGGGTGTGTTGCTGCTGCTGGTGACGCGAGCAACCCCGTCATTTGCGGTTGACGACCGCAACGGCCGGGGTTAATTGCGGTCATGGACCTCCTCGACGTCATTCGCGCCGGAAATCCGTGGATGGAGCAGCCCGACCGGTTGTCCGAGTGGGCGCGGCCGCCCGAGGGGTACGTGCCGCGGATTGTTCGGTGGACGACGGACTGGCCCGTCGCCGGGAAGGCACACCTGCTCGTGGGGGCGCGTCAGGTCGGGAAGTCGACGTGGCTCCGCGCGCGCCTCGGGACCAGCGTCGCCCCCCTGCTCCTCAACTGCGAGGAGCTGGCAATTCGGTCATGGGCGCGCTCGGCGAGCCTCGTCGCCGCCGACCTGCGCCGCCTGACGCTCCCGACCACGCCGGTGCTCTTCGAGGAAGCCCAACACCTGGACGACGCCGGGCTGCTGGTGAAGGGCCTGGTGGACGCGAAGCTGCCGAATCCACTCTACATCACGGGCTCCAGCGCCTGGCATCTTCACGCCCGCACCCGCGAGTCGCTCGCCGGCCGGGCCGTGCGTGCCTTCATGCACCCGCTCAGCCTCGCCGAGCTGGCCCCGGTGGGCCTGCCGCCGCTTCTGGCCGAAGCGCGACTGCGCGAGCTGGCGGAGACCGCCGCGATCCTGGGCGGCTACCCCGAGGTCGTGACGCGCCCCGCCCCCGAGCGCACGCTCCGCGGTCTGCTCGAGGCGTTCGTCATCCGGGATGCGTCCGACCTCTTCAGAATCAAACACCTCGACGCGTTTCGACGGTTGCTGTTGCTCATCGCCGGGCAGGTGGGGAGCCTGGTCAACACATCGGAGTGGGCCGCGCTGTGTGGCATCTCCCGTGACACGGTGGAGAACTACGTCGATCTCCTCGTGGAGTCACAGGTGCTGCAGCGCGTGACGCCGTTCGCGGGCGGCAAACGGGCCGAGGTCACGCATCATCCCAAGGTCTACTTCTGTGACAACGGGCTCCTCAACGCGATCACCGGTCGCTTCGAGCCCTTCGCGGGGCGGACAGACCGCGGCGCGCTCTTCGAGAACCTGGTCGCCGCCGAACTGCGCAAACACCTCGATCCGCTCCACCCGGGCGGGACGCTCCGGTACTGGCGAAGCACATCCAAGGCCGAGGTCGACTTCGTGATCGACGACGCGGCACAGGGAGGCCCGATCGGCATCGAGTGCAAGGCCGCCGCGCTCACCCGGCCCGAGCTCACCCGGTCGGCGCGCAGCTTCATCCAGGCCTACCAGCCGGCGCGGTTCGTCGTCGTCAACCTGAGCCTCACGCACGATGCGGTCATCGAGGGCGTGCCCGTGGCGTGGCGGCCGGCCGCCTGGTTGGCGGCGCCGTGGGCGATGGCCGCGCCCGTGTCATCCGCGTCGGAGTGATGCCGGGGCCGACGTGGCGGGCGAAATGGCAGGCACTTCGTCCGGCACACCAGAGCGCCCGCCTCGGGGGAGGTCTACCGGGAGTGCGCGTCTGCTGGCCATGCGTGCGCTTGCGATCGCCACCAGCACGTCGGAGAATCGCCCCGATGATGACCTCGCCCAGCCGACTGCTGCGTTCTCGGGGCATGGGCACCGCATGCATCGCTGGCGCGTTGTCGATGGCGTGCGCGGCGGACCCGCGAGTCGGGCGGGAGGCGGAGACCGACGCAGTGTCTCTCCCTGACGCCGGGATCCGGCCGGTAACCGCGACTCCGCCCGACAGCGCGATCCCGCCGGAAGCCGCGACTCAACCGGACGGCGCACTCCGCGACGCCGGGCCACCGCCACTGCCACCCTGCGGGCCGTTGCAGGTCGAGTCGGAGTCGACCCATGAAGTGCGCGTCCGCCTGCTGACGATCCGCGGTGAGGTGAATCGTAATGGCGTGCCGTTGCCCATCGGCGCCGTGGAGTTCTTGAGCGATCGCGGCGGCGATACGGCCTCCGTTCTGGACGGTCGCTACGAGGCCGTGGTGCCCCCCGGGACGTATCGAATCCAGTACTTCAGTGACTTTCACTGTGACGATGGCTTCGACTGCGATGCCGGCTTGCGCGTCCTCGAGGACGTGGAGATCCGCGAAGACGGTGCGCTCGACCTGAACTTCGCATCGGTCCGGACGCATGGCATCGTCACGATTGACGGTGAGACGCCTGACGATGGGGTCGTGCTGTCGTTCACGAGTGAGCATGTCGAGGCCCGAATCGTTGTCGCAGAAGGCCGATACGAGTTGGAAATGAGTCCGGGGGCGTATGCCATCGGCTACGAGTGGTGGGGGCCGCAATGTGACGGTCTGACTGCGCCCGCCGCACCGTGCACTTGGGGAGAGATTCGACCCGCCGAGGTGTTTCTCCAGGACCAGCGTCTCGACCTCGACATCCAGACCGCCCGCCTGCGAGGCGTGCTCTCGGACGCGGACGGCGTTCCCCTGCCGCCGGGCCGCATCCTGCTCGGTCCACCGGAGGCGACGGAGTCGCTGCCGCTGGGCGCCGACGGTGGCTTCGTGGTGACGGTGCTGCCCGGTGTCTACCCGGTCGGCTGGTCCGCGGACGTGCCCGGGCCCTCGGTTCAAGGTTGGCTCGACGAGCCGGTCGAGTTGCTCGCGGGTGCCGACGCCGAGGCTCGGCTCGTGGTCCGCCGCGCCCGTCTGGACGGTCGACTGACGCTCGATGGCGCCCCGTTTCCGGTCGAGAGCGGCGCCGAACTCGAGCTGCGCGGTGTCGAGCGGGTGCTCGCGGCCGACGCGCGCGTCCGGCTGTCCGGCCCGGCGTTCACGGTCGATGTCTTTCCGGGCAAATACGATGTGTTCCTGGACGGATGGGAGACCACGCCCGGCCCGTTGACCCGAGGTCCGCTGGCCCGCGGGGTCGTGGTCGCACACGACCGCGCGCTGATGCTGGACGTCCGGTCGGTCGCGGTGAGTGCACGGATTCGCAACGCCGTCTCCCCACCACCGGGCTCGGCGGTGCGGTTCCAGTCGGTCGACGGGGCTGCGAGCGGGTGGGCGGGTTTTGACGGAAACGTGGCCTCGACGCGGCTCCTGCCTGGGCGATACATGATCCACTGGGCGCCGCCGTTCGATGACTGCCAGCGCGAGCGATCCCCGGGCTTCCCGTGCATGGCCGGGCCCATCGGTCCCCCGCGTGACCTGGACACCGACACTCTACTCGAGTTGGACCTCCCGGTCATCCAGCCGCGTTTCATGACGCGCATCGAAGGGGCGGAGGCGCCGCGATGGGGCACCATCGAGTACCAACTGCGGACAGAAGGCGAGGATGCAGTGGGCGCGACGGGGCCGGTTGCGCTCGACCAGGCGGTGAGCCCGCGGCTGCTGGCAGGGCTCTACACGGCGAGTGTTCAGTGGTTCGACAATGACCGGGGGCGCGGCGGCTGGTTCCGCGCCTGCGGGCCTTGAGCCGTGATGGCGCAGAGCATGCGCAGCCGCGGCGGCAGGGAGAGCACCCACTGGCGAACCGGGACGTCCGGCAAGACGCAGTCGACAAGGTGGGCGGCCGTGTCGCACATCCGCCGGCACAGGCAGCTCGGGCAGAAGCCGCGGTCCTTGCATGATGGCGAGGCGCCGGTAGGCGCCGAAGGCATTGAGCCCGAAGGGCGGGCCACGACCATCTCCTCGCCGCACTGCGCGCATTTCAGCCGGCAGAAACCATGCTCCAGAACCCCGCAGGTCAGGTACCCGCGGAGCGCCCGGACCACGAACGCCGGCACCGGCACCTCGCGCTCCGCCCGGTGCTCGAGGAAGGCCGGCAGGCCGCGCGAGATGACCTGGTAGAGGGTGCTCTCCTCGGGGTGCCGCCGCTCGTAGCAGCATGGCGCGGCCGGTCGAGGCGCGGTCGGCTCGGGGGTCCGATCGAAGCTCACATCGGATCATCGGACAATCCAGGCGCGTGTCGCCGGTCGGCGCCTCTTTTTTGCCGCCGAGCCCCAGGGGCCTTCTGGCCGGCGGGAAGAGGCGTCTAACTCTTCCACCCTCGAGTCGAGCGCCAAGCCGTTCGACGACCTGCGAGCACAGCGCCCGCAACGACGCCGCAACGGTCGCGAGCGCGCCCACCTGCTCGGGCGTGAGCGCGTCGGCTTCGGGAATCGCAGCCAGCGCGGCCCGCTGCTGCTCCATCAAGCGGGTCAGCGTCTTCACGGCCCTCGCGGTGGGCGAGTCCGGCTTCCGACCGCGGGCGCCCTGCGCCTGTGGGCACCGTCTTCGCGCGGCCCCCGGCGGGCTTCGTGCCAGAGCAATCCTTGCGGCCGTCCAAGGTCCAAGGGTGCAAGTGCCAAGGGTCAGAACGAGAGCGACCTGGCTGGGCGGAAGCCAAAGTTGAAGTACCGTTCGTGCGGGGCGACTTCGTTGCTCCGATACGCCGCCCGGGCGCACACGGCGTAATGGAGCCAGGAGCAGCCCCGGCTGACCCGGACGTCACCAGCTGCGGGGCCTCGAGGGTCCTGCGCCGCCCCGGCGGGGTAGACTTCATACCAGTCCCAGCTCCACTCCGATACGTTGCCCAGCATGTCGTACAGCCCCCACGGGTTCGCCCGTTTGCGGCCCACGGGGTGCGTCGTGTCCCCGCTGTTTCCGCAATACCAAGCGATGGGGTCCAGGCTCGCGTCGAAGTCGCAGTCCACGTTCCCCACCGGACCGTTGTAGCTCGCCTCCACCGTCCCTGCTCGCGCCGCGTACTCCCACTCCGCCTCCGTCGGCAGGCGGTAGCCCTGGCAGTCCAGGCCGTCGCGCCAGGTGGGCGTCGTCTCGTTGTTCGCGTCCGCGGCGTCGTAGTCCGCGCCCCCAGCGTCCGCGTAACACCGCGGCAGCCCCTCGGACAGCGACAGCGCGTTGCAGTACGCCACTGCGTCGTACCAGCTCACCTGCTCCACCGGGCATTCGTCCCCGCAGTTCGCGAAGTACGACGGCCGCGTACGCGTGACCGCGAACCACTCGCCCTGCGTCACCTCCGTGGCCTTCAGCGCGAACGCCCGGGTCAGCGTCACCTGATGCTGCCACTCGTCATCGTTCCGACGCGTCTCGTTTACCGGGCTTCCCATGGAGAACACCCCGGGCTGGATGGTCACGTAGCCCTCCACGTCGGGCCCCGTGCCTCCACCGCCTCCACCGCCTGTGTCCGTGCCGCAGGCGAGCAGGCCCGCCGCGACGCAGGGCAACCACCACGAAACAAGGCCGAGCGTCATTGCTGCTCCGCGCCGGGCCGTCCTCACCCTCGCAACCATCGCCATTTCCGCTCCGTTTCCACTCGTCACGCCGGCGGCCGCACCCGCGGACCCCGCCCGCGTCGTCCGTCTGGCGTCTACTGTACTCCTTCCACTGGCCCCCACCCACCCGTTTCGGTCCGTCGCCGGGCGGGTGCCGCCGACAAAGCGACGTCCCCCGGCCGAAAACACGCTGCCGCCGCGACGCCCCCGAGAGGGACCGACACCGCACCGCGACGGATCTTCCCTTCCGATGCAGGGGGTCGAGGATCGTCGCCATCGCCTCGGGGCACGTCGACACGCTTGTCCGCGGCCATCGCCCCTGCGAGGCTCTTCACGGTCTGACCAAAGGAGAGATTGATGCCGGCTCCGCTCGAACTGAAGGTCGATGATTCGACGCGAGCGCGTCTCGCCCGGGTGGCGCTGGCACTGGACCAGGCGCCCCACTGGGTGCTCGAGCAGGCACTCGAGGAGTACCTGAGCCGCGAGGAGCGGCGGTTGGACGAGGCCGCCGACGACGCCGCACGCTGGGAGCGATTCGTCCTGACGGGCGACGCGATCGACGGATCGGACGTGAACGCCTGGCTCGCGCGTCTCGCGACGACGGGGCCAATCCCGTGGCGGTCGTGCGATGGCGTACCGAGGCCGCCAAGCGGATGGCAGCCGCACGCCTGACGGGCGCCCGCGGCTCGCCGTGTCCCGCATGTCGGCACGGAGGGGGATCCACCCCCCGCCCGAGTCCACGCTTGCCCCGCGGGACCGAATCGCCGACCCTCCCGCGCCATGATCTCGTTCACGCGTGTCAGCAAGCAGTACGGCGGCCAGATCCTCTTCATCGAGGCCGACTTTCAGCTCAACCCCGGCGAGAAGGCTGGCCTGGTCGGCCCGAACGGCGCCGGCAAGACCACCATCTTCCGGCTCATCACGGGTGAGGAAGAGCCGGACGAGGGCGAGGTCGGTCGTCCGCGCAAGCTGACGATCGGTTACTTCCGGCAGGACGTCGGCGACCTGAAAGGTCGGTCCGTGCTCGCCGAGACGATGGCCGGCGCCGGCGAGGTGGCCGATCTCGCCGAAGAACTCGCCCGGCTCGAGCACGCGATGGCCGAGGGGTCCGACGATCCCGGGCTGCTCGACCGCTACGGGCACGTGCAGGAGCGCTTCGACGCCCTCGGGGGCTACGACCTCGAGGCGCGGGCGCAGACCATCCTCGCCGGCCTCGGCCTGACGCCCGAGCAGGTCACCGGCGACGTCGGCCGGCTCTCCGGCGGGTGGAAGATGCGCGTCGCCCTCGCCCGCATCCTGCTCGCGCGGCCGGACGTGCTCTTGCTCGACGAGCCCACCAACTACCTCGATCTCGAGAGCATCCTGTGGCTCGAGGGCTTCCTGCGCGACTCACCGAGCGCCGTGCTGATGACTTGTCACGACCGCGATGTGATGAACCGCGTGGTCTCGCGCATCGTGGAGATCGACGGCGGCGAGGTGAAGACCTACGCCGGTGACTACGACTTCTACGAGCGCATGCGCGCCCTCGAGAACGCCCGGCGCGAGGCCGAGTACGACCGGCAGCAGGCCATGCTCGCCAAGGAGATGCGCTTCATCGAGCGTTTCAAGGCGCAGGCCGCCAAGGCGGCGCAGGTGCAGAGCCGGGTCAAGAAGCTCGACAAGATCGAGAAGGTCGAGCCCCCGCGGCGCATCATCGAGCGCAACTTCGACTTCCGGCAGCCGGGGCGGTCCGGCGAGGACGTCGTCAAGGTCGCCGGGCTGCGCAAGGGGTACGGCGGGCGCATGATCCACGACGGGCTGAACCTGGTGGTGCGCCGGGCGGAGCGCTGGGCGGTGATGGGCGAGAACGGGGCCGGCAAGACCACCCTGCTCAAGCTCATGGCCGGCGTCACCGCGCCCGATGGCGGCAGCGCGGCCCTCGGCGCCGGCGTGACGATGGGCTACTTCGCGCAGCATCAGATGGAGCAGCTCGACGGGGACGCGACCATCCTCGAGGAGCTGCAGCACCACACCCGCACCGCCGGCATCGGCGTCCTGCGCAATGCCGCGGGCGCGTTCGGTTTCCACGGCGACGACGTCGCGAAGCGCATCAGCGTGCTCTCGGGCGGCGAGAAGGCCCGCCTCGCGCTGCTCAAGATCTTCTTCGACGCGCCGAACCTGCTCATCCTCGACGAACCGACGAACCACCTCGACATCGTCACCAAGCGCATGCTGATGCGCACGCTGCAGGCGTACGAGGGCACCATCGTGTTCGTGTCCCACGACCGGGCCTTCCTGCGGGCCATCGCCGACCGCGTGCTCGAACTCACCCCGCGCGGCCCGCACGTCTATGGGGGCAGCTACGACGAGTACGTCTCGGCCTCGGGACACGAGGCCCCGGGCATGCGTCAGACCTGAGCGCGTCGCGCGCTGAAGCGCGGCCCCAACGTCAGCACCAGGATGGCGGCGACCACCAGGCCTGCGCCGAGCAGCTCGCTCGCGCCGGGGGCCCGCTGCCCCAGCCAGCCGACGAGCATCCAGGCCGCGGCCACGCCCGCCAGGATGCTGCTCGCCCGGTTGACCGGCACGCAGAAGGTGTTCTCGCGACCGTCGAGCAGGATCAGGCCGCCGAAGATGCCCGTGCCCTGCGACAAGAGTCCGATCACGATGCCCCAGGCCAGGCCGGCGCCGGCGTCGAGGCCGTCGAAGCCGAAGGCGAGCTGCGTGCGGACGTCCGCGGGCCCCAGAAACGCCAACAGTCCGAGCATGACCAGCGCGGCCGGGGTGGCCACGAGCTGCTCTTCGACGAAGAAGCGGCGGTTGTCGGCGACGTCGCTCGACTTGGCGAGCCGGCTCATGAACTGCAGGCGGATGAAGTAGGCGAGCAGGTAGAACCCGACGTCGAGGGCGCAGGCGAGCGTGATGTCGTAGCCTGCGCGCTCGGCGAAGGCGACGAGCAGCGCGGACATGCTGAGCAGAAGCGCCACCCAGGAGAACCAGCGCACCCGCCGCCCGGAGAGGCGGTCGATGAGCGGGGCCATGATGAGCACGCCGCCGCGCATCAGGAGCATCACGAAAACGATGCTGACGCCCTCGAACGTGTACGCGAGGGTGGTGGTCATGAGGATGACCGCCGTGCAGATGCCCGACAGCGTGGTGTACCGGGTCGGCACCGGCATCGCGACGCCCCCGATCCGGCGCGTCGACGCGGCGTGCCACCAGCCGGTGCCCCACAGGAAGGCCGCCATGCCCAGAAACGACGCCAGCGTCGACACGGGCAGAAGCGCGATGCCGGAGATGGGGGCCGTGACCCCCGGCGCAGCACCGGACGACAGCGCCTTGGTGAAGGCGCTGTACGGCGCGTAAGCGAGGAAATAACCGAGCGCGGCGAGCCAGATGTTCACCGCGCCACCCTACGCCCAATCCCAGGCGCGTGTGACAATTTAGAAACGAACGCGTGACAAAATACGTCACGCGGCCGAGGTCAGGTCTCTTCTTCCTCGCCGCCGCCCTCTTCGTCGCCTTCGCCGATCTCGTCGTCCTCGAACGCGCCGTCGTCGTCCTCGAAGCCGGCTTCCTCGTCGTCGAACGCCGGGCCGGCATCTTCGTCGTCGAACGGCGCTTCGTCCTCGTCCACCTTCGGCTCGTAGGCCGGGACCGCCCGGGCGCGCTTGCTGGCGCGAGAGGCCTTCGGGCTCGCCTCGGACGACTGCAGTTCGGGCGCCGAGCCGCATTTGGGGCACTTCGGCTCGGGCTTGTTCAGGTCATAGAACTTGGTGCCGCAGTTGTGGCAGGCAAACTTGCGACCGAGTGCCGGATTGGCCACGGGCTGCTCCTTCGGGTATTGCGCGAACGCGTTCGGGTGCGCGCTTTATGGGGGAAGAACGCGCGGGCCGTCAATCTCGATGATACACCGAGCGAACCCGCCCATTTTTCTCTCGGCGAGCGCAAGGGCCGGTGCCAAGCTGCGCGCATGTCGACCGATCCTTCCGCGTTCTCCTCGGCCTTCAAGGCCGCGCTCGGTTCCTGGGCCAGCGGCGTGGCCGTCGTCAGCGGGCAGCACGGCGCCTCTCCCGAGGGCACCACCGTCTCGAGCTTCACGTCGCTCTCGCTCGACCCGCCGCTCGTCCTCGTCTGCCTCGCCCCCGGCGCGCGCATCGTCGACGTCATCCGCGCCAGCAATCGTTTCGCGGTCAGCGTCCTCGCCGCCGATCAGGAGGCGGCGTCCCGGCACTTCGCCGCCCGCGGACGGGCGCCCGACGCCGGCTTCGGAGACGTCCCGCTCGCCCGCACGCCCGACGGGCAACCCGTCGTCGCCGCGGCCGCGGCCCACCTGGCCTGCCGCCTGGAGGCCGTTCTCCCGCAGGGCGATCACCACATTTTCATCGGCCGCGTCGAACACGCCTCGGCGGACGAAAACCGGGCACCGCTTCTGTATTTTCGTCGGGGCTACCGCGCCCTCGCCCAGTAGGCGGCGACGTCGTACGCGCGGCCGCTCTCAGGGCAGACCACCGGGTCCGGGCGGCGGCCCGCTCGGGAACCCGCGGGGACGCTTCGGCGGGTTCGCGCGCTCGTAGGCCGGCAGCGTCTCGATGGCGCGCCGGACCTTGGCGGCCACCGCCGGCCAAGCGGCGCCTTCGGCAAAACACGGGTTCTCTTTGAAGAGATCGGGTCGGCGGTCCCGGCGCGTGATCGGCTCATAGACGATGAGCGTGCACGCGCGCGACCGGACGTCCTGCGAAGGGTCGTCCAGGAACTTCATCAGGCGCGCGCGCGCCTTGTCGTTGCCGAAGAGCGCGGCGAGGGCCTGAACGACCGGCCGGCGGACGGCGGCGCGGGGATCCGTCGCCGCGCGCTCGATGCCCGCCCACGCCTCCGGCGTGTCGAACGCCACCAGAATCCGCACCGCCGCGTCCACGACCTCCGCGAGGCCGAGCGTGCGGGCTTCGTCCTCGGTGATGAGCAGCGCGTCCGCCATGTCCGGGATGGCCTCCACCGCCTTCAGCTTGTAGAGCTGCAGCAGGATGGAGGTGTGCCAGACCCGCAGCGACGTGTCGCGGTTGCGCAACATGGCCCGCAGCGCGGGGATCAGCTCGGCGCGGTCGACCCCGAGCTCCGCGAGCTTGCGGGCCGCGGCGGGTCGCGTCTCGGCGGGGGCCTCCGGGCTGCCGAGGCAGAACCGCAGGACCCGCCGCGCCTCGTCGGATTTCTGATCGGCGAGCCGGTCGATCCGTTCGGCGATCATCTGGCGGTCTTCGGAGCCGGGTGGGGACTCGCCGGCGCAGACCATCCAGACGCCCTCCGCCGTGGGCGACAGTTTCGGACGCGCGGCGTCGACGACCGGGGCGGCGTGGACCCCGGCGTCGACCGGCGGGGCGACGGGCGCGGGTCGACACGCCGCGAGCAGGCTCCCGCACAGCCACGCGCCGCGCACCACGCGGGCGGAGCCCCTCACGGCGAGCCCGGGAGGCGCGCCCGAACCCACGCGCAGACGGGCGCATCGGCCGTCGCGGCGGTCCGGGCTTGCGCGAGAGCGGCGTCGACCGCGGCAACGTCGGGCGGCTGATCCGGGCCGGCCGGACGGGCCGCCTCGGAGGCGAGGCGCCACGCGGCATAACACCGCGCGCCCGGGCTGCCGAGGTCGAAGGCGCGCTGAAACTGCTGCTGCGCCGAAAAGGCCAGGTCACCGGCCGCGCGCGCGTCCGCCCCGGCGAGCAGCGCGCGCACCAGCCACTCCGAGGGTCGCTCCCCGGCCCGGAGCTCGGCCCACAGCGTCCGGGCCTCCTCCGGGCGTCCGGCGCGCTCGAACGCCAGCGCGAGCAGGCCACGGAGCGCGTCCGCGAGCGCAGCGGGCGCCTCGCCGCCGAGGGCGTGACGGGCCGCGTCGACCTCGGGCGACGTCGGTGCCCGCCCGGCACACAGGGCGTCGACGGCCGCCCCCAACGCTCGATGGAGGCCCGCCCGCACGGCAAACGCGGCCGGGAGGCCCCGCGTGTCGAGCTGCGCCTCGCGGTGTGCCGTCGCCACGCGATGCCACTCGGGCGCCTCGGCGCCGGCGGGGCAGGGCAGTGGCGCGAGGTGGGCATACCCGACGAGCGGCGATGCCGATTCGGGCACGGGCGTGGAGGCGGGGACAGACGCAGGGGCAGACACGGGCGAAGCGGGTGGCCCGGACAGGGCCACGAAGAGCAGCAGGGACGGCGTCATCGGTCGGGCTCTCTCGAGAGGGTCGCGGTGCGAAAGCGTTCGGCCAACCCCGTCGCGCGGACCACCCGCTCGGCGACGCCCGCCCGGAGGACGGCCGGCTCGGCGGCGAGGGTCACGGAGTCACGGGCGCGGGTCAGGCCGGTATACACCAACTCCCGCGTCACGATGGGTGAGACCGCCTCCGGCAGGACCACCACCGCGTGCCCGAACTCCGACCCCTGGCTCTTGTGAATCGTCATGGCGAAGACGGGCTCCCAGGCGGGCAGGCGTTGCACGTCGATGCTCCGCGGCCGGCCCGGTTCACCCGCCTGCGGCAGAAACGCCCTCAGACGTCCATCCAGGGCCGGATCGGGCAAGAACACCCCCGTATCGCCGTTGAAGATGCCCTGTTCGTTGTCGTTCTCGGTCACGAGGAACGGCAGCCCGCCCCAGATCCGCGCAGCACCGCGGACCGCGAAGGCCGCCGCGACGGCCTGCCCGATCGCCGCGTTGAGCCGCTCCACCCCCAGGAGTCCGCGACGATGCGCGCACAGAAGCCGGACCTGATTGGCCTGCCGCAGAATCTGCGTCGGGGCCGGCCCGGGCCTGAGGCAGCGGACCGCATGCTCGACCCCCTCGGCGCACAGCGCGTCGAAGAGCGCCGCCGGGCTCGGCGCGCGCAACCAGGACAAGACGGGTCGCTCGAAGGGGACCGTCACGAGCGCCTGCGGGGCGCGGAGCGCCGCCTCGACCGCCTCGGCGTCCCCCGCCTTGACCGCACGCGCCAACCGGCCGATGCCACCGTCGTCCTGGAAGCGGTGCGAGGCCGTCAGCCGTGCGATGGCCGGCGCCAGGGGCCAGTCCGGTGCGTCCTCGGGGCCACAGAGGTCGGCCAGCACCGCCCCCGCCTCGACGGACGCGAGCTGATGCTGGTCGCCGAGCAGGACGACGCGCGCGCCGACGGCCACCGCGTCGAGCAGGCGGGTCATCAGCGCCAGGGGGATCATCGAGGCCTCGTCGACGACGACCGCATCGAACGGCAGCGGGTTCTCACGGTGGTGGCGAGCCCGCGAAGGGTCGTCGGGCCGCAATCCGAGCGCGCGGTGAATGGTCGAGGCCTCGCACGGCATCTTGGCCTGGATGTCCGGCGCGATCGCCGCCGCCTTCGGGTCCCCGAGGGCACTGCGGACGCTCTCGGTCAGGCGCGCCGCCGCCTTGCCCGTCGGCGCGAGCAGGCCGACCCGCAACGCCGGCCACTGCTCGAGGAGCAGGGCCAGAATGCGGACCACCGTCGTCGTCTTGCCGGTGCCGGGACCCCCGACGATCACGGCGAAGCCCTGCGTGGCCGCCCGCGCCGCCGCTGCCTTCTGCTCCGCGTTGCCGGGGGTCGTGCCCCCGGGCCCCCAGAGGCGATCGAGCGACGCGGCGAGCAGAGCGGGGTCCGGCGGCGGCGCCGGTTCGAGGCGGGCGCACACCGCGTCCGCGAGCCGGGCCTCGAAACGATCGTACCGCGCGAGATAGAGCGTGTCGCCCCGGAGCACGAGGGGTCCGCCCGCCGCCACGAGGGGCGAGCCGGCGAGGGCGTGGCGCAGGGTCGAGGCCGCGGGCCACGGCAACGCGGCGAACGGTGTCGCCTCGGACCACTCGGTGCGCACCCCGCCGGCCAGGTCGGCCAACGAGACGCAAACGTGCCCGTGCCGCGGCGCGCGGGCGGCCATCGCCGCCGCCAGCCACAAGGCCGGCGCGTCCGGGGCGGCCGCGTCGTGGCCCGCGAGCCGAACGGCCGCCTCGGCGAATGCGACGTCCAGCGGGGTCAGGACGCCCGCCTCGAGCCACGGCGCGAGCGCGGCGAAACAGGACGGCGTGGTCATGGCACCCCCAGCGCCCGGGCGAGGGCCGCGCGGTCGGCGGCCGACGGCGAATCCCGGTGGACACCGAAGGCGGCGCCGTTCTCGGGGTGCATTCCCCGGACGAAGAGGTAGAGGAGACCCCCGAAGTGGACGTCCGGGTCGTAGGCGGCCCCCAGGCGTTGCATGAGCGCGCGCTCGAACGCGACCGCGTAGAGGTGCGCCTGCAAGTGGTAGTGGCCCGCCGCCATGGCGGCCTCGAGCTGCTCCGGGCGGTAGTCCCCGTACGTCTCGCCGAGGTGGTTCGACTTGAAATCGACGACGTAGTAGCGCCCGCCGTGCTCGAAGCAGAGGTCGATCGCCCCGCCGAGAAAGCCCGAGAACGCCTCGAAGCCGAGGCGCTCCACCGAGCGGGCGTACGACCGCAGTGCGGGCCGCCGCGCGAGGGCGGCCGCGACGGCCGCGGGGACGATGGCCGGCGCGTCCTGACGGGCCACGGCGAGATCGAACTTCATCTCGGAGACGCGGCGGTCCGCCGTGATCGACCGCAGCGTACAAGTCGGGTCCTCGGCCAACAGGGGCGTTTCCAGGGCCTCGGTCAGGCCCCGGGCGAGCAACGGCCCGTGAATGGCCGGCGAGAGCCCGTAGAATCGCAGGGCCGGTGCGGCTTCGGTCTCGAGGTCCGCCGCGGGTGCGGTGAACGGGACGCGTTCGAGCACCCGATGGATGGCCAGCCCGGTGCCCGTGCCGGGGGGCAACTCCGCCAGGGTGATCCGGCGCCCCTCCGCGGCCGCGCGCCCCGCCAGCGTCGCCCCGAGCTCGTCCGCCCCGGGGCGGTCATCGGTCGGGCCGCGACGATGCTCGACGCGCCGCACGAGCCCCGTGAAGCTCGCGCGACCCCACGTGCGGTCGAGCGGACGCTCGTTCTCGGCGGGAAAGACCCGTCGCGTCAGGGGGGCCGGCGCCGCCGAGTCCGGCGCATAGCGAACGGTCGGCGTCACCGACAGCTCGACCGGCGAGACCTCGCCGAGCCCGGCCAGCGCCGCCGCGATCTGGTCGTCGGTCATCGCGCCGAGGCGGCCCGCGGCGTCCTCGAGGGGATCGGCGTCGTCGGGGGCACCCGGTCTGGGGTGAAGCAAGTGCATCAGGGGCGAGCGCTCGGCGCTCGTGAGCGCGCCCCAGTAGACCACCGTGCGGTGCCGCGCCCGCGTCAGGGCCACGTAGGCCAGCCGGACGTTCTCTTCCCGCACGGCCCGCTCCGCGAGGTTCCGGGCTTCGCGTCCGCGAACGTCGTCGCCGCAGAGGTAGACGCCCCGCCGGGTGCGCCCGTCGGCGTCCGGCGGCATCCGGAAGCGCGGGTGCGCCTCCTCGGAGCGATGCAGTTTGCCGCCCCCCAGGAGGCTCGGCAGGAAGACCACGCCGTACTCGAGTCCCTTGCTGCGGTGCATCGTCACGATTTGCAGCGCGTCGGCGTCACTCTCGAGGCGCAGCTGCCGCTCGTCGTCGTCGGCCTCGCCCGTCCGCTGGCGGTCGTACCAGGCCGCGAGGGCGTGCGGGCCGAGCGCCGAGGCGCGCTCCGCCGCGTGCAACGACTCGGTCAGGTGCAGGAGGTTCGTCACCCGCCGCTCGCCCCCCTCGTCGCGCAACCATCGCGGCAGGAGCGCGCACCGCGAGACGAGCCCGCGGAAGGCCACCAGGAATCCCGAGCGGAGCCAGAGTTCGTGCCCCTCGGCGAAACGCGTCGCCCAGAGGGTGAAATCCGGGTCCTCGCCGGCACTGGCGAACCGCGCGATCACCTCGCCCTCCACCCCCAAGAGCGTCGTCGCCAGCGCGGCGCGAAGCCCCGGCAGATGCCCGGGTTCGAGCAGCGCGCCCATCACGACGCGCAGCTCGGCGGCCTCGACCGTCTCGAAGACCCCGCCCGTCCCGTTGAGCACGGCGGGCACACCCACCGCGCCGAGGGCCGCCTTCATCGCCGCCGCCTCGCGGTTCGTTCGGACCAGAATGGCCACGTCCTGCGGTCGGAGGCGCCGCCAGACCGGCGCGTCGTCCGGTCCGTCGCGGAGCGCCGCCGGCCCGGACAGGAGTTCGACGACGTCCGCCGCCACCCGGGCCGGCAAGTGCTCATGCGCCCACGTCGCCGTGATGAGCCCCGATCGCCCGTCGACGACCGCGTCCTTCCGCAGCAGGTGGCGAAACACGAGCGGCGCGACGGCTGAATGCCCGCCCCCCGGCTCCGGCGCGCGAAGTCTTCGCTCGGTGTGACGCGCGTCGACGCGCTGGAACTCGATGCCCGGATCGACGAAGGGTCGAACGACCTCGGCGCGTCCGAAGAGGGCGTTGACCCTCTGCACGAGGGCGGCGTCCGTGCGGTAGTTGCGCAGCAGCCCGAACTGGGCGACCGCCTCGGCCCGGGCGGCGAGATACGTCGGCAGATCGGCCCCGCGGAACGCGTAGATGGCCTGTTTCGGGTCTCCGATCAGGAAGAGCCGCTCGAAGACCCGGTGAAAGATGCCCCACTGCACCGGATCGGTGTCCTGGAACTCGTCGATGAGCGCCCACGCGTAGCGCGACCGGAGCGCAGCGACGAGACCGGCCCCCCGCTCCGGATCGTCGAGCGCGCGCGCGACGTCCGCGAGCAGATCGCCGAAAGAGACCGCCTGCTGGGCCTGCTTTCGCCGGGCGACCGCCTCGGGCAGCGTCTGCAGCGCGTCGTGCATCAGATCGAGCGCCCCCTGGCGCAGGCCCTCGAACGCTTCGCGGAGCGTGTCGACGGCCGTGAACAGCGCGTGCTCCGGGGGCGGACCCGCCTTGGCGGGCTGCTTCTGTGCGAGCGTGCTCGCGCCGAGCAGCGTGAGGGCGTCGGCGAGGTCCTTCGACCCGAGCCCCGACTCCAGGTACAGGGCGAGCGACCGGAAGAGACGCGCGACGCGCTCCGGCTTGTAGCTCGTCTTGTTCAGTCGGCCGGTTTCGGCCGCCTGCAGCAGCAGCGCACGCGCGGCGGGGCCCTCGGACCCCCACAGCTCGGCCGCGGCGCCGAAGGCCGCCACCAGTACCGCACTTCGCGCCGGGAAGCCCATCGCCGGCCGCTCCGGGACGCCGACGACGCTCACTTCTCCCTGCACCGCGGCGAGCTCGCGGACCGTCGCCGCGGTGTACCCGGCCGCTTGCAGGGCGGTGAAGACCGCGATGGGCAGCCCGTACGTCCGCGCCGTGAACTCGTCTTGCGCCGCGTCACGCTTCAGCGGACGGTCGTCGGTCAGGAGCGTGAGCTCGGCGGGCGCCCCGCTCTCGAGCGCGAACTGGGTCAAGACGCGCTGGCAGAACCCGTGGATCGTGTGGATGGCGGCCTCGTCGAATCCGCCGAGGGCGGCCCGCAGTGCGAGACGCTCGTCGTCGGTCAGGGGAGGTCCCTCCCCGTTCTCGGCCGCAGTGAGCTGGTCCCGGACCCGGCGACGGATGCGATCGGCGAGCTCGGTCGTCGCCGCCTCCGTGAACGTCACGACCAGAATGTCGCGGACCCCCCGACCCGCCGGCGCGAGCCGCAGGAGCAGGCGGACGTAGATCTCGGCGATGTTGTACGTCTTGCCCGTCCCGGCGCTCGCCTCGATGAGCGTGATGCCATCGGCGACCGGCGCGTCCGGGTCGAAGGCCGTCAGGCCGGTGGTGAGCGACGTCATGGGCGCACCGCGTGCCCGAGCAGCGGCTCGAAGAACGCCCGCGCGAGGGTCTCGAAACGCTCGTCCTCATTCGCCGGCAACGCGGGCGGCGTCTCATCGACGGCCGACAGGGGCGCGCCCGCGAAGATGCGCTCGACCTCGGGGCCCTCCCGCTCGCCGGCACCGCCGTAGGTGCCCGCCCAGGCATCGTGCGCGGCGCGCCACGAACGCGCGGCACACGTCGCCGCGTCCGACCCCTCCACCCGTTCGTCGAGGGCGGTCCGGACGAGCGCGAGCGCCGTCTCCGGGAAGAAGCGCAGCGGGCGTTGCCGGCCGGAAAGGTACCAGGCCAGCAGCTGCGCGGCGATCACGCGGGCATCGTCCGGCCTGTCGAGCATCCAGCATTCGAGCCCGTCGCTGCCGGTGCCGAACAGGTGGGTGCGACCGCCGCCCCCCGGCGCGAGCTGCCAGAAAACGTGCGTGACCCACGCCGACGCGAGCACCCGCCCGCGGATGCCGCCCGCGCGCGCCACGACACGTCCGCCGGGGAAGAGATCGCCGACGGCGCCCGTCACCCGCACCCCGTCGATCTCGACCTCGACCCGGAGCGCCGGGCGGCGCTCCCCCGCTGCGGCGGCGACCGCGGCCGCGTTCAGCTCCTGCGCGAGGGCGGCCTGCTGCGCCAGGACGACGTCGCCGGGGGTCCCCAGCGGTGCGATGCCCCGCTGACGGGTCCGTAGGCGGGCCGACGGCGGCTCGCGTCCGGCGCGCATCTCGGCGAGCAGGTGGTCCCGCACCCGCCAGGCGCCCAAGCCGTCGAGCTCGAGCGGCTCCCGATCCGTCCCGTCGGCGTCGGCGTTCCCGTGGGCGAACCGAACGCCGAGGCGATGCCGGACGAAAAAGGGCACCGGCCCCTCGAAGAACGCCGCGAGCTCGGCGAGCGTCACCGCTTCGGGCACGCTCGGCGGCAGCGCCGCCCCCAGGAACGGGCGGGGTTCGGCCGGCGGCTCGGAGACGGCCCGCGCGCCCTCGAAGGCCGCGGCGTCGAAGCCCCAGGCCGGCACGGCCCCGCCCCCCGCCCCGCGTCCGAAGGCCTTCGGGCTGAACGCCTGCAACGCGTGGCCACGCACCCGCAGCGACTCGGGCAGACCCATGCGGTCGAGGACATCGAGCAGCTCGTCGACCGCGACCGACGGCGGACGGCTCGCATTCGTCTGGATGTCGAACCCGGTGTAGAGAATGCGCAGGTGCCGCCGCGCCGAGAGCAATGCCTCCAGAAAGAGGTGCCGGTCATCGTCGCGCGGCGCGCGATCCCCGGGTCGTCGGGCGCGCGCCATCAGGTCGTAGGCGGGACGCGCCGGATTGCGGGGGAACGCCCCCTCGTCCATGCCCAGGAGGTACACGACGGGGAACGGGATGCTGCGCATCGGGACCAGGGCACAGAACGTGAGGCCGCCGGCCAGGAACCCGGCCTCGCCCTCCGCGCCGGCGGCGTCCTCCAGCCGACCGGCCAGCAGCGAGCGGACCGCGTCGAGCGTGAGGGCCTCGGGCGCTTCGGATTCGGGGACCTCGTCCCCGAGCGCGGCGAGCGCGGTGCGCACGGCGACCAGCCCGGGATCGGCGGCCCCGGGCCCGCCCCAGGCCTCGAGCAGCGCATCGAGCGCCCCGCGCCAGGCCGAGAGCGACTGTGGCCCGCTCAACGCCGCCTGGTGCCGCCGCAGCGTCTCCCAGGC
Organism: Myxococcota bacterium; assembly: GCA_023150895.1. Taxonomy (GTDB): domain Bacteria; phylum Myxococcota_A; class Bradymonadia; order UBA7976; family UBA1532; genus CAINDO01. The sequence continues at coordinate 51,503 of JAKLJY010000013.1, read as the reverse complement.
TTCGACGAACGCCCCGAGCGCCGCCTGGACCTGCCCCTCGATTCCCGGAATGGGCAGCGCCCCGCCGAAGGCATCGGGGTCCTCGTCGGGCATCGCGAGCCCCATCAGCAGGCGGTCGAGGCCGAACCGCCAGGTGTTCTGGGCGTCGGCGGGCAGGCCTTCCTTCTCGCGGTGAGCAGCGTCGACGCCCCAGGCCACCCCCGCCTCCCGCAGCAGGCGTTCGATGCTCGCCAACCGCGGTCCGTCGAGCGCATAGCGCCGCTGAAGGGGCTCGTGACCGAGCAGGTCGAGCACCGCCGAGAGCGGCCAACGCCCCTCCCCGAGCGCGAGCACCCCGAGCAGCGCCGCGGCCCACGGGTTGCCGGCCCGGGGCGGGCGGTCCGAGATCCGGTAGGGCAGCCGGGGGACGGCCTCGGGATCCCCGAAGACCGCCTCGATCAAGGGCGCGTACCGCTCGATGTCCGGCGTCAGGACGACGATGTCCCGCGGTTCGAGCTCGGGGTGTTCGCTCAGCAACGCCAGCAGATCGTCCCGGAGGACCTCGACTTGCCGCATCGGCGAGTGACAGGCGTGGACACGGATCGAGTCGTCCGCCGCCCAGGCCTCGGGGGAACGGTCGAGGCGCGTAGGCAGCACGGCCTCCACGACCTCGCGCTGCAGGCGGGCGAGCAGCGCCTCGTTTTCGTCCGGGACCGCCGGGTCGAACGCCTCGAGCTCCGGCTCGTCGAAGACCGCCATGCGCTCCTCGAGCAGCGCCTGAAGCTCCATCGCCAGCCGGCCCGGACCGACCACCAGCGGGTGACCCTCCTCGAGGTGCTGTGCCGCACTGCCGCGGCGGGCCCGCGCGCGCAGGATTTCGCCCGGACCGGCGAGACCGTGCGCGAACTGCGAAAACGGCACGGGCACGAAGAGGTGGATGTCGATCCGGTCCGCGGCCGCCGCCAGCGCGTCGAGGTACAACGGCGGCAGCGAGGCCATGCCGAAGAAGGACACCCGGGGCCAGGGCGCGGGTGCGGACGATTCACGGGCCCGCCGGGCGAGGTGCCCCCGCGCCGCCTCGGGGACCTGCTCGACGACCGCCCGCCAGAGCAACGACTGCCAGGCGTCGCGCCCCGTCGCGCCGCCCGCCTCGACATCCCCGGCCTCCCAGGCGAGCACCATCTCCGGTCGCCACGTCAGATAGCGGTCGTAGAGGTCGGCGAGGCGGGTGACCAGCGAGAGGGCGCGGCGGTCGACGGGCGCGCCCGCCACGAGCGCCGCGCAGTCCGGTCGGAGCGGCGCGAACGCCGGCCCGGCGAGGAGGCCGGGCAGGACCCGCAGCAGCCGCCAGCGGAGCACCGCCGGAGAGAACGTCGCCGCCGCTTCCGGCGCGCCGACGAGCGCCGCCAGGACCTTGCCGGGAAACTCGAAGCGGATGTTGGCGCACACGCCGCGCCGCTCGGCGAGCGCCATCGACAGCCAGCGTGCCATGCCCCGGCTCTGCACCACCACGACGTCGGGCGCGAGGGGTGAACCGCAGGGGGTGTCGAGGACCCGGCCGAGCTCGGCGGCGAGGTCCTCGGTGCGATGGCTGCGGTACAGGCGCATGGGCTTGCCTCGCGCCGAGTTGTACCCGAATTCCGCGCGCCACGGCCGGTCAATCCGGCGCCTTGACAAACCGGGTTGTCCGATTATATTCGTGTCTGACGTCAGAAACGGTAAACCAAGCCCTGGAGCGCGCCATGCCCTCTTCCATCGTCGATCAGGCCCCCGACGGCTCCCTGCGGGGCGCGTTTCTCGATCGTGCCCGCCGGGCGGTCGAGGGCCTGTGCCGGCAACTCGACGACGCCGCGCTGCACGCCGCGGTCGCGGCGCCGACGGACAACGCCGTGCTCATCGCCGCGTTGCGGGCGGCACCCGACACGGCGCTCGTCTCCGCGAGCGATCCGTTGGCCGAGGCCCGACTCGAGGGCCTGCGCATCAGCGAGCGCCTCTTGAATCAGGAGGGCGCGCCGTGGAGCGTTCAGGCGGTGGCGGCGCACCTCGGCATCACCCGGCAGGCGGTGGCGAAGCGTGTCCGCAGCCACCGCCTGCTTGCCGTCGACATCGGCCGGCACGGTCAGGCGTATCCCGCCTGGCAGTTCGTCCGCGGCGGCGTGCTGACCGGCCTCGAAGCCGCGCTCGGGGCGCTGACCGAGCACGACGCGTGGATGCAACTGTCGTTTTTTCTCGGTGCAACGCCCTTCCTCGACGACCGCAGCCCCCTCGAGGCCCTGCGCGCCGGTGACGCCGATGCGGTGCTCCGGGCCGCGCGGCGGTTCACGCACCAGGGGGGGGCATAGACGTTCGTTCGCCTTGACGCCGCCGGCGACCCCCGGCGACAAGAAGCCCCGTGTCCTCTCCCGGCCTCCACCCCCTGCCGCCCCCCGGCCTCGCTTCGGTGCCGTTGCCCCTGACGACGCTCGACGCGGCGTGGTATCGGCACCACCAGCCGCAGTTCGACCCGATCTTTTTCGGTCGCACGGGCGAGTGCCGCTTCGATGCGCCCCCGCCGGCGCGCGCGTTCGGCGTGCTGTACCTGGCGGCCGACGTGCAGTGCGCGTTCATCGAGACTTTCGGCCACGGGCATGTCGAACGCGGCCGCCTCGTGACGCTCGAGGCCCTCGCCCGCAAGCGCCTCGCGGTGGTCACGTTTCGCCGGCCGTTGCGCCTCGTCGACCTCACCGAGGCCGGCCTCGCGCAGATCGGCGCGGACGCCCGCCTCTGCGTCGGCGACTACGACGTCGCCCAGCACTGGTCGGGCGCGCTCCACGCCCACCCGGACGTCCCCGATGGGTTGCTCTACCGCTCCCGGCACGACCCCGGCCGGCTGTGCGCCGCCGTCTACGACCGGGCGGGCGACGGGGTCGAGTCGCGCAGCGCGGGCACGCTCGCCGACGCCGCCCAGGCGCCCCTGCTCGCGGGCATCCTGCGGACCTACCGGTTCGGCCTGCGCTGAGTCAGGGGTCGAGCTTGCCCGCGTGGCGGACGTCCTTGCCCTTGACCATGAAGATGACGATCTCGGCCAGGTTGGTCGCGTGGTCCCCGATGCGCTCGAGCCACTTCGCGACCGACTGCACGTGGACGCCGCGCTCCACGTTGTCCGCGCCGACGACCATCACGGCGAGGACGTCGCGGAAGTAGACGTGGTACAGCTCGTCCACCTCGTCGTCGCGATCGATGACCTGCTGGGCGCGCTCCGCGTCGTTGTGGACGAAGGCGTCGATCGCGTCGCGCACCATCCCCTGGACGACGGTGGCCATTCTTTCGAGCGTGTCGAGCCCCTCGAGGCGCGTCTCCGAGCGCAGGTCGATGGCCCGCTCGCAGATGTTCACGGCCAGATCACCGATGCGCTCGAGGTCGGTGACCATCTTGAGCGCCAGCGTCAGAAAGCGCAGGTCCGAGGCCATCGGCTGCCGCCGCGCGAGGATGCGCAGGCAGAGTTCGTCGACCTCCATCTCGGCCCGGTTGACCTTGTGATCGAGGTCGATCGTGGCGCGGGCGAGGCCGGCGTCGCGCTCGCCGACCGCGCGCACGGCGTTCCCGATCATCTCTTCGACGCGGCCGCCCATGACCAGAAGGCGCTCTCGCACCTGCTGAAGCTCGGCTTCGTACTCGCGGTCGGTGTGTCTCTTCGGCGACGTCTGCATGTACTCACCCGAACTTGCCGGTGATGTAGTCTTCGGTGCGGCGGTCCGTGGGGGAAGTGAACAAGGTGTCCGTTTCGGCGACCTCGATCAACTCCCCGGTGAGGAAGAACGCCGTCCGATCGGAGACCCGCGCCGCCTGCTGCATGTTGTGGGTCACGATGACGATGGTGTAGCGGGCCTTGAGCTCGCTGAGGAGGTCCTCGATGCGGGCCGTCGCGATCGGATCGAGCGCCGAGCAGGGCTCGTCCATCAGGACGACTTCCGGCGAGACCGCCAGCGTCCGGGCAATGCAGAGACGCTGCTGTTGCCCGCCGGACAGGCCGATGCCCGGCTCGCCGAGGCGGTCCTTGACTTCGTCCCACAGGGCCGCGCCCCGCAGTGCCTGCTCCGCAATGGCCTCGGCGCGGCTGCGGTCGAGCGCGCCCGTCAGACGCAAGCCGGAGAGCACGTTGTCGCGAATGCTCATCGTCGGGAACGGGTTGGGCTTCTGAAACACCATGCCCACCCGCCGACGCAGAAGCACCGGATCGACCTCCGGCGCGTAGATGTTTTCGCCGTCGAGGCGGATGCGCCCGGTGATTCGTGCACCGGGGACGAGCTCGTGCATCCGGTTCAGGCACCGGATGAAGGTGGACTTGCCGCAGCCCGACGGGCCGATCACGGCCGTGATGCGGCGCTCGGGAATGAGCAGGTTCACCTTGCGGAGCACCTGCTTCGTGCCGAACCACGCGTCGACCTCGTCGGCTTCGAAGCGGCCGGTGGCCTCCGGGGCGTTCAATGGGCCCCCTTCTGCATGCGTTCCATGCGCTCTCGCAAGTAGATGGCCGTCGCGTTGAGCAACAGGAGCGTCCCCATCAGGACGACGATGCCCGCCGCGGCGTTGTGGGCGAAGGCCGCCTGAGGCCGCGAGATCCAGTTGAAGATCTGAATCGGCAGCGCCGTGAAGGGCGCGAGCACCCCGTCCGGCAGGAAGGTGATGAATGTCAGTGCGCCGATGACGACGAGGGGCGCCGTCTCGCCGATGGCCCGCGAGACCGCGAGAATGCACCCCGTCATGATGCCCGGGACCGCCTGGGGCAGCACGACCTGGCGCACCACCTGCCAGGGGGTCGCGCCGAGCCCCACGGCCGCTTCGCGCAGCGAGTCCGGGACGGTGCGCAGCGCCTCGCGCGTGGCCATGATGATGACCGGCAGTACGAGCAGCGCCAGCGTCGCCGCCCCCGCCAGGAGACTGCGCCCGAGGCCGAGGACGCGAACGAAGATCTCGAGACCGAGCAGCCCGTAGATGATGCTCGGGACGCCCGCCAGGTTGGCGATGTTGACCTCGATGAGCTGCGCCGCCCGGCTGCGGCGCCCGAACTCCTCCAGGTAGATGGCCGCCCCGACGCCGACCGGCATCGCCAGCGAGATCGTCAGGAGGATGAGATAGAGGCTGCCGACCATGCCCGGCAGAATCCCGGCCTCGGCGGCCCGCCGCGACGGGAAGCCGGACAGGAAGTCCATGTGCAGGCGCGGCAGGGCCTTGATCACCAGGTCGCCGAGCAGCCACGCCAGCATCAGCAGCGGCAGCAGCAGGCAACCCAGGCAGAGCAGTCGAAAGAGGCGCTCGTTGCGGCGCCGGGTGCGGGTCTCCGGGTGCATGCTCACCTCAGCCCAGCCGCCGGTACTTGCGCGCCAGGCGCTGCGCGAAGACGTTCATCACGAAGGTCAGCAGGAACAGCGCGGCGCCGACGGCGAAGATCGTGCGGAACTCGAGCGTGCCCGTCGGCACGTCGCCCATGCTGATTTGCACGATGTAGGCCGTCATGGTCTCGACCGGCACGCGGGGGTCGAATGTGAACCGCGGCTGCTGACCCGCCGCGATGGCCACGATCATCGTCTCACCGATGGCGCGCGAGATGGCCAGCGTCGTGGCCGCGGCGATGCCCGAGCGGGCCGCCGGGAGCACCACCCCGAAGATGGTCGAGAGCGACGACGCGCCCAGGCCCCAGGCCGCCTCGCGCAAGGCCCGCGGTACGGCGTGGATGGCGTCTTCGCTCAGCGAGGCGATCATCGGGATGATCATGACCCCCATGACGATGCCCGCGCCGAGCGCGTTGAACCCGGCGAGATCCGGAATGACCGCCTGCAGCAAGGGGGTGACGACGGTCAGCGCAAAGAAGCCGTAGACGATCGTCGGCACGCCGGCGAGCAGCTCCATGAGGGGCTTCAGGATCCGCCGCGCACGCGACGGGGCGAGCTCGGACAGGTAGACGGCCGACAGCAGGCCGAAGGGCAGCGCGACGGCCATCGCGATGAGGGAGGTGAGCACCGTCCCGGAGACGAGGGCCCAGATGCCGAAGCGCTTCTCCGCGAACAGCGGCGTCCACTCGGTGTCGCCGAGGAAGTCGACGATGGAGACCTCGGAGAAGAACGCGGCGGTCTCGTACCCGAGCACCCCGAGGATGCCGAGCGTCGTGAAGATGGAGAGCGCACCGCAGGCGAAGAGAAACGCCGCCACGAAACGTTCGCCGAGCGGCGTCGCGCGCACGGCTCTCCGGGGCGCCGGTTTGCGCCCCGTGCCCGCGGCCCCGGCCGCTGGTTCCGCGACCGCCGCCGGACTCAGGGTCGTCTCCGACATCACGACGCCTCCACCGCCTGCCACGTCAGGGTTGAGAGCCGGCCGCGCTCGCCGGGGCCGCCGCGCTCGCCGGGGCCGACAACAACGTCTCGAGGGTCACGGCGACCTGCGAGCCGTGGCCACCGAAGATCGAGCCCGTCGTGCGATCCGCCCAGCGCTTCTTCACCAGCGTGCCCACCGCGGCGGGCAGGGGCACGTAACCGACCTCGGAGACGAGGCCCGACGCGCGGTCGAGATAGAAGTCCACGAACGCCGCGACCTCGGGGCGCTCGACGGCCTTGCGCGACACGTAGATGAAGATCGGGCGGGACAACGGCTGATACGTCGCGTCGGCGATCGTCGTCGGCGAGGGGGTGATCGGACCGGCGCCGTTCTCCGGCTTCTCGTCGTCGATGGGGACGACCTTGAGCTTGTCCTTGTTCTCTTCGTAGTAGGCGTACCCGAAGAACCCGAGGGCGAGTTTGTCCGTCGACACACCCTTGACGAGCACGTTGTCGTCCTCGCTCGAGGTGTAGTCCCCCCGGCTCGAGTGCTCTTTGCCGACGACCGCCTGCGTGAAGTAGTCGTACGTGCCCGAGTCGACGCCGGCACCGAAGAGGCGAATCTCCTCCGCCGGCCACCCCGCGCGGACGCCGGCCCAGGTCTTGACCGTGCCCTGCGCTTCCGGCGACCAGAGCTTCTTGAGTTCGGCGACGGTCATGCCGCCCGCGGCCCAGGTGTTCTGCGGGTTGACCACCACCGTCAGGCCGTCGTAGGCGACCGGCAGCTCGACGTAGTCGATGCCGGACTTGCCGCAGGCCTCGACCTCGGCCGGTTTGATCGGCCGCGAAGCGCCCGCGATCGCGATTTCGCCGGCGCAGAACTTCTTGAAACCGCCACCCGTCCCGGAGACGCCCATGGTCACCCGCTTGTCCGGGTTGGCCTTCTGGAACTCTTCGGCGACGGCCTCGCTGATGGGCGAAACCGTGCTCGAGCCGTCGATCTGAATGGCACCCGCTGCAGGGGCCGTCGTCGCCTTCGCCTGCGCGGACGCCGGCCCGGAAGCGGGCGCGGGCGTCGTCGAGGGGCTGCCCTGGCACGCGGCGGTGGTGAGCACGAGACTGAGAAAGAGCTTCCAGCGGCGCGAGAGCGTCATCGGCGTTCCTGTGGTCCTTCGGCGTTCGGGGGTCAGTCGACGACGCCGTCAGGGGGCGCCGCAGGCTGGCCGAAGGTTGGGGCGCGTCCGTGACGAACGTGTGAACGCCGGGCAACGATTGCGTTCAGTTCAGGCAGGCCCGTTCAGAGCTTGCCCTCGAGATGCACGAAACCCGTGATGGTCGGATCGTCCTTGCCGTGGATCTCGATCTGAGCATTGGGCACGACCTTCATCTGCCCCGCGAAGCGGTGCGCGTACCCGGCGATGAAGTGCATCGTCTCATCGTCCTTGCCGGTGTCCGAGTCCATGTTCGGGTCGAAGCGGACGAAGCGCACGGGCACCTCGCCGGCATCCCCCACCTTGGGGACGACGTAGGCGGTGACGCTGGAAGCGTTGATCGCGTCGACATCCTCGTGGGCCTTGCGAACGAAGGCCCCTTCGAGGCCGGCCCGCAGCGGACCCCGATCCCAGGTGAGGAGCAACGCCGTGGCCAGGCGCATGTCGTAATGTCCGGAGAGGGGATCCCCGGCGGCATCCTTCGGCCGCCAGAACTTGCTCTGCCCGCCAATCCACGTGCCGTACAGCGTCGTGAAGGTCAGATTGAGCCCCTCGGTGAGGGTCTGATTGAGCTGCAGCGCGTAGTCCTTGCCCAGGGTCGTCTCGACGTACTCGTACCCCTCGCCGTTGAGGAGGAAGAGGCGCACGTCTCCCCCTCCCCACGAATACCCGGCCGACACGCCGAGGTCGGCCGTCGACATCACCCCGAACTGGTCCAGCGGTGTCTTCGCCAGCACGCGGAAGCCCCAGGCTTTGTCGAGCGCTTCGGAAAACGGCGTGCCCATCATGCCCGCGCGCACCCCCCACCCCGTATCCCCGAGCTTCTTGCCGTCGATGTAGGCGAACTTGAGGCGCAGGACGTAGTTCTTGCCGGTCGCGTCGGGCTTGGCGAGATCGGGGGTGATCCGCGCCGACCACGTCGAGTCGAGGATGGGCTCGATGTTGACGTAGGCGCGCTCGAAGTTGAACGCGTTCTGCTTCTTCACGGCGTCTTCACCGGCGAACGTGTAGCCGTAGTTGAAGAACGTCACGGCCGACAGCTTCAACGTCGGCACCTTCATCTCCAGTGTGGTCGCCGGTGAGGCCGCCGGTGCAGCCGCCGGCGCCGACTCGCTGGCCAGCGCGCCCGGGGCGTGGATTGAGAGGCCACCGAGGACCAGGGAGAAGAGAGATTTCGGGGGGGTCATCACGGGTCCTTTCCGGCCGTATCGGCCAGCGTCTTCAAGCATGCGTTCGGCTGTTGGGGCCACCCGCATCGGGTCACCCGAACGGGCGATCTATCACCCCGGTTCGCACGAAGGCGTGACGAATCCGGGACAATTGGGCATCGGCGATTCAGTTTTCGACCCGGACCTCCGAATTGATTTGGTGCAAGTGCGTCACGCGTTCGTCACAAACGGGCGCCACACTCCAACCCGTATGAAGTTCGCCGTCCGCCCCCTCAGTCCGACCGACGCCGTGCTGCTGCCCCGTCAGCTGCCGGCCATCGGGACGACGCGCGCGGATGTCGGCCTGTGGCTCGCCGAGGTGCAGGCCAATCGCTGTCTCGTCGATCGCACGTGTTTTCAGCTCCTGCGAAACGAGTCCCCGGCGGGTTATCTCCTCGGGTTCAGCCGGCACGGCCACGCGACGTGCACCGGTCTCGAGGTCGACGCCGGGGCCCCCCACGCGGCCGCCTGGCAACTCGTGCATGCCTTCATGGAGCGCCTCGTCGAACTCGAGGTCGACAGCGCGGACTTCTGCCTCTCAGCCCGGGTCGAGGCCGCACAGCGGCTCCTGAAGGAGCTCGGCGCGACGGAGGTGGGCACCCGCAGCGACCTGCGATTCGGCACCGGGACGCGCACCGTGTTGCAGCTCGACCTGCGCCAATCGAAGTTCCAGAAGCTCTTTTTCGCCGGGCGTTGTGGTGCTTCGGCGAATGTCCCTGCTGCCCCGACCCCGGTGGACCCCGGTGTCGGACCGCGTGGGGGCAACCCTTTTCTCACCCCGCTCTGACGGGGCCCGCCCGTCGGGCTTCAGAGACGGAAGTCGACCCCGAACGAGATGAGGTCGAACCCGGTCTCGAAGGTGCCGGCGTTGGCCACCACCCCCGGGACGGGCGCTCCCGTCTCGGGATCGGTGCATTCCTGCGGGCACGGATGCGCCGGGCGCTGCTGGAACTGCTTGCCGTCCGCTTCGCTGATCTCGCGGGTCTCCTGGAAGATGTGCATGTAGCCCGCGCTCAGCGACAGATTCGCGAGCGCATGCCAGGTGAGTCCGAGGCCGAGGCCCAGCCGATCGAAGCTCGGAAAGTCCAGGTGGCTGTAGGCGTCCGGCGCGGCGCCATTCTCGACGAACGCACCGGCACGCAGGTCGAGCACCTCGGGCAGCGCCCGATACTCGCCGCCCAGGCGCACGCTCACGGTGTCTTGCCACTGCTTGTCGATCGCCAGGTCCTGGACGGGCACGCCGTTGATGTCGCCCTCCATCGCCACGTCGTACCCATCGATCACCGACCAGTTCTCCCAGAAGACGTCGAGCTCGACGTCGAAGGTCTCCTGGAAGTACCGAACGCCGCCCCGCGCCGTCATCGGCAGCGTGAGCGGCAGTTCGACGTCCACCCCCTCGGGGGAGAGTTCGGGCTTGTCGAGTTCGACGCCCCCCGTCCCGTTGAGCTGCACGGGGACGACCCGGCCGGCGACGGCGACCTCCCAGTTGGGCAGAAACCGCCAGAATGCGCCTACGATGGCCGACGGGGCGAAGCGGTCCGACAGATTCAGTTTGCCGGCAACGTGCGTCGGCGTCTGGCCGCACGTCCCCTCGCCCGCGATGGGGGCCAGCGTCCCGCAGTCCGCCGGCTCGGCCTTCTTGGGATCGGCGTCGATGGCGAGCTCGTACTCCATCACCGGCATGTCGACCCACTGCAGCGTGACGCCGAAACCGAAATCGCGGCTCGGCGCCTGCCAGGCGGCGCTCAGCGAGTAATAGACCAGCAGGAGGTTGGTCTCCGTGAGCATCCACGACTGTGGCCCGTAGGCCGGCCACTTCTGCTGGCCGTAGGCGCTCGGCCCGTACACCGACAGGGCGAAGTTGAACTCGCCGAGCGTCGAGGTCTCGTTCAGACCGAAGTCGGAAGCGAGCGCGAGGAAACCGCCGAGCGCGAAGAGCGAGTTCTCGTCTTCGACCTTCTCGAACTTCGTCCCCGCGAGGTCCGGGCCCCAGTTGTCGCCGAGGGGCGCCCGCTGAAACGACTCCGAGTGCAGCACGAGGTTGTGATTGTAGAGCGCCGAGAAACGAGCCGCCTGCCGGGCGAGCAGCGCGGGGTTGTAGTGCACCGCCGTGAGATCGCTCACGCCGACCGCATTGGCGCCGCCGCGCCCGACCGCACGCACGCCGTTGTCCGGCAACTCGAAGCCGCCGGCGTGCGCCGTGCCCGCCGCACAGGTGAGCACGGCCAGCGTCGTCGACGCGGTGAGGCCCGCACGCCAGAACGCGAGCGGGGGGAGACGGGACCCGCGGACCGACGGGCGGCCCGGGAGGGACGAGGTGGACGCGGGGCGAGTTCGCATGCCGGAACCGGTATCACAGCGGCGCGCGCGTTGCACCCGTGTTTCCGTGCACGGAACACGTAGCGGACGCCCGCCGGTCGCCCTAGTATGTCGCCCTTCGGAGGGGGGTCCGCGCGACCACCCCGGCCGCCATCCACGACCGTCCCCGGGGGAGCCCCATGAAGAGACTGTTCGCCGCAAGCGTGCTGGCGCTGGTGACATCGAGCCTCGGCTGCGCGGGCGATCCCGACGAGAGCAAGAACCGCTTCCCGCAGTGGGACGCACAGCTCGACGCCGCCGTGCGGGACGCCTTCATGGGGGGGGCGTTTCCGGCGGCGTACCGGTTCGAGTGCATCAACATCAACAAACTCGGCGAACCCCTCCCGAGCGGGAAGCCCCCGTTCCAGGCCGAGGTCCTCAACCGGCTCTGGCTGACGGACATCACCGATCACAAGCTGAACATCCTCATCGGGATCGAATCCCTCGACGACACGGGCTCGAAAGCACAGGTCTACATCGGCTCGGGCGTCGGCCTCGACGACGCGTCGCAGTGCCGCGAGCCGACGACCGACGGGACGCGCTTCGAGGCGCCCATCGCGATCGGCGAAAAGCGCTACCTCGCCGACGGCGCGGACACCGTGCCGGCCTGTACCCTCGACGCGGGGGCGGACGACAAGGCGTTCGGGACGGTCGCCGTCGACGTGCCGAGCACCGACGCCATCTACATCTACGCGCAGAACGACAAGAACGTGACGTTCAACTGCACGGCCGATCCGGAGCTGCCCGACGCCGTGCCGCTGCGCTACGTGTCCGCGGTCGTGACGGTGACGGAAGACACCGGCGCCCTCGCCGGTGAACTCACCGCATGCCTGACCAAGGCCGACATCCTGACGCTCTGCTCATGCATCGGCGACTGCACGGCCGAGAGTGTCGACGACGTGCTGATGACGGGCGGATGCGCCGGCTGTCCGCGCGGCTCGGCGCCGCTGACGGCGCAGCTCTCCGGTCTGCGGGCGTCGCCCCGCTGCAACGAGCTCGCCGGCGGCGAGGCCTACGAGCTCAAGGCGACGTTCCACGCGCGGCGCCTGCCGGGCACGCCGGAGGTCTGCGGCGGCTGAGCGACCCGCTCTCCGGAGGGCGTCCCGGGCGCGGCGGCGGAACGACCAGACGGGCGACTCAGGGGCGGGCGTGCAAGGACAGGCACGCGGCGAGGGCGCACCGGGCGGCCGCTTCGGACGCGAGCACGCGGCTGCACGCCACCGCGTGGCCCTCGACCCGCGTCCGGACGTTCACGCCGTAACCCTTCTTCGTCTTGTCGACGAGCCCGTCGGTCTCGTACTCGACGATCCAGCCCTGCGGCGATCCCTCGATGCGGTTGAACTGACGCCAGCGGATCGTGTCGCTCTGGATGCTCTCGCGGACCTCGTCCAGCGTTCGCGGCAACCCGGGATCGACCGGGCGGACCATGACCTCGCACCCGGCCTCGCCCTTCACCAGGTACGCCGGACCCGCGAAGTTCATGGACTCGACCGTCACGGCGCCGGGCATGCGGATGGCCAGGTTCGTCCCCGGCAGGGCGTGGGCGTCCGTCGCGGCCGAAGGGGCTGCCGCGCCCGACTCGGCCGCCGAGGCGCCCGCGGGGATCGTGTAGACGGGCACGGCGAGGCCCGAAACGGTGGCGCTGACCGGCGCAGGGGCGGAGACGGCCGGCGCGCCCGAAGCCTGGGTCGACGGGGAAGCGGATGAACCGGCGCTCGCGGGCGCGGCCGGACCGGCGGGCGGCTCGGCACGGCAGGCGACGAGGCCCACCACGAGGGCCAGGGCTGCGGTGCGCAGGCCCCGCAGGCGGCGCCGCGGTGCGTGGGCAGGCTCGGAGGCGAACGGGGGGCGATCCATGTGCGCGAGGGTATCGCCCCCCGCTTCAAACGCAAAGCAGGCCCGTGCCCGTTTCGTCGAGGGCCCCGGTGTGCTAACTGCGCAGCCATGATGGACGCGAGCCGAGGCGCCGCCGGCGCCACCTGGGAGTCGGACGCAGGCCCCGCCGGCGCCGATGCCGTCTTGTGCCTGCACGGCCTGACGAGTACGCCCTACGAGATGCAGCCGCTGGCCACGGCGCTCGCCCGGCGCGGTCTCCACGTCCTCGTTCCGCGGCTGCTCGGCCACGGCACCCGCCCGGAGTGCCTTTCGCACACCCGCTGGTCCGACTGGCTCGGCTCGGCGCGGCTCGCGTTCGACCGCCTCGCCGCCCGGCACGACCGGGTGTTCGTCGTCGGTCTCTCGATGGGGGCGCTGCTCGGCATCGTCCTCGCCCATGAGCGCGGCGCGCGCTGCCCCGGCCTCGTGCTGATGGGGACACCGCTCCACCTCGGCGCGCGGACCCAGCTCGCCTTTCACGTCGTGCGGGCCCTGCCGCTCGCCGAAGCCCTCCCCGACTACGAAAAGACCGACGGCCCGGACGTCTCCGACCCCGCCGTCGCGGCGGCCATGCCCAGCTACGACCGCATCCCCATGGCCGCCGCCGCCAGCCTGATCGACGGACAGCGCGAAGCCATGTCCAGGCTGCCGCGGCTGCGTACACCCACCCTCGTCCTGCACGGGCGCCACGATCACGTCGCCCCCGTCTCGAACGCACGGCGGCTGTACGAGAGCCTGCGGATGCCCCGCCGCCGCCTGGTCATCTACCCGCGCAGCTGGCACATCCTCCCCCTCGACGTCGAGAGCGAAAGCGTCGTTCGCGACGTCGTCGATTTCATCGACACGCTGCGCCCCCGGGCGTCGGCGCCGGGCGCCCCCGCCGACGGGCCCGATGTGGAGACATCGCCATGAAGCAGTACATCCTGGCCATCGACCAAGGCACCACCGGTTCGACCGCACTGGTCATCGACCGGTCGTTGTCGGTGCGCGGCCGCCACACGGAGGAGTTTCCGCAGATCTACCCGCAGCCCGGGTGGGTCGAGCACGATCCCGAGGCCATCCTCGCCTCCGTCGGGCGGGCCGTCACGCGGGCGCTCGCCGCCGCCGGAGTCGACGCCGCGGAACTCGCGGCGATCGGCATCACGAACCAGCGCGAGACGACCGTCGTCTGGGATCGACAGACCGGTCGCGCCATCCATCCGGCCATCGTCTGGCAGGATCGCCGGACCGCGCCGCGCTGCCAGGAGCTTCGGGCCGAAGGGTACGAAGCCCTGTTCCGCCGCCGCACGGGACTGGTCCTCGACCCGTATTTCTCGGGCACCAAGATCGCGTGGATTCTCGACGCGGTCGACGGCGCGCGGGCGCGGGCACAGCGCGGAGAGCTGGCCTTCGGAACGATCGACAGCCTGCTCGTCTGGCGTCTGACGGGGGGCGTCGCCCACGTCACGGACGCCTCCAACGCGAGCCGGACCCTTTTGCTCGATGTGCACACGCTCCAGTGGGACGAGGGCCTTTGCGGCCTGCTGCGCGTCCCGATGGGCGTTTTGCCCGCCGTTCGAGGGTGCAGCGAGGTCTATGGCCTGACGAGGAGCTTCCCCGGACTGCCGGACGGCATCCCCGTCGCCGGGATGGCCGGTGACCAGCAGGCGGCCCTCTTCGGCCAGGCCTGTTTCGGTGCGGGCGAGGCGAAGTGCACCTACGGCACGGGGGCCTTCCTGCTGATGAACACCGGTGAGCGCGCCATCGAGAGCCACAACGGCCTTTTGACCACCGTGGCCTGGCGCCTCGGCGGGCAGACGACCTATGCGCTCGAGGGCAGCACGTTCATCGCCGGGGCGGCCGTCCAGTGGTTGCGCGACGGCCTCGGACTCATCTCCAGCGCACGCGAGATCGAAGCCCTGGCCGCCCGGGTGCCCGACTCGGAAGGCGTTTGTTTCGTGCCCGCGCTCACGGGCCTCGGCGCGCCGCACTGGCGCCCCGACGCGCGCGGCGTGATTACCGGTCTGACCCGCGGCACGACCGCGGCGCACCTCGCCCGAGCCGCGCTGGAGGGGATCGCCTTCCAGTGTTTCGAGGTCCTGGAGGCGATGCAGAAGGACCTCGGTCGCCCGCTCGCGGCGCTCAAGGTGGACGGCGGTGCGGCGGCCAACGACCTCCTGATGCAGTTCCAGGCCGACTTGCTCGGGGTCTCGCTGGTCCGGCCGGCGATGCTGGAGACGACGGCCCTCGGCGCGGCCTGCCTGGCCGGCCTGGGGGTCGGGCTCTTCCCCGATCTGGCCGCCGTCACGGCCGCCTGGCGCGAGGACCGCCGATTCGACCGCGCCCTGTCCGAAGAAGACGTCGCGCGGCGCGTCGCCACCTGGCGCATCGCCGTCGCGAAGGCCTGAGCGCCGGCGACCTCAGCGGCTCGCGACCCCTTCTCGGCGGACAGGCAGCTTGAGGGGCAAGGTCAGGAAGGGGTCGTCCCCCGTCCCGTAGAGATAGGTATAGGCCGCGTAGCTGCGGATGACCTTGCGCGCGTAGCCCTGCGCCTCCGCGTACGGGATCTCCTCGACGAACTCGTCACAGTCGATGGGTCCGAAGCGCTTGAGCCACTTGTCGACGGCCCCCGGTCCGGCGTTGTAGCCGGCGAACGCGAGGGCGGGGTTGCCTTTGTAGCGGTCGAGGAGGTGGCGCAGGTACGCCGCACCGTAGTGCACGTTGGCGGCGGGCGTGTAGACCTTGGCGAGGGACGGGGGACGCTCGTTGAGCAGCCGCTTGGCGACGTGACGAGCGGTGGGCAGAAGCACCTGCATGAGGCCGTGGGCCTTGGCGTGGCTGCGCGCCTGTGACCGGAAACCGCTCTCCTGACGCATGATCGACCAGATGATGAGCGGATCGATCGCGTGTTGTTTCGCCGACGCCCGGACGATCTCCCCGAAGGGCTGCGGAAACGCGGAAAGCCAGCGCCCGCGCGCCTCTGCGACGGGCGGCGCGTTGAGCGGATCGCCCCCCTGAACGACCCAGTGTGCGGTCGACTCGTCTCCGTTGGCGCGGTACAGGGCCGACAGGAGTTGCACGCCCGAAATGCCGAGGCGCTCCTGACGGTGCAGATGACGCAGGTACATGCGCGCGTCGTCCGGCAATCCGAGGTGGATGAGCGTCAGCGCCGGCACCGCGGCGGGCTCGACCTCCGTGAACGACGCGACGGTCGGCGGCAGGGCCGGCTCGTTCTTGCCGGGCAGGGGCAGGACGGGCACGTCGTCACCGAGTCGACCTCGCCAGGCCCGCGAGAGGTTGGCGTAGTACGAGAGCGGATAGCGCTTCTCAATCTCGCCCCACAGGGCCCGCGCCTCGGTGTCGTGACCCCGTCGGTGGAGGATCCGGGCACGCCAGTAGAGCGCACGTTCCGCGTACGTCCGACCGCTGGAGTCGGTGGCATCGGGCGTGGAGACGCCGATGAGCCGGAAGAAGTGGTCGGCCTCGTCGAGGGCGCCCTCGCGCCACGCGAACCAGCCGAGATTCCAGAGCGCTTCGGCGCGCGCCTCGGGAAACTCGCGATGGCGGGCCAGGAATCGGTCGAAGGCCCAGCGTGCGCTCGCGACCCGCCCCATCCGCCGCGCCATGCGTCCCCCCTCGAGGAGCGCCTCGGCCCGGCGGTGCGAGCTGCCGCCTTCGCGGCCGATGCGCTCATAGACCGCGAGCGCGTCGTCGAATCGCTCGCTCTGGCGGAGCGTCCGGGCAAGGGCATCGTCGAGGCGATCGCGGATGACCGACTCCGTCACCACCGGTCGCACGGCCGTGATCGCCTGCCGGGCCACACCGGGGGCTCGCTTGATCTGTCCCATCGCCTCGTAGAGGGCCCGCAGGCCGGTGACGCGCTGCGGGAACCGGCGTTCGAGGGCGCCGATGACCGCCTCGGCGGCCTTCACACCGGCGCCGTCGGCCCGGCGGCGCCCGATGTCGACGAGCTCGTCGAGGGTGAGCGGGGTGGTCGCGATGGCGACGTCGGCCGCCGCGGTGACGAGGAGAACCTCGAGCTCCCGCCCGGTGTCGGTCTTCGGCCAACGGCGCCAGACCTCGGCGAGCTGGGTGCGCCAGGCGTCGCGGTCACCGGTGAGCGCGAGGCGGGCGTCCGCGAAGACCCGCGCCACCCGAGCGCGCTCGGGGGCGAACGCAAGCACGGGGGAGAGGCGGCCGAGCGTCGTCAGCGCGTCGGTGAACCGACCGGCCCGCAGCTCTCGCTGGACCCGGTCGAGCAGCATCCCGACGAAGTCGCGGTGAAGCGGGTCGAGCGCGTCGAGGTGGTCGTCCGCGGCATCGAACCGCCCATCCCGCAGCGCGAGCCGGGCCCGCTCGGCCCGCAGGTACTCCGCGAGTTCCGGCAGCGCGGCCGCAGCGGCGGCGTAGCCCTCGTCGGCGGCCGCCAGATTGCCGAGCCGCGCGTCGCAGCGCGCACGGAGGAATCGCACGGCGGGCGCCTCGGGCGCAGCCGCGTGCGCCGAGAGCCAGGCGTCGAAGACTTCGCGAGCCTTCCCGAACTTGCCCGCGTCCAGGGAGTCGAAGGCCGGCGCGAGTGCCGGCAGCCGTTCGCGGATCGGACCGTCGAGCGTGGGTCGCGTGACCGCCCGGGGGGCCGCGGAGGCCGCGGGGGCCGCCGGGGCCGCTTCGACAGAGACGGGGGCCGCCGGGGCCGCTTCGACAGAGACGGGGGCGCCCGTCGCCTCGGCGTGTGCGCGGCCGAAAACGCAAAGCGTCACGAGCGCGGCGGACAACGAGGCGGCGATGGGGCCCGGGGTTCGGTTGCGCGTCATGGGCGGTCCTCGACGAAAGGGTACGGCAAGCAGCCTAGATCAGACCAGCGCCGAACTGAATACACAAACCTACATGTCGCGATCTTTTTTACACCCCACTACCTTTCCCCGCCCGTCGGCCCGCGGGCGCATCAGACGAGGTCCATCCGACGCAGCGCCTCGTGCACCGAGGCCACGCCGACGACCGTGATGCCCGGCTGCACGCCGATGCGCTCGAGGTTGCGGCTCGGGACGACGGCCCGCACGAAGCCGAGCTGACGAGCCTCGGCCACGCGGGCATCGGCGCCCACCACGCCACGGACCTCGCCGGCCAGGCCGACTTCGCCGAAGACGATCGTGCCGGGGTCCGGTGCCTGCTCGCGGTGGCTGCTCGCCAGCGCGGCGACCACGGCGAGATCGACGGCCGGCTCGTCGAGCCGAAGGCCGCCGGCCACGTTGACGAAGACGTCGTTGCCGGCGAAGAAGATCCCGGCCTTCTTCTCGAGCACGGCGAGCAGCAGCGCCAACCGCGCACCATCGGCCCCGATGGCCGTCCGGCGGGGCGTGGCGAGGTGAGACGGGCTGACGAGCGCCTGCACCTCGACGAGCACGGGGCGAGTGCCCTCGTAGCTCGCCGCGACGACGCTCCCCGGAGCCCCCGTCACCCGCTCCGCCAGGAAGAGCGCAGAGGGGTTGCGGACCTCTTCGAGCCCGCTGCCGCGCATCTCGAAGGTGCCGATCTCGTTGGTCGAACCGAACCGGTTCTTGACCGCGCGCAGAATTCGAAACGCGTGACCGCGCTCGCCTTCGAGGTACAGGACCGTGTCGACCATGTGCTCGAGCACGCGCGGCCCGGCGATGGCGCCATCCTTCGTGACGTGGCCGACCAGAAAGCAGGCCATGTGGCGCCCCTTGGCCAACCCGAGCAGGCGGGCCGTGACCTCCCGGAGCTGTCCGACGCTCCCCGGGGCCGACGCCAGGGCCTCGGTGAACAACGTCTGCACGGAGTCGATCACGAGCACTGCGGGCTTGCGCTCCTCGACGAAGGCTTCGATGCGCTCGAGGCTCGTCTCGGCCACCAGCCACAGCGTTTCGGCCCGCGCGCCGATGCGGTCGAAGCGCAGGCGCGTCTGCTCGGGGCTCTCCTCGCCGGTGACGTAGAGCACCTCGAGCCCGGTCGCGGCGAGGCGCTCGCCGGCTTGCAGCATCAGCGTGGACTTGCCGATGCCCGGATCACCGCCGACCAGGATCAGGGAGCCCGGCACGAGCCCGCCACCGAGCACCCGGTCGAGCTCGGTGATGCCCGTCTCGCGGCGGGTCACCGTCGCCCCGCCGACGTCGGTCAGGCGCTGCGGTCGGGCCGCGACGAGCGCCCCGAACCCCGCCCGCCCGGCAACGACGGACGGCGGGGGAAGATCCGCCTCTTCGACGACGGTGCCCCACTCCCCGCAGGCGCCGCAGCGACCGACCCATTTGGGCGTGCGGTTGCCGCAGCTCTGACAGGCGAACACCGTCGCGTTTGCCTTCGTCCGGGCCATGTGCGTCCTCGTTTCCCGATGCCGTTCGTGGAACGGACCCCGCGTGCGCGTTCAGAACACGTACCCGAGGCCCAGATGACCGCCAAAGACCAACCCCACCCGCCCCGCACCGCCATGAAGACGAGCGTCGGCCTCCAGCCGGGCGAAGAGCGCGTCGTGGAAGAACGCGTCGACCCCCCAGCCGTGACCCAACGAGAGGCCACCGGCGGCGCCGTTGTCGGCGTTGAAGTACCCCTCTTCGCCCAAAGCGCGACGCGGTCCGGTCAGGTCGAGCACGAAGCCGAGCGCGACCCGCCAGTAAGGCCGGAGCGCCCGTTCCACGCGGTAGACCCGCTCGATGCTCACGAGGTCCCCCGCCAGGAATGCCAGGGCCGGCCCGTCCGAGAGCGGATTCAGGGCCACGCCCAGGCGGCTACCGACGCGGGCCACGCCCACGCGGTGGCCATACGCGAGCCCGAACCCGACCGGCGAGAAGTCGCTTTGCGGATGGCGCCGCGTGACCCAGGTGCTGACCCCGGCGAACTCCACGACCAGGCTGTTTTCACCGCGCATCTCATGGGGAAACCCCGTCGCCGGGACGGGCGGCCCGGCGGGTTCGGGGGCAGTCGACGCTGCCCGCGAAAGGGACGTCTGCAGGACGCACGCCAGAATCGCCGCCAATGAAATCAGATACTTATGCATCGAACGTGTCACATGCCGTTTCAAAACGAACCGCAGCGTGTCCAGAAAATGGACACCGGCGTTCCCACCGACGGGTCGGCCCGACGCCGGGCCGAGGGGGCGCTCAACCGCGCAAACGCAGCCAGGCGCCCACCGCCGCCCCGACGCCGGCCAGGCCGAGAACGACCGCCCCCCAGCGCAGCCACTCCTTGAGTGAAGGGGCCGCCGCACGACCGGCGCCCGGCGCATCGAGGGTCGGCGCGAACTCGATGGGCGCGACCTGCCGGTCGATGCCCGCGCCCGGCGCCGAGAGACCACTGCCCCGTCCGGAGACGGGTGCCGGGGAGGCCTGACCGCGAACCTCGTGCCGCGCGACGTCGACCGTGCCGGGCATCGGCCAGACGGTCGTGCGGACGACGTTGGCGAACTCCTGGGCGCTCTGGAACCGCTTGTCCGGGTCCTTCGCGAGTGCCCGCAGCATGACCGACTCGAGCGCCGGCGTGATCTCGGGGACGATGGCCCGCGGCGGCGGCGGCGGCGACGAGACCTGGCGCTGCAGGACCTCGCCCGCGTTCGGGTGATGGAACGGGACCTGCCCGGTGAGCATCTCGTACAGCAGGATGCCGAGCGAATAGATGTCGCTGCGTTTGTCGTCGCGAGAGGCGCCGCATGCCTGCTCCGGAGCGAGGTACTCGGCCGTCCCGACCACCATGCCCGGCAGCGTCATCTTCTCGCCGCCGACGGCCCGCGCGATGCCGAAGTCCGTGACCATCACGCGTCCGTCGCCCCGGACGATCACGTTGGAGGGCTTGAGGTCGCGATGCAGGAAGTCGTGGCGGTGAACGTGTTCGATCGCTGCGCAGAGCTGCTCGAAGAGATCGACGACGATCTCGACGGCGAGGCGCCCTTGCCGGCGCAGCATTCGCTCGAGCGTGATGCCCCGGACGTACGGCATCACGATGAACGCTCGATTTCCGCTCTCGAAGAAGCCGAGGAGCGGGACGAGGTTGGGGTGCTCGAGCCGCGCGAGGACCTTGGCCTCGTTCAGGAAGCGCGCACGCAGCCGTGGCTCGTTCGAGAACTGCGGCAGCAGCATCTTCAGCGCGACCTCCTGCCCGGTCAGGCGATGGTGAGCGAGATAGACTCGCCCCATGCCACCCCGCCCGATCTCGGAGGCGATCTCGTACGGCTCGATGACGTCACCGGCTTGCGGCATCCGGTCCGGATGGCCCTGCGCGGCGGGGACGCCCACCGGGGGCGGCGTCGGCGCGGGCAGCACCGACGGCTGCGGCGTCGGCTCGCGCTCGTCGAGCGTCGGTGCGGGCGCGGGCGACATCGTCTCTTCGAACGGGAGCGCGAAGAGCGACTGCTCCTGATCGGTGCGCAGCGACAGAATCTGGGAGCCCGCCTCGCCCGAACGCAGCACCGGAGAGACACCGGGTGGGGGGCCCTCGATGAGCGTCGGCGACGGCGGCGGCGGTGTCATGCCGCCGACGAGGATGCCCTTCGCCTCGAGGAGCTCCCTCAGGCGCTCCTGCGTGCTGCGGTCCTGGACGGTCTCGGTGACGAGGGTGCGGCCGCAGTGCACACAGCACAGCGCGTCGTGGGGAACGGCGGCCTGACAGTAAGGGCAAGTGGACATGGCACGCCCGGAGGACCGTAGGCGATGCGCGCGCCGGGCGCAAGGAACCCGCCACGCGTTTGTTGTAGCTCGTCGACGCGGTTTGCGCGTTGATCGTGGACATGCCCCTCGCCGCCCGCCTCCGCCCCCTGGCCGGTCTCGTCCTCCTGACCTGCGTCGCGCACGTCGGCCTCTCGCTTCAAGGCGCGCCAGCCGCCGCGGCCCGCCGCCCCGTTCCGAAGGCCGCCCCTGCCGAGGGCGTCCTTTCGACCGAGGCCGCGCGGCTCGTCACCGCCGTCCGAGCCCGCAGTGGATCGCCGACGGCCGCCATCGACTTGTGGCGCCTCGACCGCCTCGGGAACTGGCTGCCGCCCGGATTCATCGAAGCCCGCCTGACGGCGGCCGCCGCCGACCGCAGCGCCGCGCCGCTCACCCGCGCGATGGCGCACTGGCTCCTCCGGGAACGGGCCGAGCGTCGGCTCGACGCCGAGGGCGTGGCGCGCGCATCGACCGCGTTGGGCCTGCTGGACGGTTTCGCCCTCCGCCCCGGTCCGGCCCCCCGGGCCTCGGTGGCCCCCCTGACGCCGGAGGGATTTCGGCCCTACCCGAAGGGCGCCGGGGGCGGCGAACTCTGGCTCGAGGCGTTCGTTCGTCCCGCACGGGAGACCGCCGCGACGCTGGCGACGCGCCTCGTGGCGCCGGGTGGCCCGGCCGTTCTGCGGCTCGGGTACGACGACGCGGTGACCGTCTGGCTCAACGGAGACGAGGTCTACCGAAGTGAGAAGGAGCACCCCGCCTGGCTCGATCAGGCCGCGGTCCCCGTCCGGCTCCGGGCGGGCGACAACCGGCTCGTCGTGGAGGTCCGGCAACGCGCCGGGGCCTGGCGCCTGCTCGCGCGGGTGACGGATCCGGCCGGCGAGCCCTTGCCCGGCATTTCGGCCCACCCGGATCCCTGGGGCGAGGTCCCCGAGCCGGCGGAGGGGCCCCCGCCGCTGCCCGACGAGGTCGTGAGCCTGTACCCGCTCTTCGCGCGGGCGGAGTCCTTGTCGCCACCGGACGCCGCCGCCCTCCGGGATCTGGCCGACTACGCCCAGGCGGCGGCGCTGCCGGACGCCGACCGCCTGCTGCCGCGCGTGGCAGTCGAGAGCGCGATGACGGTCGATCCCGGCCCCCGCAGCCTCCGGGCGTGGCTCGAGCTGCTGCCGGAGGCCGAGCAGGCGGCCGTCCGGGCGGAGCACCCGGTTGCGCGCCCGCTGCGGGCCGAGGACGTCCACGCGGATCTGGCGCTCCGCCTGGACGAGGCCTGGGGCCACTTTCATGCGCGGCGCTTTCTGGCCTGCCGCGAGATGCTGGAGGCGCTGCGACGGGACGCGCCGGACTTCCTGCCGGCCATGCGCCTGGAGGCGACACTCCTGGAGGAGCTCGGGCTCCCCAACCAGGCCGTCGCGCGGCTCGAAGGGGTGGGCGCGCCGACGGGCCCGGCGGCGCTGCGATCGGCCTGGCGGGACGCGCTGCGGGCCGCCGGTCGCAGCGAGGCGCTCCACGCCGCACTCGCCGACGAGATCGCCCGAAACGACGCCACGGCCGACGAGGTGTACCAACGCGCGACCGGCCTGCGTGCCCGGGGCGAGCCCGACGCGGCGCTGGCGCTGCTCGACCTCCTCGGGCGCGCCCGTCCGGAACTCTGGGGCTATCTGCTCGAGGCGGTGGACATCGAGCAGTTCGAAGGCCGTCGTGACGCCGCGCTGGCCCGCCTGGACGCCTTGCTCGCGCTCGCCCCGGACGACCCCGGGTTGTTGCTGCGCCGCGCCCGGCACGTCGCGGCGATGGGGGACACCAACGCAGCGATTGCCCACCTCGACCGGGCGCTGGCCATCGATCCCGCCGACGCGGAGCTGGGTCGGTATCGGGACGCGCTCTCGGCACACCGTCCGCCGGAGCCGCTCGGCCCCCCGCTCGAGACCCTGCTGGCCACGGCGGATCCCCCCGGCGCGGCGGCGCATGTTCTGTACCACCACGCCCGGGCCGAGGTCGCGCCGACGGGCCTGGCGGTCCGGCGCGTGCGTCGGGTCGTGCGCGTCCTCTCGCCCGAGGGCGCCCGCCAGTTCGGCACCTGGGAGATCGCGTATACCCCCGGCACCCAGCGTCTCGAGGTGCGCGTCGCCCGTGCTTTGCGGGCGGGGACACCCGCACGCTCGCCTCGCCGTTCCGACCGCGATCTCTCGGCGCCCGATTGGCGGATGTACTACGACCTGCGTGCCGAGGTGCTGACCTTCCCACAGGTCGCGCCCGGCGACGTGATCGAGGTCGAGTGGCAGCTCGCCGACCTGGACCCGGATCCGTCGTTCCCGGGGTACTTCGGGGAGCTCGTGTACCTCCAGGAGTCCCACCCCCGGGCGGTTTCTCGCGTGGAGTTCGTCTCCGGCCTGCCATTGCAGGTGCACGTCGAGGCCCGCGGCCTCGCGCTGACCCGAGGCGCGGACCTCGCCTTCGAGGCCCGCGGTGTCCCCGGGCTGACCGCCGAGCCCTTCGCCCCGGGGCAAGCCGAGCGCCGGGCGTACGTTCACGTCAGCACGCTGGACGGCTGGTCCGACGCGACGAACCGCTACCGCCGCCTCGTGGCGGGGCGCGACACCCCGGACGACCGCCTCGCGGCACGAGCGCGAGCCCTCGTCGGTGACGCGCGAACGCCGGAGGAGAAAGTCCGCCGACTCTTCCACGCCGTCGCGTCGGGCGTCCGCTACGTCGGTCTCGAGCTCGGCACCCACAGCTACCAGCCCGAGTCCCCCCACGTCACGCTGGCGCGCGCGTTCGGCGACTGCAAGGACAAGGCGACGCTCCTGATCGCGTTCTTGCGGGCCGTCGACGTCGACGCACACTTCGTCCTGGTCCGCACGCGACCCCAGGGGAACGTAGCCCCGCGGCCGGCGAGCTTTGCGCTCTTCGACCACGCGCTCGTCTACCTGCCGGGCCTCGATCGATTCGTCGATCCGACCCAGGACCGCAGCGATCCGTTCGCGCTGCCGCCACCGGATCAGGGCGCCTCCGGGCTCGTCCTCGGCATCGACACCGGATTGCGGACGCTGCCCACGCGCCCCGCTGCAGAGACCGAGGATGCCTGGGCGCTCTCCCTGACGCCCGGACCCGGCGGCGCGCTGACCGGCGAGGCGACGTTCACCGCCCGCGGGCACCGCGCGACGGAGGCCCGCATGCGTCTCGAGGCGGAAGCCACCCGGGCCGAGGTGCTTCAGGGCGTGCTGGCCGCCCGCTTCCCCGGTGTCGCGGTGACGAACGTCGAAGTCGCCGGTCTGAGCCCGGCCGATGACCCGCTCGTGGTCCGGGCCGGCGTCCGCCTCCCCCCGCCGACGGGACCGACGGGCACCGCCGGCCTCCATCGGGCAGGGCAGCCCTGGCAGCTCGTCGAAGCTTTCGCCGGCCAGGCCGCCCGGACGACGGCGCTCCAGCTCGGCCCGGCGCGCACGACCGCCGTGCGTTGGTCGCTCGCCGTCCCGCCCCGCGCCGCCGCGGCCCCGCCCCCCGACGTCCGGCTCGAGTCGCCGTTCGGTCTCTTCGCGTCGAGCGCGCAGCAAGAGGGCGGACGTCTCACCCTCGACACGCGCCTGCGTCTGGACGCCACCGAGATCGCCCCCGGTGACTACGCGGCCTTCCGGGCCTGGCTCTCCTCCATCGACCGGGCGCTCGGCGAGCAGGTCCGGCTCCCTCTGCGAGGTCGTCCGTGACGCGCCGGCGCCCCCCCGATTGCCCCCCGATCTCCGTCGGCGCCGCGTTGGCGCTCTTGCTCACCGTCGGCTGCGGCGGCCCCCCGGGTCGTCCCCCGGGCGATGGCACGGTCGACGGCGCCCGCTGGCGGCTCGACCGGGACGCCTCGGTCGCGACCCGGGCGTGGTGGGACTGGCTCGACGGTCGGGGAGACGCGCTCGCGCGCACCTTCCTCTCCCCCGTCCCGAAGGTCATCGCGTCCGAACCGCCGAGTCCCCCGGCCGGCACGCCTTCGCCCGACGCCGCGTCCTCGCCGGCACCCGCACCGGCCCCCGTCGCGTCGGAGCTCGCCGCGCTGCGCTTGCTGATGGCGCAGCTCGCCGACGAGCGGCTGGATCCGTCGACCCGGCTGCGCGCAGCGACGCTGGCCTATGTGGTCCTGCCGCCGGGCAGCCCGGGTGCGCACCTGGCCTGGCGCTGGGCCGAGGACGCCGCCCGCGAGGTCCCGGAGGGCGTGGCCCGCCGGCGGGCGCTGCTGGGTGTCGGGGTGAGCGTCCCGGAGACCACGTCCGACGTCCGTCACACGGTGCGCATCTCCTTTCTCCCCTGGCTCGACGCCCGCCGCCTCATTCAGCACCCGCCGTCGCTCGCCCCCGACGGGACGCTCTCGGCGCTCGGCAAGTCGTGGGCGCTGACCGAGTCGAAGCCCCGCATCGACCCGGACAGCCTGGCGGCCTCCGTCCACCCGTTGCCCGCGGGCGAAGCGCACCTCGTCGTCCAGAACGGCGGCCGCCTGCTGGCGTTCCGGGACGGCCGCCTCGTGCTCGCGTCGCCCGAGGACCGCCCGCCGCCGGGTCGCGTCCGGTTCTCCGCACCCGGCACGGGTCCGCTCGTGCTGGTCTACAGCTCGGCCTCGGTGCCGACGGTCGAGCGCTGGCCTGCAGCGTTCGTGCCGACGCGCCCGCCCGCCCGCAGCCCGACCGACGCCCTGCTGGCCGCCCTGCTGGCCCTCGCCGACGACGACCGCGAGGGGGTCGAGGCGTGGCTGGCCGGCGCCCCCGACACCCCCGTCGTCCGCGGGCTCCGCGCCGAGGCCGCCGCAACCGATCCCTCCGTGCCGGCCGGACAGAGCCGCGACGCGCGCCACGCCGCCTGGGAGGCGCTTCTTCCGGCCGCGCCGATGCGTGCGCGCTTCGAGCTCGCGCGGCTCGCCCGGCAAGGGGGCGATCTGGACGCCGCCCATCGCCACCTGGAGCATCTCGCCGCGCACCCGGGCGCCGCCGTTCCCCGCCTGCACTTTCAGGTCCACTTCGGCCTGGGGTGGTACGACGAGGCGGCGGTCGATCTCGAACGCGCGGAGCGGGCGATCGCCGACCTCTGCGACCTGCTCGACGACCGCCTGGCGCTCCAGGGCGCGCGGGGCAACACCACCGGCCGGTTCGCGCTGGTGGAGCCCCTCGCGCGCTGCGGTCGCGTGCGCGAAGCCGCAGACCTCCTGGTCGATCTCGATCGCCCGACCCTGGCCCTGGCCCGTCTCGACGCGCTCACGGGACCCGCTGCGGCGGAACCGAAGGTCGACGCGACCCGGCGGCGGGCGCTGGTCGCGCTCGGCCGCCTGGACGAGGCGCGGGCGCTGGCGTTGAAGTCGGCGGCACAGGCGCCGGCAACCGAGGCGCGACCGGATCCGGAGGCGGCGCTGGCGGCCGTGGATCTCGGCGACAGCGAGCCGGCCGCGCTCGGCCGGGCCCTGGACGCCCTCGTGCGTGCGCACCCGACGGCCCGCGAGGCGCGGGAGTGGATGCTCGTGCACCCGCAGACCTCCCCCTTCGGCGAGGTGATGCTCGACACCGAAGCCGTCCTGGCAGCCTACGGCGTCGACGCGGCGGCCGATCCCGAACGATATGCCGGTCCGGCGGTGCGGGTGCTCGATCACGATGTCACGATCTACTTCGCCGACGGTCGCCGCCTGCGCTGGGTCCACGAGATCCTGGCCATCCGCACGCGAGAGGCCGCGGAGAACTTCGGCGAGGTCCACCTGCCGGAGGGGGCGAGCGCCGTCGCGGTCTTCAATCGCAAGGCCGACGGCCGCCGTCTGCACGCCGAGGACATGCCGGAAAAAGAGAGCCTCTCCGTGCCCGACCTGGCCATCGGGGACGCCATCGTAGCCCTCTACCTGGAGCCCGGCGACAACGGATACCTGTACGACACCGGGTTTCTCACCCCGCGCTTCACCCTGGGCTCGCACGAGCTGCCGGCCTACCTGCAGCGCCACGACGTCTTTGGTCCCGACGGGACGACGCCCGAGGCCCACCTGACCGCCGGTGCCCCCGCGCCGACACCCATCACGCTCGGCGCCCTCGCTCGCGGCGGGCTCAGACTCGAAGCCCGCGCGGTCCCGATCCTGCCGCCCGAAGACGACGCGGTGCCCACGGGCCTCTACCTGCCCGGGGCCCGCATCGGCCGTTCGGTCACGCTCGCCGCCGACCTCGAGTACACACGCGACCGGGTCCTCTCCCGACGAACGCGCAACGCCGAGTTCGAGGCCTGGGCGCGCGAGACCGCCGGGGAGGGCAAGCCGATGGAACGGATCGCGCGCCTCGCCCGTGCCGTTCGCGCCCGCGTCGACGGCCGGACCGGACTCATCGCCGACGACGCCACGCGGATGTGGGCCTCGGGGCACGGCCACCGCGCGCTCGTGCTCTCGGCCGCCCTGGAGGCCGTCGGCGTGCCCCACCGGCTCCTGCTGGCCCGACCGAAGGTCCACGTCCCCGCCGGGCCATTCGAGCAGGTCGCGGACTTTCCGTACGCGCTCCTCGCCGTGGGCGACGCCTTCGAGACCGTCATCGATCCGGGGCCGGACCGCGCGCCCGTGGGCTTCGTGCCCTTCGGATTCCTCGGGGGGGACGCCCTCACCGTCTGGCCCCCCGACGCGCCGGACGCCGGACTCCGCGCGCGGCCGCTGCCGTCGACGCGATCGGTCGAGGACCGCCGGGCGGTCCACATGCGCCTGCGCTGGCGCGAGGATGGCGCGCTCTCGGGGTCGGTCGAAGATGCGCTCCACGGCCAGGAGTCGATTGTGGTCGGCGACTACCTGGCGCGGCTCGATGCCGCCGTGCGCCCGAAGGTCGCCGAACGGCTGCTCGTCCCGGTGCTCGGCGCGGGCATGGTCTCGGGCTTCGTCGATCCGGTGGCCTCGGCGGAGACCGCGCCGGAAGGGCCACTGGTGCTCCGCTACGACTTCACCGCGCGGGGCGGCGACTCGCTCGCGCTCGGCCTGTTCCCCGTCTCGCCCGGCCGCGCGTGGGCCGCTCGCGCCGAGCGCCGCACGCCGATGGCGATCGAGCTGCCCACCCGCCAACACGTCGTCGTCGACGTCGAAGGCCCCCCAGACCTCCGCTGCAGCGCCCCCGCCTCCGTGACGCTGGGGCACGGCTCCGTTCGCTTTCGGCGCACGGTCACGACGCTCGGGCCCGGTCGATTCCGCCTCGAGAGTCACCTCGAGCTCGACGGGGGGGTCATCTCGCCCGCCGACTACGCGGCCTTCGCCGACGCCGCGCGCGCCATCGACCCCGCCGAGACCGTCCTGTTCGAGCGTGCGGTGGGCGATCCCGGCAGAAAGTGAGTTGCGGGCGCGATGGCCCTGGTCGACAATCGACCCGGAGGTCCACCATGCCCATCTTCACCGCCCCGCTCGTCGTGGCGCTTCTGTCTGCGCCTTCTGCGCCGGCGACGGCGTCCGCGGCCCCTGCCGGCCCCCCGCCCGCCCCCCGCGACGCGGCGACCCACACGTCCATCATCGCGTCCACCCGGCTGTCCGCCGACCAGGAGGCCTGCCTCGACCACGCGGTCTACGAACTCGGCCTCGGTGCGAAAAAGCACGGACGGACCTGGAAGGCCAAGGGTGAGCTGCTCCACGCCACCATCGCGAGCGAGCTCAACGTCATCCTGACGCTGGAGCCCGCCAGCGGCGACCTCGTCTTCACGCTGCGCACCGACTGGCCGGGCGCCCCGAAAGACGCCGCGCTCCAGGCCGAACTCGAGGCCCGGCACGTGCTCGCCGTCGGCCGGGCGGCGCGCATCTGCGGCATCGTGCAGGCGAACGTGAGCTGTCAGCGCGTCCCGGCCGGGGCGGCGCCGATTCCCTGCACCCCGCGGCAATAGTCCACCGGGTCAACGCTTCGGTGCGGGTGCGTCCCAGCGTTTCGGAAAGGCCGCTCGCAGCGCCTTCGTCGTTTGCACGCGACCGTCGGGCGTGAAGACGGCCCCTTCGAGCCCGGGCTGCGCTTCGAGGAGCGGCAGCGCGTCGGGCCCGAGCACGAAGAGACCCTTCGTCCACGCATCGGCCACCGTCGCCTCGCGGCTGAAGATCGTGGCGGAGACCGCACCGCGGGCCGGTTGCCCCGTGCGCAGGTCGATGATGTGGTGGTACCGCACGCCGCCGAGCTCGAAGAACCGCTCGTAGTCGCCGCTCGTCACGATGGCACCCTCGCTCACGGTCAGCTCGGCGACGAGGCGACCGGGATCGCGCGGGTGCTGGACCCCCACCGTCCACGGCACGCCGGGCGCCTTCTGCCCCGCGACGTACAGATCGCCGCCCCCGTCGACGATGAATCGCGACAAGCCGTAGGACCGCAGGACGGCGACCGCGCGGTCGACCGCGTAGCCCTGCCCGATGCCGCCGAAACCGAGGAGCATGCCACGCTCGGTCAGAAAGACCGTCCGGGCGGCCGGATCGAGCTTCACCTTGCGCCAGCCGACGTGTTTCAGCGCCTCCGCGATGCGCTCGGGGGCGGGGATGGCCGGCGCTTTGTCGGGACCGAACTTCCACAGGCCGCGGAACGCCGCCCACGTCAGGTCGAACCCGCCCTGCGTCTGCTCGCTGATCTCCAGGGCGCGGCGGGTGCACTCGTAGGTGTCCTTCGAGACGGCGACCGGGGCGAGGCCTGCCTGCGCGTTGATGAGCGTGACCTCGGAGGTCGGCCGCCACTCGCTGATCAGGGCCTCGATGCGGTCGACCTCGTCGAACGCGTCGGTCGTCGCACGCTCGATGACCGTCGCCGGAACGTCGTCGGCGATGGTGATCACGAACGTCGTGCCCATGGCCGGGCGCTCGCGGTGCTCGAGGCGGACGGGCGTCGAAGTCCGGCCGGTCGGAGGGGCCACGACGATCGGCCCGGGCGCGTCGGGGGCGGCCGCGAGGGCAACGGCGGGGCGCAGGACCACGAGCGCCGCCGCGACGTGGGCGGCCAGGACGGCACGCGAGCAGAACGACCATCGGGGAGCGCTGGGCACGGCGCAGTCTCCCCCTGCCCGGCGGCGCCTCGCAAGGGGTGCTCGACGGGTCGGCCGGCCCCCCCTACACTCGCGGCGTGGCGCCCACTCCCCTGCTGACCGCGACGGCGCTGACCGTGCGATTTCCCGAGCCGCTGACGTTGCGGGGGCTCGTCGGCCGTCGCGCGCCGCCCCGGACGGTGCTCGACGGCGTCGGCCTGACCCTCGGGCCGGGCGAGGTCGTCGGGGTGCTCGGCTCGAATGGCGCCGGCAAGTCGACGCTGCTGCGCGTGCTCGCGGGTCTCGTCGCGCCGTCGGACGGGGTGGTGGAGCGGGCCGCCGGGGTGTCCGCCCCCGCCCTGGGGGTGGCCGACGAGCGCAGCTTCCACTGGCGCCTGACCGTCGCGCAGAACCTCCACTTCTTCGCCGAGCTTCAGGGGGCGGCGCGGGCCGCCGTGCCGGAGGTGCTGGCGTTGGTCGGCCTCGCGGACAAGGCGGACGTGCCGGTGCGCATCTGCTCTTCCGGCATGCGCGCCCGCCTCGGCCTTGCGCGGGCGCTGCTGCGCGCGCCGGCCCTGCTGCTGCTCGACGAGGTCGAGCGGGGCCTCGACGCCGAGGGCCGCGCCCGCCTGACGGCCGTGCTCGACGAGTACACGACCCGCGGACGCGCGGTGCTGCTCGCGACGCACGATCCGGCGATGGCGACCGCGATGACCCGGGCCCTCGTCCTGCGCGCCGGCCGCGTCGTCTTCGAGGGGGCGCCGGCGGCGGCGTTTCAGGTCTCGGGCGCGGGGCGGGCGACATGACGCTTCGCCTCGCCCGCGCCACGCTGCGCCGCGACCTCCTCGAGGCCGCGACCTACAAGACCTACGCGGTCTCGCGGCTGATCGGCCTCGCGGGCCTGCTCTTCTCGGCATGGTTCGTCGCCCGCACCTTCGCGGGGCATGAACCACCGGGCCTCACCGCGAGCGGCGGGTACTTCGGCTTCCTGGTCATCGGCGTCTCGCTCAGCGACCTGGCCTGGGCCCTTTTTGCGGGCCCCGCCGATCGCGTGCGGCAGGCGCAGCTCACCGGGACGCTCGAGGCGGAGCTGGCGTCGCCCGTGCCCGTGCTGCCCTGGTTGTGGGCGCAGGGCCTCTTTCCGGTGCTCGGCGCCGCGGTGCGGGCCGTGCTCGGCGCTGCCGTCGCGCTCACCCTCGCCGACCGCCTGCCGGGCGCCGACCGCCTGCCGGGGCTCCTGCTCGCGTGCGGTCTGACGCTCGCCGCGCTCTGGCCCGTGGGTCTGCTCGGCGGGGCGCTGACGCTGCTTCTGAAACGGGCCGATCCCATTGGCCGCGGGCTCCACGCCGCGTCGATGCTGCTGGCGGGGGTGGCCTATCCCGTGGATGTACTGCCCGCGCGTCTGCAGGACCTCGCCGCGGTACTGCCCACGACCCACGCGCTGACCGCGCTTCGGGAGGCCCTGTTCGGCGTCCCGACCGCCGGGCCCTTGTTGGCCCTCGCGGGGTTCGCGGCGGCCGGGTGGTCGCTCACCCCGCTCGCCGTGCGCGCCCTCGACCGGGCCGCGCGACGCCGGGGGGCGCTGGTCCAGTACTGACGTCCGCGCGACCCCATTGCGCCGAACCGGGCCCCGCGCTTTTCTGTGTCCCATGACTCGATCGCCGCGCGCCCTCTCGTTGCCCCGTACCTGGCCCTCGCTGGCCGCAGCGGCTGCGCTCTTCGTGGTCGCCGGCTGCTCCGATGCCGATCCGAAGCTGCCCGAGACGTGGCTCGACGCCGCGTCGGGCCCGACGCTCGACGCCGCCGCCCTCTCCATGGACGGCGCCGCTGCGGAGGCGGGTCCGCCACCGGCCACCGACGCTCGCCCGACGGCGGTGGACGCGACGACGACGGCCGACCGCGGGCCGCCGCCCCCGGACGCGATGCCCCCCGGCGTCGACGCTCGTCCCGAGGCTGATCTCGGCGGGGCGCCCCCGGCGGACGCGCGCACGGCCGACGGACTCGACGCCGACGCCGGCACGCCCCCGGACCCGGACGTCGGCCCACCGCCGGTCCCCGCTGGCTGCGCCCCCGCCGCCGATCCCCGCCCCGCACAGGCCCGCATCGCCGACGGCCGGTTCGTTCGATTTCCCGGGTTCGAGTCGGCCTTCGTCGGCGCCCGCCGGGTGACGGTCCGGCTCCCGCCCGACGGGGGCGCGCCCGACGAGCGCTTGCCGGTGCTCTACCTGCACGACGGGCAGAACGTCTTTTTCGACGAGGAGGCCGCCTTCGGCGTGTCCTGGGGCGCCATTGCAACGACGGACGCGTTCGCCGCCGCCCCCGACGGGCGCCGCCTGCTCGTCGTGGCCGTCGACAACACCGCAGCCCGCATCGACGACTACACGCCCGTCGAAGATCCCGAGCTCGGCGACGGTGGGGACGCGGATGCGTACGGCCGATTTCTGGTCGAGGAGCTCAAGCCGTTCGTCGACTTTCACTTCCCGACCCGCTGCGAGCCCGAGGCCACCGCGGTCGCCGGGTCTTCGCTCGGCGGGCTCGTCTCGCTCCACCTCGGCGCGCAGTACCCGGACGTCTTCGGGCGCATCGGCGCATTCTCGCCGAGCCTCTGGTGGGCGAACGGCGTGGCGTTCGAGTGGGTGGCGCCCGTGGCGGCCGCGCTGTCGCTGAGCCCCGGCCGCGCGCTCTACCTGGACACCGGGAACTTCGAAGGCGCGCCCGCCGTCGGCCGCGGCGCCGAGGGCCGCTCCTCCGTCGTCGTGAACGGGCGGGACTTCACCGAGGCCGTGGTCGCCGCCCTCGACGCCCCCGCGCGGGACCGCGTGCGGCTCGTCGAGGATCCGGGGGCCGCGCACGACGAGGCCGCGTGGCGCCGTCGCCTGCCCGATGCGCTCGCCCTGCTGTGGCGTGACGGGGCGCCGGCCGCCCCCGTCGAGCTCACCGCCGTCTGGCCCTGGGAGACGGTCCTGCGGCCGGGTGGGAGCACCACGGCGAGTCTGTTCGCCCGGGACGCGAACGGACGGCCCTTCGCGCGGCTCGGCATCGACGGGGCGGTCGACAGTTCGCTCCCGGCCGTCGCGCGGGTCGACCCGGACGGCGTCGTCACGGCCCTGGCGGCGGGCCGAACCCTGCTGAGCCCCGCGATGCCCGGCGCGGAGGGCGCGCCCGAGGCCGCCCTCACCGTGGCCGCAGCCGCCGAGACGATCGTCCGCCTGCGGGTCACGGTGCCGCCGGAGACGCCCGCAGCCTTCGTCGGTGGCAGCCCGGACGCGCTCGGGCCCTGGCTCGGCGACGCCCTCCCCCTGCGCCGCCTGCGCGACGGTCTGTTCGAGGGCGCTTTCGTCGTCCCGACGGGCGACGTGGTCGAGTACAAATACACCCTCGGCACCTGGGACCGGGTCGAGAAGGCCGCCGATGGCAGTGAACGGGCCAACCGGCGACACACCGCCGCCGCCGATGCGCTGATCGAAGACACAGTCGTACGCTGGGCCAACGGACCCTGATCGCCCCTTGCGCGCCGGCCCCGGGCGGGCGAGAGTGCCGCCCATGCACATCCTCGTCACCGGCGCAAACCGCGGCATCGGCCTCGAACTCTGTCGACTTTTCGTTTCCGGCGGCCACACGGTCACGGGCACGGTCCGCGATCCGGCCTCGGCCGGTCCCCTGCGCGAGACCGGCGCCGCCGTCGAGACGCTCGACGTTCGACAGGACGCCTCCGTCACCGCGTTCGCTTCGCGATGGGGCGACCGTCGGC
The DNA here is from genome assembly GCA_023150895.1 of Myxococcota bacterium. Classification (GTDB taxonomy): domain Bacteria; phylum Myxococcota_A; class Bradymonadia; order UBA7976; family UBA1532; genus CAINDO01. The sequence continues at coordinate 17,249 of JAKLJY010000013.1, read as the reverse complement.
TCGACATCCTGGTCAACAACGCGGGCGTCGGGGCGTGGACGCCGCTCGATCACACCACGACGGACGAGCTGCTGCGTGTGTTCGACATCAACGCCATCGGGCCGCTGCGGGTCACGCGGGCGCTCTTGCCGGCCCTGAAGGCCACTCGCGGCCGGGTGTTTCACATCACGTCGAAGATGGGCTCCATCGGCGACACACCGAGCGGCGGTTCGTACGCCTACCGCATGAGCAAAGCCGCCCTGAACATGGCCTCGGCCAACCTCGCGGCGGACCTTCGCCCCACGGGGGTCGCGTCGATCGTGCTGCACCCCGGCTGGGTGCAGACGGACATGGGCGGCCGCAACGCGCCGCTGACCGTGGCCGAGAGCGCCCGGAGCCTGGCCTCGCTGATCGAGCGCACGGGCTTCGAGGCGACGGGGCAGTTTCTGAACTACGACGGGCGCCCCATCCCCTGGTGAGGGGCCTCCCGACGACTACCGCCCGGTGAACGCGTCGAGCTCGGTCGTCACGAGGCGCACGATGAGATCGTCGAGCGCCTCGACGCGGAACTGCTGCGGATCGACGTCGTAGTCGCTGCCACCGCTGCCCTCACTGCTGCCGCCGCCCTCGGTAATGAAAACGAAGTGGCCGAGCGAGAACTGCGCGAGCTGGCGGAACTGCAGTTCGGCGACGGGGTCGCTGCCACCGCTGGCCACCGGGAACACCTTCACGCCCATGGTGGCCGCATCGAGCATCGCGCGGTCGTACGTGTAGGGCGCCTGCTCGTAGTGGTGGGCGGGCGCGTCTGCGACGACGAACGTGAGCCGCAGCGCGTCGTCCTGCCGCCAGGCGAGGCCGCGCATCGTTTCGTGCAGGGCTTCGTTGAGCGCCTCGGGGAAGTCGCCCCCGCCGTTGGCCTGCAGGCCGTCGATGGCCCCCTGAAACGCCTGCACGTCATCGGTGAAATCCACTGCGCGGGTCACGAACGCGTCGCCCATGTCCCGGTAGGCGACGAGGCCGAACCGCAGGTCCGGGTGGCTCTCGTCGGCGGCGATGCGCCCCGCGATCTCGGTGATGGTCGCCTTGATGCGGCCGATCTCCTCCCCCATCGAGCCCGTGCAGTCGATCACGAACGCGACGTCGAGGCGGGGCGCGGCGGGTTCGAGATCCTCGGGCAGGGCAATCTCGAGGGTCGCGTCGTCGGCCCGCAGGGTGGCGCTCGCCGTCAGGCCCGCGCGTTCGACCTGGACCAGGTACTTGTCCGCGGAGGCATCGTACGCACCCGGAAAGAACGCGAACCGCCCGTCGGCCCGGGTGCGGCCCCAGGTGACGCGGGTGTCATCGTCGATGAGCAGTCGCACGGTGGCATCGGGCACGGTGTCGCCAGCGGCATCACGCACCGTGATGAGATGGCGGGTGGACACGTCGACGTGATGCACCATGGGATCGGCTCCGACCGCGGCGTCGGCGCGTTCGAGATAGGCCAGGAACGCCTCGAAGTCGGCGTTGTCGTCGATCTCGCCCCCTTCGAGCCCACCCTCCTGAACGGGCGGCGCCGGGCCGACGCCCGGATCGGCGCCGACGTCGTCCCGCTCCCCCTCCGCGAGACCCGGACCGGCCGCGCCCGCTTCGGCCATGCCATCCGCCGAGGCCGGTCCGCCGCCCCCCGAGCCACTGCCGGCCACCTCGCGCGTCGACAGCGTGCCATCGGATACGAACCCGCCGAGGGAGCCCCCCGGCCACTTCTCGTCGGCGCGCGGCGTGGCGGGGGCCGGCGCCGGCGTCTCCTCGCCACCCGCAGGGCCGGTCACGCCGTTCGGCTCGGCGATGCAGGCCGTCGCGAACAGACCGAGGGTGGCGGTCAGGGTGAGAGACAGTGTCGGGGACACGGGACGGACGACGGCGAAACGGCGACGGGACGCGCGCATGGGGGCTCCTTGCAGAGCGGCCGGTGACCGCTCGTGTTTTCGGTTCCGAGAGTGTGGCGGCGACGTTGCACCGCGCGTGCCAGCCACGCCCCATGCGGTGCCGGGCGGGACGGCCTCGGATTTTCGAGGGGGTCCTTCGGGCGACGGCGACGGAATTCCGAGGGGCCCGCCGCGTCCTTCGCGTCACTCCGGCCGGCGAATCACCGGCACTTCACCCGCGGCCCAGGTGCCGAAAAAGCCGCGGAGCTGATCGGCGACCTCGTCGCTCTTGGCCGTGTCGACGTGTGTCGCCGGCTCGCTGCGGCCATCGCGCGTGACCGTGACGAACTGCGAGAACGCGGCCGTCCGCGTGCCGTCTGCCAGGTTGCCGACCACCTCCGGGCCCTCGATGACCTCGACGAGCTCGACGGGCACGTGGACCGGCGCCAGCTGGGGTGCACCGAGCGCCCGGGCCAGCGACCGACCGGCGCTCGGCGGGACGACCTCGTCGCTCATGCCGTAGCTCGCCAGCAGGCTCGGCGGCGTGCGCCCGTCGAAGCGGTCGCGCAGGACGTGCGCCGCCCACGTCCCCGGATCCGCCGCGTCGATCACGTGCTGCGCGATGGGCACGATGCGATCGAAGTTCTCCACGGAGCCAGCCAGGTTGCCGATCAGCGGGCGATACTGGGCGACGAGCTCGGTGTCGGTCACGACGGAGATCAAACGCCCGCCGCCGATGGTCAGGGCCGCGGCGTCGAGGTCCGGCGAGAGGGCCAGCACGCCCGCCCCGCACATGGCCCCCAGGCTGGCCCCCAGGTAGGCGATGCGCGTCGGATCCAGGTCGACCGCGCCGTCGCCGTCGAGATCGCCGTTCTGCCGCAGCAGACCGATGAGCCGGATGCGATCGACGTCCGTCTGGTTGAAGTTGCCCGCCAGGCGGGGCGCGTCGATCTTCAGCCCGGCCAGGTTGAGCCCCAGGAAACGCATCGCGTCCTCGCCGGTGGCGTCCGGGGCGATGAAGGGGTGGTCGCCGTGTTCGACGGCTTCCATCGCCACCACGGCGATGCCGAGCTCGGCGACCCGTTCGGCGAACTGCCGCCCTTCGTCCCGCCGGCTGTTGAGCCCGTGGCCGTAGACGATGACGGGGAACGGGCCCTCGCCCTGCGCGGGTTTCCACCACGTCACGGGGATCGTCCCTTCGCGCGGGGTCCGCGTGCCGTCGACGACGCCGGCCTCGTCGCGATAGTCGAGGACCGTCGTGCTCGCCTCGCACTCGACCACGGCGCCGTCGGGCTCACCGCAGCCGGCGGACGGCCCCCACGCGACGGGGCGGGTCAGGACGTCTGCCGCCGCGGCACGGACAGGCAGAAGGTCGTCGTGCGTCGTGTAGACCGAGAGCACGGAGACATCGGCCGGTTCGATGCCGAGGCGGTCGATCGCCGCCCGGTAGGCCGGTCCGAAGCGCTCGACCCGCGCGGGATCCGGCGCCGTCGCCGTCGGATCGCCGAGCAGGGCGCGGGTCGTCGGGGCGGGCGCGATGCAGCCGCCGTCGTCCGCCGTCGCGGCGCGGGTCAGCACGAGCGCATGCGGGGTGGCCAGGCGCAGCGGTCGCAGGGGCCACAACACCACGGTGAGTCCCCCTTCGAGCACCTTCGCCTCGAACGGCACGCGCTCGGGCGTCTCGCCGCCGAGGTCCCACCACTGCCAGCCCTCGCTCGCCAGACTCGCGTCGGCCCCGGTCGGCACGGTGTTCACGGGTGCCGTGAAGCGCAGCAGCACGCCGCCCATGGTGCCGAACCCGGACAGTGCGTTCATCGCCCGTACGCTGTCGCGCACGAGCGCCGGCGAGGTCTCGACCCAGGGCGCGGCCTCGGGCGACAGATCGAGCCGCAGCCCCGTCGGGGAGGTGTCGTCCGGCCTCGTGAGCAGGCCATCGGGGAAGAAGTCCGGCTCGGTGGCGCCCGCCGGGTCCCAGCGATGCGCGACCGCGCCCGTGCAGAAGGCCGGCGGGGCCGGGGCGGCGTCGGGCTCGGGGGCAGCGGCGTCGGGCTCGGGCGCTGCGGCGTCCGGTTCGGGCACCGCAGCGTCCGTGGCGGGCACGGCCCCGGCGGCATCCTGCACGGGATCGGTGTTTGCGGCCTCTTCACCGCACGCCGCAAGGGCGAGCGGGCCGAGGGTGAGCAGAAACGGCAGGGCGGTACGGAGGGCGGGGCGGTGCATCATGCCGGGAGTCTGGCATGACGGCGGGGGGCGGGGCGAGGCCGGGGCAATCTCAGCGGAAGGTCAGGCCGGTGTAGGTCGTCGGCGTCCCGCTCCCGTTGGCGTCGACGCTCATGTTCTGACCCGCCGGGAACAAGTCGTACATCTTCTCCATCGAGCCTTCGAAGTAGATGACGCCCTGATACGGCACGTCCCAGACCACATCGAGCCCGTGCTCGATCGCATACTCGAGCGCGAAGTCGCGGCGGCGGTCGGTCGCCCCGTCGGCGATGTCCGAGAGGTCCATGTTGAGTTCGGCCCAGCCGTACCAGTGCGCGTAGTCCGGGTTCATGTGATACGCGCCGTGCCAGGTCTTGACCTGATCGTACTTGTACATCTTGAAGAACAGACGCTCGATGTGGGACAGGTTCCGGTAGAGCTGCGCGCCGGCGAGGATGATGGCGCCGACCGCGTCGTCGTTGGGTTCGCGGGCATTCGGCGCGGGCTCGATGAGGCCGTCGAAGTTCAGGGCCCGGATGATGTCTTCCGCTTCGGCCACGACGGCCGCCGCGTTGCGGTGCATGCCATCGGCGACGTCGAGACGATCCGTTGCGAACCCGGCCGTATGGCAGCCATCGCAGACACCGACCATCTCCCGTCGGCGCGCGGCGAGGACGGCCGCGTCATCGGCCACCTGCACCACCTTGCCATCGCGATCCTCGGGCCAGATCTCCGAGTCCGGAATGCCGTCGGCCCCGGTCATGTCGACGGGCGCGGTGGGGTCGAAGTCCGGGTTCGGCTGCAACGTATTGTTCACCAGCACGTAGGGGAGCTGTCCGTTGCGCCGGAAGCTGTAGTGTTTGTCGCGGGCGCCGACCGGGCCGAAGGCGATGCCGAACGAGAGGTCGTGATCGGTGTACGGCGTGCCGTCCGCGGCGACCTTCTTCAGCGGCATGTGGCAGTCGACGCAGCCGGGTGCCACGCCGTTGTCCCCTTCCGTGTCGAAGATGATGCCGTGCTTCGAACTCGAATAGACCTCGTATTGCGGGTGATCGGGACCCATGTGGCACGTCGCGCACGCTTTCGGATCGCGGGCGAGCGACGACTTGAAACCGTGCCGCGAGTGGCACGAATCGCACCGATACTCGACGTTGTGACATTGGTCGCACGTCGCGACCCCGCGCCCCTCCGCCGGCTGATCGACGGCGCAGGGGGGCAGATCGTCGAGCCGACCCGCCTCGAACCCGCGCTGGTACCCGATGGCGTGACGATTCGACTGATGCCCGCGGTACTGATTCGGGTGACACGTCGCGCAGGTCTCGGGCGTCGGGATGGGGTTGTGGCCCGGCGCGCCCGCCATGTTGTCTCCATGGCAGTCCTGGCAGGAGACCTCCTGAGCCATCGTGCTGGTCTTGTAATCCGCGATGAGCTGCGGGTTCATGTTGCCGTGGCAGAGGATGCAGGGCTCGGATTCGGGCCGCCAGTTCTGGAACTCCAGGTTCAGGGCCGCGTCCCGCCCGGCGAGGATGGAGACCTCGGCGACGGCGGCCGGCCAGTTCTCGTAGGTGGCCCGCACGGTGTAGACGCCGGCGGGCAGCGCGGGCAGGGCGAACTCCCCGTTCGCGTTCGTCGTCACCGGGGCGACGGCGGCCGGCTCGACGGCGATGGTGGCGCCTTCGACGAGTTGGCCGTCGGCGGCTTCGGTCACCAGGCCGGCCAACGCCCCCGAGCTGACGCCCGGCTCGCCCTGTGCGCCGGGGGTGCCCGGCTCGCCCTGCGGGCCCTGTGCGCCCGGGAGGCCGGGCTGTCCGTCGGCTCCGGGCACCCCCGGAGCGCCGTCTTCGCCGTCCTGACCGTTCTGGCCGTCTTCGCCGTCACTTCCGTTCGTGCCGTCCGCGCCGGCGGGCCCCTGTGCGCCCGGCTCGCCCTGCGACCCCGGAGCCCCCGGCTCGCCCTGCGGGCCCGCAGGGCCTTCGGGTCCGTCGGCACCGGGTTCCCCCTGCGCCCCGGGCTCACCCTGAGGTCCCGGCTCCCCCTCCGGCCCGGGGAGACCGGCCTCGCCGTTGACCCCGTCGGTGCCGTTCGCGCCCGGATCTCCCTTCTCGCCCTTGCCACCGACCGGCCCGTCACAGGCCATCGTCAGGCTCGCCGAGGCAGCGCAGACCCACAGCCACCGCCACGCGGTTCGATTCGTCGACATCATCCGTCCTCCCGCTCCGAAGCGTTCGTCATCCGACGCGCGTGCGCCGGCGCGCCCCCTTCAGCAAGAGGTCTGCCAAGGCGGAGATCGGCCTCCCGGGCGGAGATCGTGCCGTCAACCCGTCGCCGTACGTGCACAGGGTGTATACGGGCGTATACAGGGGCGGGTGTTACGCGCCGGGGGGCGTCGACTCGTCGCTCTCGTCTGCCTCGCCGGGACCGAGTCCGAGCCGGTTCAGGATGCGGTGCAAGGCCGCCCGCGTGAGGCCGGCCGCCCGCGCGGCGGCACTGACGTTGCCCCCGGTCGTCGCCAGGAGGCGCTCGACGTACCGGCGCTGAAATCGCTCCAGCGCGCGGCGTTTGGCGTCCTCGTAGGTGCCGGCCGCCTCACCGGCGCCGAAATCCGCCGCCCCGACGCCGTCGTCGAGACCGGGTTCGTCGAAGTCGTCGAGGGCGATGTCCGCGGGTCCGACCTCATCGCCGGCGGCGAGCAGCGCGGCGCGTTCCATGACGTTCTGCAACTCCCGCACGTTGCCCGGCCAGTCATGGGCGTAGAGCAGGCGCAGCGCCCGGGACGACAAGCGCAGGCCCGGTCGCCCCGCCGTCGACGCGGCGCGTTCGAGGAAGAGCGTCGCGAGGAGCGAGATGTCTTCGGCGCGCTCCCGCAGCGCCGGGATCTGAATGCGGACGACCGCGAGGCGGTAATAGAGATCGGCACGCAACGCGCCATCGCGCACCAATCGGCGGGGATCGACGTTCGTGGCGGCGACGATGCGCACGTCGACGGGCACCGGCGTCGACTGGCCGAGGGGGACGATCGCACGCTCCTGCAGGACGCGCAGAAGTTTGCCCTGCAGCGCCGGGCTCATGCTCGACAGTTCGTCGATGAACAGCGTCCCGCCGTGCGCGTCGGCAAAAAGGCCCCGCCGGTCGCGATCCGCGCCGGTGAACGACCCCTTGCGCGCCCCGAAGAGCTCCGCTTCGGCGAGCGTCTCAGGCAGAGCGGCTGCGCTGAATGCCAGGAAAGGGCGGGCCGCGCGGGTGCTTTCGGCGTGTACGGCCCGCGCGACGAGCTCCTTGCCGGTACCGCTCTCGCCACACACGAGCACGGAAGCCTGCGCGCCCGCCACCTTGCGAACGGTCTCGATGACCGGTCGCATCCGCGGGTCGACGGTGTGCAGGCCATGCCATCCCTTGCGAGCGGCGATCTCGGCACGCAGACGCTCGAGTTCGCGTCGGGCGGCGATCTCGTCGAGCGCCCGGCGCACCACCAGGACGAGTTCGTCGTTGTCGAACGGTTTGGTCAGGTAGTCGTAGGCGCCCTGCTTCATCGCCTCGACGGCGGACTCGACGGTGCCGAACGCGGTCAGCAGCACGACCCGCGTCTGCGGCCAGCGCGACCGGACCAGTGCGAGCAGGGCGTGCCCGTCGAGTCCCGGCATCCGGATGTCCGAGAGGACGAGATCGCGCGGTCGCTCGTCGAGGTGCGCGAGCGCCTCCTCGGCGGAGAAACAGGCGGTGATGTCCGGCGTCGACGCGGCGAGCACCAGCGCCACCCCCCGGGCGAGATCGCGTTTGTCGTCGACGACGAGGATCGACGGCGTCTCAGCCATGGGCCGACTCGACGACGGCGGTGGCGCGGGCCCGACTCAGCAGGCGGACCGGCGGTGTGACGACGAAAGAGAACGAGCAACCGCAGCCATCGACGGCATCGAGCTGCAACACGCCGCCATGCGCCCGGACAATGTCGGCGGCCACCGTGAGACCGAGGCCGGTGCCCTCGGCTTTTGTCGTGTGGAACGCTTGAAAGACGCGCTCGCGCTCTTCGGGCGGGATGCCGGGGCCGTCGTCCGCGACGCCGAAGCGCACGCCTTCGGGCACCCCCGGGACGGCCGAGGCGGAGAGACACACCATGCCCCGTCGCATCCCGATGGCTTCGAGTGCGTTGAGGCCGAGGTTCACAAGCACCTGTCGCAGTTGATCGGCATCGCCGAAGACCGCGGTCGGTGTCCCGGGTCCGACGTCGACGCACAGCGTCGCCCCGTTCGCCGCGGCCCGCGGGCTCAGCGTCCGCTCGACGTCCGCGAGCAGTTCGGCCACGGAGGTGTCACTGCGTTCGGGCGGTCGACGCCGGGCGTAGGCGAGGAGGTCGCGGACGATCGTCTTGCACAGGTTGGCGTTGCGCAGGACGGTGCCGAGATGGTCTGCCAGCGGCTCGTCCGGCCGGACGGTGGACAACGCGTGCTGCGTGAACAGCGCGATGGCACCGAGGGGATTGTTGAGTTCGTGGGCCAGACCGGAGGCCAGCTTGCCCACGGTCGCCATGCGCTCCTCCTGCATCTGATGCTGTTGCCGGGCGACACGCTCGGTGATGTCCCGGGCGACCATGACCACGCCGTGCGGCCGGCCGTCGGGACCCGTGACGTGCGACCAGCTCGCTTCGAAGTGCCTGCCCCGCACCGCCAGCACCGGATGTACGGTCAGGGGCTCCGCGCGTCCGAGGAGCCCGAGGAGCGCGTCCCACCGCTCGGCGGGATGACACGCCCGCAGATCCGCGTCCGGCGGCGAGCCCTCCGGCCAGAGCTGTTGCGCTGCCGCGTTGCGCAGGCGGATGACACCGTCCGGTGTGACGAAGAGCACCGCGTCCCCCATGCAATCGATGATGGTCTGCAGCCGCTCCCGTTCGTCGGCGAGCAGCCGTCGCTCATCGCGGAGACGGGTGACGAGCACCCCGACGATGGCCCCCGCGCCGAGCGTGATGCCCATCGCAGCCAGCCCGCTCACGACCAGAAGGCCCGCGTCGAGCGGCGCGGGTGCACCGTGACCCAGAGACAGCGGCCAGGCCGGCCAGACGCCCGTCGCCTCCAGCGCCGCCAGGCTCCCGATCAACAGACCGATGCCGGCGGCCACCCGCCGCGCGCGCACCGCCGGCAGGACCACGGCGGCCGTCGTGGCATGGAAAACGAACATCGCCGAGAAGGGGTTGGTCAGGCCGCCGGCGTGATGCAGCAGCCACGCCAGGAGCAGTGCGTCGCCGGCGATCTGGAGGGCCAATCCGCGGTCGTGCGCCCACGCCTCCACGGCCCGCGCCGAAAGCGCGACGTTGAAGACGGCCAGGCCGAGCACCCCGCCCCAGAGCGGCCAACCCGCCCCCGGCGCGAGGCGGTCCTGCCAGGCCGCGCCGGCCACCACGAGGGCCGCGCCCGCACAGGCCGCCCACCGCAGTTGCACGAGCCATCGCGCCATGGGGGAGCGGCGATCCGCCACGTCGACGGGCCATCCGGCCAGGTGTTCGAGCAGCCCCGCACGGGCCCGAGTCTCCATGGGCGGCCGGCGATGCAGCAACCGCGCCACGCTCGACCGCCCGGCATCACTCGCCGCGGGCGCGGACGACGTCACGAAAAACGACCGCGCCGGGCGTTTCGGTTACGCTGCGGGCCATGTCGCTGCCCGTCGCGCACACCCTCGTCGGGGGGGCCATTCTCGCCACCGCCCGGCCGTGGCTCGATTTCTGTTCGCCCCGCGTGGCACTCGGGCTCGCGATGCTCCTGCCCATCGTGCCCGACTTCGACTTCGCGTTCGTCTGGTGGTTCGGGCTGCCCGTCACGATCTGGCATCGCACGTTCAGTCACTCGCTCGTGTTCGCCGCCGCGCTGGGTCTGTTCGCGGCCCTCTGGGTACGCCGCCGGGGCACGGGCACGCCCCGCTTCGCGTTCTGGTTCGTCTTCGCGCTGACCATCAGCCACGCCGTGCTCGACATGGGCGGTCACGGCCACGGCACGCCCGGCCGCGGTGTCGTGCTCTTCTGGCCGGTGTGGCAGAAGTACCTCGCCCTGCCCTCGCAGTTCCTGCCACCGGGCCGGCACGGACACCCCGAGGTCTATCTGCGCACGGCGCTCATCGAACTCGCCCTCATCGGACCGCCCGTGTTGCTCTACACCCGCGCGCTCGCCGCCTGGCGCGCGCGGCGGACCCGCGACCGACGTGCCGCTGCGGTGGCCACCGGTCTCGGCGCGGCCGGCCCCTCGAATTCCTGACGCTCCCCGGGGAGCCGCCCACGGATTCCCGAGGTTCGCCCGGGGGGATTCCCGCAGAATCCGGGCCATCGCGCGATGGCACGAAGTATGCTTTGACGTCGACCGCCGTCGCCACGCCCGCCTGGGCCTGCGGCGGTTTCTTCTGCAGCACGAGTCCGGTCGACCAGCAGGCCGAGCGCATCATCTTCCGGCAGACGTCGCCCGAGACCGTCGAAAGCATCGTCGAGATCCAGTACCAGGGCGATCCGCAGGCGTTCGCGTGGATTGTGCCGGTGCCCGGTGTGCCCCGCGACATGGCGACGTTTTCCCCGACGGCGTTCCAGCTCCTCGATCTGGCGACCGGGCCGAACTTCCTGTTGCCCAATGACTGCGTGGTCCCCGGCAGCGTGCGGGGGACGGACGACACCTTCGGTGGCCCGCCCGAGAGCTCGGGCGACGGGAACGACGGGGTCGAGGTCCTCGATCACCAGATCGTGGGCGATTACGACGTTACCACCGTCTCGGCCACGGACGGCCGGCGCCTCGTCGAGTGGCTGCGCACCCACGAGTACCGCGTCGTCGACGGCATGGTGCCGTTCATCGACCTGTACCTGGGTCAGGGCCTGAACTTCGTCGCGGCGAAGCTCGTCTCGGGGGCCGACACCTCCGGCATCAAGCCGCTCAAAATGGTCTATGACTCGCCGACGCCGATGGTGCCTTTGCGCATGACCTCCATCGCCGCGGTGCCGGAGATGGGCGTCAAGGTCTTCCTGCTCGGCGACACCCGTTACACGAGCAAGAGCGTGCCGGAACTCACCGTCGATCCCGCCAAGATCGTCTTCGACGTGAACACGAACACCTCGAACTGGCCCGCCGCCGTGGCCCGCACCCTCGACGCCGCGCAGGGCGAAGGCTTGGTGGTCGACTCCGCCGCCCGGGTCGACGACGTGCGCTTTCAGGTCGAAAACGCCTTCACCGGCCCCATCGGTGGCGAGGACCCCGAAATCGGCCGGCAGGCGATGTTGGGCCTGCTCGACGGCACCCGCTACGTGACCCGCATGTATGGCCGCTTCTCGGCAGAGGAGATGGGCCTCGACCTCACCTTCGAGGCGGCCCCGGACCTGCCCGACGTGGACCGGAACCGCCAGCTCACCCTGGCACAGGTGCCGATGTGCAGCGACGGTTCGACGCCGACCCCGCCGGTGTCGAACGACCCCTGCGACTTCGTAGCCTGCGGGCAAGGCGGCACCTGTCTTCTGACCCCCGACGTGAACGGCATCCTCGTGCCGGGCTGTGCGTGCGTGGACGGCGCCGTCGCGCGCACGCTGACGGACAGCGCCGCGCCGACGGGGGTCGCGGTCTCGTGCGTCGACGTCCGCATGAACGTCGACCCGATCATCGACGTGCTGCCGGGCATCGACGACAACGACGGCACCGTGGATCCGACGCCGCCGCCGCTGCCCGATCCGTGTGTCGGCAACCCGTGCGGGGACTTCGGCGAGTGTTTCGCCTTCAACGCCCAGCAGACGTGCCTCTGCGAGCGCGGTTTCGTGGCCGTCGCCGAGACTGCACCGGACGGCAAGACCGTGGCCGTCTGTCGTCAGCCCGAAGGCACCGTGCCCGACGACTTCTACCGCCGCCGCCTGCCGGAGCCGCGCCTGCCCTACCCGGGCAAGGCCGCCCGCGGCACGCTCACGGACGACGGCTGCTCGACGACGGGCACCTCGTCCGCGTTCCCGCTCTTCGCCCTGCTCCTCGGCGCGCCGCTCTTCGGCCGCCGCCGCCGTCGCGCCTGACGGTCGCCCGACAAAACGCCGCTTGAACACATCACCCGGGGGATGACATCGATGACTCGAAACGCCGTCACCGGCGCGCTCTGCGCCGCCGCACTCCTTCTGCCCACCGCCAGCCAGGCCTGCGGCGGGTTCTTCTGCAGCAGCACGCCCGTCGACCAGGAGGCCGAGCGCATCATCTTCGTTCAGGAAGATGCACAGACCGTCCGCAGCATCGTGGAGATTCAGTACCAGGGCGACCCCGAGTCCTTCGCGTGGGTGGTGCCCGTGCCGGCGGTCCCCGAGCTGAACACGTTCTACGCGTCGGCCTTCAATGCGCTCGATCTCGCCACGCAGCCGCAGTTCGTGCTGCCCCCGGAGTGCCAGCAGTTCTTCGGCGATGCGTCCGCGGGCGGTGCGCCGGAGGCGGACGGCGATGACAACCAGGCCCCGCCCGGTGAGGTCATCGTCCACGACCGCAAGATCGTGGGCCCCTTCGACACGGCGACCATCGAGTCCGACGACCCCCGTGCGCTCATCGAGTGGCTGCGCACCAACGGCTTCCGCATCCCCGAGGCCATGGAGCCCTTCATCGCGCTCTACACGAACGAACAGATGAAGTTCGTGGCGATGAAGCTGTTGCCCGGCGAAGGCACCGACGCCATCAAGCCCATCTCGATGCGCTACACCTCGGCCAACCCCGCGGTGCCGCTGCGCCTGACGAGCATCGCCGCCCTGCTGGAGATGGGCGTCAAGATCTGGGTGCTCGGCGACGGGCGCTTCGGCCCCCAGAACGTCCCCTCGGTGGACATCGCCGACAACGAGATCCGCTTCGACGCCTGGACCTACCAGAGCAACTACGCGCAGCTCGTCGCGCGCAAGGTCGACGCGTTGCGCGGCCCCGGTTTCGTCACCGAGCTCGCCACCGGCACGCAGGACCTCGCGATGCAGATTCGGGACGGCTTCGTGCCCGAGTGGGCGGAAGAAGAGGTCCGCGAAGGGCAGAAGGCGCTCGCCGAGCTCCTCGAGACGTACCCCTACCTGACGCGCATGTATACCCGCGTCTCCCCCGAGGAGATGTTCATCGATCCCATCTTCGCGCCACTCCCCAACGGCGGCGACGTGTCGAACATCCATCAGCTCGACGTCAGCGCCGTGGACAACTGCGGCAACGGCGGGCCGGTGGGGCCCAACGGGGGCGCCGTGCCCGAGGGCGAGGCCGGCAATGCCGACGCCGTCGCCGCCGCCGACGAACGCGCCTGCGACTTCGCCGCCTGCGGCGCGGCCGGGCGCTGCGCGGTGGTCGGGCAACCGGACACGGCCGAGCAGTTCCTCGGGTGCGCCTGTGCCGAGGGCGCGCTCGGTCGCATCGTCGCGGACAGCACCGCCCCGATGGGGGTCCGGGTGGCCTGCGGCGACGCCCGCATGAACTTCACCCGCCCCGAGGTCGTCGCACCGGACGACGTCTTCGCCGATCCGTGCGTCGGTTTCTCGTGCGGTGACGACGGCGAGTGCGTCTCGCTCAACGGGTTCCCGAGCTGCCGCTGCTCGCAGGGCTTCGCACTCGTCGGCAAGCCGGTCTACGAGCCGGAGACCGGCGCGATGATGATCCAGGCGAGCTGCGAGACGCCGCGGACGCCCATCCCCGACACCTTCTACCTCGAGGCCGCCCTGCCCGAGCCGTTCTTGCCCTATCCGGGCCGGACGTCTCCCCTGACCGTCCCCGGCGCGCCGACCTCGCCGCAGGGCACGCCCACGGCCGCCGGCGACGATGACGGCTGCTCCGCGACGGGGGGACGCTCGAGCGCTTCCGCCCTGCTCTGGCTGCCCGTCCTGCTCGCGCCCCTCGCCCGCCGGCGCCGGCGGACCCCCCGCCGCTGAGCGCCCACCGCACGGGCCGATTGTCCCGCCCGGGCACCGCGCATATTCTCGCGGCGTGCATCCCCCCCCCGAAACGCCCCGCCGCCTCGTCGTCTACGGCTGCGGCACCCTCGGCGCCCTGACCGCGGCCGAGTATGCCGCGGCCCACGGCGCCTGTGTCGGCTACACCCGCACGCCGGAGCGCCACCCCGCCCTCCGCGAACGCGGCGTCACGCCGGCCGTCGGCTCGCCCTTCGGCGCCCTGCGCCCGGACGACCGCCTCCTGCTCGCACTCCCGGGCACGGCGGCGCAGCGGGCCGCGATCACCGAGTTCGCCGCAGCACCGCCCCCATCCCGGGTCGTCTTGATCTCGTCGACGGGGTACTACGGCCAACCGGCGGGCGCGGTCGACGAAGACACCCCGCCGGGTCCCGAAGCGCGCAGCCGGGAGATTGCCGAGACGGAGCTGCTCTTCCGGGCCTGGGCGGGCCCGAACGGGGTCATCCTCCGCACGGCCGGCCTGTATCAGCGCGGCCGCGGGCCGCTCTCCGCGCTGCGCCACGGCGGACGACCGCCCCTCGGTCCCCCCGACCGCACGCTCGGTCTGATTCATTACGAAGACGCCGCGGCCGCGGCCTGCGCGGCGCTGGTCCACCCGGCGCCCGATTCGGTGTATCTCGCAGTCATCCCCCCGTGTCCGAGCCGGCGCGACTTCTACCTGGCGGCCTGCGTGGTCCTCGATCTCCCGGATCCGACCTTCGATGCCCCCTTGAAGCTGCCACCCGCCGTGTACGACAACTCGCGTTTGCGCCGGGACCTCCTCCCCGAGCCGCGCCACCCCCGTTGGCAGGAGTCGCTGTTGCCATGAGTGAGACCCCCGAAGGCATGGAGCCCATCGCGCTCGCCTACACCGACATCGGGCGCGTCAAAGACGCCAACGAGGACCGTTTTCTGGTCGACAAGCGGCTGCGCCTCTATGTCGTCGCCGACGGCATGGGCGGGCACGCCGCGGGCGAGGTCGCGTCCGAGACCGCGGTCACCGAGATTCGGCGGTACGTCCAGGAGCGCGAGGCGCTGCTCCAGGAGTTCATCCGCACGGGCGAAGGCCGAGACGAGGTCCTCGAGATGCTCGAGCTCGCGGTGCGAACGGCCGGGCGGGCCATCTTCGAGATCGCGCAGGCCGAGCCCGAAAAGCGCGGCATGGGCACGACCGTCTCCCTGTTGCTGCTGACGCCGACGCGCGGGTTCATCGCGCACGTCGGGGACAGCCGCGTCTACCTGGTGCGCGACAACGAGGTCTTCCAGCTCACGGAGGACCACTCGCTCATCAACGAGCTCATCAAACGCGGCAAGCTGCGCCCGGAAGAGGCCGCCACCGCACCATACAAGAACGCCGTCACGCGGGCCGTCGGCGTGTATGCCGACGTCGAGGTCGACACGCTCGACTTCGAGATCGCCCCGGGCGACGACTTCCTGCTCTGCAGCGACGGGCTCACGGGCCACCTGCGCGACGACCGCGAGATCGCCGAGATCCTCAAGGGCAACGACTTCGTCGCGGTGCCCAAGACGTTCGTCGAGGTGGCCAACCAGCGGGGCGGCAAAGACAACATCACGAGCGTCGTCGTGCACCTCGGTCAGGCCGAGGCCGGTCACGAGATCGCGCTCAAGGTCAACACGCTGCGCAACATGCCGCTGTTCCAGCACCTGAGCTACGTCGAGCTCGTCGAGGTGCTGAACATCGCCGAGCTGCAGGCCTTCAAGGCCGGCGAGATCGTCTTCCGCGAGGGCGACGCGGGCGATGCCCTGTATCTCGTCCTCGAGGGCCGCATCCGCATCGAGAAGAACGGGGTCGAACTCGCGCTACTCGGCCCGGGGGGCCACTTCGGCGAGATGGCGCTGATGGACAAAACGACGCGCTCCGCCGACGCCGTCGCCGCCTACGACGCGCGGGTCATGGCCGTCAGCCGGCGGCCGCTCTTCCTGCTGATGCGCAAGGACAAAGAGATCGCCGTCAAGCTGCTGTGGTGTTTCGTGCAGGTGCTCAACATGCGCCTGCGCAACACGAGCGCCGATCTCAGCGCCGCCCGCACCGAAAACGTCGAGCTTCAGGACCTCCTCGGTCTCGAAGCCGAAGCCGACGATGGCGACGGGGTCGAACCGGCCTGAGCCCGTCAGGGCACGATGCCGGCGATGAGCGTGCCTTCCATGCGGGTCTCGAAACAGACGCCCACGGCGTTGCAGTCGCCGGGCACGCGGCCGTTGCATTCACGGGCACCCGCGTCGTCGACGTGGACCTCCCAGCTCCCGAGCGTCGCGGCCACGAGGTCCGCGCCGAGACACATCGCGGCGTTGCACGTGCCCGGCGGGCCGATGACGTTGCCGACGGCCGCGCAGACCGCCAGCGGCACGCCCTGGAAACAGATGGCCTGCAGGGGCTGAATCCAGTCGCGAATGACGGCGTCGCGCGTCAGATACCCCTCGATGGTGCCGACGGGCAGATCGAAGCCGATTTCGTCGGCCGGTACCGTGGCATACCCGCGGCTGATCGCATGGTCGAGCGAGACGCCGAGGGCGACGTCCCCGAAGACCGGGATCATCATGTGGAAGTCCTGCGAGGGGACGCTGAGCGCCCCGTCCGCCGCGATCTCCGTGTCCGGGAAGTGGACGGAGGGGTTCTGCGTGCCGGGGTCGAAGCTCGAGCGCAGGATGCGGAAGTGGTCGAGGCCCGAGGGCACCCCCTGGAAGAACTGGAAGTCGATGGGGCCCGTCGCCCCGAAGACCTCGCCCGGATCGGCCCCGGCGAGGCGCGCGAGCACGATGGCCGGGATGTTGCCCTGCGCGTCGGGGCGGAAGAACTGCGAGAGGTCGCCCTCCTCGACGATAGGCAGGCCGCGCGCGTTGGCGAGCGCCGTGCCGTTGCGGATGCCCAGGAGATCGCACCCGAGGCGCGTCGCGTGCGCGGCGTCGTCGGGCACGTTGAAGTAGGTCATGCGCGCGGCCGGCCCCCAGTCCCCGTTCTCGGGCCAGGCACACGGCGGATCGGCGCAGACCGGCGGCGGAGGGGGCGGGGGGGGCTCTTCGCCGCCCGCGCCGGGATTACCGCCCGCGCCGGGATTGCCACCCGCGCCCGGGTTGCCGCCCGCGCCGGGGTTGCCACCTGCGCCGGGCTCGCCGCCCGCGCCGGGATTGCCGCCCGCACCGGGATCCCCACCGCCGGCCGGTTGCCCACCGGAACCGGGATTGCCACCGCCGGCCGGTTGACCACCGGAGCCGGGCTCGCCGCCCGCGCCCGGCTCGCCGCCGCCGGCCGGTTGCCC
>JAKLJY010000139.1 GCA_023150895.1 Myxococcota bacterium | reverse complement strand
GCCGGGGCGCGCGGTGCCGGGGTCGGGCGAGGCGTGGGTTCGAGCGGCGTCGGCTCGAGCGTGACGGTCGCCGAATCGGCGTCGAGGCTGTCCTCCGGCGTCGGCGCAGCAGGGGCTACCGGGCGATTGACGCGCTTCGGGGGGGGATCCCCGGCCCGGCTGAACAGCGAGGTCGCCTGCTCTCCGTCGCCTTCGTTGGCGTCGAAGTCCAGCCCGCTCGTCTTGAGCTGGTCCACCACCTCGGGGCCGAGGATGGCCGTGCGGTCCTCGTCGTCGCCGGAGTCCTGAGGCCCGAGGGCGCCGGTTCCGGGCTGTCCGTCGGCCCAGACGCTCTCGAGGATCGTGTGCTCCTCGCCGTCGCCGTCGTCGGGATCGACGCGGGGGGGCGGGGGGGCCGGACGCGGCGCCGAGGGGGCGCGGACGGGCCCGGTCTGCTCGGCGATGGAGTCCACGCCGCCGCCGAGAGCCGTGGTGGGATCGGGCTCGTCGAAGCTGGCGTCCGGGGCCGGACGGGCGGGCGTCCGCGGGGCGGGCGCGGGGGGTCGCGGGATGGCGGCTTTGGGCGGGGGCGCGGGGGGGGCCGGCGGCGCGAGCCGGTCGACCTGATTGAGGTCGAACAGGACCGAGTGCCCCTGCGTGGGGTCGAAGTCCGGGGACTTCATCAGCGACTCGTGGACCGGGACCTTCGCTTGCGCGGCGGGTTTGGGCAGCACGAAGCGTTGATCGCCGAAGACGTGCCGCATGAACTCCATGAGTCGACTGCGGTTGAAGTTCGGCCAGCTCCCGTAAAGGAAACCGGAGAGCGCGGCGTGGAGCTCGCCCGCGGTCTGGAAGCGCTTGTCGCGGTCCCGCGAGAGCGCCCGCAGGACGATCTGCTCGAGCTGCTGAGGCAGGTCGCGCCGCCGCACCCGCATGTTGGGGATCTCGGCCTTGCGCACCTTGTCGAGGAGCAGGAGGGCCTTCTCCTCGTGGTAGAGCATCTCGCCGGTGATCATTTCGTACAGGCAGATGCCGGCGCTGAAGATGTCCGTCCGGGCGTCGATCTGGTCGCCCCAGGCCTGCTCGGGGGACATGTAGAAGAACTTGCCCTTGATGACCCCGCTCTCGGTCTCGCGGCTGCGCTTGCTGGCCTTGGCGATGCCGAAGTCGACGATCTTCACCTCGCCGTCGTACGAGACGAGCACGTTCTGCGGGCTCACGTCGCGGTGAATCAGGTTCAGCGGCTGCCCGTAGTTGTCGGACTTGGTGTGGGCGAAGTGCAGACCCGCCGACATCTCCATGCCGATGAACGCGACGAGGTCGAGGGGAATGGCGATGTCCCGCTCGGAGCACTTCACCAGGAGCTGATAGAGGTCTTTGCCGTCGATGAACTCGAGGGCGATGTAGTAGGTCGAGTCGACCCGCCCGAGATCGAACGTCTGGCAGATGTTCACATGCGAGAGCTGAACGGCGATCTTGGCCTCGTCGATCAGCATGTCGATGAACTCCTGGTCTTCCGAGTACTTCGGATGAATGACCTTCAGCGCCAGGAGCTTCTCGAAGCCGCCGATGCCGGAGGTCTTCGCCAGATGGATCTCGGCCATCCCGCCGAACGCGATGCGTTTGACGAGCTGGTACGGACCGAACTGCTGACCTTCCTGCATGGGAGCGCGATTCTAAGGGGGGTGGACCCGGGCGGCAAATTCAGCGCTCGGGGGGCCGTCGGGCCGGCGATCACGTTGACGTCACCAAACTGCCGCCGCTAGTTTGCACCCGCTATCCGGGGAAACGTGTGCCCTCCTGGGCATCATGAGCCGCTTTCGGGCGGAATTCGAGCAGGACGAACGGGAGAAGAAGCGATGTCGACGACGAACAGGCGGCAGCAGCGGGGCCGGCTCTCGGGCTGGCACCAGATCGGGCGCGGCGTCGCCCTGCTCATGACGCTGGCGGCCTGTGGTCGCTCGAGCGGCTGTTCGGGCTGCGACAGCGAGGGGGCGCCCTTCCCCGAAAAGGACAAGATCCACAGCGCCGTGCAGGTCCGCCTGACGGAGGGTGGCATCGGTTTCCTGGAGGACAACCTGGAGCCCATCCTCGCCCAGGCGTTGCCGGATGGCCTCGATGTGTGCCTGCCCGGCCAGGGCGGTGACATCATCGGGCTCGTTCAGTACGGGTTCTGCCAGGACCAGTGCAACGACGGGAGCCAGGGCTGCCAGCTCTCCATCGGCATCGGTGGAGTCGATCTCGAGCTCATCGAGGAGAGCACGATCCGGGCGACCGTCACGTTCTCGGACCTCTCGGCGGACATCGCCATCTTTGCGAATCCCATCGTCGACTGCTCGATCTCGATCCGGGGCCCCGGGTTCCCCGTCGGCATCGACCTGAACCTCTCCACGCCCCTGCCCACGCGGGACCTCACGTTCGAAATCACGGACGCCCAGTACCAGCTCTCGCAGCTCGACATCAGCCTTCGGGGCAACGACGGGTTCCTCAGCCCCCTCTGTGATCTGATCGACGGGGTGGTGAACCTGCCGTTCCTGGGCGATTTTCTGCTCGATACGCTGCAGGGGTTCGTCGATGGCCTCCTGATGGACCAGATCAACGGGTTCGTCGAGGACTTCACCTGCCGGACCTGCGAGATCAACCAGGATTGTCCGAGCGAAGGCGGCGCGACCTGCGAGGGCGGGCGGTGCATGCTGGATGGTGCCTGCCTGCCGGCGCCCCTCGGTGTGCAGGGTCTGCTCGATGTCGGCGCGCTGCTGTCGAGCTTCTCGCCCGGTCTGAAGGCCGAGCTCCAGTATCTGCTCACGCCGGGCAGCTACGTGGACGTCGAGAACAACGGCCTCTCGCTCGGGGTCATCGGCGGCGCACGCGCCGAGAAGGCCCGCTGCGTGCCGAACCGCCCGCAGCCGCCGACGGACGTCGAGCCCCCGCGGGCGATGTCGCTCGCCACCAACGTCGACCCCGCCGGGCGCCCCTATGAGGTCGGCATCGGCGTCAGCGACCTCTTCATTCAGCATGCGATGTGGGCCGTCTTCAACGGCGGCACGCTCTGCCTCGGCATCACCAACGACGCCGTGGAGCAGCTCAACGTCCAGACCATCGGGCTTTTGCTGCGCGACCTCTCGCGCCTGACGCGCGGCTCCCAGGCCCTCGCCATCACACTCTCCCCGCAGGAGGTGCCCATCGCCACCTTCGGCGGCAACGTCGTGGTGCCCGATCCCGAAAACGAGGGGCAGTTCCTTCTGCAAGACCCCCTGATGACGCTGGAGATCCCCGATCTCTGGCTGGACTTCCATGCGTTCATCGAGAATCGCTGGGTCCGCATCTTCAGCCTCAACGCCGACGTCGAGGTGCCGCTCGGCATCGCGTTCGATCCGGGCAATGGCATCATCCCGGTGCTCGGCGACCTCACGCAGGCCATCCGCAACGTGGAGGTCGCCAACGGCGAGGTCATGCGCGACGACCCGCAGAACCTGGCGAATCTGCTGCCGGTTCTGCTCGGTCCGCTGCTCCCGCAGCTCGCGAGCGGGTTGAGCGACCCCATCTCGCTGCCCGACATCATGGGGTACCAGCTCGATCTGCAGGATCACAGCATCCAGGGCATCGAGAACGACACGTTCCTGGGCATCTTCGCCAACCTCGAGCGCGCGCCGGCCGAGCCGGACATGCCCAATGCCATCCGGTTCGGCGTCGAGACCGAAGCGACGGTACTCTCCACCACGCTCCCGCCGACGGAGGGCTTCGTCGCCGACGCCCCCGACTTCTGGAAGCGTGTTTCCGTTCGCCTCGGCGTCTCGGGGCGCGACCCCGGCGACGCCCACGCGGCGCTCGAGTACCAGTGGCGCGTGGACGACGGCACCTGGAGCCTGTTCACTCCGGCGCGCGAAATGGTCATCCGCAGCCCGATGCTGGCCCTGCAGGGCCGGCACCGGATCGAGGTCCGCGCCCGCCGGACGGACGACTACCGGACGCTGGACCTCAGCCCGGCGGAGGTCGAGGTCCTCGTCGACAGCGTCGCGCCGAGCCTGGAGCTCGAGCGTGCCGGGGAGGCCGCCCGGGTCCTGGTCGACGACTTCGTGACGCCGCGCGCCGACCTGCGCCTGACCGCGCGCCGCGACGGCGGGGAGTGGGAGGCCCTCGACCCGGAGATCGACATCATCGACCTCGACGGCGCGAAGGTCCTGGAGGTGCGCGCGGAGGATGAGGTCGGCAACGTCCGGGTCGCCCGCCTCGAGACCACGGAAACCCCGCTGATCGGCCGCGGCAGCCACGAGGAGCGCACCGGCGGCGGCGCGTCGGGCGGCTGTGGCGATTGCGGCGGCTGCGTCGTCCCGGGCCGGGGTCCGGCCGCGGGCCCCCTCGCCCTGATGGCCCTCGCCCCCCTCGGTCTGGCGCTGCGCCTGCGCCGACGGGGTCGCTCGAACCGGCTCTGGGCGGCGCTGCTCGTGGCGCTCGCCGCGCTGCTCGGGGCCTGCGACGACTCGGCCGGCGGCCGCAAAGGTCAGGCCGATGCCGAGCCCGTCGGTCCCGTGAACGACGCGGGCATCCGCGACATCGTGATTCCCGTCCCCGAGCCCGAGTGCCGCGAGGACGCCGATTGCCCCGACGGCCTCGCCTGCCGCGAGGTCGCCGGTCAGAACAAGTGCATCGCCCTGAGCTGCATCGACGACGCGACGATCTGCGAGGCTCTCTCCTGCCAGAACGGCCGACCCGCCCTCTGCACGCCCGTCGGGGTCTGCGAGTGCAGCCAGCCCTGCCCGGACGGCTGCCCCGAGGGTCAGTACTGCTGCCGCGCCACCTATGCGTGCGAGGCCCTCCCGGATGCCTGCAAGGACATGGCCTGCCAGCCCGGGTTCGAGCCGATGGTGCTCTCCGCCGGCGTCGCCAACCCGGACACCTGCGAGGTCGAGAACGGCGAGTGCACCTGCATCGAGCGCCAGCCGCTCGCGGCGGGCTCCATCGGGCGCTTCAGCGACTTCGCGATCCACGAGGGGCGTGGCTTTTTCAGTGCTTACGCCGACACCTACGGGGACCTCGTCGTCGGCACCTACGAGGAGGCCTCCGGGCTCTTCTCCTGGTGGTGGGTCGACGGCGTGCCGGCGGAGGGCGAGGTCACCGGCGGCCCGAGTGGCCCCCGGGGCGGCATCGCCGATCGCGGCCCCAACGTCGGCACGGACACCGCCATCGCCGTCGGCCCCGGCGGGCAGCTCCACGTCGCCTACCGCGACGTCGACAACAACGCCCTCAAGTACGCGCTCGGCGTGCCCGACGGCGATGCCTACCGGTTCACGACGATCACGCTCGACGCCGAGGGGGACGCCGGGCGGTGGGCCAGCATCAGCGTGGACGCGCGCGGCGTGCCCGGCATCGCGTATCGGGTCGCCCGGTTGCAGGGCGCGGGCGGCTGGGTCAGCCAGGTCCGATACCGCCTCGCCAAGAACGACGCGCCGGGGGCGCCCGCCGACTGGCTGCCCGCGTTCGTCGTCGCCGAGAGCCCGCTGGACGGCGCCTGCGGAGGTTTCTGCGCCCGCGGCGAGGTCTGCGTGGCCGAGACCCAGACGTGCGCCGCGCCCGGGCAAGGCTGCGCCGAGTGCGCCGAGGGAGAGGCCTGCGTCGCGGGCGCCTGCGCGGCGGTCCTGCCGCTGCCCGACGCGCCGGGCACCTACCCGGAGGGCACCGGCCTGTTCACCGCGCAGACGCGCGACAACGCCGGCAACCCCGTCGTCGCGTGGTACGACCGCACGTTCGGCCAGCTCTGGTGGGCGAGGTTCGAGGACGCCGGTTTCGCCGCCCCGGCGCAGCTCGCCGGTTTCGGGGTCGAAGCGCTCGACGCGGACATGGGGAGCAACGTCGATCTCGCCATCGACGCGCGCGGCAACAGCCACCTGTGCTTCCAGGACGGCAGCACGGACTCGCTGCGCTATCTCGCCCCGGAACTCGGCCTCGACGAGTGGGTCGACGACGGCACCCGCGAGGACGACGGTCGCGACTGGGCCATCCACATCGTCGGCGAGGACTGCAACATCCGGCTCGACGCCGGCGGCAACCCGCTGATCGTCTATCAGGACGCCACCGCGCAGGACATCGTCCTCTCCCGACGGACGCCCGAGGGCGCCTGGGTGCGCACCGTGCTCCGCGGCGACGAGTTCGAATACCGCGGGGCCTTCGGCTTCTACACGCGGGCGCGGGTCGACGGCGCGCGCCTCTGGATCTCGAATTTCTGGTGGAACAATCAGGATCCGGCTCATCCCGAGGGCCTGGAAGTCAACATCCAGCCGCTCTGAGCGGGCCTCGACGGTGGTCGTGACGAGCCCGGGTCGTCTTTGGCAAAAAGGGAGCAGAGAACCTCAATGAAGCACGAGCGAACGAGCCCGCGAACGCGTCGCGGTTTGGTCTCCGACGGGCCGATGGCCCTTCGGGCAGTCGCGCTGCTGGGCGTGCTGGGCCTCGCGGCCTGTGGCGCCGAGTCGAGCGGCTCCGGCGATGGCGCCGACATGGGCACCGGAGGCGGTGAGCCCACCGGTGGCACGACGGGCGGCAGCACCGGCGGCAGCACCGGCGGCAATCCGACCGGCGGCACCGGCGGTGATCCGGTCGGCGGCAGCCCGGGCGGCGCAGGTGGCGAGCCGGTCGGCGGCAGCATGGGCGGCGCAGGCGGTGAGCCCGTTGGCGGCAACGCGGGCGGCGCAGGCGGCGAGCCCGTCGGCGGCAATGCGGGCGGCGCAGGCGGCGCGGGCGGCGAAGAGCCCCCCCCGGCCCCCGACGCCTGTGCCCCGGACCTCCTCATCGACTTCAACGCCTCGGCGGTCCTCGTCGAAGGCGCGTGGGAGCTGCCGATCTCGGTCGACGGCGAGGCGAGCGGCGACGAGAGCGCCGAGTGTGGCGGCCGCGGCCCCGAGCGGGCCGCGCGGTTCATCGCCCCGTCGGCCGGTCGCTGGCGCTTCACGACGGCCGAGGGGCCGGATGGTGGCTTCTACGACACCGTGCTGTCGATCCGCGGCGCGTGTGGCGACGTCGGCACCGAGCTCGCCTGCAACGACGACGGCTTCGGCCTCGGCCGCGGCGCGAGCGAGATCGAAATCGAGCTCGCCGGCGAGCAGGAACTCTATCTCCTCGTCGACGCGTTCGGCGCGGCGGCGAGTGGCACGGCGATCCTCCGCGCAGCCACGGAGATCGCGGTCGGGGAGGGCGAGGCGTGCGATCTCGGCGGATTCCCCCGGATCTGCGGAGAGGGCTTCGTCTGCACCGAGAGCCCGGATGGCAGCACCTGTGAGGTGGCGACGCCGCCGAGCATCACTTCGGCCGAGATCTTCTACGATGTTCAGGCGCGGTCGGGCTTCGCGATCGTCGAGGGGCTCGACCCCGAGGACAACGTCGGCGAAATTCGGCTCGAGCTGCTCGACTTCACCGGCCGGTCGGCCGGCCTTCTCTTCCTGCGGGCGGAGCCCGGCGTCGCGGGTGCCTGGCGCCTCGCCGCCGGGTTCAACGTCCAGGGCAGCGCGGTGCCCTACTCGGGCACGCTCATCGCGACCGACTCCACGGGTCTCCTGAGCGAGGCCTTCGATGTCGCCGCGTTCTCGCGGCAGGAGACGCTCGGGGCGGGGGACGCCTGTCAGCCCGATGATCCGAGCGCAGTCTGCGGCGATGGTCTGTCCTGCCTGCCGGCGGAGGGCGGCTTCGCCTGCGCCGTCTTCGACGGCACCTGCGACGCCGCCGTGGCCACGCTCTCCGACGTGATGCCCGACGAGGGCGGCGCGTACGTGTGGGACGGCGACACGCACGACGGGGCGGACAACGGCTCGCCGCCGTGCCACGCCGCGACGACCCGGGAACAGCTCGTCCGTTTCGTCGCGCCCGCGGCCGGCGACTGGCGTTTCACCGTCGACCCCACCGTGGGCGCGGAGCCCATGGGCGATTCGGTCCTGGCGATTCGCGCCGCCTGCGGGGCGACGGGCCCGGCGGTCGTCTGTAACGACGACGGCGGCGGCGACGTGAACCTCGGCAGCGGCGGCATCGTTTCCCTCGAGGCCGGCGAAGGCGTCGTGCTGCACATCGAAGGGTTCGGCCGGGACGGCACCTATCGCCTCGCGGCGGCGCCCGCAGCGGCCGCGCCCGAGCGGGTCGTACCCGTGCTCGACACGGCGCGCCTCGAGTTCACCGAGGCGGGTGGCGTGCGGTTGTCTGTCGCGGGCACCGCGGGCGAAGGCCCGGTCGAGGAAGCGCGTGTCGACCTCTACGCCGACGGCCTCCTCATCGCGATCGACGAACCGTACTTCCTGCCCGCGACGGATGCCCTCGAGGCGTTCGACGTGACCGAAGATTCGTCGCTCGACATCCACGCGCTGGTGCCGTTTGCCGACACCGCGGTCGTCACCGTCACGAACTTCGACCGGCTCGAGAGCAACCCGGTCGAGACCCCGGTGGTTCGCTTTCTCCCCGAGCTTCTGCCCCTCGGCGCCGAGTGCGTCGCCAATGACCCCTGGGCGCCGGGGATTTGCATCGTGAACACCTTCTGCATCGACGGCGACGGCGACCCCGAGACGCCGACGACCTGCAGCGAGTTCACCGCGGAGTGCCCCGCCGAGTTCGGTGCGACGACCGTCGACACGGCCGCCGGAGCGCCCTTCGTCATCGACGGCGACCTCGCGATGGCCCCCGCGGCCCTCGGCGCTCGCTGTGACCGGGGCACGGGCGAGCGCGTGTCGGTCTACGTCTTCACGGCCCCCGAGGCGGGGCTCTGGCGTTTCGAGACGAGCAACCTCGTCGACGGCATGGACCGCGGAGACTCGATCGTCTCCGTCCGCAGCGCCTGCAACGTCCCGACCCCGGAAGCGGTCCTCGCCTGCGACGACGACGCCGCCGGTGACCTGCAGAGCCGCGCCGACGTGGAACTCGAGGCCGGCCAGACGGTCTACGTCTCGGTCTACGGCTTCGCCACGGACCGCCTCGACACCTACACGCTCACCATCGCGCCCGCGCCCTGACGCGGCGCTGCGCCCACCGACCGCTCAGCGCGGCAGCGTGAGCGGGAAATAGGGCAACGGATCGGCGTCGCGCTCCCCACCGGCGTACAGAAACCGGTAGGTCGCGTACGACGAGACGACCCGCTTCGTGTACCACCGGGCCTCTTCGAAGGTCATGTGCTCCACGAAGAGGTCCAGCGGCATGTGGCCGCGGGCCTTCAGCCAGCGCATCAGCGCGCCTTCCCCGGCGTTGTACCCGGCGGGGAGCACGGGCAGCGCCGCGAGACCGCCCACCCGGTCGAGCACGTAGGCGAGATACCGTGCCCCGAGCGAGATGCTCAGGCGGGGATCCGTCAGCGCCTGTCGGGTGATGGGGCCCTCGTCGGCCTTCGTGAGCTCGGCCATGCGTTTCGCCGTCGGCAGGATGAGCTGCATCAGCCCGACGGCGTTGGCGGAGGACTCGACGCCGGGGTTGAAACCGCTCTCCTCCCGCATGATGCCCCATAGAAACGGCGCCGGGACGCCCGTGTCTGATTTGGCCTGGTTCACGAGGTCGAGGTAGGGGGCCGGGTAGGCCATGCGCCAGATGCGGCTCTGCGGGCCGGTGGCGCCGAACGTTCGAAAATCCTTGAGTTTTCTGCGCAGGATGTCGTGGCTGTAGCGGTAGGCGCCGGCGCGGTCGAGGACCCACGCCGTGAACCAGAGCGTCGCCGGGCTCTCGCTGCGCACCGCGGCCGA
Source organism: Myxococcota bacterium (assembly GCA_023150895.1). GTDB lineage: Bacteria > Myxococcota_A > Bradymonadia > UBA7976 > UBA1532 > CAINDO01. Next base: position 11,383 of record JAKLJY010000139.1, on the reverse strand, counting down.
CAGCGCCTCCTCGGCGGGCGCGGCGAGCCCGAGGCGCGCCAGCAGGATGGCTGATTCCAGGGCGACCGGGTCGAACTCGGCGGGGACGGCGAAGGTCCAGTCCTCCCCGGGACCGCCGGGGATGTCGGCCCGCGCGGGGTTGGAGGCCAGGGCGGCGCGGACGGACTCCCTTGCCCGCTCGGGGTCGAGTTCCCGCAGGCGCCCATACGCGAGAATGCTGTACCAGCCCATCGGCATCGCTCGGAAGACGGACTCGTATCCCGCCTGCACCTCCGGCAGGGGCCGCTTCAGCTTCGCGGCGACCCGGGCGCGCCAGTACTCCGTGCGGCCCGCGTCGTGATCGGTGAAGTTCGGGGGGGGCAGGCGGTCGAAGAGGGTCAGGACGTCTCGGGCGTCGCGCCAGCGGTCCTCCGCCATGGCCGCGGCCGCCACGAAGAAAACGGCCTCGCCGACCATGTCGCCCTTCGGAAATCGCTCGACGAGCGTCGCTGCGAGGTCCCGCGCGGCCGCCCAGTCTTTTCGATCATCGAGCAGGTGGCGCACCTCGAAGAACCCCGCGTCGTCGGCGAGCGTGTGCTCCGGGTGGCGGCGACGCAGCTCCGCATAGGCGGCGGCCGAGGCGGCTTCATCCGAGAGGCGCTCGAGCGCGCCGGCCCAGTGGAACTGCGCGGCGGGCGCCAGCTCGTGCTTCGCCGTCCGACAGATCCGGGCGGCCTCGCCGAGGGCGTCGCGCGCTTTCGACCACTGCCGTACCTTGCGATGCGCCTTGCCGCGGGCCAGTGCCGCGCGACAGTGCAACGCCGGCGAGAGCTTCGGCGCCTTCTTGCCCGAGAGGGGCGCCAGGACCTCCAGGCTCTCCTCGTTGCGGTGGACTTCGAGCCAGCGCTCGGCGCGGACGACGAGCTCTTCCGGCGTCCGGCGCTCGAACGCGGTCGCCAGCGCCGGTGTGGCCGCCCCCCGCTCCGCGGCCAGCTTGCGGCCCGACTCCGCCGCCCAGTGGGGCGGGTGTTCGACGTCGAGGCGGCGCAGGAGGAGCATGGCCTCGAGCACGGTGGAGGCACCGCGGGCTTCGAGGCCCCTGCGCCACCCCTCGGGGGGGACGGACCAGGGCAGACCCCGGGCCAGGGCCTCCAGGCCCTCGCGGTCCCGGGGCGGGGTCTCACCGGCGGGCGCCACGCAGGCGGCGACGGAGGCCGGCGGAGGCTGGTTCGAAAAGCCGCGGTCGGCGGCGTCGAGCAGCAAGCGGGCGAGCCCGAGCAGGCCGAGCGCCCGGTCCTCGCGGGCGCTCGACTGCACGAGGGCCCGATAGGCGACCGCCGCGGGGCCGTGCGCCCCGATCTCGCGCAGTGCGCGGGCACGCAGGCGCACTGCCGGCGCACTCGACTCGCACCCGAGGCTCCCCAAGGCCTCCGCGGGCCGGGAGCGGGTCAGGAGGGCCTCGGCGCGCAGCACCCGGGCGAGCGGCGCGGCCGCCGGCAGGCCCTCGGCGAGGCCGGTCGTTGCCGTGATGACGCCGTCCGGATCCCGAGCGCAGTCGGCGAGCCAGGCCCGCACCAACGCCGGACCCGGGCCCGGGGCGTCGACGAGCGCGCGCGCCTCGGCACAGCGCCCCTGCGCCGCCAGGGCGCGGGCGTCGCCGTCGCGCGTGCCCCACGGGATGCGGGCCACGTCGGCGTCCGTGAGGACCGGCGGCAGCGCAGCCGCGCCGGGGGTCGGCGCAAAGCCCGTCAGGAGGGCGAGGACCAGGGGTCGCAACGGTCTCACTCGACGCCCCCCGCCGTGCCCGCGAGGCGCCCGAGGACGGGGCCCAGGTCCGAGAGCATCCAGGCCCGGACGTCGGCGCGCAGCCGCGCCGGGCGGTCGTCGGCGTCCCAATCCACGCAGAGCGTCTCCAGCAGGCCGACGAGACCGGCATAGTCGGCCGCCGAGAAGCGTTCGGGCTCGACCGTCGCCCGGGTCCCCAGATTGAGCGCCGACGCCACCGGGACGCACAGCGCAGCCGCCGCGCGACGCTGCAGAACGAGGAGCCCGGCGTCGGAGGTGCCGAGGGACAGACAGGCCCGCTGAACCGGCGCGTCCGTGAAATTCTCCTGGTATCGGCTCGCCGCGCGGTCGAGCAGACGGACCACGTCGGGGTCGTAGAGCCCCGCGGCGTCGCCGAGGCGGATGACCGGGCCGCCGCCGGGCTGGGCGCCGGGCTGGGCGCCGACCCCGTGCACGCAGACGACCGTTTGTTCGGGCGACAGGCCGCCGGCTTCGACGAGGCCCGCGACCCCGGCGAATCCGACGGCCGAGCCGCGCGTGAAGACGGCGCGCACCGTGCAGGCCGCCCGGCGACGCGCAAGGCGCTCGAGCAGGTCGAAGAGTGCGGCGGCGCCGAGGGGGGCGAGGGCGCCGCGGGCCTGCACCTCGCTGCCGGTGATCCAGGCGCCGGGCAGGTCGAGCGTGACGATGTCGCCGACACAGACCCGCTCCGCGACCTCGATGAGCAGCCGGTCCGCGACCGCGCCGAGGTGCCCCGGTCGCGTGACACATGATCGAATGCCGGCGCCGACGAAGCCCCCGCGCCCGTGCACCCGGACCCGGGCGTGTTCGACGTAGCCCGCGAGCGTCTCGCCATGCCAGGCGACCTCGGCGACGTCGCCGGCGACCGCGACGATCTCTCCGCCCGGGTGATCGAGCCCCGCGACGAGCAGCAGCGGCGCCCCCTCGAATCGCCCGGCGAGCCCGTCCCACAGCACCGAGACGTTGCCGTAGGCGTCCCGGCTCGCGGGGAGGCTACGGTCGGCGGCGAACCGCAGCGCCGATTCGATCAGCCGCTCCTCGCGGAACGGCGCGGTGGGCAACTCCAGCAGCGCGGCGAGATGTCGCGAGAGCGACGGGCCGGGCGCGGGGGCGGTCGGGCGAGGGCGTTCGGGTGGCATGTAGGCAAACCTATGTTTCTGTCGTAGGGCACGCAAGAGACTTGATTCGGGAACGTCCGTCGGCGAGGGGTTGTCCAACGCATGAGCGCCGCCATGACCCCCGCCGAAGAACAGCGACTCGTCAAACGCCTGAAGCGGCGCGAGGAACATGCGTTCCACGAGCTCGTCGTCCGGCACCAGAGCATGATCTACGGGCTCTGCGTCCGCATGCTCGGTCACCCGGACGAGGCGGAGGACGTTGCGCAGGACGTCTTCGTGCGCAGTTTCCAGGCCATCGACTCGTTCCGCGGGGACAGCAGCCTCGGGACGTGGCTCTATCGAATCGCGATCAATCTCTGCAAGAACCGGTTGAAGTACCTGGGGCGCAGGCGTCACGGCAGCGGCCAGACGGTCGAGGACGTCCCCGAGGGCGAGCTGTTGCGCAGCGTCGCGGGCGGACTCTCGGTCGGCGAGCCGGCCCCGCGACCCGACGAGGCGCTCAGCGGCAACCAGACGGAGTCACTCATTCAACGCGCCCTGGCCGCCGTGGAGCCGGACTTCCGCGAACTGCTCGTCCTGCGGGACATCGACGGATTGAGCTACGCTGAGGTCATGGTGATCACCGGCCTCGCCGAGGGGACGGTGAAGTCCCGCCTCCACCGGGCCCGCCTGGCCCTGAAGACGGCCTACGAGGCCTTGCTGCGATCATGACGAGACCCCGCACACCGGACGAAGCCGTGCACGACGACGACGCCCTGCTGACCGACTACCTCGACGACGCGCTTCCCCCGGCGCAACGCGCCGCGGTGCAGCAGCGCCTGGCCGCCGATCCGGCGTTCGCGGCGGCGCTTTCGGAGGCCGAGGCCGCCCGGGCGTTGCTCGGCGGCCTGCCACCCATCGACGTGCCGGTGGACTTTGCGCGCGGGGCGCGTCGGCGCCTTCGACGAAAACGGGCGTTCCGCAGCCGGGGGGCGATTGCGGTCGGCTTCCGGATCGAGGTCTTCGCCGTGATGGCGGCGGCGGCGATGTTCGCGGTCTACCTTTTCCTCGAAGTGGAACGGACGCGCAGCCTCGGGCCGGTGATGGAGGTGCCGGAGATCACTCACGGGCCGTGAGAGAAACTCCAGAGTGACTGGAAAAATTCAGTCGAAACGAAGGTTTCCGCTGCTTCTTTTTTTTCCAAAGACGGATTTGATAGGTTTTCTCCAGCGCCGGTGAGGTGGGGACGGCGCGCAAACGACCCGGAGGCCGGCGAGGACCGGACTCTCGGTGACAACTCGGGAGGAGACCATGGCGAGAGCGACCGAGACCTTCGGTACGATGGTGTTGCGTCGTCGCAAGGAGCTGGGGCTGACCCAATCCGACGTTGCGCAGCGCGTGGGCGTTCAGCCGAACTACATCGTGTATCTGGAAAAAGGCGAGCGCAAGCCGTCTGACCGCACCGTGCTGCGCATGGCGGACGCGCTCGGGATCGACCGCGGCGACCTCTACCTCGCGGCCAACCCGGACCTGCGCGAGTTCCTGAACATCAGCGATGGCAACGAGGTTCAGCTCGCCGAGATGTCCGGCGGGCTGCGGGCGCTGACCGAAGACCGCGCCCTGTGCGACCGGCTCGCGATTACCCCCGACGAGATCGACACGGTGGCCGGTCTGCGTCTGCGAGGTCGCGTCACCACCCCGGCGCAATACGCGGCCCTCATCCTGAGCGTCCGCTACATCTTCGCCTGAGCGCTGGCCACCTCAGTCCGGCGAAAGCGCCCGCAGCAGCGCGGCGGCGGCCAGCAGGGCACCGAGCCCTGCGATGACCAGCGCGGCGGTGTAGAGCCGGTCGCCCGGCGCGGGACGTTTCGCGGGGGCTTCTCCGGGGGGCGCCGGCGGAGCGTGGTCACGTACGGGCGAAGGCTCGGTGCCCGCACTGGCGACCGGCTCTGCCCGGAGTGTCCGGAGTGCCGCGGCATGCAGGTCGAAGTCCCGACTGTCGGTCGTAAGGCCGCCCCCGTCGTCGCGGGCGACGGCGATTCGCCAGCCACCGATCGCCAGCGAATCGCCCGCGGCGAGGTCGAGTCCGAGCCCGACCGGAAGTCTGAGTCCGCCGCGGAACGTGCCGTTGCGGCTCCCGGGGTCGTGCGCGACGGCCCCTCGGTCGCCGAGGAGCAGGCGCAGATGCACCCCGCTGACCTCGGGGTCATCGAGGCGGACGGCGCAGCTCTCGTCCCGGCCGATGCGCACCTCGCCCGGCACGAATCGCCAGACCCGCCGGGTTTCGTCCGGGGCGACGACCATGACCACCCAATCGGCGCGGCGCGGGGTCACGGGTCTCCCGGTCGGCGTGCGCGGACGGCGGCGGCCGAGGGGCGGTGGTGGGCGGTCATCGTCAATCCGGAGGGGTCGAAGCGAATGCGGACGGCGCCGTCCACATCGGTCTGCCACCGTGCCACACCGCGGGCGGCGTAGCGGGCCAGCACCTGGGGACGGGGAAAGGCGAACCGGTTTGCACGACCGACGGTGAAAACGACCGCCGCCGGACGAATCCGGTCGAGAAAGTAGGGCGTGCTGCTCGTTCGGCTGCCGTGATGCGCTGCCTTGAGGACGTCGACCGGGCCCATGTCCGCCACGGGGGTCGCCACCCGAGCCTCCCCGACGGCCTCGAGGTCCCCCGGCAGCAGGACCGCGCCGCCGGGGCCATCGACGCGCAGGACCAGGGACGCGTCGTTCTCGCCGCCCGGACTGTCGTGGGCGGTCGCCACGGCGCCCGGGGGGGCGTTGAAGAACGTGAGCCAGAGTTCACCGAGCCGGAAAGGTCCCTGCGGCGGGGCCGTCGGTTGGAGCCCGAGGCGGGCGAGCGCCGCCGCCATGCGGGTGCCCAACGGACCGGCGGCCAGGTGTCCGTTGGTGTAGAGGGCGTCGATGGGGACCTCGCCGCCGAGCGCGATCAGCCCTCCGAAGTGGTCCGGATGGGCGTGCGTGACGACGACCGCGTCGAGCCGGGAGATGCCGAAGTGCCGCAACGCGTCGCGCACGACCCGGGCCTCCGGATCGGGCCCCGTATCGACGAGCAGCGCCCGGCGGCCGCTGCGCAGGAGAATCGCGTCGCCCTGTCCGACCGCCAGCACGTCGCAGGTCGTCGCCGGCGGCCAGGTGAGGAGCGCCAACGGAACCGCCAGGGGCGCGCAGAGCAGCGCGCGGCGCGGTCCGGCCCAGGCCGCGAGCGCCCAGAGCACCACCGGGGCCGTCAGCATCGGCGCGGCCCACGCCCCCGGAATCCAGAGGCCGCCCGCGGCCTCGGCGAGGACCTCCGTCACGCAGGCGAGGGCGAGCGCGGCCTCGGCGGCGACCTCGAGGACGGTCGGCGTCAGGGGGGCGACCAGCAGACCCAGCAGGCCGAGCGGCACGACCGCGACGGAGGCCAGCGGCACGATGAGCAGGTTGGCGAGCGGGGCGAACGGCGCGACGGTGCCGAAGTGGGCGCACTGAATGGGCACGGTGGCCAGACTCGCCGCGAGGCTCGCCCGGAAAAGGGCCGGCAGGCCGCGGCCCTCGCCGGCGAACAAAACCAGCGCCAGGACGGCCCCGAACGAGAGCTGAAACGCCGGCTCGACGACGAGACCCGGATCGTCGGCGAGGACGAGCAGCGCGGCGACCCCCAGGACGTTGAGGCCGCCGGCTCGCCGGGCCACGAGGCGCCCCACGAGGCTCAGGGCGACCATGAGGGCCGACCGCATGCCGGCCAGCGGGAACTGGGCCAGGGCGACGAAGACCAGCGACGCGGGCAACGCGAGCAGCGCGCCGGTCGTTTCGGGTCTCAGCGCCCCGAATCGGGCGGCGACCGCACGCCCGAGGGCGAACGCCAGCAGCGCCACGCCGGAGATGTGGATCCCGCTCACTGAGAGGAGATGGCCCGTCCCCGTGGCGTCGAACGCCCGGTCGATCCAGGGCGCCATGTAGCCTTGATCACCGAGCAGGAGGCCGAGCAGCAGGCCGCCGCCCTCCGGCGTCCGCGTCTCCAGCAGCGCGCCGCGCGCGGCGGCACGGAGCCCCACGACCGCCTCCGCTGCGGCCGGGGCCGGTTCGAGCAGCAGGGGGGGACCCTGGCTCAGCCAGGCGATCCGTCGCCGGTCGCACCAGCCGCGGTAATCGAAGTCACCCGGATTGTCGGCCGGCGGCGGCCGCCGCAGCGCGCCGGTCACCAGTACGCGGGCGCCGGGGGCCAGCCCGGGCGGCCGCTCCGTGCCCGACAGCCGAACGCGCGCGCCGGGCGCGGCATCGAGCGCCACCAGGATCCGGACGCCATCCCCGGTCAGATCGACCGAGACGACCTCACCGGCCGCCGGGAGGGCCGGGGGGGCGCCGAGCGCGTCGACCCAGGCGGGCGTCGCGCGACCGGCCGCTGCCCCGGCCAGGAGCGCGCAGGCCAGCCCCAGGGCGGGGCGAACGGGTGCGCGCCGGCGCCAGACGAAGAGGACCCCGGCGCCACCGAGCGCCCCGGCGACCCACGGCCCGAGCACGGCCCCGGTCACGTAGGCCAGCACAGCGAGGAACCAGAACACGCGCATTCGCCAGCTCGACTCCCCCGGGGAGATCACGACTCCCTCGAGAGATCCATTCGGCCAATCGGACCGCGTGTCGCACGAAAACCCGAATTCGGTGCCGGCGGGCGCCGGGCGCTACTTCGGCTCCTCGCAGAGGTAGTCGTTGTAGAAGGCGGGCATGCCGCCCCGCTTGAACGTCACCGCACCGAACGCGTTGACGAGGATGCCGATGATCACGAGCGTCTTGAAGGCCCGGTTGACGGGTCGGCCGCCCAGGGCGAGCAACGCCACGAGATAGGGCATGAAGTCGAGCGAGAACCGGAAGCCGTACTGCTCCCAGCCGGTGTTCTGGTAGAAAAAGATGGGGACGGCGATCGTGAGCGCGCCGATGCCCAGACTGCGCGCCAGGGCGTGCGTGCGCATCGGCCAGAGCAGCCAGACCAGCGCCGGCGTCGTCAGCAGAAGGCTCATCCCGTGCTTGCTCAGGTGCAGGTACGGCGGATCCGCGTCGATGCTCGGCAGCAGCGTGAGCGCCGCGGTCAGGTTCCGGCTCAGGAAGTGCAGGTCGAAGAGCCCGAAGTCGCGAATCCGGGCGATGGTGCCGGTCGCCAGGTAGGTGTGGCCGAACTCGGTCGGGTTCTCGAACCGCACGAAGTTGTAGACCAGCAACAGGATCCCCGTGGCGACGCAGGGCAGCCCGAAGAGGACCAGCTTTCGCAGCGCCTCCCCCGCCGCCGGACGGCGACCGTGGCTCGGGAAGAACAACTGGTGCAGAAAGAAGACGAACGCAAAGAGCAGCGACGCGCGGGTCGCGAACGCCGCCGCGAGCGCCAGTCCCGCCAGGAACGGGCGTCGGGCGTCGAGGGAGAACGAGACGTAGAGCAGGTTGCACGTCACCCCGACGACGAGCGCGGTGAACCAGACCTGCCCGAGCACCGAGCACCACAGGTGGACGCTCCCGAACCCGAAGAGCACCGTCAGCCAGAGGTCCTCCGTCTGCGTTCGCTGGCTGTACCCGCTGGCGGCCAGGCGCCGCAAAAGCGAGAAGCACAACACGACGTTGAGCCCGGCGAACAGGACCGTGAACAGCACGTCGTTGGCCCCGAAGCCGCTCAGGGCGACGAACGGCATCATCAGGACGCCGGGGAACGGCGGAAACGACACGAAGTACTTGCGCTCGGCCGTGCCGCGATCGCCCGGGGGCAGGTCGATCTCGCGGCCGTCGAGGAGGCGGAACTCGTTGGGTTTGCCCGCGCGCCGGGTGAAGAAGCCCTTGACCACGGGGCCGTGCGCCTCGGCGGAGGCGCCCTTCAGCGGCAGCACCTCGTAGCTCGCCCAGTCGTTCTGGTGATGCGGCTTGCGGGTGAGCTCCGTCTGCCCGTTCAGGAACGCGTCGGCCAGGTAGACGAAGTGGTTGTCCGGGCTGTGGATCAGGAGGCGCGGCCCGGCGAACGCGCCAAAGACGAGCACCGAGATCACGAAGAGCACGACGTGCAGCCGCTGCACGCGCGCGAAGAGGCCCTTCGGGCGACCGGCTTCCGGGCCGGCCTCGCCCGCCGGCGGCGGTGTGGCGTCGGTTTCCATGGCGCGCCCGATTACCATGCGCCCCGCGTGGGCGCAACGTCGCCCGCCGGGCCGTTTCTGGCCGCTTCCGGGACGCCGATGCTATAACCCGGACATGGCCTCCGCCCACGTCCTCGTCATCGAGGACAACCCCCGCATCGGCGACAAGCTCATCGAAGTCCTGCGCGGCGCCGGCTTCGAGACGACGCTCGCGCGCGACGGCCTCGCCGGCCACCGGGCGTTCACCGCGCTGCGGCCCGATCTGGTGCTCGTCGAACACCTGGTGCCCGGGATCGAAGGCGGTCGCCTGGTGGACCGTCTGCGCCAGGTCGACGAGGAGGTCCCCATCGTCGTGATGGCCGACTCCGGGCGGGCGCAGACGCGCTTCTTGCAGCACGGTCCCGGTTTCATCCAGGGCTTCCTGATCAAGCCGTTTCGCGTGCCCGAGCTCCTTGCCGCCGTGGAGTCCGCCCTCGGCGGGCGCGATCCGGGGCCCGAGCCCGACGCCGGCGCCCCGCAGACGCTGGAAGGTGTCCTCGGACCGGATGATCTCGGGCGGTTGCTGGTGACGCTGCTGCGACGGGCGGCCATCGGCGTGCTGCGTCTGCAGAAGGACGGCGCGCGCCGAGACATCTACGTCCTCAACGGGCTGCCCGTCTTCGCCGAGAGCAACCTGCTCAGCGAGACGTTCGGGCGTTACCTGCGGGCCCGCGGCACCATTGATGAATTGCAGTACCGCGCGGTCCGTCGCTACATGGAGGCGCACGGCGTTCGTCAGGGAGAGGCCTTGGTCGCGCTCGAGATCCTCAACAACCAGGAGGTCTACGGTCTGCTTCGCGGGCAGGTCCGGGAGCGCGTCGCGCGGTGTTTCACCTGGGAGGGCGCCGAGTACGCTTTCTTCGAGGACGCCCGGTTCCTCGACGACAAGCTGATGTTTCCGATGAACCCGCTCGCGCTCGTCGTCGAGGGCGTGCTGCGGCGACGCACCCCCCAGGAGCTGCAGGCCTGGTTCGATGCCCATCGGGACGACGAAGTCCATGCCACCGACGTCGCGCGCGAGCTGTCGACGTTTCTCGATCGCCTGCAACGCGAGCCGCCCCTGTCGGCCCTGCTCGCCGCCGCCCCCACGGTCGGTGCGCTCGCGACGGGCATGCACCTCGTCGAGCCCCGGGTGGCGGCCGTGATCGAGGCGCTGCGGGCCGCAGAGGCGATCGTGCTCGCGGACGACCCCTTGCCCGCCTCGGCGACGTTGCCCGCCGGCCCGGCCGCCGAGTTCGTCCTCGAGAGCGCCGAGCAGCTCGATCCCGAGCGGGACGACCCCGGCGTCGTGGTCTCCGATCCCGTCGGTGAACGGGTGCTCGCGCGCTACCTCGCGGCCCGGGGCGGGGACCACTACACGGTGCTCGGCCTGACGCGTGGGGCGGACGAGCAGGCCATCGAAGCCGCGTATCTCGAGATGAGCCGGAGCTACCACCCGGATCGTTTCACCGACCACCCGGATCCCGACGTCCGGATGCGGGCGAAAGAGGTCTTCATCAAGGTCGGGCAAGCCTTCGGGGTGCTCTCGGATCCGCGCCAGCGCGAGACGTACCGTCGCCGGCTCGAAGAGCAGGCCACCCTCTCGGGGCAACGGTTCGCCGCCGAGGACGAGCTCGGGCGCGGTGAGGCCCGGCTCTCCGCCGGGGATGTCGACGGCGCGCGGCTCTGTTTCGCCCGGGCGCACGCCGATGCCCCGGGAGAGCCGCTCTTCGCGGCCTGGCTCGGGTATGCCACCTTCCTGGCGGCGCGGGACGACGACGAGCGCGAGGAGGGGGAGACGCTCCTGAAGGAAGCCATCGCCCGCGATCCGAGCCTCGACGTCGGGCTCGAGCTCCTTGCCCGGCTCTACGAAGCATCCGGCCGAGGGGACGCCGCGGTCCCCCTCGCGCAGCGCGCCGCGCATCTGCGCGCCGAGGTCAGCGGCGTCGGCCTCGGCGCCGAGCGCACCCTCGAGGGCGCATGACGAACCGGCCGCGCGCATCGGGGACGTCCCCGGCCGCGATCGACGCGGCCATCCCGGAGGAGACCCCCTTCCGGCTCGAGGAGCCGGACGACGAGATCGTGGGCGTCGAACGCACCGGTGCCCACGAGCCCCTGACCGAAGAGGCCACGGCGGGCGCGGTGGTCATCGACGCGGCGGATCTCGTCGAGCGCGCCATCTCGAATGCGCCCCTGCCCGGCGGCAGTGACGAGCGGCCGGCGGTGCTCTCGTCGGTCTCCGGGGGCCTCGAGGATGAACCGACGGTGGCGCCGGGGCTGCTGCGCGGCGCCGAAACGGATCGCACGGCCGCCTACGATCCGCCCCCCGAACTGTTCGCGGACATCCCGGATCCCGAGGCCGCGCCCGAG
>JAKLJY010000138.1 GCA_023150895.1 Myxococcota bacterium | reverse complement strand
GGTCGTAAGGGGGTCGGCATCCGTACGAGTGAAGATCACCGCGCCTCCGCCGCGCAAGGGGGACTTGCGTCGGGTTGTGGGGGGTCATTCGCACCCCGATCCGTCTCTCATCACTCGATCTCCACCAATCGGCCATGGACACATGTATGATCGACGTCGACGGGCCGGCACGCGCCGACCCGGGCCGCCCGCGGCGCCGCAAGCGCCGGGCCGCCGGGGAGCCCCTTCAACACACCGAGCAGGCGCTGCGCCGGCAGGCACCGACACTCGTCAATCGCCGCATCGAGCGCCGCGGCGGTCGCTTTCGCGCGGCCATCGACCACGGGGGCCGGTGCCGGGCGGTCCTCGGCATCCGGGCGCGGGGCGGCGGTGATCGGCGCGCGGGCCGGCGGGGTTCGCGGGGCGGCGACGGCGACGGTCGCGGGCGAAGACGCCACGCTCGCCGGCGCGGGCGTCGATACGATGGAAGGCGGGGGTGGCGGCGCGGCCGGGCTCGGCACGGATTCGACCGTCGTCGGCGGACTCGGCGCGGCCACCGCGACGGCCGCCGGCTCGGGAACACCCGACGAGACCGCCGGCGCGTCCGTCGACGGTCGCGTGAGGACGAGAAGGACCGCGGCGGCCGCGACAACGCCCGCGGCTGCAACGATAACACCCGTGGTGAACCGGCGCCCCCCACGCACTGCCGTCGGCGGCGCCGTCGTCCCCGGCAGAGTCGAGAGCGTCAGCGGCGTCGGCAGGTGAACGGCCGTCGGACCTTCGTCCGGCGAGGGCGCAACGGCATCGGGCGGGCCTTCGGGCAGACCGGACGCGGCGACGAGCGAAGGGCCCGCCGGTCGCGGGGCATCCCCCGAGGGAGGCGACGCATAGGCCATCGTGCCCGAGCTCGGGCGCCCGTCGGGCTCGGGCTTCGGTGCAACGACCCCCGCGGGCACGGTCGGGGGCGCCAACGCATGCACGGGCGCGGACGAGATTGGCACGATCCGCGGCGGGGCGACTTCCGCCAGCGCGCGGTCCCGGGCAGACCAGGCCGTGCGCAGCGCGGCGACCAGCTCGGTGACGGAACCAGGTCGGTCGGCGCGCGCCTTCGCGAGGCCCGCGCCGAGGGGTGCGTCGAGTACCCACAGTCCGGGCGCCGCGGGCGCCGTCGCCTGCAGCGTGGGAATCGGCGCGACGCAGTGCTGCGTCAGGATCGCCACCGGGTCGTTGCCTTCGTACGGCGGTCGCCCCGTGAGCAGCTCGAAGGTCATGGCCGCCAGCGCGTAGACGTCGACCCGCGCGTCGAGCTCGGCCTCGCCCCGCACCTGCTCGGGCGCCATGTAGGACGGCGTGCCCGTCACGAACCCCGTCTGACTCTTGCTCGCCCCCTCGATGCGCGCGATGCCGAAGTCGATGACTTTGGGCACCACGCGCCCGGTGTGGCTGCGAGTCAGGATGACGTTCGAGGGCTTGAGATCGCGGTGAATGATGCCCGCGGCATGCGCCTCGGCGAGCGAGTCCGCGACGCCCTCGAGAACCTCGATCAGGTCGTCGGGGTGCATCGGCCCGCGCCGCAGGCGACGCTCGAGGTCCTCGCCCGAGATGAGCTCCATGACCATGTAGGGCAGGTTGCGGACCCCGATGGGCCCGGTCTGGGTGATGCCGAAGTCGATGAGGCGCACCGTGTGCGGGCTCGACAGGCGCGACAGGGCCAACGCCTCGCGTTCGAAGCGGTCGCGGCCGAGTTTGAGGCTCAGCGCGAGGCCGTGCAGGACCTTGACGGCGACCTCGCGTCCGAGGGGCTGTTGCAGGCCCCGATACACGCTGCCGTACCCTCCGCCGCCCAGGAGGCCGACGAGGGCGTACTTGCCGTCGAGAATCTGACCGAGCAGCGGGGCCTCGTCGAGCGCCGCGAGTGCCGCCGGCGTCAGCAGGTACAGCCCGTGGTCGGCACACAGGCGCGCGCCGGGGCTCGCCGCGGGCGCGCGGCACTCGGGGCAACGGAGAGGGGCGGTCTCGGAGGCGGCGGACAGGGGCGGCACTTTCCAGGCGCGGGTCGGAGGAGTCTAGCCGACTTCCGACCCGAACGCACCGGGCGCGCGCCCCACGCATCCCCCGGTTTTCCCGGAGCGGCCACCGTGGTAAACGCAGCGCCATGACCTCGCCTGCCGCGCCCCCCGTCTCTGCCCCGGTCCGCGTCCCGGCCCGCAACCGCGCCGCCCTCGTCGCGGTCGTGGTCTCGTTCGGGCTCGCGGTCGCCAAGCTGGCCGTCGGGGCGATCACCGGCAGCGTTTCGGTCATCGCCTCGGGACTCGACAGCCTGCTCGACGTGCTGGCGAGCGGGGTCAACGCCTGGGCCATCCACGCGGCGGGCGCCCCGCCGGACGCCGAGCACCGCTTCGGTCACGGCAAGTTCGAGAGCATCGCCGCACTCGCGCAGGCCGCGTTCGTGGGCGGCAGCGCCGTGTTGGTCTCCCTGGAAGCCGCGCAGCGCTTTTCGTCGCAGAACCCCGTGCGGCAGGCCGACCTCGCGCTCATCACCGTCGGCCTGAGCACGTTGGTCACGCTGGCGCTCGTCGCGTGGCAGAAGCACGAGGTCACCCGGACGGGCAGCGTCGCCGTGGCCGCCGATCGCGCGCACTACACGACCGACGTGCTCTCGGGCCTCGGCGTGATGGCCGCGGTCTACGCCTCGGCCGAGCTCGGTCACTGGTGGGTCGATCCCGTCGCCAGCCTGCTCGTCGCCGCGACGTTGCTGTGGACGGGCGCGCAGCTCGCCCGCCGCGCGTTGTCGCACCTGCTCGACCGCGCCTTGCCGGCGGCCGACCTCGCGCTGATCGAGGCCGAGCTCGCCCGGTTCTGCCCGCCCGTCCGCGGGTACCACGGCCTGCGGACGCGCAGCGACGGGCTCAACCGTTTCGTCGAGGTCCACCTCGAACTCGACGGGGCGCAGACGCTCGATCAGGCGAACGAAGTCTATTGTGACGTCGTCGCGGCGCTCCGTACGGCGCTGCCCGGCGTCGATCTCAGCATTCACCTCGATCCCGCCGGCGAACCCGATCCCATCGAACGGAAATGACCATGGCACAACACGACGACCGCGACCGTTTCATCCCCTTCCGCAAGGCGGAGGTCGTCGACCTCCTGTGTCACGAGGGTACACTCGACGCCGAGCACCAGAGCCGCTTCCGGGCGTTCTGCAAGGTCCTCGAATCGCTCTATCACTTCGAGTACCACGGCCAGCTCGAGAAGATGAAGGAGCACTACTTTCCGTTCAATCCGGACCGGGACACCAAGACCAAGCGCACCTTCGACGCGGCTTCACTGACGACACACGAAGAAGCGCTGATGGCCGAGCTCGCCGAAGTGCTCGACGGCGCGAACTACGAGAAACTCACCGAGGCCGAACTTCAGCACGCCCTCGAAGAGGAGTCGCTCTTCCGCATCAGCCTTTTCGTGGACTTCAACGATTTCTCGCGGGTGGTGCTCTTCCGCCGGGGCGACGTCGTGAAGAAGGCCGAGATCGTCAAGTGGTTCTTCCGCAAGGAGACCATCGACGTGCCGACGTTCGAGCGCGTCGCCCTGCTCGTCCGGTTCAAAGACAAGGCCTACTTCGAAGCGAAGAGCAAGCGCCAACAGAAGAAGAAGGCCGAGCTGCCGTTCGACCCCGGGACGATGGTGCTCAAGCTATTCAAGGACGTCCCCAAGGCCGATCTCGAGATGCTCTTCCCCAACACCGAGGTCCGCATGCGCCCGCGGGATTGGGCCATGCTGCTCGCCCCGGGTGTCATCGGCGGCTTCGGCGTGCTGCTCAAGTCGGCGGCGTCGCTGGCCGTGGCGGCGACGCTCATCTGGGCGCTGATGAAGGCGAAGCTCGAGTCCGGCGAGAACCTCGTCGAGACGTCCATGACCCCCGAGCAGGGCGCGGTGATCGTCGCCGCGTTGATGGCCCTCGTCGGCATCGGCGGCTTCATGGTCAAGCAGTGGCTCAAGTTCAAGAACCGCAAGATCCTGTTCATGAAGACGCTGGCGGACAATCTGTACTTCAAGAACCTCGACAACAACGAAGGTGTGTTGAATCACATCATCGACGGGGCCGAGGAGGAAGAGTGCAAGGAGGCCATGCTGGCGTACTACTTCCTGCTCAAGCATCCGGAGGGGCTGACCGAAGCGCAGCTCGACGACGCCATCGAACACTGGTTCGAGGAGAAACACGAGACGCGCATCGACTTCGAGGTCGACGACGGCCTGCGCAAACTCAATGACCTCGGCCTGACCGAAGAGTGCGGCCAAAGCGCGGACGGCGCGACGATCTACCGCGTCCCGGGGCTCGAGGAAGGCTGCCGCCGCCTCGACGAGATCTGGGACAACCTGTTCACCTACAACAACGACGCCGCCGGCGCCGACGCGAACTGACGACCGAGGAGAGCGCCCCCATGTGCGGCATCGTTTCCATCTGTTACGGGGGCGTGAACCCCCAACTCGGCCGCGAGGCCTCCGATCTGTTGCGTCGGCTCGAGTACCGCGGGTACGACTCCACCGGCGGGGCGTTCATCACGCGCGATTTGCCGGTTCGCCTGCTCAAGAAGGTCGGCGCCCCGAGCAAGGTCTGCGTCGAACTCGGCCTGGAGCACCAGGCCGGCGAGCGGTTCATCGGGCAGGTCCGGTGGGCCACCTACGGCGCCGTCTCGGACGTCAACAGCCAGCCACATCACGTCCGGTGCCGCTTCCCCGAACTCGGTTTCGTTGGCGCACACAACGGCAACCTCTCGAACACGGACACGGTGAACCCCGCGCTCACGGCCGGCGGTCACACGGTCGTCTCGGAGAACGACGGTGAGATGATCACGCATCTCACCGAGGACGCCTATGCCGAGAACGTCGCGCAGCCCGGTGCCGCCCTCGATCGCTGTCGCAGCGCCCTGGCCGCCGCGGGTCTGTCGCTCGATCTGCCGGCGGCGTCACTTCTGCTCATCGACGCCGCGCGTCGCGCCAACGCGCGCGCCACGGGCTCCTACGCCGCGGCCTTCGCCGATCCGACGGGTCGGGGCGTCGTGGCCGTGAAGTCGGGCTCGTCACTGTACGCCGGCGTCGGCCGCGACGGGTACGGCGAGTTCGTCGTCGTCAGCAGCGACCTCACCTCGGTACTCTCGAAGACGCGCATGCTCATCCCGCTCTCCGAGGGCGAGGGTCTGTATTTCACCGAGAACACCTGGCTCGTCTTCACGCTCGGCGAGCGCCTGACGTTCAGCGTGCCGAAGCTCAAGCGCTCGAAACTCAACGTGCGGGACACCGGCCTGCATGCGCCGTATCACTATTACATGGAGCAGGAGATCGCGCAGTCCCCGGCCAACGTGGACGAGATCCTGCGCTATTACTTCGCCGCCCCGGAGACGGAAGGTCTGTTCGCCGCCTTCGAGGACCGCCGGGACCTCTGCAAGGCCCTCGTCGGGCGCATCATGACGCTCTACGAGGCCGCCGACGAACCGGCGCTCCTGCAGGCGTTCGATCGTCTGCGCACGGATCCGCTGCACACCGAACTCGCGGAGCGCGTGCGCGCGCACGGCGCCGTGATCACGGCCGGGCGGGGCAACCCCCTCTCCGATGAGCGGCAGCTCCTCGCCGATCTCGGGCGCCTCGCGCCGGACGCGCTCGACACACTGTCCTTGTGGGACGCCCTCATCGTCTGGAAGAAGCAGCGGCGCGTCACCCAGTATCTCGCCGAGCTCGTGACGGCCGTCCGGCACGCGCAGACGGCGGGCGGGCGTGTGTTCCTGGTGGCTTCGGGCACCTCGTATCACGCTGCGCTCGTCGCCGCGTACTTCTTCAACCGCTTGGCCGGCGTCGCCGTTCTGCCGGTCAACCCCGGCGCGTTCCGGTCGATGTACATGAACGCGCTGTCCCCGCGCGATCTGTTGATTGGCATCACCCAGAGCGGCGAAACGAAAGACCTCGTCGACATTCTGCAGGACGTGCGGCAGCGCGTGCCCGGGCTGCGGCGCATCTCTCTCGTGAACAACGAGAACAGCCGCATCCCGCAGGAGCTCTCCGAGTTCTACCTGCCCATCCTCTGCGGGCCCGAGATCGCGGTCGCCGCCACCAAGAGTTTCGTCAATCAGGTGGCCATCCTGTATCTCATCGCCGCGTCGTTCTCGCACACCCCGCGGGCCATCGTCGCCCGGCTGACACAGGCGAAGGCCCTCATCGCGCAGACGCTCGCCGAGACGGAGGCCGCCGTCGAGACCGCCGCGAAACGCCTGTACCTCGAGCCCTCGCTGCACATCCTCGGCACGGGACACATCGGCATCGCCCGCGAGGGCGCGCTCAAGATCCGCGAGGTCGTCCTCAACCACGCCGAGGGCTACGACGCCGCCGAGTTCAAACACGGCCCGAACACCATTCTCGGCAAGAACACGCTCTTCTCCATTCACGACCTCGCCGGGGTGCTCGAACTCTACGAGAAGCGCCGCGCCGCGGGCGACATCGGCCCGGGCGAGGCCGGCCTCGACACGCTGCGCCGCTTCCCCGAGCTCGTCGAGACGCGGTTCTCCAACTACCCGCTGCTGTTCGTCTGTCCCTCGGACGAGCGGGATGTGCGCATCACGGTCAGCCAGATCCACACGCACAAGATCCGCGGGGCGGACATCCTCGTCGTCTGCGAGCCCAACGCCGATCTCGCCCTCGCAGCGGCCGGGCGTCCCCTCGGCGACGAGAAATACTGGCACCATCTCATCACGGTGCCCGCGTCCGGTGACCCGGATCTGTTCGTTTTCGCCGCGACGATCGTGTTGCAGCGCCTCGCACTGCGCATGTCCGTGCTGAAGATGGAGTACCTCGACGCACTGCACGTCGCCGATCACGGCGTCCACCCGGACGCGCCGAAGAACGTCAGCAAGTCGATCACGGTGGACTGACGGGGGGGACCGAGCGCGGGGGGGGCGGCGGCGGTGGCCGCGGCAAACGATGGTTGCAACGCCGAGACGTCTGGCGTTGAATCCGCCCATGTCGCCCCGACGGCTTCCATCCGATGACGTGACGGTTTCCCGGCATCGCGCGCCGTCGCAGGCTGCCCCGGCAACCGCGCTTCGGCTCTGTGTCGTCTGGCCGCCCGAACTCGCAGGCGCGGTCCCCTTGCCCGAGGGTCCGTCGACCCTCGGTCGCGGCGCGGGCGAGGGGTCACACGTGCGGCTCGACGACGCCACGGTCTCCAGACGCCACGCGCAACTCACAATCGCTCCGCTCGCTCACCAGAGCCGGGTGGGGACGCTGCAAGACCTCGGCAGCCGCAATGGCACGTGGGTCGATGGGGCGCCGGTGACGACGACGTCCGTCGCCCTCGGACCCGGGGCGGTCATCCGCATGGGGGACGTCGTCGGCGTCCTCGAACGACGGCCCGCCGAAGGCCCGCTCGACCCACCCCTGGCCGAGCTGCCGGGCGATAGCGCGGCGGTCGTCGAGCTCCGGGCGGCGGTCCGCCGGCACGCAACGAGCCCTGCGGCGGTCCTGGTGCAAGGCGAGACCGGCACCGGCAAGGAGTTCGTCGCCCGGGCGCTCCACCGCCTGAGCGGCCGTTCCGGCCCGTTCGTCGCGGTCAACTGCGCCGCCCTTTCGCCGCACCTCATCGAGAGCCAGCTCTTCGGCCACGCCCGGGGCGCGTTCACGGGCGCCCACGCCGCTGCGCCCGGGGTCTTCCGGGCGGCCCAGGCGGGCACGCTTCTGCTCGACGAGATTGGCGAGTTGCCGCTCGAACTCCAGCCGAAGCTCCTCCGTGTCCTCCAGGAAAACGAGATCCAGCCTGTCGGTGAATCGAAGCCGGTGCCCGTCGACGTCCGCATCGTCGCTGCGACCCTCGTCGACCTCGGCACCGCCGTCGAGCGTGGGGCGTTCAGACGCGATCTCTACGCCCGTCTGCGCATCACGGAGATCCGCGTCCCCGCACTCCGCGAGCGGCGCAGCGATGTCCTGGCCTGGCTCTCGACGATGGCCCGCCGTTGGTCCCCCGAGAGCGATGCCCGCGCCCGACTCTCGGCGGACTTCGTCGAGCGTTTGCTCCTGGATCCCTGGCCCGAGAATCTGCGCGGGCTCGACCGCATCGCGCACCTGCTCGCCCGGGAGCCCGACGGCCTGGCCCTCGCGCTCCCGCCGCTGAATCCGCCACCGGCGAGGGAGCCACCCGAGTCTCCCGAGGCGGCCGCAGGGCGCGACGTCGATGCGATGCCGGGGCCGCGCCCCGCCAAACCGACGCGCGACGAGATGCTCGACCTCTGGCAGCGCCACGAGGGCAGCGTGCATGCGCTGGCCCGCGTGCTGGATCGCGACCGGCGTCAGATCTACCGCTGGCTCGCCGAGTATGGCATCGAACGCTCGTGAGCGCGGGCGAACGAATCCATCACTGGGAACTCGAAGCGCCGCTCGGTCGGGGCGGCATGGGCACCGTCTGGCGGGCCCGCGACACCCGCGACGACCGACGGGTCGCGCTCAAGTGGGTCGACTGCGACGAGCCCGCCGCACGGGCCGCCCTGGCGAACGAGGCGCGGCTGCTCACGCACCTCTCCCACCCGGGGGTCGCGCGCATCCTCGCGAGCGGCGCATCCCGGGGTCGGCTCTGGTATGTCCGGGAACTGGTCGACGGCGCCCGCCTCGACGAGTGGGCCGGCCTGCGCGGCGCAACGCCGGAGGCCGTCGACGAGACGATGACCCGCCCGACACCATCGAAATCGACCCCCACGCCCGGTGGGCGCCCCCGCCCCGTCGTGCCGCTCGACTGGTCCGCCATTGCGCAGCGCCTGGCCCCGCTCCTCGATGTGTGCGAGACGCTGGCCCATCTGCACGGGCTCGGTTGCCTCCACCTGGATCTGAAGCCGGGCAACGTCATGGTGACGCCTGCCGGCCGCGCAATCCTGATCGACTTCGGACTCGCCGTCCGACGCGGCGCCGACGGGCTTCGCGAGACGCTTGACCGCCGGTGGCTCGCCGGCGGGACGCCCGCCTACCGCGCGCCCGAGTGTGAAGCGGGAGAGTCCGTCGACGCCCGCGCGGATCTCTATGCGCTGGGGTGCACGTTGTATCACCTCATCACGGGCGGCCCGCCCTTCGAGGCCGATGATCCGGACCGGCTGGCTGCATTACATCGGCACGCACGACCTCGGCCGCCCGGCGATGTCGGCGCTGAAGTCCCCGCAACCCTCGAGACGCTGGTCCTGGGCCTGCTGGAGAAGGCACCGAAGGACCGACCGCCCTATGCGGCCGACGTCGCGGCCTTGCTGCGCGCCCTGCTGCCGTCCGACCTCGCCGCCGGCCCGGCCCGACTGACGACCGCGAGCCGGCCGAGGCCGTATCTCTACCGCGCCCCCCTGCTCGGTCGCGACGCGGAGCAGGCCCGGGCGATCCTGGCGCTCCGTTCGCCGGGGTTGCACCTTCTGTCGGGTGCCGCTGGCGTCGGCAAGACACGCTTCGCGCTCGCCATGACGCGCGAACTCGAACACATCGGCCGCCGCGTGGTCCTGTGTTCGTGTCTCCCCGAGGCTGCCCCGCTCGGCCCGCTCCTGGAGTCTCTGACGCCACACCTCGGCGCGAGGACGGCCGGCGCGCTTACGGAGGCGCTCCCAGGGACGGCGGGCGTCGTGGACGCCGCGCCTTCTCGCGAGGTGCTCGTCGCGCAGGTCCGCCGGGCATTCGCGTCGCTCGGGGACTCGGTGCTCATCGTGGATGACGTGACACACGCGGATTCACTGCTGCTCGCAGTGATTGAGGACCTCGCCCGTCGTCGGATACTGCCGATCCTCGTCCTGACGGTCGAGGGCGAGCCCGTCGGGCTCGAAGCGATCGCCGTCGACGTGTTCACGCTGTCCCGGCTGCCCGACCTCACCATCGACGAGTGGGTGCGGCACGTCCTGGCGTCGGCATCCGTGCCCGAGACGCTGATTGGCACCGTATGCGAGGCGGCTGAGGGATTGCCCCTTCAGGCGGCCGAATGGCTCCAGGCTGCCCTGGACGATGGCTTCCTGACGCGCACCGCCGGGCAGTCATGGCAGGTCGCCCCCGGGCGCGCCCCGGACGCCCCGCCGGTGCCGGCGTCCGTCGAATCCGTGGTGGCGACCCGCCGGGCAGGCTGGGATGACCCGGCATCCGACCTCGCAACGCTCCTCGCCATCGCCGGCTCGCCGTCGGCGGCGCCCCTGCCCGTAACCGTTCTCGAGGAGGTCGCGATCGCGAGGGGCTGGCCCGAGAGGACGCTCGACGCCGCCCTGACGACCCTGGCGAACGACGCTGCCATTCGGTTTGCGGATGGCGGTGTGTCGTTGACCCCGCGGACCCTCGCCCCGGCCATCCGCGCCTCGCTGGACCCGGCGACCCGGGCGGCGCGGCATCGCGATGTGGCCCGTGCGCTGATGGCCACGGGTGCACCGCCTGAGCGCATCGCGCGACACCACGAGGCCGCCGGGGACGTCGACGCGGCCCGGCTCGCGCACCTGGCCGCGGGCGGCGCGGCGGCCGCAAAGACGGCCCACGCCGAGGCTGAACGCTGGTTCGGCCGGGCGATTGCGTTGTCCAGTCCGGGTCCGACGCGCGCAGCGGCGCGTCTGGTGCTCGTCAACGAGGTGTTCGTCGCACAGGGTCGATGGGGCGACGCCCTGGAGGTCACCCGACAAGCGGTCGACGAACTCGACGAGGCGCCTGCGGCGCTTCGGATCGAAGCGCTCTGCACGCTTGCCGAGGCCGCAAGGCGTCAGGGTCTGCGGACGGAAGCCGCGGCCGCGCTCGCCCGCGCGGGCCACGGCGAGCCGGCAAAAGAAAACAACGCGATCGGCGCTGCGCTCGAGTCGCGTCGCCTTCGGACCCTCGCTCTGCTCCGACGGGACGAGGGCCGCCATCCCGAAGCCCTCGCCGCCGCGGAGGCGGCCGTCGAGGCGGCGGCGTCGGCCTCGGCGCCCGGAGCCGGACGTACACTCGAGCGTGCACTGGCCGACGCGCTGACCGTCCGGGCCGGGGTTCTGATGACCGCCGGCGAGCTTGATCGCGCGGAGGTCGAGTACCGCCGGGCCGCCGCGGCACACCACAGACTGGGGGACCGGCGCCGCGAGGCCGTTGCCCTTGCGGATCTGGGGGCCCTGCTCGGTGATCTGGGGCGCAGCGATGATGCCATCGCGGCGAGCGAGGCCGCGCTCGAGGCGCAGCTTGCGTGCGACGACCTCTTTTCTGCCGCCATCACCTGGGCCAACCTCGGCTCGGAGCATCAGGCCGCCGGACGCACCGCGCTGGCCATCGAGTTCTTCGAACGCGCGCGGGGGGAGCTGATGCTCCTCGGAGCAAACCGATACCTCGGTCCCGTCCTCGTGAACATCGGGGACTGTCAGCTCGCGGCTGGCGACGCCGATCGGGCCGTGGAGACACTGCGTGAGGCGCACGTCTGCCTGGCTGCCATCGGCCCCGGCCCCTGGACGCGGTACGCGCTCGCCCTCCTCGCCCGCGCCCTGCGCGAGGGCCCGCACGATCTCGAGCGCGCCGGGGCGTCACTGAGCGCGGCCCTCGTGGATCTGTCCGACGATGATCCGGAGCGCGCCCTGTACGAAGCGGAGCGCGGGGCGCTGGCGCTGGCCCGGGGTGACGAGGCCTCGGCGCGTGCAGCGCTGGCCCGAGCGCGGACGCTGCCGCACGCGCAGCGCCACCTCGCCGCCGCCGTCGCGCGACTCGAGGTCTTGCTAGGCGACGGCTGACCTCCGGCGTCCCTCCGGATGTCCCTGGTGACATTGACGGATGTCCCTCCCCCGTGCGCCCGGCGCGAGCGTGGAGAACCGGCCTGCAGAGCCACGAGCGGGCCCCGAAGGACATGGCACGACCGCTGCAATACCCGGCTGCGACGACACGAACCCCACACGAAAGGAAGACACCATGTCTCGCACCCTGCTCTCCCTCGCACTCGCCCTTCTCACCTCCGGCCCGGCCGCCCTCGTCCCGTCGCCGTGTATCGCCTCGCCCGCCGCGGCGCAGGTCACCGTGAACGGCCGCGCGTTGTCCGCCCCCGAGACGGCCGCCCTGGCCGCCGCCGTCGGTGGGGCCGTGCCGCCGGGTCACTGGTGGTATGACCCGCGCTCGGGCCTCTTCGGGCCCGTCGGCGGCGGCACCGTCGGTCAGACGCGGGCCGGCCTGCCCCTCGGCTCGCCCCCCGCCGGCTGCTCGGGCACGGGCACGGGTGTCTTCGTCAACGGCCGCGAGATCGCCCCGATGGAAGTCGTCCAGCTCCAGGCGATGCTCGGCCCCATCCCGCCGGGCCGGTACTTCCTGGAGGCGGACGGCCGCGCCGGGCGAGAGGGTGGACCCGCGACCGTGAACCTGCGCGCCCCCGCGCCCGGAGCCGGCGCCAGCGCCGGGACGTTCCACAGCAGCTCGGCGACCGGCAGCGTGAGCGGCCTCTACGACCCGCAAGGGGGTTCGCTCATCACCGTCCGCGATGCCAGCGGCAAGGCCATCGACTGGTCCAACTGAACACAACAACGAACACCCCCAAGGAACAGGAAGAGAACCATGCGTACGCTTCACACATTGTCCCTCGCTCTCGTCTCGGCGCTTTCGACCGCAACCGCTGCGCCCGCCGCCGAGCCTCCCCGGTTCAACCTCGACACGGAGGTCGCGACCGCAACGGCCGTCGCGCGCCTCTATGCGAAGCGGGACTTCCGCGGTTGGCGGCTCGCCCAGGCCCGTGAACTCATGCGCCTCGACCGACTGCCCGCCGCCGATCTCGACGTGCTCCTGACCGCCTACCGGGCCCGGATCGTGACCGGCGGCATCGACGGAATCGAGGGTCTGGTGGCGTCGGCCCTCTCGGCCCGCAGCGCGCTCGGTGGTGACGCGCACCTGGCCGCAGAGGCGCATGCCCGCCGGCTCGCCGAGGCCTATCGCGTCGTCGAGCCCGCCACGCCGCGCCTCGCCATGACACATCTGCGCCGCTCGAACACCGGGTACGCCAGCGCAGTGCCCGTCGGCATGGCCCGCAACATCGTGCGGACGCAGCTGCGCATGTTCTCCTTCGACCTCGACTCGGCCCTCGTCGAGACGTACTGCACCTCCGCCGGCCTCTCCGCTCTCCTGACGCAGTACGGCCCCGAGCGGGAGCAGCGCATGCGCCGGGTATGCGAGGGCCAGTTCTCCGATCCGGCGGCGCGCGGCCTGGGCACGGGTGCCTTGCCGGCCATGGACGAGCTCGCCTGCGGGCTGAGCCACGCCCCGACGCGCACCGAGCAGCTCGAGGCGGGCCGGGACGCGTGCCGCGACGCCCTGGCGGGCCAGATGGGCGCGGGCGACAATCCCTTGGCGCTGAGCATCGGCGGGGACGCCTATGCCGCGATTCACGGCTACCTGCCGCGCATCTACGACGGCCGGTCGACAGACCCCGAGCGGACCAGCACCTTCATCGACGAAGCGTCGGGCATCGAACAGACCGACGAGTCCGATCGCTACGGCATCGCGACCTGGAGCTTCCGAACGGGACCGGAAGCCAACGTCGTCTCACACTTCGACGAGTTCGGAAACCTCGTCGCCCGCCAGACGACTTCAACGTCCGGCGACCCGATGACCGGCACGCTGATCATCTACCACGGGCCCGGCCAGGTGGCGCTTTTCGCAGAGACGACCATGTCCACGGACCCGAACACGTACGCTACGACGGAGACCTTCACGACCCGGACGAGCGACGGTGGATTTCAGAAGACGACCATCGTCTCTGGCGAAGGCGGCAGGCAGGTCACACAGGTCGAGAACCAGGACGCGAACCGCCGGCCGACGAGCAGCATCACCTTCAACACCGACGGGAGTGTCACCGTGCGGTTCTTCGACGAGTCTGGCGCCGAAGTGTCCGCCGAGACCGGCAACGCGGCGGAGATGGCCCCCGAAGGGTTCGGACTTCCGCCCGACGAGTGCATCGATTTCACCTTGCAGCTCGTCAAGGGACTCACCTTCGAAGGGCTTCTGGCCACGGGCCGCGAGGTCCCCCCGGCCCTCGCGTACCAGAGCCCGGACGCCGAGCCCGTCTCCGCCGGCGGCTTCGAGTGTTTCCAGATCCCGGCGGGCGTGCAGCTCGACCGCGCGGCCCGTTGTGGCCGCCTGGTCACCTGCCCCCTGGGCCAGCTCCCCGACGAGAATTGCCGCTGTATTCGCACGGGTCAAGGCCTGCCGGACGACACACTGTGCGCGCAGGTCGTGCTGTGCGCCAGCGGGCGTCCGACCGCGAGCCCCTCGGGCGAGTGTGTCTGCGAGGAGTCCGGGGTCGACGTCGGCCCCGTGTGGGTGGACCGGCAAACCGGCAGCGGCCCGCGTCGGCCCGACGGCCCCGTCCCGTCCTCGCCGGTCGCGCCCACCCCCGTCGCGCCGATCGGCGCCATCCCCTGACCCCGCCTCGGGGTGCGCGGTCCAGGGTTCCCGGGGTCCCTGCGCCGCGTTACGATGCGCACTCGAAAACCACTCGCGTGGAGGGCCTCATGCAACGCTCGCTTCGCCCGGCGTCGTGCCTGATGATCACGGCTCTGTCCCTGTCGGCCTGCCAGTCGGACCCCGGCAAGCCGGCCGCGAACGCCCCGCACCCGACGTGGGTCGTCTCGCGGGGCGGGGCGGGCGTCGACACGCCGTTGGCGGCGGCGGAAACTGCCGATGGGGGGTTCGTCATTCTCCGGTCGGCACATGGCGAGCCATGGAACGAGCTCGTGGTCGAGCGCTTGGGGGCGGACGGTGGCTCGACGTGGTCGCGACGCATCGGCCCCGGGTTGCCGGCCGAACGCCCCGCAGCCGTCGCGTTCGATGGAAACGGCCGGGCCGTGTGGATCGGGGGTGACGGCAATGGGGTGTTGAAGGGCCTCGCGTTCACGCCGGGCGGTGCGCCGGTCTGGGATGCGGAGTGGAGCCTCGCCGAGCGGCTCGGCGGCGTCCTCCTCGCGGCCGTCCCCGCTGGAGAAGGGCTCAGACTCTTCGGCGCGGGCCCGGGCGGCATCGGGGGCGCAGAGGGGCCGCTGTGGTCGGCAGACGTCGACGGGGCGGGTCACCTGACCCGTCGCGCCCTGGACGGTGACCCCGAGGTCTTCTGGTACGGGGGCGGGACCTTGGTGGCGGTGCAGGGGCCGTTCGCCTATCCCGGGCGCCCGACGCTCGCCGCGGATCTCGTCGTCTGGCCGCCTGTGGGGGGCGGGGTCGCCTGGGCGGCGGTCCCGCACGGTTCCGCGTCCACGACGGCGAACGGACGGATCTCGGGCGCAAAAGACGTCGTCGCCGGGGCAGCCCTGCGGCCCCCGCTCGCGCAGCTCGTCGGACGCGCCGCCCGGGACTGCCTGGCGATCACGGTCTGCGTCCACGACGACTGCGAGTCGAACGACCCGGTCCTCGAGCAGCGATTCCAGGTCGCAGACGGTGTCGCGTGCGAGTTCACGGCCGTCCATCCGGTCCGCGCAGGCGACCAGACCTTCGGTTTCGTCGCAGGGCGCTCGGGGGGCGACGTCTTCGTGGCGCGTGACGCCGCCGCGGCCGAAGCCGGCGAGGTGACGCACGTGACTGGTCTGAAGTCCGTGCTCGCGATGACCGCCGCGCCGGACGGCGCCGTGACACTTCTCGGGCCGGACGCCGCGGACGACGACTTCCTCGCGGTCGTCCGGATCGACGACCCGGCGGGGGCCGCGTCGGCCTCGCCCGCGGTGCGGCTCGGGCACCCCCTGAACAGTGCCGATCACCGGCGGGTCGCGATCGGTCCGGCCGGCGAGATCCTGGCCGCCAGCTGGCGGGGTCTGGGTCTCTTCGAACCCGACGGCCGTCTGCGGTGGTGGCGAAACAGCCCGCGCGAATGGCATCGGTCCAAGGGACGTGTGGCGGTCTCCCCCGAAGGGCAGGTCTGGGTGGCGTTCACGATTCTCGAGACCGACCGCGCTCCCTCGGAGACCATCGTCGTCTCCCTCGACGCCACGGGCCGACAGACCGCGTTTCACAGTCTCGCTCCGTCCCGGAAGCTGCTGGACGTGGCGGCGGGTCCCGGCGGGACGGGCTTCCTGCTGACGAGACGAACGGAGGGTGAGGCGGACCTCACGCGCCTGACCGCCGGGGGCGAGCCCGCCTGGGTCGCTCGCCTCGACGGCTCGCCCTGGGCGCTCGCGGCCGCCTCGGAGGGGGTCGCGGTCGCGGGGACGACGCCCGAAGCCGTCTGGATCGAACGCGTGGGCACGGATGGCGGGCCGCTCGGGCGACACACGCTCACGCCCTTCGGGGTGTTCCGGAACGTCCCCGAACCCGACGACGCGGGTGGATACGAATTCAGGCTCGGGGTCGACGGGGACGCCTTCGAGGTCAGTTGGGCGCGCAACGCGCTGCGGGGCCGCTTCGACGAAGTCGAGGGCCGTTGGGTCAGCGCCGGCGAAGCATTCACGGAAGACGGTGCGCTGGCGGTGTTGGCCCACGGGAACGCCATGGTCGTTTTTGGGACCGGCGACGGGCGCGCGCGCCCGTGGGGCCGTCGCTACACCCTCTCGGGGCGGGCGGCGCTGCCGTCCGTTCTGGCGCCGAAAGCAGGCGGCGGGTTGGTCATCACCACGACGGAGGCCATCACGGGGAGCGAGGACGCTTGGCTCTTGCGATTCGACCGTGACGGCGACGTGGCCGCCTCCTGCCCGTCGGGCATCGCCGAAGTGCTCTCCGACGAGGAGGTCTCGCAGATCGCTGGCGAACTCGGCCTCGGCCTTGCGTATTCGACCCGACCGCTCACCTGGCGTGCCGAGCCGGGACGGGCCACACCGGTCGGCCGGGACGCCCACCCTCTGTTCACCGACACCCCGGCGAAACTCACGGTCGTCCGGGAAGGCCCTGATGAAGGCACGCGGCAGTGCAGCGAGGCGGCCCGGGGGACCGTCGAGGTGAGCGTTCGCGTGGACGGCGAGGGCACGGTCGAAGTGCAGCCCGGGGACACGCGGTGCTCGGGGCCATGCGAGTTGAACGAGAGCGTCCCGACCGACACGGCCGTCGCCTTCGAGGCGCGCCCCGCCGACGGGTGGGTCCTGGACTGGGTGGGCGGGGATTGCGTCTGGCAGGGCGGCGAAACGCTGACCCTCCTCGTGACGACACCGGTCGAGTGCACATTCATCTTCCGGCCGACGCCGATGCCGCCGCCTCCCGAGCCCGACGCGGGTTTGCCTCCGCCGCCCCCGGAGCCTGACGCGGCTTTGCCCCCGCCGCCCCCGGAGCCCGACGCGGTCTTGCCTCCGCCGCCCCCGGACCCCGACGCGGCCATGCCGCCGCCCCCGGACCCTGACGCGGTTCTGCCTCCGCCGCCCCCGGACCCCGACGCGGTTTTGCCTCCGCCGCCCCCGGACCCCGACGCGGCTTTGCCTCCGCCGCCCCCGCCGGGCGTGACGCCCATCGCCGGGCCGGGTGGCACCATCGCATTTTTCGGGACGCTCACCCCCGAGGACGACACCTGGGCGGCTCCCGACGCCGACTGTCGATTCGATGGTGCTGGTGGGCACAGTCATGCCATTCACGTGTTCGTGAACACGGACGCCGTCGCCCGGGACGTGCGCGTCGTCGTGTATTCCGACGTCGGTGCCATCGTGCATGTGTTCGGTGCACCGTTCGATCTGGACACCTACGTCGGATGTCTCGACGGAACGGACGCTTCCACCGTCACATTCACCGACGGCAGCCACGGGGACTGGGCCGTCGAGGCCGCGGTCGACCGCGTGACGATTCAGCCCGGCGAGATCCTCCGCGCCGTCATCTCGGCCGGGTGGTCGAACGCCTTTGCCGAGTTTGGCGACTACGAGGTGGTGATCGAGACGCTCTGAAGGGCCGCACCGGCCGTTCGCGCCCGATCACACCAACCGCTCGACCGCCCCCTCGATCGTCCGCGCGCCGATCGTCACGTACAGCCCGCCCCCGCTGTGCGCCACGGCCCAGCGGTTGACCTTGTCCACCGCGTCGGCGAGCGTGTCGAGGAAGCCCGCGTCGAAGGTGAAGACCTCCAGCGCGTCCGCGCGGTGGATCGGCCGCGCCCGGGCCTCGGTCAGCAGCTCGCGCCCGCCTTTCCAGCCATAGACCGCCACCCGCGCGCCGGTCTTCGAGGCCCGGTGCAGGCGGTCGATCGAGGGCTGCCCGATCTCGATCCATTGCGTCAGCGCGCCTTGCAGGTCGCGCGCCCACAGCGCCGGCTCGTCGTCGACGCACAGGCCCCGCGAGAACTCGAGGGCGTCTTCGTGCTCGAGACATCGGGCGAGCACCCGCGCGACGAGAAACCGCACCGTCTCGCTCGGGTGCTGCGCGACCCGAAGGTCGAGCGCCTCGTAGACGTGCGCGTCGCTGTCGGACAGATCGATCTCGAAACGACGCACGGTGGCGGTCAGGGCCATGATTCGGCTTCCTCGGGGACGGTGGTCTCGGTGCGGGGCGTGTCGTGGAGCCGCGCATGCTACCATGCCCGCGCGGCGCAGGCCGCCCCGACCGGCCCGGAGTGAACCCATGAGCGCCAGCAATCAGTACCTCGAGGACGTCATTCAGCAGCAGGCCAACGTGCAGATGGAGCTGCGCAAGAAGGTGTCGGCACCGGCCCGGCGCTCCGGCGGCGGCGCGGGCGGCGGAGTCGGGGGCGGGGGCGAGCCCGGCGGCCCGCGCGGCAACGCGGTGGACGTGCGCATCACCGGCTTCTGGCGCTGGCAGACGGTCATCGTGCCGCCGCACGCCTGGGTCGTGCACACGCGCCGCGGCGAGGACGCCCCGCTGCACCTCGGCCTCGGCGTGAGCTTCCGCTTCGATCCGACGCGGGACTCCTTTCTGGTGGCCCCGGCGACGATGCAGACGCTGGCCATCAACGCCCGCTGCATCTGCGCCGAGCGCCAGGGCGTGCTGGTGCAGGCCTATGTGCAGTGGATCATCGACGACTTCCGGGCGGCGTATCAGAAGCTCGACTTCTCCGACGTCGACGATCCCATGCGCATCGTCAACGTGCAGATTCGCGAGCAGGCCGAGGCCAGCATCAAGGACATCGTCGCCACGCTGTCGATCGAGGAGGTCCTCGACGACCGCCGACCCATCATCGAGGAGCTGACCGCACGCCTGCGCTCCGTGGCCGAGGGCCAGGGCCTCAAGATCATCCAGGTGCAGATCAAAGAGGCCGTCGTCTCGTCGACGACCGTGTGGGAGGCCATTCAGAAGCCGTTTCGCGAGGAGAAGCTGCGCCTCGCCCGCATGGCCGAGCTCGACCGCGAGCGCGCCGTGCACCAGCGCGAGGTCGAGGACCGCAACGCCGCCGAGCGCGCCCGCATCGCCGCCGACGCCGAGACGGAGCGCCTGCGCCGCGCCCAGGAGGTCGAGCTCGCCACCAGCCGCGCGCAGCTCGAAGAAGCCCGCGTGCACGCCGAGATGGCGCAAATCGAGGCGCAGCGCCGGCTCGACGCCGCCCGGGCCGAGGCCGCGCTCGCCACGCAGGCGCACCTGCTCGACCGCGAACGGCGGGCCCACGAGGCGCACATCGCCCGCGAGCGACAGTCGCTGGAGCTCGAGGCCGCTCGCCGCAAGGTCGAGACCGAGGGCGCGACCCCGGGCTACCTCGACGAGCTGCTCGTGCGCAGCCTGCCCGCCCTCGCCGAACGCCTGCCCCGCCCCGAGCGCAGCGAAATCGTCCACTTCGGCGACGCCGCGCCCGAGGGCGTCGCGGCGCTCGCCAGCCTGGTCGGGAGCCTGCGGGCGGTGCTGAAGGGCGGAGAGTCGCCCGGGCGATAAACCGTTAATATCAAAAGCAAAAGACTCCAGCTCGGGCATTGTTAAATTCAACTTTGATCCGCCCGAAATTGAATCATTGACCGCCCGAGCCCGTTGCGCTGCAATGGCTTCATGTCGATCTCACGGGATCTCGAGAGCACCGTGCGCGCCCACTTCGGCGAGCGTCCCGCCGTTCTGCTGACTGGGAGTCGGCAGGCCGGCAAGACGTGGCTGCTACACGACGTGTTCCGCGAGGCGGGGTACCTGAACCTGGACCTGCCGCGCCTGGCCGAGGAGGCCGAGACCGCTGGCGAGCAGTTCCTGCGCAAACACCCGCCGCCGCTCGTGCTCGACGAGGTCCAGTACGCGCCGGGACTCTTCCGCCCGCTCAAACACGCGATCGACGCCGATCGCGAGACCAACGCGCGGTATCTCCTGACCGGCTCGCAGAAGTTCGCGCTCATGGAGGCCGTCTCGGAGAGCCTGGCCGGGCGCGTGGCGGTCTTCGAGCTGCACTCGCTCTCGCTGCGCGAGATCGAGCGATGGATGGGCCGGCCGATGACCCACGAGGACATCGTGGAGCGGCTCTTCACGGGCGGCTACCCGGAGCTCGTCGCCAAGTCGCTCGCGCCGTCGCGCTACTACGCCGACCTCGTGGCGACCTACCTCGAGCGCGACGTCCGGCAGGCCATCAACGTGCGGAACCTGCGCGACTTCGATCGGTTCCTGCGCCTCGCCGCGCTGCGGACCGGCCAACTGCTCAACCTGAATGCCCTCGCCTCCGAGGTCGGCGTGAGCGCGCCGACGCTCAAGGAGTGGCTGGGCGTGCTCGAGGCCTCGAACATCGTGTACCTGTTGCCGCCCTACTTCGGCAACCTGGGCAAGCGCCTCGTGAAGGCGCCCAAGATCTACTTCCTGGACACGGGCCTCGCCTGTTTCCTGGCCGGCTTCGAGTCCTCCGCCGCCGTGCTCAGGAGCGCTCTGCTCGGCGCACTGTTCGAGACGCTGGTGCTCGGCCAGTTGGTGCGCTCCTTCCACCACGCCGGCCGCCGCGCCAACCTGTATTTCATCCGCGACCAGCACGGAAACGAGGTCGACTTCGTGGTGCCCGTGGGCGAGGCACTGCACCTGATCGAGTGCAAGTGGGCGGAGATGCCGGCGCGGCCAAAGGCTTTCGACGACGTTCTGAGACATGTCGGCGAGGCGCGTGTGTTGTCGCGCACGGTGATCACCCCCACGCCCGGCCTGCGGCACCGCGGTGACTACGACGTCGGCGGTCCGGTCGAGTTCCCGATGCTCGACGTGTAGGTCGGCGGTGCCCGAGTCGGTCTGTACCGATTCAAAGTGATACTTTCAAAAAGTGGGCCTCATAGGATATCCGTGGGTCAAGACAGACGGGGCCGAGCGGGCAGGTTGATGGCGAGACCGCTCAG
>JAKLJY010000137.1 GCA_023150895.1 Myxococcota bacterium | reverse complement strand
CGGTTGGTTCGCGCATGCGGGCTACCGTGTTTGAACCAACGGACCTTCGTCTCAACTGGAACCGGAAACGCTGTGAGCATCCACCAGGCGCTGACGATGGCCTTCGCCGGCGCCGCCGGCACCACCGCCGCCGAGATGGCCGCCGTCCTGCACCTCGGGGACGAGCCGCACGTCGCGCAGAACGCGCTCGACCTCTCCCTGGCGGCCGCCGCTCAGGCCCCCGTCGAGGGGGAGGGCAGCCCCCTGGCGCTCGAGATCGCCAACGCCCTGTGGGGCTCGCCCCGCCTGCGCTGGGAGCAGGCCTTCCTGGACACCCTGGCCCTGAACTACGGCGCCGGCCTGCGCCTGACGGACTTCACCGCTGACCCCGAGGCCGCCCGGGTCGCGATCAACGATTGGGTCGAGGACAAGACCAACGACCGCATCCAGGACCTGCTCGTGCCGGGAATCATCACCCGCGACACGGTCATGGTCCTGGTCAACGCCATCTTCTTCAAGGCCTCGTGGGAAACGCCGTTCGAGCCCGAGGCGACGCATGACGCCGACTTCCACCTGCTCGACGGCACGACGGCGCCCGTTCCGATGATGCGACAGGGGCTCGGCGCGATGGCCGGCGCGGGTGAGGGCTGGCAGGCCGTCGAACTGCCCTACAAGGGCGGTCGGGCCACGATGTTGCTCGTCGTGCCCGACGACCTCGCAGCCTTCGAGGAGCACCTCGACGAGGGGCTGTACGCCGAGATCCTCGGCTCACTGCAGGGCGGAAGCGGCAAGGTCGAGCTGCCCCGCTTCGAGTTCACGGCGTCGGCCCTGCTCGGCAAGACGTTGAAGGGCCTGGGCATGGTCGCACCCTTCGAGAGTGCCGACTTCAGCGGCATGACCCGCGACGACGTGCTCACGATCTCCGAGGTCGTCCACAAGGCGTTCGTCAAGGTCGACGAGGAGGGCACGGAGGCCGCTGCAGCGACCGCCGTCGTGCTCGCCGGAACGACGGCGGACGTCGAGCCCCCGCCCCCGTTCCACGTCCGCGCCGACCGACCCTTCGTCTTCTTCATCCGCGACGCGCAGACCGGCGCCGTGCTGTTCACGGGGCGGGTCGTGGATCCGCGGGGGTGAGCGCCGCGACGCGCCGGCGAGAGACCGTACGGGTGTCCTCCCCGTCGGGGCGCGCCCAGAACGCGGCAATCGCGGCGACGAGCAGGGCGAGGCCGGTGACGAGCAGCAGAACCGTGCCGGCCGCGCTCTTGTTGTAGGTGTCCCCCGGCAGGACGGCCGACGAGAACAGCGTACTGGTGAACACGGCCTGCAGCAGCAACAGGCCACCGCCGATCAGGCCGGCCTCGTACAGATGAACGAGACGCCGGGCGGCCGTCGTCGCACGCACGACGAGAAGGGCGAGCAGCACGGGTTGCGCGTAGTAGAGGGCGGCGAGCACGGCGTTGACCGGCACGTCGACCTCCATGTTGAACCCGACGAAGCCCTTGAGGACCTTGATGGAGGAGAACCGGAAGAGGTTCCCCTTGACCGTCATGAGCAACACGGCGAACGCGATGAGCGCGAACGCCGTATACGCCGGCTGGCGCAGCGTCCCCGCCGGATAGGGGTTGCGCAGCTCGAGCCACCGGAAGAGCAGGGCGCCGGCGATGGCGACGACCAGCTCTGCCCCGGTGTGCTGTTGGGTCATGAGGGTCATCCAGATCATCACGCCCCAGTACGGGGCGCCGTCCGAGCGATCGAGCCAGAGGCACCGGACCTGCCAGGCGAGCGCGGCCACCAGCAGCGCGATCAACGGCGGGTTGGCCTCGACGAGGCGCTCGTGGTAGGCGACGTGGACCAGGATCAGGGCAGCCCAGCCGAGGGCGCGCGTCGACCGTCCGAGCCGACCGGCGTAGTGCCGGTTCATCCACCCGGCCAATCCCACCACGCCCAACGCCAGGGCGAGCTCGTGATCCCAGCCGCTGCTGAACATCCAGTCGCGCAGCGCCCGGAAGGCCATGAGGTCCAGATCGGGGTTCTGGCCGATCGCCAGGGCCAGGGGCACGAGGAGCAGACCGAAGGCGGCCAGAAAGCGCCGCAGGCGCGCTCGACGGTCGTCGGTGGCGTGGACCAGGTCGAGCCCGACCAGCACGATGAGGCCGAAGGGCAGCAGGAACTGGTAGTAGCGCGCGTCCGCCGCGATGAAATACGCGAGGGCGATGCCCCACCCGATCAGCGCCGGCCAGGAGGGCCGCCCGGAATCCGGCGGGCGCCGGAGGAAGGCCGCCGTGAGGAAGACGGCGAGGCTCAGCACGATCGCGCCCACCAGGAAGGTGTATCGGCCAGTCTGCGTGTAAGTCAGATAGACGTAGGTCGGAAACTGGAAGAAGAGCACGGACACCGTCAGTGCCGAGAGCGCCACGACGAGCCCCGCGCTCGTCTTTCGCTCGCGCCAGAGCCCGAAGGCGTCGAGTGCGAGCGCGGGCAGCGCGACGAAGAGCCCCATCCACGCATCGTCGGGCGGCAGCAAGGCAACGAGCGCGAGGCTCGCCACCCCGGCGACGACGTGCCGCAGCGTCGGTCGGCGACGGAGCTGCGTCGCGAGCAGGCCGACGAGCAACAATGCGAACAGCAACTGACGCTGCATGACGATGGGGGCGGTCGTGTCGAATTTGATGCGTTCGATGCCCTGTTTGAGCGCCACGGCGTCGTCCGGAATGGCCGCTTGGAGGCCGTCGTCGGGGAACCGCGCCTGGAGGCCATCGTAGAGCCGCCGTTTCTGGGCGACGAGCTCGTCTCGGGCGAGCGCCTGGGCCGGGGCGGTCTCAGCGCTGAAGAGATCGGGCAGAAGTCCGCAACTCTGGCTCGGGAACGGCGCGCCGAGCAGGAATGTGACCACGTTGGCCAGGTCGACCTGCGGGACGACGATGCCCTCCCGGTGCGCGATGCCCGGCCCCCAGGCGGCAAGGAACGTCGTCTGCTCGGCCAGCGACAGGCCGCCGTGCTGGCCTTCGAGCGTCGTGCCGTGGTCGCTCGCGACGAGCCACGTCGTCCCGTCGGCGTGTTTCGTCGCGAGATCGGCGATGACGCCATCGAGCCGGTGCAGCAGCGCCTCGAGGGGCTTGCCGTACACGCCGTGCCGGTGGGAGAGGTGACCCGTCTCGCCGAGGTGAACGACGATGAGCGTGTTGCGCCGGTCGTCGAGCGCCCGCCCGACGGCGGCGAGCATCTCGTCGGAGCCGTAGCCGGCGAACGGCCCGACGTCCTTGCGCGTGAAGACCTCGTCGATGCCATCGCCGAACATGTCGGACCACAACGACTCGCCGATGTGCACCGTCCGGGCGCCGGCCCGCCGGGCGTTCTCGAAGAAGTGGTTGGCGCGGGCCTTCTTGGTGCCGAAGTCGTCCTTGATCAGGACGAGCGACGGCTGGTCGCCCGTCCCGAGCGTGTAGACGCCCGCGATGGTGTAGGTGAAGCGGTCGAGCAACACCTGGGAGAACGACCCCGTCGCGCGGGCCCGCTCGATGACCTTCGGAAGATTGCGGGTGGCCGTGTCGTAGCCGAGATCGTCGAGGACGAACAGCACCACCCGTGACGTCTGCGGGGTGCGCTGCGTCGCCACCGGCTCGAGGGACTCGACGACCCGCGCCTCGAAGCGCTTCTCGAACCAGACCTTCAGGTTGAGGAGCAGAGCCGCCGTCAGTGTCAGAACGACCACCGTCGCAAAGACCGCTCGCGCCGCCCGTTCTGCTCGTCGTTCCATCGGCCGGTTTACATTCTCGTGTCGGGAATGGGGCGCGGCGTATCAGCGTGCGGGCTGCGAGTCAATGGCGAGACCGAGCACGTTGACGGGTTCTTTGCCCCATGGTCGAATCTTCGGCCACCCCGCCGCGTCCGTGGGATCAGCCGGCCCGAGAGCGGGTCCGGTACGACAGGAGAATCGAACTTGAGCCGGATCCTGAGTCTGATTGGTCTCTCTCTCGTCACCACGTTGGCCGGCCCGTCGCGGGCGGCCGAACCCGTCTTCCCCTACCAGGGGAGCCGCGCCGTCGTCGGCGTTCGGCACCTGATCCCGGTCATGAAGGGCGGGGAGGGGTATGGTGAAAAATACACCTTCGACGCGGAGTTTCCCGGTCGGGGCAAGCTCTACTTCTCGATGACGATCGCAAACCTCGGCGTCGGCGACCACAAGATGGAGGTCAAGGGCCATCTGAAGCTCGACGGCCAGGAGATCGGGCACAAGAAGGAGCTCGCCTCGGACGAGTGGAGCTACGCGAAGGACAAGTTCGAGATCAACGCCGGCCCGGCCTTCATCGGCGGGACCCCCGACGCGCTCGTGCTCAAGGCGAAGGACGAGAAGGGCTGGTGGGAAGCCACGCTCACGCCCATCGCCAAGCCCTGGCGGCCGCGCAACGGCCAGATTCAGTTCGGCACCGACAAGAAGGCCAGCGACTACACCGTCTTTCCGTCGTTCGTCGCCTCGGTGAAGTACTCCATGGACGGCGGCGAGCCCAAGACCGTCGAGGGGCGCGGTTACGGCAGCCACTCCTGGACCGAGCTGGGGCTCTACGACCAGGCGCGCTGGACGCTCGACGTCCGCGGGGCGAGTGGGGACTACACCTTCGACATGCGCGAGATGGGGACGGGCGGCGACTTCGAGCAGAAGCGCATCCCCTACCTCGTCATCACCAAGGGCAACAAACTCCTGGTCGAGTCGTTCGACTACGAGTTCAACGCGACCGAGATCTTCGACGACACGGGCCACGAGAACCGCTACCGCGTGCCGGAGAGCTTCACCTTCACCGGCCGCGACGCTTCGCTCGAGAACGTGCAGTTCCGGGGCAAGATCACGAAGGTCAACCGCTACGAGCGGCGCGACATGCTGAAGAACGTCAACGCCGCCGTGAAGTTCGTCGCCAAGCAGATGGCCAAGCCGATGGCCTACGGGTACGACGTGAAGTACCTCATCGAGGTCAAGACCGGGGAGCAGATCGACCGCTTCGAAGGCACGGCCCGCTACCACGTCTATCACTTCAATCCCTGAGGCGCCGGCGGCCCGAGCCTACGCCGGTCGCCGCGCCACCCCGCGCAATGAGGGGCGCACCCAGGGCAGGGCCTTGCGCATGCTCTCGCGCTGCTCCGAGTCCACGACGAGGCCCGCCTGGCGGATGTGTTCACCGGTCCGCCGGGTCAGATGACACCCGTCGGCCAGAATGCGCCACGCGGGCTCCAGCGCCCGCTGCCAGCGCAGTCGACCCGGATTGTCCCAGGCCGCGACGTGCTCGAGATAGACGAACCGCCCCCCCGGGCGCAGGACGCGGACCACCTCGCGCAGCACGGCCTGCGGATCGGGCACCGTACACAGCACCAGGGTGCAGACGACGGCGTCCCGACTCGCGTCGGGCACGGGCAGTGCGGTCGCCGCCGCGTCGGAAATCTCGACCGTGAACGGGCGCTCGACCCCCTGTGAGACCGCCAGCACCAGCCGCCGCTGCATGTGCGGATCGGGCTCGGTCAGGGTGAGCGACCGCAGGCCGTCGGGGTAGTGCGGCAGATTCGCCCCGGTGCCCGCCCCGATTTCGAGCACGTCGCCGGTCAGATCGGCGAGCAGCGCGCGCCGCCAGTCGGCCAGGCACGCGACCTCGGACTCGGCCATGAAACGGTCGTAGAGGGCGGCGACGAAGCGGGACACGGCGGGGGGGCTCCAGTGGAGAAGGCGCGGACGGTTCGCATCGTGCGCGTCCCCAGTGCCGCGCGCAATCAGCGGGGCCAGCAGGCGTCGTCGTAGGTGAAGCGGCCCGCGTCGTCGACCGTGCCGTCGCGGCCGACATCCGTCGTGGAGGCGATCTCGTTGCCGGCGCAGTCGAACGTGGTCGTGTGGCGCATGGGCGGTGCCTCGGCGTCGCCGCCCATGGGGCCCGCGCTCTCGGTGACGGTCGTTTCGAGTCGGTCGGTGGCGTCGTAGGTGTAGACCGTCGTGGACCCACTGCCGTCGGACCAGGTCGTCACGCGGCGGTCGGGTTGGCCATCCGGGCGAAGGGTGTGCGTCGTCTCGACGGTGTAGGGCTGCCCGTCCAGACCGAGATACGTCGCGGCCTCGGTGAGGACGCGGCCGTCGGCGTCGTGCGTCGTGACCCGCTCGGACTCCCAGGTCCCGTCGCCGCCGTCGTCTACGCGCTCGGTGGACCGCCCGGTGGCGTCGTCGTAGGTCCACTCGGTCCGTCGCTCGGCCAGGCCGTCGCCCGTGCGGTCTTCCTCGACCGACGTTGGGCGACCGGCCTCGTCGAAGGTTCGCCGGGTCGAACGGTCC
The DNA here is from genome assembly GCA_023150895.1 of Myxococcota bacterium. Taxonomy (GTDB): domain Bacteria; phylum Myxococcota_A; class Bradymonadia; order UBA7976; family UBA1532; genus CAINDO01. The sequence continues at coordinate 14,961 of JAKLJY010000137.1, read as the reverse complement.
ACGTCCCCATCCGCGTCGGTGTCCTGCGCGGTCTCCACCTCGCGGCCCGCCGCGTCGTAGCGGTGTGTGACGACGCTGTCCGGCGTGCCGTCGGGTGCCTCGAAGGGGGGTTCGCCGTCGCTCTCGGCCCGGACGGGGCGGCCCTCGGCGTCGTACGCGAACGTCGTGCGGACCTCGGGCGTGCCATCGGGGCCTCCGGGGCCGCCATCGCAGGCCGACTCGACGAGGCGTTCGCCCTGGTAAACATGCGTACACACGTCCGCGACGAGCACGCGCCCCCGCGACCGTTGGACATAGGACGTGCGTTGGCCGTGGCGGTCGTAGGTCCAGGTCTCCTCGTCACCGGGCGTGCCGTCCGGGCCGAAACGGCGGTCGAGCACGAGATGGGAGGCGGCGTCCCATGCGCGTTCCCGGACGGGGCGCTCGGCGCCGTCGGGCGACCGGACGAACTCGGCGCAGGGCCCGGGGAAGCGCCGGTCGACGGTGCAGGGACGCCCGGCGTCGGGGGGCGACCCGTCGCCCGCGTCGCCGTCGCCCGCGTCGGTTTCGTCTGCCGCGGTGCAGCCACCGTGAAACACACAAGCCACAACAAGAAGCAGTCCTGGTCGCATGGTCCGAGTGGACACCCGCCCGCCGGTCCGGGTCAAGTCCGGTTCACCAGACCGGGAAGGCGTACACGGCGCCGACGTCGAGCCCGTTGGCGCTGGCTTCCGGGGCACCGACGACGACGAAGGCGCGGTCGCCGAAGCGCCCGGCGGACAGGACCTCGCCGAAGCGGCTGGCGACGCGGCCGGTTTCGCCGCCGAGGCCGGCGACGGGCACGGCTTCCATGCCCGACGCGTCGGGGAGCGCGCGGTAGACCCGGACCCCGCCGCTGCGCGCCGTGCCGTTGAACTCGGCGAGCAGGCCGCCGGCGGCGACGCCCCAGCGGGTTCCGCCGGCGGGCGGGGGGACGAGCGCCAGGCCCGTCCCGAAACGCTCGCCGTTGGCGTCGCCCTCGACCCGCCAGGACCCGCCCACCGCGCCGAACGAGAGCGTCTCGACGGGGGCCTGCCCGGGGACGAAGGGTCGCCAGGTCTGGGCCCGCAGCCAGGCGCCGGGGAGGACGTACGCCGCGCCGGTGGCGAGCGCCCCGCGCACGTGGCCCGGTGCCGCGACGACGAGATCGGGCACGCCGTCGCCGTCGACGTCTCCCCCGCCGGCGAGCGCCTGCCCGGCGTTCTCGTTGGCCAGTGCGGGCGACAGCGCGAGGTACTCCGGCTGGGCCGGGCAGCCGGCGCCGCCGAAGCCGCGGAAGACCCGAACGACGCCCGCGGCGGCGCGCCCGGCCGAGGCCTCGCGGTGGGCGCCGACCGCGAATTCGTCACAGCCGTCGCCGTCGAGATCGCCGATCGGGGCCACCGCTCGTCCGAGGCTGTCCGGACTGAGGAGCCCCGGGACGTCGAGGGCGGTGTCGCAGAAGACGCGGATGGCGCCGGCCGCGAACGGCCGGCCGAGCAGCAAGGCGAAGTAGCCCGTGTCCGTGAGCGTCGTTCCTTCGACGACGTTGTCGAAGAGGTCGCCCCCGAGCAGGAGGTCGTCGAGACCGTCTCCGTTGGCGTCGAAGCCGCCGGCGAGCACCTGGGGCGAGGCGCTGCGCCGCGCGCCGAAGAAGACAGCGGTCGGGGCCGCCGAGGCGGGGGCGCCCGCCATCAGGGCGTCGCCCCGCCAGAGGAAGATGGCCCCCCCGTCGGAGACGGCGCCGGTGCAGGCCGCGTCGCCGGCGTATCCCGCCGCGTAGCTCGCCGGGCGATCCTCGCTGCGGGCGAGGAGGGCGAGGTCCGGGTGCCCGTCGCCGTCGAAGTCGCCGGCGTCCGCCGCGGCCACGCCCAGCTGATCGAAGGCCGAGTGGCCGCCGTAGCCCCGGATCTCCAGGTGAACGGTCGGATCGGGTCCGGCGAGGGTGCCCCGGTGCACGGCCGCCATGCCCGCGTTGATGCCCTGCACGGCCGAGTCGGCGTTGTCCGTGCCCACGATCGTCTCGGGCACGCCGTCGCCGTCGAGGTCGCGGACGACCGCCACGCCGCGGCCGACCTCCTGCCCGGAGGTCGCCCCGGGGTTCGTGAGCACGATCATCGGCAACGCCGGATTGCCCGGCAGGTAGACCGGTGCCCCCACCTCGTAGCCCTCGTCGTTCGCTCGGGCGATGTGGCCCATGAGGTCCGGCAGTCCGTCGCCGTCGACGTCGCCGAGGGGGGCGAAGGTCGTCCCGAGGCGCTCGTCCCGGTTGCGTCCGACGTAGATCCGGCTCGGCACGGGATCGGGCAGCGCCCCGGCGCGCCCCGCCCGGAGCGCGACGAAGCCGGCGTCCTGCACGCCGCCGACGAGCTCGTCCCGCCAGTCGCCCGAGACCAGATCGGGGAACCCGTCGCCGTCGTAGTCTTCGACGTCGACGAAGAGGCCGAATTGATCACCGGGGTTGTCGCCTTCGATCGTCAGGTCGGCCACCTCGGCCGGTTGCAGACTCGAGGGCTCGCCCGGCGCCAAAGGCCCGCCCCGAAAGACGCGCACGGCGCCCTGGTTCTCGTTCCGGCCGGCCACGCGGTCGTGATTGATCTGCCCGACGACCACCTCGGCAAAGCCGTCGCGATCGAGATCGCCCATCGCCGTGACCCGGCCGAACGACGCGTCGGCATCGACCTCGGAGAGGCCGGCCCAGGCCCGCACGGGTCGCGCGGTCAGGCCGCCCGGGCCCGCGGCTTCGGGCGCGACGCCGAGGTGGAGCAGCGCGTACCCGTCCGCGGTGCGCGGTGCGACACTGCCGAAGCTCGTGGACGATCCCAGAAGGTCGCAGAGACCGTCCCCGTTGAAGTCGCCGACCGACAGCCAGGTGCCGAAGCGCACGCCAGACTGGCCGCGCCATCCGCCGAGGCCGTCGGGAAACTGTCCGTAGACCTTCTGGTCCGGGCGGTCGGTGAAACCGTCGGGATAGCCCAGCCACACGAAAACGGCGCCCTGATCGGTGGCCTGTGGGACGGCGGTGCGATCCTCGCCGAGCTGAACGCCCGCCGCCAGGTCGAGACGCCCATCGCCGTTGAAGTCGCAGACGGCCAGGCTCTGGCCGGTACGGTCGCTCCCCACCCGCGATGAGAGCACCTGCCACGGCTCGGGCGAGAAGAACTGCCCCGCCTCGCCGCGGTAGAGGTAGATCGCGCCCGCGTCCCCGGCACCGACGTCCGCGGCCGGCGCCCCGACCGCGAGGTCGACGAGGCCGTCGCCGTCGAAATCGGCGCTCACCACCGCTCGACCGAAGTCGTCGCGACGCTCGAGGCCCGAGAGCACGCGAGCGGGGAGCGGATCGAGGCCGGCCGGGCCGCCGCGATACACATAGACTGCGCCCCCGTTGAGGGCCGAGACGTCGGCCTCGGCGATGCCGATGAGCGCGTCGGGCGCACCGTCGCCGTCGATGTCGCCCGGACCCGCCGCGACCGGGAAGAAGCCCGAGTCGCCCGCCCGGGGCTGCGGATCGCCGAGGGCCGCCACGACGTCGACCGGAATCTCGATCTCGGTGCCGGCGAAGGGATCCCGGATGTGAAGTCGCGTCGAACCGGGGGCGTCGCCGACCAGCGTGTCCCCGTCGAGGTGCGCGACGTCGCCGTCGAGCGACCGCACGCGCTCGCCCGTGCCGCCGGTGACCGTCGGGCGGAAGCGGCTGCCGACGGGGATGGCCACCCGCGCGGGCGCGGCCGTCAAGGGGGCCTCGGGGCGCGCTTCGAAGGCCATGGAAACGACCTCGCCGGTGATGAGGTCTTCGACTCGGATGCGATCGACGCCCGCCCGGGGCCCGACCTGATAGTCCCCCAGGGGCGAGAGCGTGCCGCCGCTGCCGGGCAGGCCGACGAAGCTGAAGAGGAGGGTGTCCGACCCCCCCGTGACCTCGAACGTGATGGCCGCACCGTTGGGGAGCACGCCGGTGCTCGGGGCGATCCGCAGGTGATCGACGATGTTCACGGTCGCAACCGCCTCGCCGGCGCACGCGGCGTCGGTGAGGCGAATGCGGTCCACGGCGCCGACGATGTCGCCCGAGAGATAGGCGCCGGTCAGCAGATTCACGAGACCGCCCGCCTCGGGCGTCTCGAGCCGGAAGCGATATCGGCCGGTGCCGCCGCGCGCGCCGAACGTCCGCAGGTCCAGGGGGAGCGCGACGGTGTCGCTCGGTTCGATCTCCAGCGGCGGATCGCAGGCGGGCGGACCGACCGGGACGGCCGCATCGGGCAGGGCCGCGTCCTGCACGGCCGCGTCCGGCGGGGCCGCATCGGGCGGGGCCATGTCCGGCAGGGCCGCGTCCGGCAGCGCCGCGTCGAGGAGCGCCGCATCCGGGTGCGCCGCATCCGGCACGACGGGGACGACGCGGGCATCGGGGGCCGGCGGGGGCGAGGCGTCCGGGAGCGGGACCGGCTGCGCGTCGTGGCCCATCGCATCCGGTGGGGGCGAGGCGGCGTCGGCGAGGAGGGCATCCGGGAGCGGGGCCGGCTGTGCGTCGGGCGGATCGTCGGCCGGGGCGACGTCGCCTTGCAGAGGGCCCAGGTCGGCCGGCGTCGGCGAAGCGTCCTCGGCCGCCGCGTCCCCGTCGAAGGGGGATGGCCCGGCCTCGGCCCGGGGGGCCGCGGCGCCGACGTCCGTCGCCTCGTCACAGGCGACCGCGCTGAGGAGGATTGCACATAAAGGCACAATAAGGCTCAGGCGCACGATTACACCTTGTCACATCGCGGGCAAAGGCAGGGGGCGGTCGAGGGGGGAAGAGCACTGCCAGCATGGATCGTGCCGGATGGCCGGCGCCGGCGGAGAACGGCCCGTGGTGGGGTGATCCGGCGCACCGAGGGCGGTCGGTCGGGCGCCGCCGCGCGCCTTTCGGGAATGATCATTGCATGATCTGGATCAAATCGACCCCCATCTCGGATGCCTCTTGCCCCTCGACCCGGCCATCGGACGTCGCGCCTGGATGGGACTGTGTCTCGCCCTGGCCTGTTGCGGCGAGGTGGCCTCCGGGCATCTCGACGCAGGCGCCGACGCCGCGTTGGCGAAACTCGACGCCAACACCGCGGCGACGGGCGGCTCCGAAAGCGACGCGGCGACCGATGCTTCGCGCGGGTCGACGGACGGGGCCGCGGTCCCGGACGCGGTCTTGGCTCCGGACGCCATCGGGCCCCGCGATGCTTCAGCCCCGGTCGACGGCCTCGACGGCCCCCCGGACGCCGCGCCACTGGATGGCGCCCCCGCCGACGCCGGGCCGCCGCCCGCTCCGCCGACGCTGCCCGGTGGCCCCGTCGCCGTCACCCCGCAGGACCCCGCCGAGGCGACCGCCGAGCGCGTCCTGGAAGGGCCGGTCGACTTCGCCGCCGCGCCGCGGGACGACCAACTGCTCGCGAGCGGGCCGGACGGGATCCGGCTCTGGCGGATGGCGGGTCCGGCCGACGTCGGGGCACCGAGAACGCTCACCGCCGCGCTCGCCTGGGACACCGAGACCCTGCTCGTCGGCGGCCCGGACGGGCTGGCGGTCGTGACCCCCGAGGGCGTGGCCGACTCGCCGCTGAACGAACAACTCGCGGCGGGGGTGACCGGCCTGGCCCCTGGACCCGAGGGGGTCGAGGCGGCGGATCTCTGGATTGCGACCGAGCATGGCCTGTATCGCTGGCAGGCGGGCGCGCTGGCCCGGGCGGTCATCGGCGAGCTCCCCACCGAGGGCGCCCGTCTCGTCGCCAGCCCCCGCGGCGTCTGGGTGGCAGCCGACCGCGCGGTCTACCGGCTCGGGCTCGCCGACGGCGCGCTGCGGGCCCACGTCGTCGCCTCGAACCTCGCGGCCGACGCGATGGCTGCGGACGCGGACGACAACCTCTGGATCGTGTCCGAGGGTGATCTCCACCAGCGCGCGCCGGGGGGTCGCGTCACGATCTGGCGACTGCCCGCGTTCGTCCTCGACGTGGCGGCCCATCCCGCGGCACACGACGTCTGGGCGATGACCGCCGACGGCCTCTGGCACGTCCGGGACGGGGTCTTCCGGGCGCTGCTCGGGCTGCCGGCGGTTCGCGCGGTGGCCTGCGCGCCCGCGGGGGACGCCGTCATCGGGGCCGAGACCGGCCTGTACCGCGTTCTGCCGGGCCGCCACGTGCTGCTGACCCCGTCGTTCGACGCCGTGAATCAGGCGCTCGGCGAGGTCGGTTCGCTGGACATCGTGCCGGCGTTTCCCGAGCGTGTCGTCTCGGTCTCCACCGTGCTCGATGGTCGGGCGCCCGAGACGCTCGCAGGCCCGCCGTGGCGGCTGCCTCTGGACGGCGAGTCGCTCGCGGAGGCGCCCCACGTCGTCGACGTGACGGTCGCTTGGAACGACGCCGCGCCCGTCTCGGCGCGATTCGAGTTCCGGGTCGACCGACCGGATCCCCCGCCGCCGCCCCCGACCGCCCCCCCGACGATGGCCCCGACGGCGCCCCCGCCCCCGGGCTACGCCGCCGACATTGCGCCCCTGTTCGATTTGCGCTGCGGGCAATGCCATGGCCCGCGGGGGTTCGCCCACCGCATGGACGGGTACGCGCGGTTCACCGCCGAGTTCGAGGCGGTGATGGCCGTCGTCACCGATGGCCGGATGCCCTTGCCCCCCAACCCCCGTCTCACGCCCGCCCAGCTCGAGTTGCTGTCGGACTGGCGTGAGGCCGGTTTCCCCGAGTGACCGGAGTGCACCCGTGCGCATGACCGTCGCAGGGCCCTTGCGCCCCAACGCCCCCGCCCCGCTCTGCGGGCTCTTCCTGGCCGTTCTGAGCCTGGTCGGGGTGCAGACGGCCGCCGCCCAGGCCCCCGGCGAAAACGTCGACCTCCTGTGCGAGGCCGCCCCCGACGAACTCACGCCGGCCCGTTACCTGCGCGCCCTCTCTCTCGATCTCACGGGCGAACTCCCCTCGGCGGCACACACGGCCGCGGTCGACGCCGCGGGCGACGTGCCCGAGGACGTGCTCGACGACCTGCTGGCGACCCCGGGCTTTCTGGAGCGCACCGTCCGGCACCACGACGCGCTGCTGTGGAACAGCGTCCGGAACCTGAACCTGCTCTCGGTCGCCTTCAGCCTGGGGCAGACCGCCAACGGGCCGTTCTTCCGGCGCGTGACGGCCCCCACCTACCGCGGGACGACGGTGGCCTGTCTGGACGAACCCGCGACGTTCGACGCCGCCGGCCGCCCGGTGACGCGCCTCGTCGACGGCGCGCGCCGCGAGGGGTGGGTCTTCGTCGCGCCCTACTGGAATCCCGAGACACCCATCAAGGTCTGTGCCTTCGACGCGCAGGACGGCCTCGTGTCGAGCCTCGGCACCGAATGCGGGACGCCGCGCGGCGCTCAGGACGTCGAGTGTGGCTGCGGCCCGGACCTGCGCTTCTGCGGCGTCGAACAGACCCGGCTGGCCGTCGTCGATGCCATCGCCGAGTCGCAACGCCGGGTGATCGCGGCGGTGATCGGCGAGGGGCAGCCCTACACCGACTTGTTCACCACGCGTCGCGCTTTCGTGAACGGGCCGCTGGTCCACTTCTGGCGCTACCACGCGCGGTTGCCGAACAACTATGTGTTCGAGCCGTTGCTGCTCGATCCGGCGACGCTCCCCGACTTGCCCTTCACCGCCCGCGACACCTGGGTGGAAATCGAGCTGGCCGCCGGAGGCGCGGGCATTCTCACCCAGCCGGCGTTTCTCATCCGCTTCCAGACGAATCGCGCGCGCCCCAACCGGTTCTACGACGCGTTTCTCTGTCAGCCCTTCCAGCCGCCGCCCGGCGGTCTGCCCCCCGCGAGCTCCGAGTGCAGCCGGGAGCCCGATCTTCAGCAGCGGTGCGGGTGCAAGTACTGTCATGCGCTGCTCGAACCCTCGGGCGCACACTGGGGGCGCTACTCCGAGCAGGGGGCGGCGTTTCTTTCGCCCGAGCGGTTCCCGCCGACCCGCCAGGACTGTGTGAGCTGTGCCCTCACCGGGCAGTCGTGCAGCGACGAGTGTCGCCGCTTCTATGTGATGTCGGCGCTGACGGACGAGGAGCGCCCCTCGCTCGGCATGCTCAAGGCCTACCAGTTCCGGCGTGAAGACCACGTCCGCAACGTCGAGACGGGGCCCCGTCTGCTGGCGCTCGGCGCCGTGGCCGACAATCGGTTGCCCCGCTGCGTCGCGCGACGCACCGCCGAGTGGCTGCTCGGGCGACCCGTCGAGGGGCTGACCGCGGCCGAGGAGGTCTGGCTCGACGAGCTGACGACCCGGTTCGTGACGGCGGGGTACCGCTACGACCTGCTGGTGCGCGACGTCGTCACCAGCCCCGTGTATCGGAGGGCCCGGTGAAACACGCCGCATTGCTCCGGGCCGCCCTCGCGGCCGCGCAGGTTGTCGTTCTGGGGGCGTGCAGCGAGCTGTGGCCGCCCGTGCCCGTCGAGCTCGTCCCGGAGGGGGAGGGATCCCTTCTCCCGCCGACGCCCGTCACGGCGCCGCCCACCGAACCCGCCGAGACCCCGGACGCCGCCGCGGGGCACCCGTTGCCCTCGGCGCCGCCCACCGTCGCCCCGGTCGATCCGGACGCACCGCCGACCCGCCCGCGCCGCCGCATGGACATCGACCAGCTCGACCGTGCCATTCGTCGGGTCACGGGCGGCATCGGCTGGACCGAGGTCCGCAACGGCGTCGAGGTCAACCTCTTCACCGAGCTCAGCGCCACGCTCGGCAAGGCCGACTTCGTCCAGATCACGGTCGACAACCTGGAGACGTCGGCCATCTTCCAGAAGTTCCTCGGCGACGCCGCGCGCAGCGTCTGCGAACGGCGCCTGCAGGCCGATCTCGCCGCGCCTGCCGACCAAGAGCGTCTGCTGTTGCCCGTCGCCCCCGGTGATCTCGACCCCGCCGGCATCGACGCCCACCTCGTCGCGTTGCGCCGGACCTACCACGGCGTCGGCATGTCGCCGGAAAGCCCCGAGATGGAGAGCTGGCGGTGGCTCTACCAGAGCGTCCTGCACGTCAGCGGCGAGCCCGCGCGGGGGTGGAATGCCGTCTGCGTTGCGCTCCTGACCCACCCCGATTTCTATCTCTACTGACCCTGACACGGAGGCGAACATGAACCCACGTCCAGGCCCGGACCGCCCCGGTCAGACCCGCCGCACGTTCCTGCGCAACGCCCTCTTCGCCGGGGGCGCCCTCGCCACCGTCGCCGGCCTCGGCGGCCTCGCGCCGGTGGTGAGCCTCGCGCAGGCGCAGAACGCGGCGGTCGACCCGAAGTACTTCATCTTCTGCTACTTCTCCGGGGGCTGGGACATCCTGCTCGGCCTCGATCCCCGGGATCCCCGGCTGTTCACCGACGGCAACCTGCGCACGACGCGCATCCAGCCGGGTTACGGCCTGCTCACGGGCAACCGGGACATCATCACGGCCCCCAACGGGATGCAGTTCGGGCCGTTCATCGGTGAGCTCGCCGCGCACGCCGACCGGCTCGCGATCCTCCGCGGGATGAGCATGGACACGCTGACCCACGAGGTCGGCCGGCGCCGGTTCCTGACCGGCATGCCACCGAGCGGCCTCACCGCGCGCGGCTCCTCGGTCGCGACGATTCTCGCGGCCCGGTTCGGCGAGGACGAGGCCATCCCCAACATGGCCGTCCAGAACGAGACCTACAACGTCGACCAGCCCTTTTTCGCCAGCGCGCTCGCGGTCAACAGCGTCGCCGACCTCCTGCGCGCGCTGCGCCCGACCGCGCCCATCCTGCCGTCCCTGGAAGAGCGACAGATCCATGCCTTCCAGCGCGACGTGGCGGCCTGCCCCTCGCCGAGCGCGTCCGCGACGTTCCGGGCGGCCGAGGCCTCTCGCATCAAGTCGCGCGACATGGTGCAGCGCGGCCTCGACCGGCTCTTCGACTTCACGGCGAACACACCGGAGATGCTCGCGCTGCGGCAACACTACGGCGTCACCGGCAACGACAGCAGCCCCGAGGCGCAGGCCTTGCTGGCGGCGCAGGCCATCTGCGGCGGGGTGAGCCGCTGTGTCACCATCCAGGCCACCAACGGTCTCGACACCCACTTTCAGGAGTGGGCGACGGATCAGGGCCCCCGCCAGCTCCGCGGTTTCAACGCGGTGGCGCGTCTGCTGACGGATCTCGCGCGGCGGGAGCACCCGTTCACCGGGCGCAGCTACCTCGATCACACCGTCGTCGTCGGTTTCTCCGAGTTCAGCCGCACGGCGATGATCAACCAGTTCGGCGGGCGCGACCACGCGCTGACCAACGCCTGTTTCCTGGCCGGCGGCGGCATCGTCGGCGGTCAGGTCGTCGGCGCGTCCTCGGACGTCGGCCTCGCCCCGCAGAACATCGACTTCGGGACGGGGCTCGTCGCGGAGGTCCCCGAGGCGGGGGAGACGGTGCGCCCCGAGGCCGTCCTGCGGACGCTCTTCGCCCTCTCGGGCATCGAAGAGGACATCGCGGATCTCCGCGTCGACCCGATCGGGGCGTTGCTGCCGGGGTGAGGGGGGAGCGGGCGTCGATCGTCGAAAAAAGAAACCCGCGCGCCCTGCGTAAAGGGGGACACGACGGCGCCGTGCCGTCCCCTTTTCCGGAGTCCCCCCCATGAAGTCTTCCCTGCGCGCCCTCGTCGCCCTGTCTGTCACGACCGCCACCGCGGCCCTTACCGGGGCGTGCGAGGCGCCCGAGCTCGATGAAGGGGCCGGCGGCGCCCGCACCGGCGAGGTCAGCGTCTCCGTCGCCCCCCTGACCCTCGACGGCGTCGCTGACACCTGTTACACGCTGACGGTGCGCAACGCGGACGGGGCGGTCGTCTGGTCACAGCCCGGGGTCTGCAGCAGCGCGTACGGAGACGGCCGCGGGGATGTGACCTACGTCGGGACCTGTGATGCCGAGCGGAACCTGAACACCGTCGAACTCTCCCTCGAGGGTCTGTTCGACGCGAACGGGGCGCCCCTGGCCGGCGTGCGGAACCCCTGCGCCGACGGGGCGTGTGTCCGCACGTTCGAGTGTGTCGAGAACGCCGACGCGTCCGTGGCCTTCGACCTGACGGTGCTGCGCGACCTCGGCGCGGGCTTCGTCGACGTCAAGGTGGACTTCGGTGAGATCTTCTGTTCGGCGAAGGCCGACTGTATTCAGGGTCTGTTGCACGACCCGCAGACGGGCGAGCGGCTGCCGACGCTGGTGCTCGGGCTGGCCTGCCATGCGGGGGGCGAGTCGACGACGCTGCACCGCACGCCCCTCGTGCTCACCTGTCCCGGGGGGTCGACCTGGGTCTTCGACCCCGCGGCGACGGGGCCGGGCGGGGGGCCGGTCATGGCGCACGCCGCCTACATCGGCGCGCAGAGCGAGCCCGAGGGCACGGCCTACTGGAACATCGCGCTCGGCCTCGCGCCGCAGGGGTTCCCCGGCGGATGTACGCTCACCGCGATGGCGACGGCCTCGGATGGCCCGCTGCAAGACGGTCTCGCCCCGCCGGACTACCCCGTGATCGCGCTCGAACTGCCGCTGTCGGTGGATCCGAACGGTGAGTGGCTCTGCGAGAACCGGCCCCTCGGCGCCCCCGGGGGCGGGCTGACGGTCGTGTACCCCGCGATCTCGACGAAGTTCGATCAGAGCGTTACGCCGTGAGGGCCGGCCGGTAGACTCGGCGGGTATGCCACTCGCTCGCCGCCTGGGCGTCGCCGCGCTCGGCCTGCTGCTCGGAGTCCTCGTGCTCGCCGCCCTTCAGCGTCGCCTCGTCTTCTTCCCGGACCGCGTCGAGCCGGCCGTCGCCGCCCGTCGCGCCGCCGCCGTCGGCGCTCTGCCGTGGGCACACGGGTGGCGATTCGCGGGGCCAGACCTGCCGAGCGACCGCGGCGAGCGCGGCCCCCCGGTGCTGCTGGCCTTCCACGGCAACGCCGGCATGGCCCTCGACCGCGCCTACATGGCCGACACCTTCGGCCCGGCCGGGTTCGAGGTGCGCGTGGTGGAGTACCCGGGCTACGGCGCGCGCGCCGGCTCGCCGTCCGAGGCGGCGTTCTTCGAAGCGGCGGAGGCGGCCTTCGACGCGGTCGTCGCCGAGGCCATGCCGAACCGGCCGGTCTTCGTGCTCGGCGAGTCCATCGGCACGGGCCCGGCCTGCCACCTGGCGCGCGTGCGGGGCGACACGATGGCGGGGCTGGTGCTGGTGACGCCCTTCGACCGCCTGGCCGGCCCGGCGGGGGATCACTTCCCGTGGCTGCCCGTCGGCCTGCTGCTGCGCGACCGCTTCGACAACGCCGCGGCCCTCGCGACCGCCCGCGTGCCCCTTTTCGTGGTGCTCGCCGGGCGGGACGCCGTCGTCGCACCCGCCCACGGGCGGCGTCTGTACGACGGCTACGGCGGCCCGAAGCGCCTTTGGGTCGACCCCACGGCCGATCACAACGACCTGCCCTGGGCGAGCCGGCAGGGCGCCCTCGCCGAGGTGGCGGCGGCGCTGGTGGCGACCGGGCGTTGACGGGGCCTGGCGGGCGGGATAGAGGCGGGGGCCGGACCGAAGTGCCGAAGCACCCGACCACGCCAAGACCCCTGAGAGAGTCCCCCGATGAACCCAACCGACCTGAACTGGGCGATGCTGCTGAAGAACACGCAGGTCGTGGACCTTGCGGCCGTGCGGGCCATGCAGGCGGCGCACGCCGCGTTGTTCCGGTTCGACGGACCACGCGAAATCGGCGAGTTCGTGCGGCTGTTTCGCCTGACCGGCCTGTTCGCGCACTTCGCGATGGCCGAGAAGCGCTTCCCCATCCTCAATCGGGCGTGGGCGGACCTCGAACGGTTCATGAAACACCCGGAGGCGGACGAGTTCACGGCGACGAGCTGGATGTTCCTGGACCTGCCCGTGACGGACGACGGCCGAACGGTCGCCGAGGTCTTCGCCGCCGAGATCGCCCCGGACCACCCGGAGGTGAAGCGATTCGTCGACGTCGTGCGCGCGAGCCGGTACGGCCTCTACGCCGACGCCGGGGGCACCCGGAGCTCGCACCGGCTCGTCGAGCTGATCACGCGCCGGCGGGTGAGCGTCATGCGGGGGGTGGATTGCGGGCCCGGAGAGCTGTTCTGGACCCGCATCATCGAGTGGCGGGGCACGCGGTTCATGCTCGGCAACACCCGCGGCTGGCCCGGGCGTCACCGGGAGCAAGTCCTCGACACGCTGGTCGGTCGCATCATCGAGTCACCCTGGGACGGGCCCGGCATCCCGGGCGACGCGGCGTACGAGCAGTTCATGCGGTGGGCGGGCCCCTACTGGCTCTCGCTCTTTTTCATCCGCAGCGACGACGATCCGGTGCTCGAACCCACCCACTACGAGACCTATCGGGAAGGACCGGTGCCCGACTACGGGCCGCGGGGGTAGACCCGTCTGGATTTCTTGCAGATTGATGACGTCATCATCAAAATGACAGGATGTTCGTCGACAGGATCATCACCCCGCGACTGAAACGATTGGCGGGGGCATTCCCGGCCGTCGCTGTCGTCGGCGCGCGGCAGGTGGGCAAGACGACGCTGCTGCGGCATGTCCTCGGTGAATCGGTCGATTGGGTCGTCTTCGACCCGGTTCAGGACGTCGGCGGGGCCCGGAGTGACCCGGATCTCTTTCTCGACAACCACCCCGCGCCCGTCATCCTCGACGAGATTCAGTACGCGCCCGAGGTCGTCCCGGCACTGAAGCGGCGAATCGACCGTGACCGCCGGCCCGGGCAGTACTTCCTCACGGGCTCCCAACAATGGCAAGTCCTGAAACACCTGTCCGAAAGCCTCGCGGGTCGGGTCGTGTTCCTGGACCTGGAAGGCTTCTGCCTCGCAGAGCGCGCGCGCGCCGGCTCCGATGCGGCCTGGCTCCCGGCGTGGCTCGATGATCCGGCCGGCTTCGCGTTGCAGCGGCGCCCGCGGTTGGCGCTCGGCGAGACGCCCGCCGGGCTCCTCTGGAGGGGCACGTTGCCCGAGGCTACCGCGCTCCCGGCCGACGTCGTGCCCGACTATCACCGGTCGTACCTGCGGACCTACGTCGAACGCGACGTGCGACTGGTCACGGACGTCTCGGACTGGCAGACGTTCGGGCGCTTCTTCCGGCTCTGTGCAGCGCTCAGCGCTCAGGAGATCAATGCAAGTCAGATGGGCCGCGACATCGGCGTGACACCGCAGACGGCGCGCCGTTGGCTGGATCTGCTCACGGGGACGTTTCAGTGGTTCGAGGTGCCGGCCTGGTCGAGTAACTCGGTCAAGCGGGTCTCGAGCAAGCCCAAGGGGTACATGGCGGACACGGGTCTCGCCTGCCACGCGCAGGCGATCTCCACGCCCGACGCGCTCGCCGGGCATCCTCTGTGGGGCCCGATGTTCGAGACATTCGTCGTCGGTGAGATCCGCAAACAGATGGCGCTTCTGTCACCCCCTCCAAAGCTCCATCACTGGCGCAGCGCCGGCGGGGCCGAGGTCGACCTCCTGATCGAACGGGACGGCAGACTGCATCCCATCGAGGTCAAGGCCGCGAGCCGCGTCGGCCGGTCGGACACGCGTGGCCTCCAGGCGTTTCGGGCGGCCCATCCGGGTCTGGATATCGCGCCCGGTCTCGTGATCGCGCCGTGCGAGCGGGTGGAACGCTTGAACGAGACCGACTTCGCGCTCCCCTGGGATCTGGCGTTGTGAACCGGGGCGCGTGCGCCCGTCGCATGCCCGTCAGTCGAGAATCGGCGCGCAGCAGCCGTACTGTGCCTGCCCGGGCGCGTCGAAGACCATGCCGCAGCCGGCGTCCGTGAACGGTTTGTTGCCCGGCGCGACGTCCATGGGCGCGACCGAGACCGACTCCGGCCAGAAGCGCTGACAGTAGGCGACGTCGTTGACGTTGCAGCCGGAGGCGCAGTCGTCGTCCACGCTGAGAGGGTGTCGACATATTAACACCCCCTCTCCAGCGTCATCTTAGGAGACGGGGCCGGCAAGCACCAGCACGAGTGC
>JAKLJY010000136.1 GCA_023150895.1 Myxococcota bacterium | reverse complement strand
GCAACGTGTGGGAGTGGGTGGAGGACGCCTACGAGAAAAGCGGTCACGAGGGCATTCCCCGGGACGGCACGGCGCGAGCCGGCGCGGCCGGGGCCGTCCGCGTGAGCCGCGGCGGGAGTTGGGGGGACGACGACCCGGCGTTCTTCCGGGCGGCGAACCGCAACGGGTACTCGCCCGACCTCCGGTACGTCTTCCTCGGTTTCCGGGTCGCGCGCCCTCTCCCCTGACGCTCGGCCATTGTCCATTGGGTCTATGCAGAGCCCGGCAAGTTTGCCGCCGAGCGGCAATGGATGGCCGGCGAACGCCCGGTTCTTGCCGCGGCCGTTGCCGTTTGCCGCCGGGGCGCCCATCCGGCGCCGTTGGCCGGCAAAGATTGCCGCGGGGCGGGCGGTCAGAACACCCAGAGCCCCGCCGAGGACGCGAGGCTGCGCGCCGCGTCGACCGCGCCACCGCCGCGCATCTCCTCGGCCACGCGTTGCCGCAACCGGCGCAGCGTGCGCACCCGTGGCGCCCTCGCTTCGCGGCTGATGCGGTAGCCCAGGCCGTGAAGCGTCGCCGCGCACGCGATGACCGGGGCGTCGGGCGCCTTCAGCCGAAGGCCGCGGTTGACGGCGAGCCACTCGCCGACCGCCTCTCGCCATGCGCGGACCTCTGCCCGGCCTCGCCCGAAGAGGAAGATGTCGTCGACGTAGCGCACATAGCCGGGCACGCGCAGCCGCCGCTTGATCCAGTGGTCGAAGGCGTTCAGGTACACGTGCGCTGCCAGGTGCTGACTCAGCGACGACCCGATGGCGAGGCCGCGACCCGGCGGCGGCCACTCCGGCGTCAGGCCGCCGGCCGCGCGCACGCTCGGCTCGGCGTAGAACGCCGGACCCTGGGCGAGCATGTGGCCGACGAGGTCGAGGAACGGCGCGTCGGCGATCCGCTCGCCGAGCAGGCTGGCAATCCGCCCCGGATCGATGCTCGGGAAGTATGCACGCACGTCGAGGTGCACCGCCCACGTGTTGCACCGGAGATGGCGCTGCAGGGCGAGCACCGCGCGGTGCTGGCCCCACCCCGGACGACAGGCGAAGTCCGAGGGCGACAGCGATGGCCCGTATACCGCCTCGAGGCGCCGCGCGAGCGCGAGGTGCACGACTCGATCCTCGAACGGCGAGCGGGCGATGACCCGCGGCTTCGGGTCGCGCACGACCAAGGCCGCGAGCGGAGCGGGGCGCCAGGTGGCCGTCGTCAGGGCGTCGCGCAACGTGGCCACCTGCCGGGCCTCGTCGAACAGGAACCACGCGACGTCGGACTGCCTGCGCTTGCCCCGGGCGCAGCGCTGCGCGACGGTCGCCAGCTCGCCGGGGGCGCAAAGCGAGGCCAGGAGGCCGGTCGCGCGGCTCACGGCGTCACCGGGCCACGGGCCGAGACAAACAGTGCCGGCCCGGTGCCCGTCGACGCCTCCCGCCCGAGTCGGCGGTGCGAGCGAGCGAGCGGGCCGGCGTCGGCGGGCGGGCTCGCACCCGCCGCCGGGAGACCACCTGCCCGGCGTCGGCGCTGACGCCAACGGCGGGCTGCGTGGGGAGAGGGCGCGCGACCCGGAAACCGAGGTTGTCGTTCCGGTTGTCGGGCGTGTTCCTGTTGCGGTTCGCCGCCCGGAAGTTCGCCGGGTCGTCGTTCCTCCAACTCCCGCCGCGGTTCACGCGGTCGGCCCCTCGGGATGGTCCCCCTGAATCGCGTTCGCCGCGTTCGCGCGCACCGGGCGGCGCGCCTCGCGGTCCAGCCGCCGACGCCAGCCGCTCGGCGCTGCGCAGAAGGCCGGCCATGCGCGGCATGATCTCGGTCTCGATGCGGTTGGCCTCGGGGCTCGAGTCGTCGGCCAGCACCCACATGCGCGCGACCGCGTGGGCCAGATGAACCCGGGCGCGCCGCCATGCCTGCACCTTGGCGTCCGCCTCGAACTCGAAGTGGCCCTCGGCCAGGGCGGCCAACGCCGACGCGAGGCGGTCGCGCACCTCGGTGTCGGCGTCGGGTGGCAGGCTTCGCAGCAGAAGCCGCGTGGCCTCGAAGGGCAGCAAGCCCCGGAGCACGTGGGCCGAACCCTCCCGCGCGGCCTCGGGCAGCGCGCTCTCGAGCGCGTCGCGCAGGCGATCGCCGCGGGCCCTGAGCGCGGCCCTTTGGTCATCCGTCAACGGCAGATCCGCGCGGTCCACGTACCAGACCCCCTGGCGCTTCTTCCCCTTCAACGCGCCGCTCCCGAGTTGGTGGCGCACCGTGCGCTCGCTGCGGCCGAGCAGCGTGGCGACGTCCTGAATCGTGAGCTCCATGCCGTGGCCCCGCCTTCCCGTCGTCGCCCGGTCCCTCCCGAGCGAAACCAGTGAATCGTACACGGCCGGCCCGCGTCGTCCAGATTGCGCGGCGCCGGGCGGCGGGGTACGACTCGTCGCGTGGATTCTCAGGCCTGTCAGGAGGGGCGAATGACGAGATGGATGGCCGATGTGGCGGGCTTCGGCACGACGATCGGGCTCGTGATGCTCTGCGGGGGAGCGGCGCACGCCGAGACGACGCTCAAGGGGTGCAATGAGGCGTTCAAGGCCTACGAGGCCAAACGGGGGACGCCCGCGGCCTGCGTGGCGGCGTGTACGGGGGTAACGCTCGGGCGAGGGCCGGCGCAGCTCGCGAGCTGTCAGCAGGCGGCCGCGGCGCAAGCCGCCGTGCGTCCGAAACCGCCGAGGCCCTCTCCGGCCGCCGCCGAGGACCGCCCGGCACCGGCCCCGCGCGTCGCGACCGACCGCTGGCGCGCGCTGGGCCTCGCGCCGGTGCGCATCGAGGGCGGGTCGTACCGCCCGGGCACCCCCGGGGCGACGGACGACGAGGCCCCCCCGTCGTACGACGTGCGGGTCGCGACGTTCGAGCTGTCGAAGACCGAGGTGACGGTCGCGCAGTACCGCAAGTGCGTGAACGAGGGGCCCTGTACGGCGCCCGATACCCGTGCCGGTTGCAACTGGGACAAACCCGACCGGGCGAACCACCCGGTGAACTGCGTGGACTGGCATCAGGCCCGGCAGTTCGCCGAATGGTCCGGCGGGCGACTGCCGACGGTGGCGGAGTGGGAGTGGGCGGCGCGGGGGCGCGACGAGGGCCGCAAGTACCCCTGGGGCCCGGCCGAGCCGACCTGCGCCGTCGCGGTCATGGACGGCAACGGCGGCCAGGGCTGCGGCACGAACGCGACGTGGCCGACCTGCCAGAAGCCCGGCGGCCACAGCCGGGACGGCGTCTGCGACTTGGGCGGCAACGTGTGGGAGTGGGTGGAGGACGCCTACGAGAAAAGCGGTCACGAGGGCATTCCCCGGGACGGCACGGCGCGAACCGGCGCGGCAGGGGCCGTCCGCGTGTACCGCGGCGGGAGTTGGTGGGACTTCGACCCGGCGTACTTCCGGGCGGCGCTCCGCGGCTGGGACGCGCCCGGCAGCCGGGTCGACAACCTCGGTTTCCGGGTCGCGCGCCCTCTCCCCTGACGCTCGGCCACTGTCCATTGGGTCTATGCAGAGCCCGGCAAGTTTGCCGCCGAGCGGCAATGGATGGCCGGCGAATGCCCGGTTCTTGCCGCGACCGTTGCCGATTGCCGCAGCGTGCGCACCCGGTGCCTCCGTTCGTGCCGGGTCATGCGGTAGCCCAGGGCGTCAAGTGTCGCCGCGCACGCGATGACCGGAGCGTCGGGCGCGTTGAGCCGAAGGCCGCGGTTGAAGGCGAGCCACTCGCCGATCGCCTCTCGCCACGCGCGGACCTCGGCCCGGCTCGGGGCACGACGACACCGGGAAAAGGGGGCGGGGCGAGCGCCGTCACCGGCCTGCGGGCGATTCTCGGCGTGGTTTGCCGGTCCCCCGCGTCGGGGCCGCTGCCTGCGTGGGGAGGTGCTTCGCCTGGACCTGGCTGCCCACGAACTCGATGCCGTGTTGAGCGAGCCGGAAGCCCGCCTTCTCCGTCGAGGCAAAGCGTACCTTGCCCGACGCAACCCACAGCCATCGGGCGATCTTCGCACCGGGTCGCAAGTGGTCTTTCAGTTGCGCCCGCGCCGCCGCGCGCTTGTTGATCACCGTGGCGATCTCGTCATCCCTGGCAGAGTGCGGTTCGACGGCGACGACCAGGCCGCTCGGCGCGTGGCCGAGCAGGTAGTCCCAGCGGTTTTCCGACTCGTGGCCCGCCTTCAGCGCTGCGTCGATGTCGATGCTGTCCGCGAACGCCGTCCGGAGTTCCACGCTCAGGTAATCCTTGTGCGTCGTCTGCACGGCGCCGAGGCCGTCCTTCACCCGTGGGAGGAGGGCGGACGCTTCCGTCAGAGCACCGCGGATGGGCGTGGGCGCCGAAAGCGTCACTTCTCGCTCTCGTTTACGGCCATTCGAACGGCGTCGCCGAACTGTGACGAGTACTCCGTCAGGCCGCCCCATCCGGCGATCCGCTCGTCGGCAGCGTCGGGGTCGAGCGTCGAAATGTCCACCGCCCGCACCTGGCCGTCTTGCCCGAGATCCATCAGGTGGGCGCGGTAGTCCTTCTGCAGCGCCGCTTTGGCCACGAGATGCATGTTCTGGGGTGCTCGGACCCCAAATGCCTGGCAAACGAGCTGCCACCTCGCGTTGTGCTCCTGCAGGCGCTTCATCATCCACAGGAGCGTCAGCACATGGGGGGAGTGCGTGGACATGACCACGCGGTAGCCCCGCCAGAGCAGATCCAGAACGAGCAACATCACGGCCGTCACGGCCTGCGGGTGCAGGCCCATCTCCGGCTCCTCGATCACCACCCAATCCGTGCCACTTCGCTTCCGGAGCTTCGTGGACGGCAGAAGGTGGTACAGCCCCAGCAGGAGCGGCGTGAACTCGCGCTGGCCGGCCGTCCAGGTCATGAATGGCAGGTGCATGTCGCCATGCACCAACCGGAGCCGCATCGCGTGCTGTGCGTCCTCCTCGATGCCCACGCGGCCGCCGTGGAAGACCGCGGCGTCGATCTTGTCGCGGATCTCCTTCTTCAGCCGCCGCTCCACGGGGAAAAGAGTTCCGGACTCCTTGCCGCTGAACCGATCGAAGAGGTTCTGGCTGAACAGGCGCGCGACGGCTGGGGTCTCGGCGTTCAGCTTCTGAAACGGGGCCGCCCACCCGTCGCTGATCAACATGGACCTGTGCGCCGGCACGAAGAACAGTCTCTCGCTGCCGTTTCCGATTCTGCCGATGCCGCCCAGCGAGAGTGTTCGTCGGCCGAACTTCACCGTCGTCTTGCCCTCCATCCAAGAGGGCGCCATGCCGGACCCGAAGATGAGGTCGACCAGAACCTCCGGGCGATCCGTCGGATGGCCGGCAGCCTTGAGCGCCTCGACGAGTTGCTTGCCGTCCAACGCGACCTTCAGCCATTGGAGCGCGAGGCTCTTGCCCGCCCCCTGCGGCCCGACGACGACGGTCAGGTCGCCGAGCGTGAGATTCGCGTCGGCCACGTGAGCGAAGTTCTGGATGCGGAGCACCTCAGGGTTGCTCGCTGCGGGTTTCGTGGATTGAGCGGCGGGCATCGAGCGCACCATAGCCGCACCATTGGCCGGAGGGGAGCAGAATCTCGGCGGCGCGGGCAGCCGACGCCGGCGCGGGCGACCACGCCTGTCGGCCCGCATCGTCCAGATTGCGCGACGCCGGCCGGCGGGGTACGACTCACCGCGTGAGTTCTCAGGCGTGTCAGGAGCGGCGAATGACGAGATGGATGGCCGGTGTGGCGGGCTTCGCCAAGGCGTTCGGGCTCGTGATGCTGTGCGGCGGGGCGGCGCACGCCGAGACGACACTCAAGGCCTGCAACGAGGCGTTCAAGGCCTACGAGGCGAAGCGGGGAACGCCCGCGGCCTGCGCGGCGGCGTGTACGGGCGTGGCGCTCGGGCGTGGGCCGGCACAGCTCACGACGTGTCAACAGGCGGTCGCGGCGCAAGCCGCGGTGCGCCCGAAGCCGCCGCGGCCGGCGCCGGCCGCCGCCAATGAGGACCGGCCCGCACCGGCCCCGCGGCGCGCCGACCGCTGGCGCGAGCTCGGCCTCGTGCCGGTGCGCATCGAGGGCGGGTCGTACCGCCCGGGCAAGCCCAGGGCGACAAATGACGAAGCCCGGCCGTCGTACGACGTGCGGGTCGCGACGTTCGAGCTGTCGAAGGCGGAGGTGACGGTCGCGCAGTTCCGCAAGTGCGTGAACGAAGGCCCGTGTGCCGCGCCCGACACGGGTGGCGGCTGCAACTGGGACAAACCCGACCGCGCGAACCACCCGGTCAACTGCGTGGACTGGCATCAGGCCAGGAAGTTCGCCGATTGGTCCGGCGGCCGCCTGCCCACGGAGGCGGAGTGGGAGTGGGCGGCGCGGGGCCGCGGCGAGGGCCGCAAGTACCCCTGGGGCTCCACCGACCCGACCTGCGCCGTGGCCGTGATGACGGGCGAGGGCGGGTCAGGCTGCGGCCAGAACACGACGTGGCCGACCTGCCAGAAGCCCGGCGGCCACAGCCGCGACGGCGTCTGCGACCTGGGCGGCAACGTCTGGGAGTGGGTGGAGGACGCCTACGAGACGAGCGGTCACGAGGGCATGCCCCGGGACGGCACGGCACGCATCGGCGCGGCCGGGGCCGACCGCGTGTTCCGCGGCGGGGGGTGGGGGAGCGACGACCCGGCGTACTTCCGGGCGGCGAACCGCAGTGGGGACTCGCCCGGCCTCCGGTACGACTACCTCGGGTTCCGGGTCGCGCGCCCTGTCCCCTGACGCTCGGCCGTTGTCCCTTGGATGTACGCAAGGGCCGGCAAGATTGCCGCCGAGCGGCAACGGATGGCCGACGAACGGCCGGTGTTTGCCGCGGCCGTTGCCGATTGCCGCCGGGGCGCCCGGGCGCGCCTGACCCGGGCATCACGCTTGCACCGACGACGCCCGGGTGATACCGGACCCCCATGAGCCGGCCGCTTCCCGCCATCCCCCGCCCGGGCGACGTCATCGGCGCCTACACCCTCGGCCCGCGCCTCGGCGAGGGCGGCATGGGCGTCGTGTTCGAGGCCACCGAGACCCTGCTCGGGCGGCCGTGGGTCGTGAAGATGATCCGCCCCGAACTCGGCGATCGCGACGACCTGCGGCGGCGTTTCGTGCAGGAAGCGCAGCTTCTGGCGATGCTCGACCACCCGGGTATCGTGCGCCTGCACACGTTCTTTCAGCACCAAGGCGCGCTGGTGCTGGTGATGGAGCGCCTCGAGGGTCGCACCCTCGAGGACGCCCTGCTCGCGGAGCCGCAGCATCCCATTTCGCGCTGCGTGGCATGGTTGACCGGGCTCGCGCGGGCCGTGGGGTACGCCCACCGCCACGAGCGCGGCCCCGTCATCCACCGCGATCTCAAACCGAGCAACGTCTTCCTGTGCGGGTCGGCGCCCGGGCACGTCAAGGTGCTCGACTTCGGCCTCGCCCGGGCCGCGGAAGCCGCGGGCGCGACGGCCACCGGGCAGATGCTCGGCACGCCGCTGTACCTGCCGCCCGAGGTGCTCAAGGGCGAGCTGTCCATCGCCGCGCTGAAACCCGACGCCGATGTGTTCGCCCTCGGCATGATCGCCTACCGCCTCGTCGCCGGGCGCCCGCCGGTCGATGCGCCGTCCGGGCTCGATCACAGTCAGCTTCGCGGGCTGCTCACCGTGCATTATGCGCGCGGGCAGAGCTTTCCCGACGTCCGCCGCCTGCGGCCGGACTGCCCCGCTGCCCTCGGCGCGGCCATCATGGCGGCGCTGGCGACGGTGCCCGCCGACCGCCCGCGGGATGCGCTCGCGTGGCTGAATCTGTGGGCGGAGGCGGCCGCGGGTGGCCCGTCGCCTGCGCCCATCCCCTCGGGCGGCAACCAGCCGGACCCGCACTCGACCTTCGAGCCGGGCGAGGCGCGCGGACGAAGGACCGCGGCCAGCACACCTGTCGACGCGTTCGACGGCGCGACGGTCGTCAGCGCGCCCCCCCGGGCGCCCGGGCGGCGGGGGCTGATCGCGGGCACGGCGGCAGCCGCGCTCGCCGTCGTCGTCGGGCTGGGGTTCGCGCTGACCGGGAAGGACGACGAGGTGTCATCCCCGGCGCCCGTCCCGGCGGGGGCGCCCGCCTCGGCCGCGCCCGCCTCCGCCGCGGCGTCGACGGTTTTGCCGCCGCCGACCGCGCCGCCGACCGCGCCGCCGACCGCGCCGCCGACCGCGCTTGCGAGCGTCGCCGGTCTGGCCGCCCCGATCACCGTGGACGTCGTCTCGGGTGGCGGGTGGCGCCTGCGCGCCCCGCTGCGCACCCAGGGGCTCACCCCCCACGGGGCGGATGTGTTCGAACTCCCCGCCGGGGCCGAGTTGACGGTCTGTCGACCTCGCGTGGCCGGTCGCGCTGGCGATGCCATCGAACTGGCGGCGTTCGGCGACCTGGAGCGGTGCCGCCTCGCCGCCCGCCCGCGACCCGGCGACCCCTACCCCGAGATTGATCTGACCTGGCGTCACGACGGGCGCACCGTCGAGGTCCGTCTCGAAGACCAGATCGGCCCGTGACGCGGCCGCCCGCCCCACCCCCGAGGAGCCCTGTCAGCCATGGATCAATCCGTGTTCGCCCAGTTCGAGAGCGCCGGTCTCGACCCGACCTTCGACGATCACATGCCCATCCTCGGGTTTGCGACGCGCGAGACGGGCGAAGTCCATCCCATTACCGACACCATCTGCGTGGTCAACGGCGAAAAGTCGGCGGACATCACGGCCCGGAGCATCCCCGAGCTGTTCGCCGGTACACGCAAGGCGCCGAACCTCGAGGGTGACATCCCCGATCACTATCTGAAGTTCCTGGCCGTCATTGAACGGACGGCCGTCGATTACTGCCACATCTCGCGCGTGATCGAGCGCGACGTCGAGTTCGAGCGCCTCTACTCGCTCCTCGCCCGTCGCCCCGCCGGCCGCGACGCGAACCCCCTGTTCTCGTACCTGCAGGCCGCCGTCCGCATCTACATGTCACTCAACGACGTGAGCGCCGCAGAGTTCGACGCCGTCGTGCGACGCCTCGCCCGCGCGGCCCGGCGACGCGCCGATGGCCCGGCGAGTCGGAATTACATCCAGAATGTGATGGAATACTTGTAGGCCGGACTCTGCACGGTCAGCGCCCCCCCCGACGGTTCAGAACACGAACCCCACACGCGTGAAGGCATACGCCGATGTCTTGCCCGGCTCGGCGTCGCCTTCTTGCGGTGCGGGGTTCCGATCGCTGGCGTCGATGTCGCCGACCGCCCGGAAGGCGGCGACGCCTACGCGCAGGTCGAGGCCGAAGTCGGCGGTCCAGGCGAACGCGGCCTTGGCGCCGAGCATGTGAGCGTCGTACCGGCTCGTCAGACCATCGGGGCTGTGTTCTTCGTTCGAGAGGGCGTAGTTGGCGGTCATGAGCAGGCGGGCGTTCGTCGACCCGAAGTCGACGGCGACGCCGGCGCCACCGCCCGCCAGCGTGCGCTGGCTCTCGAAGCCGCGGAAGGCCTGGAAGTCGGCTTCCGCGTACAGCAGGTCGCGGGAGAATGAGACGGTGAACGCCAGCGTCTGTGCGCCGTCGTTGCCGCCGCCCGTAAAGGGCAGACCCAACGCCAGGCCGAAGCGGGACACTGGCGTGGCGTCATCGTCGCGGTGGACTTCGAGGGTTTCCTCGGCATGGGCCGGCGTGGCGGCGACGGTGAGCGCGGCGAGCGCGGCGAGCCCGGTGGCGAGCGCGAGAGCAACGGAGGACGAACGGTGGATGGGCTGCGGCATGGTCGAGGCTCCAATCGGATTGGTCGGATTGGAGTGCAGCCATCGTGCCAGGTCGCCGCCGGCCTGTGGCGCGGTGTCGCGGGCGCCGTCCGACGTCGCGTCGGGGTAGAGTTGCTCCCCTGCGGAGCACCGCTGCCGCACCTATTTGAGCTGGCTGTCCTTGCTGCCGCGCCGGTTGTAGAGGCCCTGCGCGCGGTCCTGCGCGTCCTGCGCGGACTGGCACCGTACGCAGCGACGCACCCCGGGCACGGCGCGGCGGCGGGCTTCGGGGATCTCGACCTCGCAGTCCTCGCAGAATTCGAGGCTCGGGCCGCGGGCGAGGCGGCTGCGCGCGCGGGCGATCTCGCTCTCGACGCTGGCGTCGACCTGGTCCTGTACGGCGCCGTCCGGCGCCCATCCCGATGCCATGCTCGCTCGTCTCCGCGTGGGGGTCCGTCGTCCGGTCAGAGTAGCGCGGCGCGCGGGTGCCGTCAGCCCGGACGCACCTCGCCGACCCGGAACCGGGTGATGTCGGTCACGAGGTCGAGGGGCAGCGGGCGGTCATGGGGGAATTGCACGGCGCCCTTCGAGCTCTTGAAGCCGGCGAGCCGGTCGGCAAAGGCCGCGAGACCGGACGGCGCCGGATAGAAGCCGACGTGTTTTGCGTATCCCGCAAAGTGGACGAGGTTCTTGCCCGCAAGCGTGAAGGTGGGGATGCCGTAGGCGATCTTCTCGCCGACGTCGGGCGCGGCGGCGCGAATCGTGGCCCGCATCGCGTCGAGTCGGCTCCGCACCTCGGGCGGGAACGCTTCGAGGTAGGCGTCGATGGTCTTCGGCGGTGCGGGGCGTTCGGCGTCGGGGGTCTTCATGCGGGGAGGATGCCGCAGTCGCCCGGTCGGACGCCACCCGCGGATGCTCGGCCGGTCTTGACCGCGCGGGTCGCGAGCCGTATCCACAGGGGTCAGAGAGGAGCCCCCATGTCGCTGCCCGCCCGGTTCATCACCTGCTGTGCCCTCTCGATCGCGTGGACCGCCTGCGCGAGCGACGCCGAGCCCGAGCCCGCGCGCGACATCGGGCCCGCGCCGGACGCCGCGACAGGCCAGCCTTCCGACGCGGCGCCCACCCCGGCCCCGGACGCCGCGGCCGTGCCCGACGCCGAGCTCGGCGAGACGCCCTGCCCCGCCGAGCGGCCGGACGAGGGAGCGGCCTGCGAGGGCGGGGGCGCCTGCCTGTACGACTACGGGTGCTGCTGCGCGGACTACGTGGCGGACACCGAGTGTCGATGTGTCGGGGGTGTCTTCGTCTGTGGCCCGACGGGCGCCTGTGATCCGCCGCCGGCCTGCGCCGACGCCTCGCCGTTCTGCCCGCCCCCGGCCCGCGATGGCGGCATGGCGCTCCCCGAACGCTGACGGGGCCTTCGGGCCTATTAAGAAACGCAGTTCGGGCTCCTGCCCCGGGTTTCATCCACCCGGGTGCCCCCAAAGGGGCATGGGCAACTACTAAGAAACGCAGTTCGGGCTCCTGCCCCGGGTTTCATCCACCCGGGTGCCCCGAAGGGGCATGGGCAACTACTTCGCGACCTTGGCCTCTTCGACGATGACCGGGTAGAAGTAACCCGCGCCGAAGTCCTTGTCGGTGCGCACGGTGCCGGAGGCGGTGACGACGTCGCCCGTGGCGACCGTGTCCTGCGTGGTGAACGTCAGGTCGTTGTCTTTGGCGGCGTCGGTGCCGCTGCCGTCGCGGACGTGGACCCAGTTCTTGCCCATCACGCCCGCCGAGAACTTCACGACCTTGCCGCGGACGGTGATCGTTTTGTCCTTGAGGGCGGCCTTCTGTGCGAAGACCTCGGCCACCGTGCGGGCGTCGGGCGCCGTGGCCTTGTCGACCTTGACGTCGCCGACGCCGGCGGCGGGCGGGAGCTGCAGACCGGCGTGGGGGTCGCCGGCCGTGGGCTGGCTGCCGGCCGAGCCGTGGGGGGCGCCACCGGGCATCGCACCGGCGCCCGCGGGTGCGCCACCGCCGGCCGCACCGAGCGTGCCGAAGACGATGCGGTCGAACTTGCGACCGAGCGTCTTGCTCTCGAAGCCTTCCATCGGCATCGGGTCGTTGATCGTCACGTCGGCGCCGACGGCGGTCGTCGTCTCGGGCACGGCGGCCCAGATCTCGCCCGAGCTCGTCGCGAGCTTCAGGTAGGTGTACGTCGCGGCGTTCATCCGCTCGAGGACCTTGCCCGACAGGCCACCGCCGCCACCGCCGGCGGGTCCGCCCGCGCCGTGGCCGGGGGGCATCCCGGCCGCTACACCGCCGTGGACGGCGTCGGAGGGCAGGCCCTTGGCGTGCGGGTTCTCACCGGCGATCTGCGCCGCGGTGAGGGCGGGGGCGGCCTGGCTGGCGGCCTGTGCGGCGACCGGCGCACCCTTGGGCGGCGTCGCGACGACCGGGGCGGGCTCGGGTTCGCAGGCGACGGCGGTCAGGCCGAGCGCGAGGGCGAGGGTCAGGTGAGGGATGCGAGCAGTCATGGAACCCTCCAGTGGGGCGGTCGGAAGTGGGTCGACGACCGGGCCCCGGTATCACAATCGACGGGCGGGTTTCACGGGAAAGGCGACGGAGCGGATTCGGCCTGCACGCGCGGCAACGCACGCGCTCAGGGCGCGACCCGCAGCCGCCAGGGGTGGGGCAGGATGCTCACGGGCGCGGCCTCGGGGCCCGTGACGACGCGGCGGGCGGCGGGCGGGACGCCGGCCAGACGCCAGGGGATCTCGGCCTTGCCGGGAAAGACGGCGAGGGGGGTGTCGAATCGCAGCGCGACGCGGACTTCGCCGCCCTCGCCCGGACCGAAGAGCTCGGGCACGACCAGCGAAACCGTGGTCGGGGACGCGCCCGCGCCAGGGCGGGCGGGCTTCAGAAGCGAGGCCAGATCGCGCGTGACGGGCGGGTGATGTGTCCCGTCGTCGGCGAAGCGCTCGATGACGAGCCGACCCCGGGCGCCCGCCGGCAGGCCCCCGAGGGTGAGCGTCTCGGCCTCGGCGCCGGCCTCGCGCGCGAACGTGGCGACGAGGTCGTGCGTGCGCCCGTCCGCGGCCCGCACCCGCTGCGTCTGCGCGCGCACGACGCCGCCGTCGCGGCCGCGCAACACGACCGTCGGGCCGTAGAAGACCGTCGCGCGGTGGGGGTCCTCCGGGAAGAAGTCGTCGAGGCCGTGGTGGCCGTCCGCGTCCGGATCGGCGTCGGGCGCGACGTGCTCGGCGGCGAGGCGCGGCACCGGCGTCTCGTCGAGGGCCTCGGGCGTGCGCGCGCGGACGGCGAATACGAGGTCGTTGAAGTCCTCGTCCGAGCGGCCCGCGCGCAGGCGATCCTCGAAGCCCATCGCGTAGAACGGGGCCCCGTCCATGAACCCCTCGACCCCGGGCAGGCCGACCATGGCGGTGTGGCGCGCGCGTCCGGGCTCGCCGGGCCGGTACTCCGGGTTGAGGGCGTCGACCGTGGTGAACACGCCGCCGGCGATGCGGGCGTTGCGCTCGGGGCGGGTGGCCGGGGCAGCCGTTGCGTCGTCCCCCCGGCGCGCGGCGTCGGCGACGACGAAAAAGCCGAGGCGCGTGCCGGGTTCAAACGTGCGGGGCGCGCCCGCCGCGTCGGTCAGGACGAGCGCCTTGCCCGGGCCGAGCGCGCGGGCCGAGGCGTCCTCGACGATGAGCTGGCGGTCGAGGATCTCGACGCCGTCCGGGCCGAGCTGCCAGGTGAAGTATCCGAACGCGTTGCGATAGGCCGCCTTCGCGCGCAGGAACGTGACCTCGACCTCGGTGGGGGCGGAGATGATCAGGTTCGGGTCGAACGCCGGCGAGAGCAGCGCCCGACCGACCCGGCGGCCCTCGGGCAGCGCGGCGTCGAGGCGCATCGTCACGGCCGCGGGCAACCCGACGCGGGGGGCGGGCTCGGCGGCGGGGACGACGGCCGGCGCGGCGAGCAGGGCGGCGAGCGCGGCGGAGAGCGGGAGGGCGAGCGGCATGGGCATCTCCTGGGAGGGGCACGGGACGGCGTCCCGATGGAAACCGCCGCGACGGTCGCGCTGATTCCCGAGGCGACCGGGCCGCGGCCTCAATCGTCGGCATGCCCCACGTGGGTCTGGTGGGCCATGTCGGCGAAGGCGGCGCGGGCGGCGGGCTCGGGCCACAGCTTCGAGACCACGATGCCGCCGATGAAGGCCAGGGGCAAGGTGATGACGGCCGGATTCTTCAACGGGACGAGCGCCGTCTCCATCCCCAGAAGGTCGACCATGATCGTCGGCGACAGCGCGATGAGCGCCACCGAGCCGAGCCCGCCCAGGAGCATCGACGTCACCGCCCCGCGCGTGGTGTAGCCCGACCACGTCATCGTGAGCAGCAGCGCGGGGAAGTTGCCACTCGCGGCGATGGCGAAGGCCAGACCCACCATGAAGGCGACGTTCTGCCCCTTGAAGGCGAGCCCGAGCACGATGGCCGAGACTGTCAAGGCGACCGTCGCCACCCGCGCCACCCGGATTTGTTCGTGATCGGGCGAGTCGCGACCCGCGCGGACGACGTGCGTCCAGAGGTCGTGGCTCAGTGTCGCCGCGCCGGAGAGCGTCAGACCCGCCACCACGGCCAGGATGGTGGCGAAGGCCACGGCGCTGATGAAGCCCAGAAAGGCCGTGCCCCCGACGGCTTCCGCCAGCAGCGGGGCCGCCATGTTGCCCGCCTTGTCGATGCCGGCGATGCCCTCGCGGCCCACGATGACCGACGCGCCGAAGCCCAGGATGAACGTCACGAGGTAGAAGTAACCGATGAACCCGGTGGCATAGAAGACCGAGGCCCGCGCGGCGCGCGCGTCCGGCACGGTGTAGAACCGCATGAGGATGTGTGGCAGCCCGGCGGTGCCGAACATCAGCGCGAGGCCGAGCGAGATGGCCTCGACGGGGCTCGTCACCAGCTTGCCCGGGGCCAGCGTCTGCGGCCCGTACCGCGTCGCCGCCGCCTCGAACAGGGCGAGCGGGTCGAAGCCGAAGCGGGCGAGCACGAGCAGCGCGAGCACCGTCGCGCCCGACAGCAGAAGCACGGCCTTGATGATCTGCACCCACGTCGTCGCGAGCATGCCCCCGAACAACACGTAGACCAGCATCACCAGCCCCACGCCGAGAACCGCGGCCTCGTAGGGGATGCCGAACATGAGCTTGATGAGATTGCCCGCCCCCACCATCTGCGCGATGAGATAGAAGCCGACGACCGTCAGCGTGCCGAAGGCCGCCGCGATGCGCACCGGCCGCGCGCGCAGCCGCGTGGCGAGCACGTCGGCGAAGGTGTAGCGACCCAGATTGCGCAGGGGCTCGGCCACCAGGAATGTCATCACGGGCCAGCCGACGAGCCAGCCGACCGAGTAGATGAGACCGTCGAAACCGGAGAGTGAGACGAGGCCGGCGATGCCCAGGAAGCTCGCCGCACTCATGAAGTCACCGGCCAGGGCCAGGCCGTTCTGGAAGCCGGTCACGCTGCGCCCGGCGGCGAAAAACTCCGACGCCGTGCGGGTGCGCCGGGCGGCCCAGCCGGTGATGACGAGCGTCAGCGCCACGAAGACCAGGAACGACGCGATCGCCGTCGGGTTGGGCGTGCCCAGGGCGGACGTCGCGGGCGTCATGAACGGTGCTCCTCGACGAGGCGCGCGAGCTGGGCGTCGTAGACCTTGTTGGCCCAGGCGACGTACACGCCGGTCAGCACCCACGCGACGACGATGACCGCCGCACCCAGGAACATCCCGAGCGAGAGCCCCGGCGCGAGCTGTTGCCCCATCAGCGGCTTGTCGAAGGCCACCAGCAGGATGAAGCCGAAGTAGGTCGTCAGCATCGCTCCCGTGAGCGCGAGCGCGAGGCGCCAGCGACGGCGGGCGAGGATCTCCAGGCGTTCGCGTCCGGCGGGGGTCATGCCAGGGCCTTTCTGCGGGTGTTCTCGGGGTTCGGGTGCTCTGAGTGCTTTGGGGGGCGCCCGCACGCTACGTGCCGCGGGGGCGCGTCACAAGTCGCATGCACTGGCGTCCGACCCGTCGGCCGTGGTGTAACGGCGTCATGCGAACCGCTCACCCCGCCCTGGCCGCCGGCCTCTTCGCCCTTTTCGGTGCCATCGCGCCCGCTGCCGCCGCCCCCGCCGATGCCGCGCGCGCCCGCCTCTCCGCCGCCTGCAACGAGGACGAGCGCCCGCTGCCCGACAAGCCCCGGTTCGTTTTCGCCGCCGGCCCGGAGCGCGCCGCCGCCGTCGACGCCCTCGCGGCCCGCCTCGGGGCGACCGTCGAACGTCGGGACGTCCCCGCGTTGGCCAACG
This sequence comes from Myxococcota bacterium, assembly GCA_023150895.1. Lineage (GTDB taxonomy): Bacteria > Myxococcota_A > Bradymonadia > UBA7976 > UBA1532 > CAINDO01. The sequence goes on along the minus strand of JAKLJY010000136.1, from coordinate 5,568 downwards.
GCTACATCGGCGAAACGGAGAAGAACCTCGCGCGGCTCCTGCAGGCGGCCGAGCGCAGCCCCGTCGTGCTGTTCTTCGACGAGGCCGACGCCCTGTTCGGCGCGCGGACCGCCGACGGCGAGGCCCTGCTGAACCACCTCGGCGCCGCGACGTCGAAGCGGGTCGTCGTCCTCGGGCTCCGGGAGCGGCCGGTCGTCGGTCGGCTCGGAAAGTTCGCCCTCGCCGCCCTGCCCGCCCCGAAGACCGCCCCGTGGGCCGCGGTCTGTGGCGCGCGCTGAACCGTCGAGGCCGGGAACGCGGGAACGCTACGTCGGATCGAGGCTCGCGCGGGCCTCGCACCAGAGCCCGAGCGAGAACCGCGCGCGGTCGGCGAGCTCGTCGGCGATGCGATGATCCGTGCTCATCGAGTCCAGCACGTTCCAGGCCGTCGCAGACCCCGTGAGGCCCAGGCCGATGAGGGCCGAGCGCGCCGCGTCGTAGCCGGACGCGTCGGGCGTCGCGCCGGGCCGCGACCAGGTGACGTCGCCGCCGAGCCAGAACGACGGCGCCGTCGCGTCGACCAGGAACTCGAGCGCGACCGCCGTCTCGGGGGCGCCGGGATGGGACCGGACGTAGATGCCCAGCCCGTGCAGGGCGCCGAGGACGGCCATGTACTCGTCGTTGCCGAGCGGGCCGCGGAAGCCCGTGCGGACGAAGTTCATCAGGACTGCGGGGGCCTTCGCCGAGCCGAAGTACCCGAGCAACATGCCGGCGCGCCAGCGACAGGCGGACTTGCGATCCGTCGCGGCGAGGGCCTCGAGAAGAATGGCCTCGGTGACGTCGATGGCCGGGCTCGGGCCCAAGCGGTCCACGAAGACGGTGGTGTCGCAGAAAGCGTCGAGGGTGGCGAGGGTGAGCGGGGCGTCCGGCGTCGGGGCGGGCCGCTGCGCATGGGCGGGGTCGGGCGCGAGGGCGGCGCTCACGGCGAGCGTCGCCGCGAAGGCGCCGAAAACGGAAGCGAGTCGCGTGGGGGTCGTCATGGCGCGCACGTTACGACGGGTCGCGCGGGCGGGCAACGGGACGCGCGGGCGGCCTTCAGCGCCCGACGGGAATTCGAACGCCGACGCGGCGCCGGCGGGCGACTCTCCGGCCGGCGCTCAGAGATCGGCGCACCAGCCGAATTCGGCGCGCTGCCCGGGGGCGAGGGCGGCGTTCCACGCGACGCCCCGGAAGACGACGCGCCCCGAGTCCGCCGAGCGCTCGGCGTTCCACAGATTGTTGATGCGCCCCTCGACGGCATGCGCCACGACCCAGCGCAGCTCGGCGTCGGTGTCGTTCACGACGGCGGCGTTGGCGCAGTAACCCGTCTGCCAGCGCGAGGCCTCCACGACGGTCAGCGTCGCGCCCGGCGTGACGTCGTCCCCGGGGGGCGGCGGCTCGGTGCCCGGCATGCTCGGGGGGGGCGGCGGCGGATCGGGGGACACCGGCATGCTCCCCGGGGCCGTCGGCACGAGCTCCGCGCCGGGGACGTCGAGCTCGGCCGCGCCGCCCGTGCGCTCGACGAAGTGCGGCGTCGCCGCGAGCGCGGGCAGCACGTCGCGCAGCGCCGTGACCTCCGGCGCGAGGCGGTTCACATAGCAGGCCATCGGCAGCGCGTCGTCGACCCCGTACCCGTGGCGAATCCACTGGGTCAGGTAACAGTCGCGAACATCCGGACTGTCGGCGAGCACCGCGGCGAGGGCGTCCGTGCCTTCGAACAGGGCATTCGAAGCGGGCGAGCCGACGATCTCGCCGCGGGCGTCGATCGCGTGCGCCCCATCCCGCTCGCGGAAGCGCCCCGCCGCGTCGAAGTGTTCGAAGGCGAAACCGATGGGATCGATGAGCGTATGACACCCGGCGCAGGCCGGGTTGCGGGCGTGCTCGGCATACCGCTCGCGCGTGCTCGCCGCCGGGTCCGGCGCGGGGGGCGAAGTGTCGAGATTCGCCGGCGGATCGGGGAGGTCCTGACACAAGAGGCGCTCCCGCACGAACAGACCGCGGTGAATGGGCGAGGAGGTCGTCGGCAGGGCGTAGGTGACGAGCACGCTGCCGTGCGTCAGGAGCCCGCCATAGGGGGTGTCGCTCACGTCGACCGGGGCCCAGGGGGCGGCCGGCGCGGGCAGACCGTAGTAGGCCGCCAGCGTGGCGTCCAGCGGGCGGTCCGTGGACCGCAACAGATCGGCAAGCGAGCCCCCCGATGCGAACAGACCGCCCACGAAGCGCGCCGTCTCTTCGGCCATCGACGCGCGAACCTCCGGCGTCAGGGCGGGGAATAGCTCGGCGTCGCGCGTGACCACCGGCAGGCGATCGATGCCGAGCCAGCGCTGCGTGAACTGCCACATCGCCTCGGTCGCGCGCGGGTCCTCGAGCAGACGCCGCGCCTCGCGGGTGAGGACGTCCGGGTCGAGCAGGGTGCCGTCGGCGGCGCGGTCGAGCAACGCATCGTCGGGCGTCGTGCGCCAGAACAGATAGCTCAGCTCCGTGGCAATCTCATACGGCGTCAGGACGAAGCGTTCGTCGACACGGCGACCGAGCTCCGTGCGATACAGGAAGCCCGGGCTCTGCAGCATCGCCGCCAGCGCCCAGCGGACCCCCGCCTCGAAGCTCTCCTCGGCCGCGAGATCGTAGACGCTCAGGGCGCGGCCGAGGTCGTCCGCCGTCAGCGGGCGTCGGTACAGCTTGCGTCCGAACGTCCGCAGTGTCTCCACCGCGCAGTCCCGGGTGTGTTCGTCGCAGGCGAGCACCCGCGCGAGGTCCACCGTCTCTGCCACGCGCTCGGCCGCGACCCGGTACTGATCGGCGAGCAGGGGTGTCACCGCGAGGGCGCTCGAGACGTTGTCGAAGCCATGCACCACGCGGTCCGGCGCGAAGTCTTCGACCTCGACCCCGAACAGATCCCTGACGGTGTTGCGATACTCCAGATGACTCAGGCGACGCAGCGTGCGCGCGCCCGGCGGGGCCACCTCGCAGGCCGGATCGTCCGGCACGGGCGCCGGCGTGTTCGACTCGCACGGGTCCTCGCCGGTGAGCCGGGCGGCGAGGCCGGCGAGGGCGTTGTAGTCGACGGAGCCCGGCGCCAGGAGCAGACCGCCCCCGTGCCCGCCGGGGTGCTGCCCCGACGGTTTGGCGAGCAGCACCGGCAGGCCGCGAACCTGCTCGGCAGCCAGCGGGGCCAGGACGCGCAGGCTCTCGGCAATGCGGTCCGGCGCGTCGGCGGCGGGCAGGCGCAGGCGGGTCATGCCCGCGGCACCCCCCTCGACGTGGCAGTTGGCGCAGGTGCGCGCCATGAACGCGACCGAGACGCGGCGCTCGAAGAAATCCTCGGTGCTCTCGCAGTCGCCGGCCGGGATGCCGCCGGTCTCGCCGCCGCCGCCGTTTGCGCCGCCGGTGTTCGAGCCGCCGGTGTCTGCGCCACCGGTGTTTGCGCCGCCGCCGTTGGCCCCGCCGGTGGGCACACCGCCGCCGCCGTTGGCCCCGCCGGTGGCCCCGCCCGGGCCGCCGTCGCCGACCGCATCGACGCTGCTCGGCGAGGTCTCCTCCGCACCGCAGGCGGACGCGAGGGCCGCCGCGAGGGCGAGCGCGAGTGTGCGTGCGTGTTTCTTACGGAACATCAGGCCACCCCCGCCAGGCCGCCGGCGCCCGTCGTCGGATCACCGAACGTTTCGGCCTCCACCCCCATCAGGCGACACACCGAGACGAGCAGCCGGGCGTGCGACGCGCCGCCGAACTGCAGGTATCGGCCGGGGTCGGGGACCGCGCCGGCGAGCACGAACGGCACCGACTCGCAGACATGCGCGCGGCTGTCGCCCATCTCTTTCGCCCACAGGACGAGCGTCGTGTCGAGCAGCGAGCCGTCGCCCGCCGGATCGGGCGTGTCGCGCAACAGACCGAGCAGCGCGCCGAAGCGCTCGGCGACCCAGCGCTCGGCGAGGACGAACTGCTGCACGAGCTCGGCCTGCTCGTCGGCCGCATGGGACAGCGAGTGATGACCCTCGGCGTTGCCCGCCCACGAGAACACCACCGGGCTGACGGTGTGCGAGAGCTGCACCGAGGCGACGCGTGTCATGCCGCACGCAAGCGCCGTCACGGCGAGCCGCGTCTGCGCCTCGAGCAGGGCCGGGACGTTGTCGTTCGCGGCCGGATCGAGCATGTCCGGCGCGTCCGGGGCGCCGCACGAGAGCTCGCTGAAGAGGCTCTGCTCGACCCCGCGCAGGGCGTCGAGGTGCGCTTCGAGCTTCAGTTGCTCGCTGCGGCCGATGCGCCGGTGCAGGTCGTTGATCTCGGCCCGGTTGGCGTCGAGCACGCTGCGCCGCAGGGCCCGCAGGCGCGCGGCCGCGTCCGCCCCGCCCGCCGCGTCGGCGAACATGCGGTCGAAGGCGCGGCGGGGCGAGGCCTCGGGGTGAACGAGGCGACCGGCTTCGCTGTAGGCGATCCGCGTCTGGATGTTCGCGCCCCAGATGTCCGTCAGCACGCCGAACTCGAGCGAGGGAAAGCGGTCCGCCGCCCCGATGCGCCGCGCGAGGTACTGGTCGACGGACGCCCCGCGCGTGGGCGTCTCGAGCCCGCCGCCGTTGGTCAGCATCGCCGCCTGCCCGCCCTCGTGGTTGTTGCCCGTGAGGAAGTTCAGGCCGTCGACGACGAGCAGGCGGTCCCGCCAGGGCGTGAGCGGCTCGAGGATGCTGCCCGCCGGGAACGCGAAGTCGCGCTCACCGCCGCTCGGCCGCCAATGGCGATGGATCGTGCCGTTGGGGGACGAAAAGATCAGCAAGCGCCGCGCGGGGGGCGCCCCCGCCTGCCCGCGAGCCCGCCGGCCGGCGAGGAGCGCGAGGAAGGGCGCGGCGAGGAGCGCGGCGGCGGTCTGGCGACGGGTGAGCACGGGCGACTCCGGGCGCTGCGGTCGCGAACGACGCGGCGCCGTGGGGCAGGGGGCTTGGGTGACCAACGGGAGAGGCGAAAGGGTCGCCGGTGTCGACCGGCGCCGTCAAGGCGGGCGGGTGTGGTGCCGATGGGCGGGGTCGGGCCGGGCGCGGGCCGGGCGCGGACTTTCTTCGAAGAAAAGGCCGGGCCCGCGGGGTCAGTACTCCTCGGACGACCGGCCGCGGGGGCCGGCGACGACACCGGGGGACCGCCACATGTTCCGTCGTGGGTTCTCGATTTGCACCGCCGTCGTGCTCACCGCGTGCGCGGGCCCCTTTGGCGACGGCTTCTTCGACGAGCCGCCCGCCATCCCGGATGGACCCCTCGGGGGCGAACCGGGCGGCGCGGGCGGCAGCGGGGGCGAGGGCGGCATCGGGGGCGAGGGCGGTGCAGCACCCCCGACCGCGTGGCCCGCGGTGGCCGAAGCCTTGCCGCTGGAAGGCGACGTCTGCCTGTGGAACGGCGACTGCCCCGCCGACGCGTATTGCCGCCGCCCCGCCGGGCGGTGCTTCGGCCTGGGAGTCTGTCAGCGCCCGGCCCTGGGAGCTTGTCGCCATAACCGATGCCGATGCGAGGGCGCTCGGGTCGAGGCGACCGCCGAGCGCGCCGGTCGCGACCGACCGAGCGCTACCC